>JAKSLP010000009.1 GCA_024401115.1 Bacteroidaceae bacterium | reverse complement strand
ATCTTCTGCTTGTCACTCTCGTACTGAATCTTACCGTCACCGTCTACCATAATCCGACCGGTCTTAACATCCTTCTTGTACATCTGGTCGTAAACATCACCACACTTACCCCCCTCGTACACTCTCATGTTGGTACCATACAGACCATCGAATGATACATACTGCAGGCGATCCTTCTCGTCAATGCCCTTACGGTTATCCAGAGCCTTGATCTTATTGTTGTTGTAAGACATGTTGAAGCTGGTCTTCCAGGTCAGATTCTTGCTCAGCTTCTGGTTCCATCCTGCGGTGAACTCGATACCGGTGTTCTGGATATCACCAGCATTGAAGTAGTAGCTAGAGTAACCGGTTGCCGATGGAACACCCATCTCGAAGAACTGGTTCTTGTTGTTGGTCTTATAGAAGGTTACATCAAAGTCCAAACGGTTATCAAACATGGTAGCATCGATACCGAACTCCAATGAGTGCAACTTCTCAGGCTTCATGTCGGTGAAAGGCATCTTGGTGTTGAAGCTTACAGAACCGTTAGAGAAGCTGTGCAATGGGTTGGTAATGAATGCTGGCATCTCGTTACCTACGATTGAGTAAGAACCACGAGCCTTCAAGATGTTGAATACCTCAGGCAACTTAACCATATCGCTAACCACTGCGGTCAAACCTACAGATGGGTAGAAATAAGAACCGTTAGGAGTGAATGCCAAGGTAGATGACCAGTCGTTACGGCCGGTTACATCCAGATACAGCATATCCTTCCAACCGAACTGAGCGGTAGCAAATACAGCGTTCAGACGCTTGCGGCTCAAAGACTGTGAAGAACCGTTCTTGGTAGAGTTGTTGATTACAAAGTAGTTAGAGATGTAACGGTCACCACCGGTACCCAGGTTCCAGTTCTTGGTCAAGTTGTCGGTAAAGCTGGTACCCAAAGAAGCGTTCACTGAGAAATCACCGAACTCCTTGTTGAAGTTCAACAGCAAGTCACCGTAGAACTGACGATACTCGGTCTTATCAACGCTATACTCACCGTTTACGTTAGCCAATACCTGAGAGGTAGAAGCATACTTCTTCCACTCAAACTCATCAGCACTCTTATCGTAGTTCAAACGGCCCTGGATGTTCAGGAAGTCAGTGATCTTATAGTTAGCGGTACCTGAAACCATGGTACGGTTACGGGTATCTACGTTAGGCTCACGGTACAGGATCCAGTATGGGTTCTGGGTGAAGTCATCCAGAGAAGTATACCACTGCTGGGTATTGATCATGCGGTCAGGATCAAATGCCTCGTAGTTTTCCTTGTAGCCCTTCCAGTTACCGTTTGCAGGGAAAGTATAAGTACCGATCAATGGGTTGTTATACTGACCACCACGTGGACGGTTCTTTGACTTCTGAACGATGAAGTTAGCCGATGCAGTAATAGTCAACTTGTCATCCAGCATCTTGTAGGTCTGCTTAACCATGAAGTTATGACGACCGAAGGTATTGGTTGGCATGATACCGTTAGAGGTAGTGTTAGCATAAGATGCATAGCTCTGTACCTTCTCAGTACCACCGCTTACAGACAGAGAGTTGATATAGGTAGCACCAGTGCGGAAGAAGTCCTTAGAAGCGTTAACGCCATTGGTGATCTTCTCGCCCCAGCTCTTGTTCTGCAATGAACCGTTAGGGTTAACTACAGCACCGTAGCGTGTCTGAATCTTTGGAGCATCAAATGGAGATTCCAAAGTTACGTTTGAAGAGAAATCAGCACGAACCTTACCCATAGAGCCCTTCTTGGTAGTGATGACAATCACACCGTTGGCAGCCATAGAACCGTAAAGTGCAGCAGCAGATGCACCCTTCAGTACGTTCATGCTTGCAATATCATCTGGGTTCAGGTTTGACAAAGCATCACCACCGTCACGACCACCGTATACTGACTCTACCTGTGACTTGGTAGGGTTAGACATAGGCATACCGTCGATAACGATCAGAGGCTGGTTGTTACCCTGAGCAGACTTGTTACCACGAATCACAATCTTTGATGAACCACCGGCACCTGAAGAGTTAGGAGTAATGGAAACACCGGCAGTCTTACCCTGCAGTGAGTTAACCAAGTTGGTCTCCTTGTTACGTGTCAGCTCATCACCGTTCAATTTCTGGGTAGCATAAGTCAGAGACTTTGCCTTACGCTCAATACCCATTGCGGTTACTACAACCTCCTCCAGGTTCATAGAGTCGTCCTCCAGAGTGATGGACAGAGGCTGTCCGTTCCAAACCACTTCCTGAGTCATGTAACCCACAAAAGAAACAACGATAACGTCACCGTTCTTTACGCCAGAAAGAGTGAAGTCACCGTCAAAACCTGTAATAGTACCATTGGTAGTGCCCTTGACCAGAACAGATGCACCGATAACGGTCTCACCTGTCTTGTCCTTAACAATACCCTTGCAAGTACCATTCTGCTGGATAGCATTGATAACTGCTACCTCATGGCTTGAAGCTGCAAATGCCATACAAGGAGCGGCACTCAGCAACATCACCATAGCTAATTGATTTTTGTTGATCATTACAATTGTATTTAATTAATAATGTAAGGTTAAATTCGGTGACAAAATTAGTACTTTTTTTATAATTAACTGACTTCAAAGTATAAAAAATGTATCATAATAAAGAAACATTTGTCGTAAATAGGGAAAAACGAACAAAAAGAACAAAAAAAAGGAGGTCCTAAAGACCTCCTTATATAATATAGGTGTATGTTTAATACTTCTGTTTCTCGGGAATAACACCACGAACACCGCCCTTAGGGTTAGCCATATCGCCCTTGTAACGTGGAATGACATGCATGTGGCAGTGGAAGATACTCTGACCTGCCTCCTCGTTGACATTAACACCGATGTTATAACCGTCAGGATGATATTTAGCATCCAGCTCCACCTTTACGTATTTCAGCAGGCGGTTCATGGCTGTAAGCTCATAATCAGTAAGGTCGAAGTATGATGCCACATGACGCTTTGGCACAATCAAAGCATGGCCCGGAGATACCGGATTAGCATCATAGATAGCCACTGCCGCATCAACCTCCAGAATCACCTTGATGGAATCATCCATATGGCAGAACGGACATTCATCAGTACCACTCTGAATCATAATCTCCTGAGGATCCAGCATCAGCGGATACAGATAGGTAGACATGAGCAGTCCGCTCAACGCATGACGTACACCATCCTTCTTCTTCAGCAGTTCGAAAAGATCGTCTTCAATCTCGGCCGTTGTGAAATCCGAAGGGTCCTCTTCATTTGCCCAGAACGACTCGTGCTGCAAGGCAAAGAAAGTGCTTTCAATATCTGGAGTGAATACATTAAATTTCTGTACAAAACGGTCCCAGATCTGATTGAAACGGTCTTTCAGTACTTCCGTCAATGCGATTTGTGGGGACGTAATCTTACCTTCTCCTATCAGTTCGATGACAGCCAAAAGCAACACAGCTTTATTAGGTGTACTGAACCCCTTAATTTTGGTGGTGTTCAAATTGGAGAATTCAGAAATGAAATGATCTAAGTCGTGCATAGTCATTAGTTTTTATTTGATTTAATGGTGTTAGGCATATATTTGTGCAAATATACTGAATATTTTTTAAAATCCAAATAAAAATTGATTTAAATCAAATATTTTTTATTTTTCCAGAGCTTTCATCAGTATAGGGAACAGTTCATGGTTGCAAACTGATCCCTTGAAATGCTCGGCTCCCGGTCCCTGTGCAAAACAAGGCACCATAATACCGGTGTGAATCATTCCAGGCTCATTCCATTTAGCCTCCACCTTACCTTCTGACGGGTTACCATGAGTCAGTGTCATGCCGCTGGCTTCCGGTGTTCCTACCACTACAACCAACGTGTTTCCGTCCTTTTTAGCAAAATCCAATGCCAGACGCACCACCTGATCCAAATTCAACGCCTCTTTACAAAGCAGATCCAGATTACCGTCATGACTGGCACGGTCCACATACATATCGCCAATCATCAGCATAAATCCATTGGAATGTGCACCAAGCAGTTCCAAGGCCTTCTCCGTCAGATTCACAAATACATCTTCTGTACGGCCCTGCATCAGGTTGGGTAAGGTCATGGGTGCACTGAAACCAAACAGACGCTTGGCATTGGAGCGCATGATATTGTCCATTCCCTCCTCTATCGCATAACCTTTCTGCTTCAGTTCATCGATCAGATTGCGGCCATCCTGTCTGGGCGACAAGTTGGCTGTAGAATCATCCTCGCATGCCACACCCGTCTGGGGTGCATCCATGGTCACCTTATGCGTAAAGTAATTCTTACCGGCACCCAATACCACATCAAACTCATCCTCCACATAGGCTGCGGTAATAGGCTCCACCATCATGCGGTTGCGCACATGAGCCACAAAAGGAACGATACTACCCTCCACCAGCGAGTTGGCCGAAACAATTCCGCGGGCCATACCCCACTCCTTGGCATATTCCATCAGGTTCTTCACCGGTTTGCCGTTAGGATCCAGTCCCACGAATCCGGAATTGGTAGCCACACCCGAACCTAAAGCGGTACAATGCGAAGGGGCATCACCGTTGATCTTGTTCAGCGGCAAGGTATCCACCAGACAGCAGTGTTCCATTCCAAATACGCTTAACGGAGATTTGCGGATGATTCCCGGAGCCTGCCACTGACACGCTCCCATACCATCTGCTGAAATTAAAATCAGATTTCTGGCCTTTTTAATGGCCGGTTTGTCATTAGTGGCAGCAAAACCGTTTTGGGTCTGTGCCCATCCTATCATCGGAAGACTGGCCAGTATTTTTAATGTGTCTCTTCTTTTCATAATATGGATTTGTTTTTAATGATTTCCTGATATTTTGCTTATTTCAGGTTTTCTTCACACCACTGCAGGAATTGCTTTTCCGATGCATCATCAAACTGAGCGATGTATTCTGGAAGTATATTGATCTTACAGGCATCGATAGCCTTATTAATCAACCCGTTAATGGTATTCTGCACACATACGGTTCCCACTACTCCACAGACATCCAGTATGTCTGTGGTGGCAAGTTCCTGTTTCAGTTGATCAGCCACAGCATCATTATCCAATGCCGAATACTCATCCTTGTCAACACTTTGTCCTTTCAGGATAAATTCCACCTTATCGGCTTTCATCCAACGCAGTAACTCAGTCATCAAAGGTTCTGTGACCAGTGCTCCCGAAGTGAAAGCCACACAATGTTCCGGCCAGGGGCCACCCTGTTCTGCAAATGAACAGTGGTTGATGGGATGCCAATCCAAACTAACATAAACCTTCTGATAATAATCTAAAGAAAGATTCTTCATATACGCTGCCAAGGCATCCATTCTAACCTGAGAACCAGCTACCGGCAATGAACCCTGATCCATAAATCCATTCTGAGGATCAACAATAAACAGTCTTCTTTCCATGTTGTTTCCTATTTTTAGGCAAAGATACAAAATTATATGAATGCTTATGCAAACCATGGGTTCTTTATGTATGTACAAACAGGAAAACGCTAGTAAAACTTGGAAATATGCACAAAAAACCTTTACTTTGCACCTCGAATAAGAGAGTGGCATGATAAAATTGATACGAAAATGTAAATCTGCATGGGCGGTGGTGTTCCTACTGCTGTTTACTTCGTATTCTATTAATTCCACTCTGTTCTGGCATACTCACATCATTGATGGTGTGCAGGTATCCCATTCCCACCTTCATCAACCACAACACCACAAATCACTGGATGGCGGCCACACTTCGGCACAGCTTGATCTTATCAACTTGTTGCAGGAATCGCTACTCCTTACTGGTGTTGCCGTGGCTTTTAGCCTTCTGATTCCGATTGATCTGTTAAAAAAGCCGAACCAGCATCTGGTGCAAGCCACATGTCTGGGATACTCACATTTTTCTTCTCTCCGGGCTCCTCCCGCATGTTGATATTTGGAAATCTGATCCTTATTTCCATGGCAACCGCATGTAGGTTGTTATTTCATTGAGATTCATTAGGATCAACACTTCGTTATTTACATTCAAATATCATATTCATGAAGAAATTTATGGGTATCATGCTCTCAGGCATGATGCTTGCCGCATGTGGTGGCAACTCTTCTTCTGTGCAGGAACAGGAACTGTCCATGCACGGAGATACCTTGGTGGTGGCATCAGAGTCACCTATTATTAAGCAAATTACAATCGACAAAGCGACTTTCAGTCCCTATCAGAGTACATTTACTACCGTAGGAACTGTACGTGCCAAGGCCGGCATGATTGCTGAAATTTCATTACCAATGGACGGACGCACTACCCGCAGTTTCGTGCAGTTGGGTCAGCAGGTTTCGGCAGGACAGGCATTGTTTGCCTTCCAAGCTTCTGAGGCTGCCGACATGGCCAAGGCGTACCAACAGGCTCAGGCCAGCATGAATCTGGCCAAGAAGAATCTGGAACGTAAACAGGCACTGAAGGCCAACGGCTTGGTTTCCGACCGTGAGATGGAAGAGGTTCAGCATGAGACAGAACTGGCACAGAGTGAGCTTCTGCAGTGGGAGCAGACCATGAAAGTGATGAACATGAATCAGTCCTCATTAAAAAATGGAGGACAGATGAGTATTTCCTCTCCTATCGCCGGTGAAGTGGTTCAACTGGAGGTTACACCTGGGCAGTTTGTCAAGGCCGATGCACCTGCGCTGGCTACCGTAGCTAACCTGAAGCAGGTATGGATTTCGGCTAAATTGAAAGAATATTATGTGAATGCCGTTCAGCCTCAGGATGAAGTGACTATCACACTGAATTCTCAGAACGAGCAGAAAATCAACGGAAAAATACATTATGTGGGTCAGATTCTGGACCCAGAGACCCGCTCTGTGGAAGTACTGGTGGAGTGCGAGAACGACAAGCGACTGCTGAAACCAGGCATGTTTGCTCATGTGGAGTTTACCACTCCTTCCACACAGGCCATCCTTCTACCTTCTACTGCTGTGATGCAGGGAGAGCAGTTTGCTTTTGTGTATGTACAGGTTGGAAAGAACCGCTTTATCCGTCGTAAGGTTGAAGTTGAAACAGCCAGCGATAATCAGGTGCATGTCACCAGTGGTCTGAATGAGGGTGATCAGGTTGTCACCCAGGGTGCTATTTATCTTTCAGAATAAGGCTTATGGAGAAACTGATGAATCTCATTACCCATCGCCGGTTCCTGGTGGTGGCCATATTTTCCGTGCTATCCATGGCCGGAATCTATTCCTGGAAACAGCTGGCCATTGATGCCTACCCTGATATAGCCGATGTAACGGTACAGGTAGTGACTCAGGTGCCGGGTTTGGCAGCCGAGGAGGTGGAACAGCAGATTACCATTCCTTTGGAGCGCGCACTGAACGGTATTCCAAAACTGAGCATCATGCGAAGCAAGAGTACCTTTGGTTTATCCACTGTTATTCTGGTTTTTGAGGATGGTGCGGAAGATTATTGGTGCAGGCAACGTGTTACTGAGCGTATTGCTGATGTAGAGTTGCCATACGATGCTGAGCCCGGATTGAATCCGCTGACTTCTCCTGTTGGAGAGGTTTACCGCTATATCTTGGAGGCTAACGACAATTACAGCCTTCGCGAATTGACCGAGTTGAACAAATGGGTTATTATCCCTCGTCTTTGCCAGATTCAGGGTATTGCCGATGTGAGCAATTACGGTGGTATTACCACTCAGTATCAGGTGGAAATTGATCCTGACCGTCTGAACATGTATGACGTGTCATTAGGTGATGTGGAAGATGCCCTGGAGCGGAACAATGCCAATGCGGGCGGTAGTATGCTGACCCGAGGCGACCTGAGCTATGTGGTTCGTGGTGTGGGTCTGATTCACAATCTAGAGGAAATGGGTCAGATTGTGGTGAAATCCATCAACGGAACACCTATTTATTTGAAGGATTTGGGTGAACTGAAGTATGGAAACCTGGAGCGCAAGGGTATCTTGGGATATACCGATGACGAGGGTGACCGTCGTGACGGTGTGGAAGGCATTGTGCAGTTGCTCCGTCATGAGAACCCCTCAAAGGTCTTGGAGCAGATTCACCTGGCAGTCGAGGAATTGAATAATGATGTATTGCCTAAGGGTGTGAAAATCAAGACTATCCTTGACCGTACCGATTTGGTGAGCACCACTTTGAATACCGTATCGCACACCCTGATGTTCGGTATGGCGCTGGTTATCATCGTGCTGCTGATGTATCTGCGAAGCTTCCGCACCTCATTGCTGGTGGCACTTACCATTCCGGTTTCCTTGCTAGTGGCATTTATTCTCATGCACCTTACTAATATTCCAGCCAATCTGTTGTCATTGGGTGCTATCGACTTCGGTATTCTGGTGGATGGAACCATCGTGATGGTGGAGATGGTGCTGAAACTCCGTGAGGAAAGACCAAACGAGGAACTCCGTTCCAAGGACATGGTGGCCAGAATGGTGGCTGTAGCCAAGCCTATCTTCTTCTCTACCCTGATCATTATTGTGGCATATCTGCCGCTTTTCGCTTTCCAGCGAATGGAGCGTAAGCTGTTTACCCCAATGGCCTTTACCGTGGGATATGCCATGGTGGGTGCATTGCTGGCTTCACTGATCCTGATTCCGGCTTTGTCGTATGCTTTGTATCGCAAGCCTCATGAAGTGCATCGCAATCTCTTCATCGAGAAACTGACTGCCCGATATGAGGCATTCACCTCACGCCTGATTCATACGCCAAAGAAACTGATGATGCCTGTAATCGGCATGCTGGTGGCTGTTTTGGCTTTGGGAATTGTTATCGGTAAGGATTTCCTTCCTACGCTGGATGAGGGTGGTATCTGGATTCAGGTGCAGACCCCATACGGTATCTCTATCGACCGTTCAGCCGATTTGGCTGATTCCTTGCGACATAAGTTGAAGCAATTCCCCGAAGTGACTTACGTCCTCACTCAGGTGGGACGTGATGATGTGGGTACAGAGCCCTTTACCGCCAGCCACATTGAATGTAGTGTGGGTCTGAAGCCTTATGACGATTGGGATACCGGCCGAAACAAGGAGGAGCTGATTGCTGAGATGGAAGAGACCCTGAGCAAGATGGCAGGGTATCAGGTGGGCTTCTCGCAATCCATCATCGATTTGGTGATGGACCAGATTGCGGGTTCGCATAGTGAGTTGGCCGTTAAGGTCTATGGCGAGGATCAGGACGAGAGCCGAAAGATTGCCGATCAGATTGTGGATCTGGTGAAGCAGATTCCGGGAGCTACCGACGTGATGATTGAGCAGGAACCTCCACTCCCACAGCTGCAGATTGATGTGGACCGTGAGCGGGTGGCACAATATGGCCTGAACATTGCCGATGTGAGCGAGCTGATTGAGGTGGCCATCGGTGGAAAGGCTGTTGCGCAACTGTATAACAACGGACGTGTGCACGACATCACCTGCCGCTATAAGGCAGAGTCGCGCGAGACTCCCGAGCAGATAGGACGACTGTTGCTGACCAATCAGGATGGCGTGAAGATTCCGCTGGATGCTGTGGCTAATGTACGTACCAGCCTGGGTGCCAGCACGTTGTGCCGTGAGATGAACCGTCGTCACCTGACTATCCGTGTGAACCTTCGTGGACGCGACTTGAGTTCGTTCCTGGAGGAGGCACAAAGCAAGATTGCCGATCAGATTCACTTCGACCATACCAAGTTTAGCGTGAAGTGGGACGGACAGTACGAGAACCAGCAGCGAGCCTACGACCGATTGCTGGTAGTAGTACCATTCGTACTGCTGTTCATGTTCCTATTGATGTATGGTGCATTCAACGAATGGCGTCAGGCCGGTCTGCTGCTGGCATTGCTGCCATTGGCTCTGTTGGGAGGTCTGGCAGCATTGACATTGAGAGGCATGTCATTCAATGTCTCCTCAGCTGTAGGTTTCATTGCCCTTTTTGGTCTGACCATCCAGAATGGTGTCATTATGATTTCGCACATCAACAACCTGCGTCGTGAGAAATTGCCATTGGCCGAGGCTGTCTTCCGTGGAGCAGCACACCGTCTTCGTCCTGTCCTGATGACTGCATCCGTTGCGGTATTGGGTCTGCTGCCTGCCTCTATGGCTACAGGTATCGGTTCCGATGTACAGCGTCCTTTGGCTACCGTAATCGTATACGGTCTGTTGTTCTCAACCATCATTACTTTGTTCATTCTCCCTACGCTTTATTATACTGTGGAGAATCACGTACTTAATAAAGAGAAGAAAAATGAGTAACACACCTAATCATACATTTTGGAGAAAGAATTTTGTCCGTTTAGGTAGTTCTTTTATCCTGATAATCAGTGCCTTCACCACTCAGGCCCAGACACTGAATCACACCCAGTTCCTGCAGAAGGTGGGTAGCCAGAACACAGAAATGCTGGCTGAGAAGTACAACCTTTCCATAGCGGATGCCAATGTTCAGGCTTCGCGAGTGTTCCCCGATCCTGAATTATCGGTGTCCTATTCCAATAATGAGGATTGGTCCATGCAGATGGGTCAGAGCCTGGAAGTGGGTCTGGATTACAGTTTCTCGTTGGGTGGTGTTCGCGGAGCAGGAATCCGTGTGGCAAAGAGTGAGCGTGAACTTACCCAATATGCTCTGGCGGATTACATGCGCAACTTGCGTTTCAGTGCCAGTGAAGCGTATGCCGATGCATGGCTGAAGCGTATGCAGGCTCAGGTATGTCGTCTGGGATACGAGGATATGCTGAAGATAGCTCAGGGCGACAGTATTCGTCTAAAGCATGGTGACATTAATGTTACTGATGCTCTGCAGAGTGGACTGGAAGCACGATCCATGAAGAACGACTGGTTGAAAGCACGTGCAGAATACCGGAATTCACTGGCTCAACTTAGCACTTTCATTGGAGGTGAGACTGTGGATGGTGTGAGCGAGTTGTGTGATTCACTGGCACTTATGAACGGTCCTGTTCAAACCTTGGCCGACTTATGTGCTCAGGCCCGAATGGAAAGAAGTGATCTGAAAGCGGCAGCAGCCAATAAGGAACTGTCGGTTAACAACCAGCGTCTGGAGAAAGCCAGTCGTGCATTGGAACTGACTCTTTCGGCAGGCTATGCACGCAACCGTGAGGCATTGAATGAGATTGCTCCCTCTCCTACTCATAATTCCTATACCGTGGGCGTGAGCATACCATTGAAATTCTCTTCTGCCAATAAGGGTGCACGTACGGCGGCACGATTGGCTGTGGAACAGAGTGAAAAGGTATATGAAAACACCCTTCAGCAGATTGATGCTGAGGTAGTTCAGGCCTACAACAGTTATCAGGCTGCCCGTGAAGTGCTGGAGAATTATCAAAATGATATTCTAAAGCATGCTGCACAGATTCTTGAAAACCGTAAGGCTGGCTATTTGGCAGGAGAAACGGATATCGTTGAACTTCTTGTGGCTCAGCGCACGTATCAGGAGGTACTTTCTTCCTATTACGAGGAATATGCTGATGCGTTCCTTGCACAACAGAATTTAATTAGAGTATCCTCTTCAAACTCCACATTTTAAAGGTTTTGAGGAGTTAGATCAACTTTACATATCAACCCTTTTAAGGCATCATTTCATAAGGAATGGTGCCTTTTCTTTGCAAATCCTTCTCTATTTGTTGCATATTACCTAAACCTACACTATATTTGCAATAGGGTTATGTGCAATCTTTGAAAAAACATCTACTTCTATGAAATTACTTACACCTATCAGCATTGGAAATGTACAACTGAAAAACAGAATCATGTTTCCTCCTATGACCACCGGTTATGAAGAACCTGATGGGTCGATAGGAGAAAAAAGCCTGCAATTCTACAAACGTATTGCTCAGGGAGGAACAGGTTATATCGTATTGGGTGATGTAGCTCCCGTAAGGACTGTCACCCCCACTCCCAAATTATTTACCGACAGCCAGATTCCTTCATTTGCCGCTCTTACAGAGGCTTTGCATGAGTATGGAGCCAAAGTGGCAGCTCAATTGTTCTATCCTGAATATAATGTACCGGAAATCAATGGATTGATTGCTAAGGCACGTTCCATGCAAACCCCTGATGAGAAAGCCAGAGCCACCCAGGCTGCTTATGCCCGTATGCATTATGATATGCAGCATTTTTCTACAGAGGCTACAAAGGAGCAACTACAGCAAATCAAGGACGATATGAAGGCATGTGCCGTGAGATGTGCAAAAGCGGGATTTGATGCCATCGAAATTCATGGCGACCGACTGTTAGGCTCTTTCTCTTCTGCCTTATTGAATCATCGCTCGGATGAATATGGAGGCACACTACAGAATCGTGCCCGATTCTCCGTAGAATTGATACATGAGCTGAAAACTGCTGTTCCAGAGCTGATTATCGAATACAAACTGCCTGTCATTACCGTCAACGAAGATGGTACATTAAGGGGAAAAGGCGGATTAACAGCCGAGGAAGCTCCTGAATTTGCCCGCATGTTGCAGGATGCCGGAGTAGATTTTATTCAGGTGGCACAGGCTAATCATACGGGTGATCTGTCGGATACCATTCCTCCACGCAAAAGTGTTCCTTATTGCTGGACCTTACCGATAGCCACATTAGTTAAACGGGCGGTTAACATCCCTGTTGCTACAGTGGGATGGGTGGTTACCCCTGAACGTGGAGAGGAAATTCTGAATGAGGATAAAGCTGATGTCATAGGCTATGGACGTCCTTTGCTGGCTGATCCGGATCTGCCGCTAAAAGCTGCCAATGGCGATAACGTACTGATTTGTACTGGATGCAACAAGGCTTGCGTGGGCGGGTTGCTGAGTCGCAAACCAATCTCGTGCATCCGTCATCTTACCAATAAAACCCAAGGCTAAAACCTTGGGTTTCTTTTATTTCGTAGACCACATGGTAATCTGACGGCCCTTGCGGCAAGCCTCCTGATAGAACAGTTCCTCGTCATCCAGATGATCGGAATCCTGATACCAGGGCAAATGCTGGATGGCATAAGGCATAGCCATACGGTAGCTCTCCAGGGAAATCCGTCGGGAAAGACCGATACGGGGGCGATAAAGGGCAAATGTAGTATCGATAGGTGCACGGTACAGCAAGAGTCCGTCCACTTCCACCGGTTCGTTAAAGTACTGACTCTCGAACGTAACCGCCTGTTCACGATGGCGATAGCAATCCGGAAGATTGTCGATGCGAATGGAAGGGCCTATCTTAAAAGCTTTCTGTTTCTTGTTCTTCAGCACGTCAAACATATGCTCGATAATATCGGCAGGACAGTCGGGATCCAGTTCCAAATCCGGATCGGTATAGATATAATAATCGTTGCAGAAACGCTCACGGGTAGGCTTATGTTTCCATAAGGCCTTGAAACCCAGATTTCCAGGCAAGTGGATAATCTCTATCCCGCAAGTCTTATACCATTCCAGCAGAGGAGGATACGTACTGCAGTTGTCCAGAATCACCAAATTGTCATACCCCCTTGAACGCAACGAGCTCACCAGTCGCTTGAGCATTGTCAGGCGATTGAAATTATTGATAATGATGGGAATATGATGAGCATCCGAAATTTTAGACGGAAACAGTCTTTCCATCATATAGAAATAATGAGCACGAATATAATCCTTGGTGTGTCTGAACAATTCCATAGCTAAACATCTATTTAGATGCAAATTTATCGTTTTTTTACCGGAAAAGTGCGGCTAATGGACCGAAAAGCATAAAAAAGAGCCCAAAATACTTGGTGGAACGTATTTTTCGCTATATTTGCACACAAGGATTTGAAAAATTACTAAAAACGAACTATTATGAAAAAGATTTTATGGACACTTTTCATGCTGATCATTTGCATGGGTGCCAATGCTCAGAAGAAGACGAAACCGGCTGACGTGCAGATGCCTGCCAGCATGCGCATCAATATGAATGAGATGATGCCGACGAAATACCCCATGAAGGTGCTGGATGGATCGGATTATATCATTATGCGTAATGACTCCATCTTTGCCAATCTGCCTTATGTGGGTGATGTACACATGGCGTCGTACGGTGCGGGTATTCCAACCGACTTTGACCATCCGGTACTGAACATGAAAAAGAAGAACAAGAAGGACGGTTCACTGACCCTACGCTTTGACGTGCGACATGAAATGATGACCTACCGCTTTGATATTCAGTTGTATGACAACAATCGTGCGAATGTAGTCATGTCACCAAGCATGGCGGATATGGTGAGTTACATGGGCGAATGGGTGGATTTGGATAAACCTGAAAATGCCAAATAGAACAGCTGGTTCACCATATAGGAAAAAATTAATCCCGAAGGTTTTAAGATGACCTTCGGGATTTTTTATGCTTTAGAACTCATCGTTTGCATACAGACTCAACATGGTTGGAAGCTTGTAGTCAAAGATTTCCTCATCCTTGAAGAAGCGCTTCAGCTCAGCAGCAGCAGTCTCAGGACCATCGCTGGCGTGAACAATGTTTGCCTGGAAAGACATGCAGTATGATCCGCGGATAGTTCCAGGAGCAGCCTTGCGGCCGTTGGTAGGACCAGCCAGAGTACGAACCACCTCGATAGCGTCAACACCCTCCAATGCCAGAGCTACAACAGGACTGGTCATCATGCTGTCCTTCACGCGCTGGAAGAAAGGCTTATCGCTCAAGTGTGAATAGTGCTCACTCAGAATTGCATCGGTCAGCTGCATCATCTTCAGTCCGGCGATACGCAAACCCTTTTTCTCAAAAATGCTGATAATCTCACCAATCAGACCACGCTCTACAGTGCATGGCTTCAACAGTACAAGTGTTTTTTCTAATGCCATAATAGTTTAGTTTAAAATGTTAACGAATACGCAAATGTACGGACATAGACTCAAAAAAGCAAATTTTCAGATTCTTATCTCCATTTTTGAATCATAAGTTAACGGGAATGAAATATATTTCGTACTTTTGTCCCATATTTTTAATAAATAGTAAAGCAATGAAAGTATTACAGACATTATTTGTAGCAGCTCTGGCTCTGACTGCATGTACAGGTACAGGCACTCAGAAGGCTGCTGATGAGAACCCGGTGCTGAGCATCGAGGGCGGTAAGGTACAAGGTGTTTTCTGCGACTCTACCGACGTTATTGCATATAAAGGTGTGCCATTTGCAGCAGCTCCAGTAGGTGAATTGCGCTGGAAGAAGCCACAGCCTGTGACTCCTTGGGATACCGTCATGATTGCAGATCATTTCCGCAATGCAGCTTGGCAGGCTGCCCATGATCCTAACGATGGTGCCTATGGTACCGAGTTCTTCGCTACCGATGCTCCATTTGATGAGGACTGTCTGCATGCCAACATCTGGACTCCAAAGTCTGCAGCAGGACACCCAGAGGCTAAATTGCCTGTAGCCATGTGGATTCACGGTGGTGCATACACTGGCGGTTGGAGCTTCGAGCCTGAGATGGATGGTGAGGCTTGGGCCGAAAGAGGCGTTATTCTGGTAACAGTCAACTATCGTCTGGGTGTGTTCGGTTTCCTGAATCACCCATTGCTGACCGAGGAAGGCGAAGGCCACAGCGGCAACTATGGTACTTGGGATCAGGCTTGTGCTTTGACATGGATTAAGAACAATATCGCTCAGTTTGGTGGTGATCCTGATAACATTACCGTATTTGGCCAGAGTGCAGGTGCTGCCAGTGTTAAGAATATGGTTACCAGCCCATTGACTAAGGGTATGGTTAAGAAGGCTATCATCCAGAGTATCGGTGGTATCGGTATGAGCCTGAGTGCTCCTGCCACCCAGGAGGAACTGGATGCCAAGGCTAAGGCTAAGTTGGATGCTGCCGGTTTCACCGATTTGGAGAAACTTCGTGCTGCCAGCTACGAGGAACTGACCAAGGCTTGTGCCGGTGAGGGTTTCCGTGATCCTAATGCGGTAAGCTTCCGTCCTCACACTGACGGTGTGCTGCTGACCGAGGAATTCAACGATGCTGCATTCAACAACACCTTGAGCGATGTTCCTTATATGATTGGTAGTTGTGCTAACGATATGCCAGGTTTGGCTAACGGTATCCAGCGTTTTGCTGAGGTTCGCGACAGCTTGAGCCAGCATCCTACCTATGTATATTACTTCGACCGTCCTTTGCCTACCGATGGCCGCAAGGCTCTGGAGGGTTCCTTCCACAGTAGCGAGTTGTGGTACACCTTCGGTACACTGGACCGTTGCTGGCGTCCATTTACCGAGGCTGACCATGAGTTGAGCAACCGTATGGTTGACTATTGGACCAACTTCTGTAAGTATGGTAATCCTAACGGTCAGGCTGATGGCGAATGGGCTAAGAGCACCAAGGATGCTCCATTCACTATGAATCTGAGAATCAAGGAATAAAATACCCTTTTCAGCCTGACACCCCCCTGTCATCCTGATCGAAGCGAAGGATTTTTCTAAATAAGTAATGGTCTTTCCATACTCATTCAGAAAGATTCTTCGTTTCATTTTATTCCACTCAGAATGACAATACTAATTAAAGTGGGGATTTTTTATTTATTACGTCTGAACAATTCAAACTCAAATTCCACACCCACATTATTGAACTTGCCATTCATGGTGGAGACATAGAATCCGCAGTCGAACACATGGGTGGCAAATCCCCAACCGAACTCCAGATACGGATGCAACTGGGGCATCATCAATGCTCCGAAATACAGACGCTCGGCCTGAATGGCATGGGTAATCTTATGCAGACGGGTAAGTGCCAGCAATGGGGTCTCGTAGGTGATGTGTCCTCTCAGGTAACGGTCGGCCGAGTTGTACCAGCTTCGGTTCAGTGTCTGGAAGGTACCGCTCAAATCATCCCACCATCCCTCGGGTACATGACTATGGCGGAAATTGTAGAAATCGGCAAACCAGATGGTGGATTGCTTGGAGAATATACCGGCACCCAACTGGTAATAGATGCGGTTCAGCACATTGGTCTTGTAACTGTAGTTCATCTCAAACTCCCAACGCTCGTACATACCGTTACTGCCGAATATGTTGGGGAATCCGTGTTCCCAATCCAGCGAGAAGGTTGGGAACGGACTGTAGACATCCACCTTGCGGTTGCGCTCCCAATAGTAATACTGTCCCGGGGTCCAGTCCAGACGGGCATTCACGGCAAAGCTGCTGTAATGGTCCTTGATGGGAACATCCTTGATCTGAATCTCACTGGGTTTGGTCTGCACACGCCTGCGCCAGGTGAAACCGGTGGTCAAATCCAGTCCGTTCACAATCTCAAAACGATTCTTCACCTCCAGATAGTGGTCGGTAAACACATCCACATGCAACTTCGAGAGACTGAGTGAATCCAGATAAGGGGCAGCTTTTTTTACCTCATTCAGTACGGCATCGGTATACACACGACGTCCGGAACCAGCCTCTATCCACATGAATCCGGAAATCTTCGGCCAGTATAGATAGCGTAGATTCACACGCCCGTTCCACTCCTTGAAAGAGAAATTGTAACCGATACGGGGGGACAGTCTGAGAGAACGTCCCGATGGCTTGTCGCTGGTATAGCGCATGTCTATACGGTAGTTGTAACCTCTTGATTTAGAGTACTCCAGAAGAACGGGATTCAGGATGGAAGAGAATTTGATGCGCTCCTCGTTGTTATTGAAACGCCAACCGAAATCCGCCACCATGGCCTCACCAAACTTGCGCCAGAAACGGGTACTGGCCCTCAATGGAGGCCTGTTCAGTTTGGCAATGGAATCGGTTATGAAGGCATGACGCTCGTAAATCTGCTGTTCCTCGGGCAGCAGGGGGAGCATGCGGTGGCGGGCTATCATCAGACTGTCCTGATGATATTCGGCCGTATCCACCTGCAACTGGTACCGGTCGGTTATGTCATGATGATGCTTCTTCCGGGGCCGTGGCTGAACCGACAAATCCACTATATTGTAGCGCTGTACGGAAATATAGTCGCCCTCAATCTGACTGCCCACATAAGTAAAGGTATATTTCAACTCATACCTCACCGGCAGCACCATCTCGTAACCGGCCTTACCCATATAGACATGCAGGTTGAACTTCATGAACTCGAAGAATCCGTTCAACTCGGTTTCCGAGACCGTATTGTAGCGGGTATTCAGCACGAAACGGCCGTCCATCACCTGGGTGTTCTTGTATTTGGGCTCGAAGGAGATAAAGGCCAATTCACCCCGGATGGAATCCAACTGATAACGGTAGAAGCGGGCATTCTGCTTCAAGAAAGGCGACAGCAGATGGTTGCCTATGATGGTCTCCTTATACAGACTGACGTTAAAATATTGAATCAGGTTGTCCGATTCCTTTCGCATACGGGGGAAAGTACCGTTGACCGCCAGCACCTTACGGTCGAAGATGAATGGCCAAGTATAGTTCAACTCGCTGTAACTCTCAAAGATATAGCTCTCCACATCTTTATCGAAACGCATCAGTTGGGGGACAGACTGAATCATACGGTTCAGTTTCACCGGACGATCCACACCCTTGACATACAGTTCCGATTCGTAATGACGCACCAGCTGGTCGTGCGAAGGGGCCTGGGCATAGAGTTTCTGCAATAGGGAATCAAGCGGCTCAGTGGTACGCTTCTTTCCTGCTGCCGGTAGGGCAAACAGCAAAAGGAGTAACAAGGTTAAACAACTGAGATTTATCCGCAAGTGGCACATAATCTGCAAATATAAGATAAAAATCTCATAACACATCAATGATTAGGGAAAAAGAAAAGCCCGCAACCCTACGAAATGAGGATTACGGGCCCGATTGTATAATAGATTAGGTGTTGTGTTTCATTTTATCCGTATACCGAATGCGCAATAAGTCAGGTAAATCACGCACGCCAGCGTAACGGCTATTCCTCCGATTATTCCCACGGTACCGATGGCAAAGCCTATTACCGGAGTAACCACTCCTCCGCCCGCTATGGCCGTAATCATCAGACCGGAAAGCTGATTGGCACTCTCGGGCTTGGCCTGCAAAGCCATGGAGTAAATGATAGGGAAAACCGATGAGGCAAAGAAGCCCACAGCTCCTATGCAGCAAAGGTTCACCGTATCGTTCTCCACTCCTGCCATAACCAGCAGAGAGACAATGCAAAATACGATATTTACCCTGAAATACCGGACTGCCGAAATGCGGGCCAGTGCCACCATACCGATGAGGGCACCTGCCGTACGGCAGAAGAAATAGACCTGTGGGGCAAACTTCACTTCCGATTCCAGCCACCCGAAACGCATAGCCATCAGCTTGGAACTGATAAAGTTGGTTGCCACATCCACACCGACAATGAAGAATATACCCAAAAACAGCAGCAAAACTGTTTTATCCTTCAGCAACTGAAAGGTAGACCCCACGGATAAATCCTGATGTCCGGATACCTCCTCACGCTGAATCGGAGTGGCCATCAGCCACAAGGCCGACACCAAAGTGATGGCACCCAATATCGGAAAGCAGTAATACCACTTCTCCACCCCAAAACGGTTGACCGCCAGCAGCACAATCTCAGGACCTGCCAGTGAGGATAATGCCTTGATTACCTGACCTGCAGTCAGACTGCTGGTCAATAGCCGTTCGTTGGTCAGTACATTGTTCAGCAACGGATTCAAGGAAACCTGCAGGACAGCATTACCGATGCCCAATAGCGCAAAGGCCAGCATGCAGATCATGCTGTTATAGGCTATCAGCGGCAGAACCATTCCCGCAACGGTTATCGCCATACTGAGCAATACCGTATTCTTTCGCCCCCATTTGTTCATCCGATTGCCCACGGGAATACCCAGGAACAGGAACCAGATAAAGACCAGGGAAGGCACAAATCCCGTCATCACGGGTGACCATCCGAAACTACGTTGCACATAGTCGGACGAAATACCCACAATATCGCAGAATCCCATCACAAAGAATCCGAATAATACAGGCAAGGCCGCAATGACTGAATCTTTTTTCATTTTCCTTCGTTTTAGATGTATAAGTCCCTCACAAGGAGGGACTTAAAACACCTCATTTTCTTTTGTGTTTGTGTTGATTTGAAAAGAATGATTTATAGTTTGTTTTAAGGGATTATCCAATTGAGCCAAGGCAAAGGTATAGGCGCCCAATGCTATCGCACGACTGGCACCCATCTCGGAGAAGGCTATACCCGTTTTCTTATCCTGCTGGTAACGCACCATACGGTCTGATCCGGGAACCGGCACACACACCGATTCATCCTTCAGGAACTGCTGCAACTCCTTCTCATCGGAAAGGTTGTACACCTCCATCTGCAGGCAGTGGAACGAATCACCCTGAACCGTACCCACACGACTGTTCAGTTCCTCCATCAGTCCCGGAAGGATGTACTTGGCTGCTCCTGCCACACCACCACCAATGACAACAATGCCATCGATGATGTTCAGGGCTCGTACTATGCTGTCTCCAGCCAGTTTGCCCAATTCCCTGAAACTGGCACGGGCAGCCTCCTCATTACCTATTCTAATACCTTCAGCTATTTCAAATATCTCTTTGGGAGTCAGTGCATTAGCATCCTCACCGCTCCGTTCGGCATACACCCGTCGTACGGCACGGATACTCACACTCTCCTCGGCTATCCAGTCGGGATTCAGACGGTTGCGCATGATCCACACATCACCACCGCAGCCGTTGTCTCCCGTAAGCAGTTGATTGTCAATCACCACTCCGGCACCAAATCCGGTACCCAGGGTAATGCCGATCAGGTTTCTATACCGTTTGGAACTGCCGCTCTTCTCCAACAGCCCGTTCAGTTTGGGCAACGTGCCCGCCAAGGCCTCACCATAGGCAAACAAATTGCCGTCATTGTTGATAAACACCGGAATGCCAAACCTCTCCTCCAGATAGGGACCCAAAGCCACACCACCCCTGAAGGCAGGGAAATTGGGCAGGTCGCCAATGATGCCGTTCGCATAATCGGCAGGACCCGGAAAGGCAAAGCTGATGGCTACAGGAGGTTCCTGCAACCGGCTGATAATTCCAGAGAAGCCTCGAACCAGTGTCTGAAGGCAGGCATCCAAATCGTCAGTCACAGCGGAAAGACGAACAGGCTCCACTACCTCCTTGCAAGACTGGATGGCAGAGAATACAAAATTTGTACCCCCTGCATCCAGCGTCAAAACAACTCTATTATCAACAAAATACATCTTATTTAATGATACTAATCGCTATTAATGACGCACATAGGCCTTTACCGTCATGCACTTTCCGCCTTCCGACAATCCGTACGGGCGTATGGTGTAATCCCCCACTCCGGCAGGAATGATAAAGGTCTCGGCATAATGCACCACAAACGGTTCAAAGGCACCTGTAGGACTTTCCACTACAGCCTCTTCACCCTCCAGCAGGTTCAGCACATTCACACTGCCGCCGGTATGATGCAACACGGGAACCGTAAAGGTGTGACGTCGGGTTTCGATGAATTCCAGCGGATGAAGGCCTGTTCGCTCTTCCATCCAGCCCTCACCCTGGGCCACCATCTCCACATGATTACGCAGATGCTCGTACACATAACAGGTATCCCGCTCCCACTGGATGACCTCCTTGCCTCTTTCCACATTGATAGGACGAGGCTTTCCGTCCAGACCCAGACGTTGCCAATCCCATAACTTAAAGGTAAATATGCTTGGAGTGGAACTGATTTCCAGCACCATGCTTCCCGATCCTGAACAATGAACTGTTCCTCCCGGAATCAGGAAATGATCATGCTTCTTAGCCGGAATCTTATTCACATACTTCTCCGCATCGAACACCAGCTCACCCCGTTGGGCAGCCCGCAGGTCCTCAATCATGGCCTCACGGTCCACACCCTCCTTCAGGCCCAGATACACCACGGCATCCTCACCGGCATCCAGCAGGTAGTAACTCTCGTCCTGTGTGTATGGCATGCCGAACTGCTCACGGATAAAGGCATTGGTAGGATGAACCTGCAGACTCAGGTTGCCACCCCCCATCGTATCCAGGAAATCAAAGCGGATAGGGAAATCCTTACCGAAACGCTCCTCCACCGGTTCACCCAGCAGCGTGCGGCTTTTCAGCAGCACCAAGTCCACCGATGGCAGTTCAAAACGGATGCCGTTCACCTCAAACAGCAGGCTGTTCTCCTCGGGCACACAGTCGAAACACCAACCGAAGTTCTGTTGCGAGCGGTTCAGATCGCACACCTCCTTCATCCACTGGCCACCCCAAGGGGCAGGATCAAAGAAAGGAACCACACGGAAAGGCGATTGGGACGTCATTTCGATACCCTTCATAAAGGTGGTACCGTCTATCATCTTAGGCTCACCTGCCACATGCGTGTCCATCCACCAAGACACCTTATTAAAGAGCTGGTCCTTATGCGCATCCAGCACACGCCAGTCGATAAACAGTCCCCTCTTGTACTGTACGGAAACCGCATCCTGACGGTTGTCCACACCTATACCCATCACCTCGTGACGGCGAAAACGTTGCTGAATCTCCCAACGGGCCATGTCTACATATACCATCAGTGCACCCTCAGGAGCCACTAATGAGGCACCTATGCCCACGATGACGGTCCGTTCGGTGATCTTAGCCAATGCTTCACGGGCCTCGGCCAACTTCACCTCATCAAAGAAATCCGTCAGACTCAAGGTGGTGACATAACCAAACAGCACATCGTCGGTCATGTAAGGATCGGTCATCGCCCTCACCTCAGCCTCCGGTTTCATCAGGTCACGGGTGTTCAGCACCTTTCCCATAGCCGAGAAGGCCTGCAGCACCTCATCCTCGTACACACCGGCATACAGGTCCACACATACCACGGGCGATGAATACTGAGCAGTCGAAAGCTGGGAAAGAATACTCTCCCAACCCTTTACAATAAAACCCTCAAACTTGGTTGAAGGATACTTATCATAATTCGACTTTCTCATTCTTATAAATTATCTATGTATGAACATTACCAAAACATGTGCAAAGATATATTATTTCCTACACTTCATAAAATATATTTGGGATTTTTTGCGAAAAAAACTATATTTGCAAGATAATAAGTAGATAAAACCATGCAACTCGATCACAATAGTTCCAAGCCATTGCACATTCAGGCCGAGGAGATGCTCCGGAAACTGATACAGGAAGAAGCCTATCAGAAGGGAAAGCTGCTACCCAATGAGGTAGAATTGTCTGAACAATTAAACATATCGCGCAACACGCTTCGTCAGGCCATCAACAAACTGGTGTACGAAGGGCTGCTGGTGCGCAAGAAGGGCTACGGCACCAAGGTGGTGCGCAAGGCCATCAAGGGCGGAGTGAAGAACTGGCTCAGTTTCTCGCAGGAAATGAAGAAGTTAGGCATCGAAGTCCGCAATTTCGAGTTGCACGTATCCCTAAAGGTTCCCAACGAGGAAATCTGTGAATTCTTTAATCTGGAGGAAGGCACCACCCAACGATGTGTGGTGCTGGAGCGACTCAGAGGCAACAAGGAGTATCCGTTTGTCTATTTCATCTCCTATTTCAATCCCGCACTTCCCGTCAACGGAGACGAGAACTATTCGGGCCTGCTGTATGAGATGCTGGAACAGAATTACGGCATCGTGGTGAAGACCAGCGTGGAGGAAATCTCCGCCCGTCTGGCAGGCGACAAACTGGCAGAGAAGCTGGAAATCAGTGCCAGCGACCCCATTCTGGTGCGCAAGCGCTTTGTATACGATGAGGACGGCAAGCCCGTGGAGTACAACATTGGTTACTACCGAGCCGACAGTTTCACCTACAAGATTGAATCAGAGCGATAGTTTGTTCATACAAACAGCACATACAGACGGATGCCTACACCATCCGTCTTTTTTATACCCATTAGTGGCTATTTTTGACCCTTTCCGGCAGATTCGTTCTTAAAAATTTCATACCTTATATAAAAAAGACTAAATTTGCACAAATTTTTGACTAATAAAAAAGTTATAAGAGATGAAAAAATTATTATTCATGCTGCTCTGTGTAACCATGAGCCTTTCTATGTTTGCACAGCAGCCCAAGTACAACCAGGAATGGGTTAAGAACAACTACACCCGTTCAGAGGTTTACATCACCATGCGCGATGGTGTTAAATTGTTTACCGTTATCTACGAGCCAAACGACAAGAGCACAAAGCATCCTATCCTGATGCAGCGTACCTGCTACGGTGTGTCACGTTCGGGCATCACCTCTACCAGCGTTGAGCCCTATGTAGACAACAAGTATATCTTCGTTTTCCAGGATGTTCGCGGTAAGAACATGTCTGAGGGCGAATTCGACGATATCCGTCCATTCATCGAGAACAAGAAGCTGAACAAGAAGGCAGAGAAGAACGTAGGCCAGACCGACGAGGCCAGCGATACCTACGATACCTGCGAGTGGCTGGTTAAGAACACCAACAACAACGGCTGTATCGGTCAGTACGGTATCTCTTACCCTGGCTTCTACACCACCATGGGCGGTCTGAGCGGTCACCCAGCCATGAAGGCTGTATCTCCTCAGGCTCCTGTAACCGACTGGTATCATGGCGATGACGTACACCACAATGGTGCCTTCATGATGGCCGAGATGATCAGTTTCCAGCCCATGTTCGAGTACATGATGAACAACAACTATGTCCGTGAGGCTGCCAAGACCGGCAAGATGCCTCAGTTCAAGTTCCCTACCCTGTTCCAGAACGATTTCTACAGCGACTACCTGAAGATTGGTACCTATAAGAACATCACCGAGGCTTATGGCGACAGCTTGGAGTACCTGCGTACCGTACGCGAGCATCCAAACTGGGACGAGTACTGGGAGAGCCACACCGTTACCAAGGGTCACGTTCACGATGTGAAGCCAGCCGTAATGGTAGTAGGCGGTCTGTTCGACAAGGAGGACTGCTATGGTGCATTCGACGTGTACAAGTCTATCAAGGAACAGAGTCCAGCCACCGAGCTGTATCTGGTTGAGGGTCCTTGGTACCATGGCGGTTGGGCCCGTGGCATGGGTATGTTCTGGAACAACATCTGCATTGGCGAGCAGGCCACTTCAGACTGGTTCATCAAGAACATCGAGTATCCATTCTTTGCCTACTATCTGGAGGGCAAGGGCCAGAAGCCAGCCTATGAGGCACGCATCTACGATACCGCAAAGCGTCAGTGGAACAACTACAGCCAGGGTTGGCCAGAGGTTAAGGCTGCCCAGACCACTCCATTCTACCTGCATGCCGACGGTAAGGTCAGCACTTCAGCTCCTACCAAGGGCGGTGTAGTATCATACGTGAGCGATCCTGCCAATCCTGTACCTTATCACTGGTTGCCTGTCGAGACCAGCACCAGCCGTGACTATATGATTGACGACCAGCGCTATGCTGCCCAGCGTCCAGACGTACTGACCTTCGAGACCGAGACCCTGACTTCACCAATGAAGCTGGCCGGTGAGATTGAGGTTGAGCTGCAGGTGGACCTGAGCACTACCGATGCCGACTTTATCGTAAAGGTTATCGATGTATATCCTGACGGATTCTCATGGTACAAGGAACTGAACATCCCACGTCCTGCACAGGGCATGCCTGGAGCACCAGCACCTGCTGCACAGGCACAGAACACCGGTATCCAGGTGCCTAACTACACCATGGGCGGCTACCAGCTGATGGTTCGCGGTGAGGTGATGCGTGGAAAGTTCCGTGAGAGCTTCTCTGATCCTAAGCCATTCGAGCCAGGAAAGACCACCAAGGTTAAGTTTACCATGCCAGACGTTTGCCACACCTTCCTTCCAGGTCACAAACTGATGATTCAGGTACAGAGCACATGGTTCCCATTGGTAGACCGCAACCCACAGACTTTCTGTGACATCTATACTTGCGACGAGAGCGCTTACACCAAGAGCACCATCGGCATCCACTGCGAGCCAAATGCAGCCTCTCTGGTGAAGTTGCCTTTGGTTAAGTAACCGGAAATAACTGTTACACTATTAAATAATATTATGAAGAATTTCAAGAATTTGCTTAAGGCATCGCTGCTGGGAATGGCAGCTGTATGTCTGGCATCCTGCGGTGATACCGTAGAAGGATGGAACCTGAAGGGTACCATCGAGAACAATGCGAACGAGCTGACCCTGAAGGCTGGTGCTACCATGACCTCACAGGAGAGCTTCGAGAACTTCAACCTGAAGGTTAAGTTCCAGGCAGCTGAGTGTGCTGAGGCATCCATCAAGTTTGCTACCGACGGTACCAGCGGTTACGAGGTGCTGATCAAGAACGGTCCTCAGGACGGTTCCCGCAAGACCGGTTCTCTGTCGCACGTACGCAACCTGTACCGTTCTCTGGCTGAGGATGGTGAGTGGTTCGACCTGGAGATCAATGTTCGCGGTAAGAACATTGCAGTGGCTGTAAACGGTACCGATGTAGTATGCTACACCGAGCCAGAGAAGCCATTCCGTACCCCAGAGAACGCAAAGCAGCTGTTGGGCAAGGGTAACGCCATCATCGGCGTTCAGGCTGGCCAGATGCTGATCAAGGACCTGACCGTTACCGCTCTGGCAGCTGATGCTACCAACCCTAACGACACTCTGCCAGCTATCGACGAGCAGACCGATGGTGCTATCCGCATGCAGCAGCAGGACTTCCCACTGATCGATATGCACGTTCACCTGAAGGGTGGTCTGACCAAGGAGCAGGCTCACGGCATGTCAATGAACTACGGTATCAACTATGGTGTGGCTCCTAACGCCGGTGAAGGTGGTGTAGGCCGTATGCTGGCAGACGATGCTGAGGTACGTTCTTACCTGCAGGAGGTTAAGCCTCTGCCTTTCCTGTGCGGTGTACAGGGTGAGGGCCGTAAGTGGACTCAGACCTTCTCACAGGAGGCTCTGAACGAGTTCGACTATCTGTTTACCGATGCTATGACCATCATCGATGCACAGGGCCGCAACTCTCGTATCTACAAGCCAGAGGAGGTTCACTACGATAACGGCATGGATGCTTACATGGATCAGATTGTTGACCAGACCTGCCTGATTCTGGAGAACGAGCCAGCAGATATCTTTGCTAACGCATTCTACTTGCCAGAGAAGGACATGAACCTGGAGTTTGACAAGTACTGGACTGACGAGCGCGTAAACCGTGTTCTGGACGTAATGCAGAAGTGGGACATAGCCCTGGAGATCAGTGCACGCTACAAGATTCCTAGCAAGCGCATCATCAAGATGGCTAAGGACCGTGGCATGAAGTTCACCTTCGGTACCAACAACGTAGATGCTAACTTCGGTCGTCTGGAGTATTGCATTGAGTGTGTTAACGAGTTGGGTATCACCAAGGATATGATCTGGTTCCCAACCATGACCAAGCGTCCTAACCACCCAGTGAACATCTACAACGATTTCAGCAAGATTAAGATGCAGTACTAATATCAGAAAGTCCCGGGCATCTGCTCGGGACTTTTTGTTAATCAATCCAACAAACATGAAAAGACTACTTTTAACCGCAGCACTGGCTTTAGGTTCCGCAGCCCTGGGAATGGCACAGTCTCTTCCCAGAACAGCCCCTACCCCTAAGATGCAGTCTGCATTCGAGCACTATTGGGTGGCAGTGAAAAATGCCAAGATGGACATGCACAGTGTCATGGTGATTAAGGACGGCAAGGTGGTGGCTGAGCAGTGGCAGAGTGAGGGAAAGCCTGAGGTTCCTCATATCCTGAACAGTGTAAGTAAGACCTTCACCTCGGCAGCCGTAGGTATTGCCATTCAGGAAGGCAAGCTGAAACTTACCGATAAGCTGGTAAGCTTCTTCCCGGACATGCTGCCTGCCAATCCGTCAGAGAACCTGAAGGCGGTAACCGTACGCGACCTGCTGACCATGAACTGCGGTCAGGAGACCGAGGTGCCTCGTGAGGTTCGCAGTGGAAATGCGTCATGGATCAAGGCTTTCCTGGCTCATCCATTCCCTTACAAGCCAAACACCCACTACACCTATAACAGCATGGGAACCTACATGCTGTCAGCCATTGTAACCAAGGTTACCGGTGAGAAGGTGGTAGATTACCTTTACCCTCGCCTGTTCAAGCCATTAGGTATTGACAAGCCCAAATGGGATGAGAGTCCTGAAGGCATCAACACCGGCGGTTGGGGTCTGTACCTGAAGACCGAGGATCTGGCCAAGATGGGTCAGTTGCTGTTGAACAAGGGTGTATGGAACAACCAGCAGATCATTCCTTCATGGTATGTAGAAGAGGCCACCAGCTATCAGGTGCCATCTGTTCCATCGGGTACCAAACCGGGAGAAGAGATGCAGAAGGGGTTGACTCTGGAGAGCAGCGACTGGGTTCAGGGCTACGGCTACCAGACTTGGCAGTGCCGCCACGGCGGTTTCCGTGCCGATGGTGCCAACGGTCAGTATATCATCGTACTGCCTGAGAAGAATGCAGTCATTGCCACTACTGCCAATGTAGGTGACATGCAGGCAGAAATCAACTTGATCTGGCTGTATCTGCTGCCAGGATTATAAAACAAGAAAAGGAGGCCGTTGAGCCTCCTTTTTTTATGGATAGATAATAGAGATTCTGCAACTTGAACAAAAATGTAATTTATTAATTCTGATAAGCATTAACCACCAAGATGTAGCGAGGCATGAAATCATGCATCGTTGGGTAAAGACTAAGTTGCCGTTCCCGTTCCGAAAGAGCATCTATCACATTATATATCATATAGAAGCGCTTTTCTTCATAGTCTATCTTGGTGAGCAGTTTGATATAGGTTTCGTTCAGTAAAGCAGTCTTATCGGGAGCTGCATCAAACTGTTCCTCGCTAATCTGAAGAACCTCCATCCACTGCCGGGTGTTCTCACTGAAATCAAAAGGATGCGCCTTCAAGTAATGCATCACACATGCCTCCACAAACGTTTCGTTCAGCACATACTGCGGGTTGCCGTAAGCCTCATCAGCATAGTGCTTGGCATTGGCAGCAAAGAACGCCTCCATCTTGTCGCGCAACTCAGGCCAGAACTCCTCGTTGAGCGGGTTGCAGTAAGAATGGTTGCACTCGTGAACGATGAGTGGCAGCGTGCTGTAGATGTCGTACGATATGTCCCCCTTGCTGTCACGATAGCAGCACCCCATCACCGCATTAATGACCTCCACCCCATCCTTACGTTTCTGGTGGACGGAATAGTTGGCAGGCCCGATGAGGATGTTGGTGTAGATGTGGAATGTGCTCTTCTCCCGGGGACCGAAGAAACGGTCGTACCAACCGAAATCCACCTCATCGATAACCCGTTGCATGGCTGTCTCGCAGGCCGTATAGAGCGACCGGTGATTCAGGAAGAAATCATGGAAATGAGATTCCGCATAGAAGTCCTGCAGCAGCTGGATAAACTGTCTCTCGTCCTCAAGGCTGATACGATCGTAATAGTCGTCAAAGTCAGGCACCAGTTCGTTGTCGTACATAATCCTGTCATTTACAATATGCAGGCGAAGAGCCACATGCATGGGAAAGTGCCAGTTAAAACCGTCATTAAGGAGATTCTCACGAATGAAAGGCACGATAGGATGCTGCCGGAATGGAGCAAAAGTGCTGTCCACCTCAGTCAGATAATCATCCACTCCCACATCCTCAGCATCCCAGTCGTAACCGTTGACACTGGCCAGATGAGCCACAATGCTGACCAACTCCACCTCCTCGGGATTCTCAGCCATCACCCTTGTCTGAGCATGGGCAGAGAAGGTAAAAACCAGGGCCATGCAACAGGAAATCATTATTCTAATCTTATTCATAACCATCATATTCATAGTAAGTCACAAAGGTACTACAAAAAAAAATGCCCGTGTGGTAAAAAACGGACATTTCTTAATTGCGAAAATGTTCTGCATGCAAAGGTACAGAATTGGTAAATTCGGTTTGGTCACTTTATGGCACTTTATGGCACAAAATGGCACTTTCTGGCACTTTGTGGTACTTCATACCATTCATGTCCGTTTCACTTGAGTTAAAAACTTTCTCTAATACAACATAGATATACAATTGATTTACAATCGTATTAAATCCATCTAAACATAGCTAAAATATAGGGTGTAAAAAGAGCATTGAATCTATGGTGAAAGAGACCTGAAGCGAAGGTGAAAGAGACCTGAGACGGAGGAAAGAGTGTACACAAACTTTTTTTGTTTTCAATTTTCCAAATAGTATTCTTATAGCAGCCAATAATATCTGTTGCACGTTTTAGTGAATGTTTCCGGAAATGTTGTCTCATGCATTACCTAATGCAAATGTACTATAATTCCAGCAACTAAAGTAATATTTGCGTACTTATTATTCTAAGCTACACTAGGGAACCATGTACACAAAGTCCCCTTGTGTAGAAAAACGTACATCCATGCCTACTCATATGTACAAGTGAAAGAACCACAAAACAAGGCTTGTTTTGATTTTTTTCTTTTCACCTCCCTTCCTATGCTGTACTTTTGCATCGACAAAAAGATGTAAAACGCTAAAAAACAAAACGTATGGAAGGAAAGATTTACAACTTGATTATCATCGATGCCAGTGGTTCCATGGAGAGTATCTACCGTCAGGCGCTGACCGGTCTGAACGAGACTATTCAGACTATCAAAAAGGCACAAAGGGAGATGCCGGAGATGGAGCAGCGGATCACTATGGTTTCCTTTAACTCCGGAAAGGACTACCTGAAGGAAATCTGCGTGAACATGCCGGCATTGGAGGTGAAGGAACTGACCGAAAAGGATTATGAACCCAACGGATGTACGGCTCTTTACGATGCCATCGGTACCATGGTGACCCGCATGCAGGAGGTCAAGACGCATAACGATCAGGCACTCGTTACGATTATCACCGATGGATACGAGAACTCGTCACATCGCTGGAATGCCGCTACAGTCAAGGCACTCGTTACAGAACTGCGACAGATGGGATGGACTTTCACCTATATCGGAGCTAATCAGGATGCGGTAGAGGAGGCAGAGAAGATAGGTGTTTGTAATTCGTTGAACTTCAGTGCATCGGAAGAGGGTACACGGGAAATGTTTGCCAAAGAAAGCAGCTGTCGCCGAAAATTCTACAAGCAGAAACTGATGGCATGTATGAGAGAAGGTGATACGGCATCTATAGAATGTCGCGATTTTTTTGAGGACTGATGCCTTGTTTCTCTTTCTTTTATGTAATTTTGCACTATGGACAGATTTGAACTTTTGGAGATTATTAGGTATTATGCACCCTACCTGAGCACGGTGGAGCGCGAGTTGCTGGCGGAGAAGAATGAAAGCCACAATTCGTTGATACAAAGGATGCATTCGAAGAGCAGATACGCCGACTATGATGTAATAGAACATTGTGCCTGCTATTCCGCTAGTGAGTCAAGCATGTGCATGGAAGCCCCTCGTGAACCCTTGACAGATGAGGAAGAGATGCACAGGCTTCTGGAGGAGTTTAATGCCACCGTCAGTCGCATGAAGGCGAAAGGGGTGGATGTGGAGTTCCTGCATGAGTTGCTGGACAAGGGCGATGTGATTTCCAAACTGTTCATCACCGACGACTTGCGCATCCTGTTGCCGGACTATGGGAACATGGAGATAGAGATGCCCGCACTTCCCAAGACGGTCTATCTGTTCTTCCTGTTGCATCCGGAGGGTATTGTCCTGAAGACACTGGAGGACTATAAGACTGAGCTTTACAATATCTACCGGCAGATAAAGCCCTGTGGGGACGAGGCTAAGGCGCATGTGACCATAACGAACCTTATCAATCCGGTGAATAACAACATGAACGAGAAACTCAGTCAGATCAAGACGTTCATCAACCGTGCCTTCACTGCCCAGATGGACCAGCGTCTGGCCAAGCACTATTACATAGAAGGAGAAAAGGGAGGACTCTATCGGCTGGCCCTGGACCGGAACCTGATAGAATTTGAGGAATAAAAAAAGGAGGCTGTAGGGCCTCCTTTTTATTTTGTGATGAATTCTTATTCTGCAACAGCCTTTTCCAGGGCAGGAAGAACATCGGACAATGCATGACCGCGAGCCAGAATGGTTCCGTCAGCACCCAGCAGCACCATGGTAGGAATGCTGGAAACACCATAGGCATAAGCCGGAGAGTTCTCACGGCCGCCAGTGTAGATCACACGCCAGGTGATAGGCAGCTCGCCCATAGCCTTCTGGATATCCTCCAACTTATTCTCCCATACATCAATGCCCAGAATGCTCATCTTGCCTTCGTACTTCTTAGCCAGCTCAGGCAGTTCGGTCTTGATGGCCTTGCGGCAAGGAGGACACCATGAAGCAAAGAAATCCACCAGCACAGGCTTACCCTCAGCCAGTACGCCCTCAATGCTCATCTGCTCATCCAGGTTGCGGATGTTCTGACCCTCGATGTTCACGTATGCAGTACCTGCAACAGTCTTCTCACGGTTCTCTGCCAGCATCAAGTAGCGCTGGCTGCGGTCGTTGTTCTGAACCAGGGTATCGGCAGCCTCCATATGCTGCTTTACGGTCTGGAAATCCCAATGCTCGGCAGCCAGTTCGCAGAACATCTCCAGTCCCAGGCTATCGTGCATGTGCTTCTGGTAAGTCTCCTCTATCAGCTGGTAGTAAGCCTTCTCAAAAGCATCCTCAGTCATTGTTGAATCAGCCTGCAGAGCCTCAAGCTGTGCCTGCAAGGCAGCCTTACCCTCTTCTACACTCTCAACAGGAGCAGCAGCCTTCTGTTCGCTGCATGCGGTCCATAAGCCGGCTACACAAGCCAGCATAATCATTGCTTTTTTCATTTTCTTATAAATATGTGCTGCAAAGGTACAAAAAAGGTGGCAGATATGGTTTTATTTTTACTGTCTTTAGTTTTGAAATCCTATCCAAAGGTACAACTTTTTTGAGAAAAATTATGTCTTTTATGTATTCTTCCTCATTTTAAGGTTTATGAGTTCAAATAATTTTCCCTATATTTGCATACGAAGTACCGGAAATAGAATCATACCAATATGAAACAGACCTTTGATTATTTGGAAAACGTTCCCAATATAGCAGCAACCGTATGCAATAAAGAAGGTATTGTGCTCTATCAGAATGCCATGGCCCGCCAGCGGGACGGTGAGGTGATAGGCAAGAACTTATACAACTGCCATGGACCGAAATCTGCTGAGAAAATCCGCATGATGATGGAAACCGGCCGGAGCAACAGCTATGAGGTGATACATCATGGCAAGCATTACTTTGTGCATCACACTCCATGGTTTGAGGAACCGGGGGGTGAATTGAGCGGATTGATTGAACTGGATATTGAGATTCCTGAGACTCATCCTACTTACAACAGGGACAAGCAGTGATTACCCTGGAGATAAGGCATTAATCGAATACTGGAACAGTTATCTTTGGAAAATAATAAAACAACGAATCATATGAAAAACATTTGTAATCTGATGGTCTTTATCGTTCTCCTGTTCGTTTCCTGTCAGGAAAAACCGGTGAACATTACAGAAGGACTTCTGACAGTGGAAGGCGGTATGATACAGGGATATCATGCCGACGGTCTTACGATTTTCAAGGGCATCCCCTTTGCAGCACCACCTGTAGGCAATCTGCGATGGAAAGCTCCCCAACCTGTGCAGCCCTGGGAGGGGATACGCCAAACCACCGATTATGCACAGGGACCCATCCAAGGCCAACCTTCGGAGGAATATAGTGAGGACTGCCTGTACCTGAATGTCTGGACTCCGGCAAAGACAGCTGACGAGAAACTGCCCGTACTGGTGTGGATTTACGGAGGTGGCTTCATTTCCGGAAGTACTGGCCATCCTGGGCACGACTGTGAGGCCTTGGCACGTACCGATGATGGCGTGATTCTGGCCAGCATCAATTACCGTGTGGGACAGTTGGGTTTCCTGGCACTGCCAGAACTGACCGCTGAAAGCCCGAATCATGTATCCGGCAATTATGGTCTGATGGACCAGATAGCCGGTCTGGAATGGATAAAGCGGAACATCGCTCAGTTTGGTGGCGATCCCGACAGGATTACCATCTTTGGCGAATCTGCCGGTGGAATTGCCGTGAGCATGCTGTGTGCTTCTCCGCAGACAAAAGGACTGTTCCAAGGAGCCATCTCACAGAGTGGCGGTTCTTTCGGCCCTACCCGTCCTACTACCTATCCGGGCGAGAATATGAAGACACTGGCTCAGGCAGAGGCTGACGGCCTGCAGATTATGAAAGACTTGGGTGCCACATCATTGGACGAGCTTCGCTCCATGGATGCCTGGAAATTTGCTGCTATAGGACTTGACGGTGGAGGATGCTGGCCGATTGTGGATGGCTTTGTAATAGCAGGTGATCAGTCCGAACTGTATACTGAAGGTAAGTTCAACGATATTCCTGTGCTGATAGGTTACAACTCGGATGAAGGAGCCAGTTTTGCCGGCGGATGGGAAGCAAAACAGTATGCGGATTACACTAATTTGCGCTACGGCCCATTTGCCGACAAGTTGATGGAGGCTTATCCATACACCCAGGAAGATGGCGGGAAGCAGTCACGCGACCTGATGCGCGATGCCGCATTCGGATGGCAAACATGGAAATGGGCCTGCCTGCAGAGCAGCCAAGGAAAATCAAAAGTATATTTGTATTATTTTGACCAGCATCCTGATTATCCGGTCGGTGATGCTAAATTCGGCAGCGGTTCTCCCCACGGTCAGGATGTAGGCTTTGTGTTCCAGCACATGGATAAGTGTGAGCAACCGGAATCGGACAAGCCCCTGTCGGTTGCCATGGGTAAATATTGGATAAACTTTGCCAAACAAGGTCATCCTAACGGAAATGGATTACCGGAATGGCCTGCTTTCAGCATCAAGAATCCGAAAGTGATGCGCCTTACCGGTCCTGAGCCATCCGTTGGCGATGTGCCAAGTCAGCATGCACTGGAGGTACTTGACAGTTATTTCACCTGGCGTCGTACCGATGAGGGTAAGGAATGGGCAAAATAACAATACCATATAATCAAAGAAACTGCCGAAAGCTATAAGACAAAAATATCAATTATAATTACTTATCCATCGGAGAAACGGAAATTATATTAAAGAATAAAATGACAACATCTGAGTTTGTAACATCACTTAAGGAAGCCTTTGGCGAGAATGTTCAGCTTCCTATTGCATTCAGTTTCAGCGACACTCCTCTGACTGAACCGAAAGAAGGGCTTCGCTGTCTTCTCGGTGTCTTCCCTAAAGTCAGGAAAGGAAGTCCTGTAACACTTGCCGGAAAATTCCTTTCCTGTGGCGGAGGTATGGTATATATGGGGACAAGCCCACTGACTGAACGTATCCCTAATTTCGTATCAAACATCGAGAAGTATCAGAAAACTCCGGATATGGTAAGGGAATATGTGGAGAATCTGCATGTCACACCTGCCACTAAGCCATATTTCAACCTTCAGCGTGTTGATACGCTTGACAGTTGGGAGGGCATAGAGGGACTTATCTTCTTTGCCACACCGGATGTATTGAGCGGCCTTTGTTCATGGACCTTTTTTGATGACAACTCAGAATCTGCTGTCATAACCCGATTTGCATCGGGTTGTGCTTCGCTAATTACAATGGCAGTAACGGAAAACCGCAAAGAGAATGGCCATAGCTGTTTCCTTGGTGGTTTTGATCCATCAGCTCGTGCTATGATGCAAGCCAATGAAATGACCTTTGTCATTCCTTCATGCAGACTACATACGATGCTCGCCAACCTCCGCGAGTGCTGTCTGTTCGGCACTGAAGGTTGGGGCAGAATACGTAAACGCATAGCTGGAGAATAAGCCATCGGTTCCTGCCATTGCTTATTTTAATGGAATTCAATGCAATGACAGAAATCTGTCCTCCATTTATACATTAAATTCAAACAGACAAAGTATGGACATTGAACAATTAAGGGAATACACTCTTTCCATCAATGGAGTAACTGAAGACCAGCCATTTGGCGATGACCTTATTGCTTTTCGCATTGAAGGGAAGATTTTCATGTGCCTTAGTTTGGGTGGAGAACAGGACATGGGAGATTTCCAACCAAAATGTGTAGTGAAACTCACTCCTGAAAGGAATGAGGAACTTAGGGAACAGTATTCAGCTGTTACTCCTGCATGGCATTGGAACAAGAAGCATTGGAGCGATGTGTATTATGAACAGCTCGATGAGAATCTTGTAAAGGCATGGATTAAGGAGTCGTATGACTTGGTTGTGTCGAAACTGCCGAAAGCCGTAAGACAAAAATATCAATCATAATGACTTATCTGTCGGAGAGATGGAGATCAAACCGAAGAATGAATGACGCTCTTTGGTATTACTTCAACATCCACTGTACCAGTTCCTGCATGTACTGATAGCTGTCCTTTCCCCACCAGCGGGTATCCATCATGTTCATCTTCAATCTCTCACCATCGGCAAACCCCAACAGCAAGCCCACCATAGTGTCACTGCCGGCATACAGTTTACCGCCATTCTCCAGTTCCACCACCGAAGCATGCACATAACCGTCCTGCATACTCAGTGACACCGGTACACCACCGGTCATCAGGGTTGCTCCACTGAACGGAATCTCCAGACGGCGACTGAAAATCTTGTTCTGAATAGATACTGCACCTACATTGAATGGCACACGTACATCCTTCTCAAAGAACACGCCAAACGGAGCGGTAACCTCGTTGGCACCATAGGCATTGTTGTCACAGCGGTGAAAATCATCGATGAAAAAGATCAGCGACTTGCCGCCACCCACCTGACTGGTCAGTGCCTTGCGCTCTACTGCAGTAAGATTCTTCTGCAACTTATTGCTCAGTGGCGATGTCATCAGTACCAGATCGATATCCTTGAGCAATTCCGGAGTCAGTTCCTTATCCTGATTCACCACCAGTTCCACACCCAGTTCATGCAGCATGCGGATGTAAGCCGGTATCAGGTAAGGATAGGTCTCATATCCCTTGAAGGTATCGGTACACTGACTGTGAGACAAGTCGAAGAGCACTCTTTTGGCTGATGCAGGAAGTGGTTCCAGTATATCCTTCAGGTCGGCAGAAAAATATTGTTTCACCTCTGGCCATACCTTTTTAAACTTCTCTTCTCCCGGCACCATTTTCAGCGGACAATGCAAGACAGCATCGGCAGTTTGCTCACCGCCCACAGCTAAGATTCTATCCACAAACTGAGGATAAAGTTCCGAAGCCAGACAGGCAGTTGCCAGTTCTTCGCCAAACGCAAGAATATGAATAGGCATACGGGTGGCCTTGGTAGCCTCGGCCATCAGTTTCATTACTTTCTGCTCCAGGGTCAGTGTATCGGCACGCTCACCCAAATCTGGAGTCATTATATTTACACCCTGCTGTTTCAGTTCTTCGGCATAACTGGATGTATTATAACGGTTGTCGGCAGACGGATTGGAAAGGAACAACACCCACTGTCCATGGCTCTCAGGCAATGCATAACCCATCATGCTCATACTTATCATGACGGTAATTAGGAATAATTTCTTCAACATGTTTTTTTGATAGATATTTTAGTCAATAATCAAGGTACGGCTATCCTTACGTGGTTTGGGCTTGGGGTACTCGCCAAGGGGATAGCCTAAGGTGACAAAGCAACGGGCCACCATATCTTCAGGAATGTTCCACTCGCTAAGCAGGCGCTCACCCTCGGCATTGTCAAAGGTCTGCTCGCCACGGGCCACAATGCAACTGCCCAATCCCAGTTCCGTGGCCATCAGCACCATGTTGGTGGCTATGCAGTAGGCATCGGGAACGGCATAATAGAAATTCTTCTGTGAGAAGATGACAGCCACACAGGGAGCACCATAGAAACCGCTCATGATGCTCGGATCATCGATGATGGAGGGTTGCTCGGCACTGACAAAACGACCTGCCAAACGGCTGCGATCCATGCATGCCACATTCAACCGGCCTATCTTTTCCACCAAACGGGCATCACGTATGCCCACCACCATCGAGCGCTGGCCGCCACCGGCATTGGGGGCATGAATACCTGCCTCGATAATCTGTTCCAGACATTCACGGGAAATCGGCTCTTCGGTATATTTACGGATAGAGCGGCGGTATTTTATCAATTCCAGCAGGTTCATACTTCTTTCCAGCATTGAGGGTCAGCAGCAAAGAAGGAATGATGGTAGCCGTATGCCACGGCAGGACAACCACGGCAGAAACGCAACAGCTCGCACTTGCTGCACTTCTCCATCTTCTCGTGCTGACGATATACATTATATTTTTCTCCGGTAAATATGTCGTACAAAGGAGTCACCACCTCAGCGGTACCGTTATCAAACAGACGCCCAACAGGAGAATCGAAACGACGGCAAGCCATCACCTGACCTGTTGGCAGGATGGTAACGTGACAGTTGGCACAGTTGCACCCGTCATAAACCACATCTTCCTCCAAACCATCGGGAATCTTGAAGAGGCCTTTCTCATACAGGAACAATGTCCAGAGGTGATCCTTAAGGTTGAATGTGGTGTTGGTGTCCTTATAGCGCTCATAGCGTTCCCACAAGATTTCCAGTAAGGCGCGATAATCCTTTGGTTCTATGTGCGTACGTTCACTGATGGCCTTTTCCATCGATGTGGGGCAATAACGACCGAAAGCGAAGATATCCACCTGATGCTGCACCACCAGATCCACGATCTCCGGGATCTCATGAATATTCGTTCCGCTCACGGTAGTCATTACCGCACAGTGAATGTCCGCCTCACGGATCTGTCGGATGGCATTCAGTGTAGCGTCGAACGACCCCGGCTTACGAATCATGTCATGTGTCTCACGCAACCCGTCAATGCTCAACTGGTATTTACGGCAACCTAATGACTTCAACCGCTGGCATACTTCGGGAGTGAGATGAAAAGGATTCCCCATCAGGGTGAATGGAATACCCTGCCCGTGCAGCACCTCCAGCAAATCCCAGAACCGGCTATGAAGAATAGGGTCGCCTCCGGTGATATAGAAATATGGCAGGCGGTTCATGCGCTCGCACATCTTTCTGCAAGTGTCCAGAACGGCCATCAGTCGTTCCCAAGGCATCTCTATCAGTTTTGGGTGTCCCTCACTGAATATATAGCAGTGCTCACACCGCTGGTCACAGGCATCGGTAATGTGCCACTGAAAAGCAAAGTATTCCATTCCTCAGTTTTTGGTGTTGATTACTTCTCACCAGCACCGCATGCTGTACCGCAAGCTGCAGGTTTCTCCTCCTTATCGCCTGTACCACAAGCTGTACCGCAAGCTGCAGGTTTTTCCTCTGCAGGTTTGTCAACAGTTCCACATGCTGCACCACAAGCAGCAGGAGCCTCTACCTCAGCACGCAGAATAGCCTGTGCGCTATGACCGAAAATGAATTCACTTGAACGTTTCATCGTTTAAATTTTTAGAGGTTAGTATTTTGTTCGTTGCAAAATTTAACTACCTTTGCACTGTTTTAAAGTGAAAGATACTTTCATTTTGCAAGTGCAAAGTTAGTGTATGTTTCAGTTCCTTACAAGAGGGGATAAATTACTCACTTACTTACCTTTTGGTCGGAATTGGAATTATCAGGAAGTTATACGGTGAAAAAAGTTTAGAAAAGATGAAAAATAATTCTAAAACCCCAAAGACCCAGATGCCCGCCAACGGCATTCTGGCTCCCGACTACCCCACCTGTCCGTTCCGGAACATCATTACCCGATTTGGCGACAAGTGGTCACTGCTCATCCTGTATGTGCTGAATGCCAGTGCAGAACCACTCCGTTTCAGTGAGCTGGAAAAGAGCATTCCCGACATCTCCTCACGCGTGCTCTCGTCCTGCCTGCGCACCCTGGAGGCCGATGACCTTATCTCGCGCAAGGTGTATCCGGTAGTGCCTCCAAAGGTGGAGTACTCGCTTACCGAAACCAGCCTTTCGCTTGTTCCCCACCTGCAGGCTTTGACGGGTTGGGCCATCGAGCACTTTGAACATGTAATCGAGCATCGGGCTAAGTACAACAAAAAGAACCGAAATGCCAGTGCTGTGCCAGCAAAGATGATTAAGAATGTATGAGCATCTGAACAAAATCAGACACGATGGTTGCTGGTAATTCAGCAATAATAATCAAAAAGACTAAATAGAATAAAAACAACAAGATATGCAATTCGTAATTAAAGCCTATGACGGCGAAGGAATGCTAGCCAAGAGAATGGAGGTTCGTCCCCGTCACTTGGAAGGCATAGAGAAGATTAGAGAACATGTCATCTGTGCAGGTGGTATACTGGATGACGAGGGTAAGTTGAAAGGCTCAGTGCTCATCATGGAGTATGAGAACCGTGAACAGGTAGATGAATATCTGGCCGGTGAGATCTACGTACAGGAACATGTATGGGAAAAGATTGAGGTTGACCGCATGAATGTAGTCTTTCGATAAAGGTGATTAACCTGGGTCCTGTATCATCCTCCTCTTTTTGTCATCCTGAGTGAAACGAACCAACGGTCGCCGTGGGAGGCGAAGCCGAGGTAGGCAATGGATCTTTCTTGGCTAGTATTGCCATTCGGTTTAGTAAGATTCTTCGCTATCGCTCAGAATGACAATGGGAAGGGTATTATTTTGTTTTATTGAAAATCAACTGATCTGCCAGATAGCAAAGGGCGGCCACAGCCATTCCGTTGATGCTGGCAATGCCCCATGAAACAATGTTGGCTATGATGGCACCGGCAATCACTCCTATCACACAGCACCAGTTCACCTGAACGGTCTTTCTTTCACGTTTGCCCAGGAAGTAGTCAAGAATAAGAATGGCACCCAATGGAGGCAGTGTGCAGTTCAGGATGTTGAGCCAATCGCAGAAGTTCCAATAGAGCCATACGGCCAAAAGGGTTCCGATACCTCCGGCAACCAATACCATGATTCGCTTGGGCAAACCGAAAATGTTGGAGAGTCCTAATCCGGAGGTGTATATGGCGTTATCGTTTGTTGTCCAGATGTTTAGGCCCAGAACGATAAGGGCTGCATAGAACAATCCCAGATTGATCATCACCTCAAAGATGTCGTTACCACCCACATAGATGCTGCTGATGGCTCCAAAGAAAAACATCAGGCTGTTGCCCAAAAGGAAGGCTACGACAGTCACCCAAAGACCTGCCCATTTGCTGCCGGCAAAGCGGGTGAAGTTGGGTGTTGATGTTCCTCCCGAGACAAAACTACCGATGACCAATCCGATGCCCGAGAACAAGGTCATATCCTTTGTTCCTATGGCAAACCGACTGGCCAGAGAACCCTCTCCTTGTTGAACGGCCATCACCATGGCTACAGTTCCCAGGATAGCCACACTGGGTACGGCAATGTAGCTGATAATGGCCAGACTCTTGATGCCGAAATAGGCGGTGGCGGTCATGAGTAATCCTGCCAATCCCACAATGGCATAGCCTTCCCAAGGCATGCTGTCGGGGGTGGCTTCAAGATGAAGTATCTGTGTCACAACGGGTATGGCAAACATGGCAATACCCACACCAAACCATCCGATCTGTGTGAAGGCAATCATCGCACTGGGCAGCCAACTGCCTTTCTGGCCGAAACTGCGACGGGACAGCATATCCAGCGTCATTCCACTATTGGCTCCGATATAACCTAATGCACCTGTGTAGGCACTCAGGATCAATCCTCCAAGGAGCAATGCCCAGAGAAATCCGTTAAGGTCCATTCCTTCTGCCAGCTTCTGTCCTGTCCACATGCTGGCAGAGAAAAAGGTGAAACCCAACATAATCATGAACATGGAAAGCAGTCCCTTGCGTTTGTCTTTGGGAACGGGCTGGAGAGTGTAATCAGCATCTGTACTCATACGGCTGTAAATTAATAGGTTATTTGTAAATGGACATGGTCTGTGTAAATTCCTGAAGTCTACGGCTGCAGATGTCTTTCAGCTGGTATTGCTGCAACAGGCCGTTCATCTGGCTCTGCTCCTTCTGCCACAATTCACGGTTGCTTTCCGTATCCTCCAGACAGGTTGTATCCAACCAATCGGAATAGCTGATACCGAACTCATATCCCATCTTCTCCTCCACAAAGGCCTTGAAATCCACATTATCCGCAATGCCCATCAGTTCCTTCCAGTAATCGCACACCTCCTCGATATGGTTGCGGATTTCATAGCGACGGGCACCACCATCGTATATCACGCATTTCTCCAGCAGAGCAAGAGGTGTTTCCATCACGCAGTGGCGCATCTCCGGTGCCACAATGCCGCCTTTCCACCCGAAATCAATATCCGGTGTGTTGACCCCTGTCACACCCTTGTCCTCATAGACAGTGAACATTCCCTCGTAGAAGATACAGTGGAAACCCTCAAAATCAGGCCAGATCTGCTTCAGTTCCACGGTAAGTTTCTCCATCAGCCTGACAGCCTTGGTGCCTCCGATGGTGAAGAACACAAACTTTCGGATGCTTCCACCCAAATCCCTGTAGCGTTTGGCGATGAGCGGGATGCACTCCATCAGTGTCTCGCCCGAGGCGATGATGTCACCAATCAGCATGGTCACGCCCTTTTCGGCAATGATCTTCTCGTAACGGATGTCCAGACCGGTGATGACGCCATTCTTGATCACACGCTCGCAGGTCACGAAATCGGTGTTGCATACCTTCATGCCGATATTGTAGCAGGCCTCCTCCAGCGGGAAGTTGAGTCCGCCACGAAGGATGTTGAAGATATGAGGATTACTAATCTCCTCGCGCTCAGTAAGGTACTGCATAAATGCCTTAGTAGAAGGCAGAAGACATTGCTGGCAGGTGTAGCCAACGGTCTCGGGTTTTACAATCAGTTCCAGGGATTCCGGTGAACTGACAACGTAATACCGGTTGGCGGTTCCTACATTGTCAAGCGTATAAATGCCGGTGGAATCCACACCGCACACTTTGGTCAACTTAGGTTTTTGCATTGAATTCATTCTTTGATAGGTTGTGTCTTTCTCTCCGGCTTTTCTAAGGCCGAACAAAATTGTACAAAAATACAAATGATTTTTTAATTACAGGCACATGGTGGGAGAAAAATACTATTCAGATGGGAGTTTTTTGTATATTCCAGCGAAAGGAAATAATTCTATTCGCACAAGTAAATGGCAAATGTATGAAATATTGACATTATTTTGGCAATGATGTAAAGTGATCTATAAAAAATCACATTTCCAACTTAAGTTTTCTACCTTTGCTGCGTATTAAGAGTAAAGAGCCACAACAGATAGCCAGAATGGAAAAAGAAACGTTTCAGAAATGGATACAGGAACTTCGTCCCAAGATCATGCAGGTGGGGCTGAACTTCTTCGGCAACACAGATGACGCTGAGGATGCAGCCCAGGAGACGCTTATCTCACTCTGGCGCTATTGTGAAAGGATTGACGAGAACCGGAACATTGAAGCACTTGCCATTCGGGTCGCTAAAAACAGTTGCGTGAACCTGAAGCGAAAACAGATGCTAATGACGTATTCAGACGAAAGCAGTTTGATAAACATTCCACCCCTCCTATCGCCCTCGCCACAAGAGGAGATGGAGAGAAAGGAGGAGAATGTGGCGCTCCAGAAAGCCATAGGTATGCTGAACCCGCGAGAGCGGACTCTTTTTGAAATGAGACAAATGGAAGGACTGGAAACCGAAGAGATTTCTCGACAGACAGGCATACCGAAAGCCAGTGTACAGAGCATGATTTCTGCAGCAAGAAAAAAGGTGTTTAACGAACTGAAAAGAAGAATGAATTTATGAGTAACGATGAAATAAACAAACTGATAGACAAGTATCTGGATGGTAAGACAACACGTGCAGAAGAGCAACAGCTGGCTCTGGCTGTAAGTAAGCCCGATGCACTCGAAGAGTGGAAAGCCATCAGTGAGATGCTTGGGGAACTGGCCTTAGGTGAAGCCATTTATGACCATCTCATAGCTCGGAAGAAACATCATACATTCACCCTGAAACTGTCATGGGGAATAGCCGCAAGTGTTGCTGTTCTGTTGGGATGGGGAATCTACAGCCATTACCTCTACCAGAAAGAGAACTTTGCCGTATTGTATATAAATGGCATTCAGATGGGAAACGAAACACAAGCCTTATCTCACAGTACTGAAACGCTTAGTGAACTATTCAGTCAGGATGATACCGAATCCAGTCTTTATGAACTATTTAATCCGGAATAAACCATGAAAAGAATTTATCTACTCATCTTCTGCACACTGGTCGCTCTTTCTTCCTGGGCTCAGGAAGGTTTGGCCATAAAGGAAATATTCGATGGTAAGGTGATCAGGAAGGAACAGATACAGGAGACTTACATAAAAGGAGAACTTCTCAAGGAGTACAAGCTGAACACGTTGAGAACCATAAAGTTCACGGCATCGGAAACTGAGCGTGAGAAAGCAGAGGCGATATTCATGAAAGATTTGGAAAACAACCGTCTCACAGAGTCAGAAAGCTGTAAGTTGGAGGTGCGCAACAACCATCTATATTATGCTATAGTACAACTGAGTGATACGGGAAAACAGCATCGCTACATCTGTTTTCAGGGAAAGAAAACCGGACAGGACTATGCCATAACATTGGTTTATATTGAAGGAATGGCTACATTAACAGAATTAGAACATACATTTAAAAGAAAATAACGGATTATGAAAAAGATAGTATTTGCAGTTATTGCACTGTTCGTCACCGTGCCTACATTCGCACAGACAGAGATGGAAGAAGATGAGAACCCTGGTGGTTGGAACTTTACCCTACCCATTTCACTGAGTAAGGATAAGGCGGATTCCATGCAGGAGGATTGGAATCCTGATCTGTCCAGTTCATTCTCTTTGGGTTTCACGGGTTCTGCAGGATCGGATGACAAGGTAGATATCAATATGGGAGAATCGTTTGAACTGGCATGGAACAATATTTCCAGTGTCAAGGCTCACCTTGGGAAAAACAGCCTTTTCCGCATAGGTATCGGCATAAACTGGCGCAACTACCGCATGACCGGCAGAAAGATGTTCCGGATGGGTAATGATGGAACCGTTACTATCGACGATTATCCATCGGGAGCCACACCCAAATTTTCCCGGATCAAGACATTCGGAATTACACTTCCCGTAAAGTTCTACCAGCGTATTGGCCGTAATGTGTTTGTGGCTGCAGGTCCTGAATTGGGTTACATCACCTACAGCTCCCTAAAGACACGCTATACAATGGGTGACGAGAAGTTTAAGGATTTTAATAAAGGATTGAAAGTAAATCGCTTTCAAGTAAACATCGGTGCAGAAATCAGTATTCACGGCATAGGCATTTACTACAAATATGCTCCAACTTCTGTCCTTCAGTCCACGTATGGTCCTAAAATATGCAGCCAGACGGTGGGTATAAAATTTGAGCTATAAGCCGTCAGTATTCGTCTTTATTCGTGTTCAGCCCTGGTCATGAATCGACTATCGGGCTGATCATTGTTTTTTCACTTCAAACTTCACAAACTGCAACAGGTCTTCCGATGCGTTCGGGTTCTTATAGTGGTTGCAACTGATATAGAAACCGTCTTTGCACACAAAGTACAGATTTGAATGGAACGTATTACGTGGGAAAAGTGTTTCACCAATGATATCCATGTGCTCATCCATCACTATAATGGAGAACACATTCCTGCCATATCTTACCAGATCTAAAAGACTTTCACCATGTTCCGAATCCAGTTCTGTCTCAGGATAGGCAAAACGGTAGTATAATCTGCGGTAAGGATCATAAACCACATCACCGTATGCTGCCTCTGTACAGTGCCGGTACTGACGGGCTTCAATCTCCATGTTAGGCTGATTCACATCAATCACTAAATGAGAGATGAATTTACTGTTTATCGTCTTGAAGGACAGTTGCTGGAAATCAGGTGATAAGATAGCCAGTTCAGCACTTGCACCATAACCGTAAATCAGGTTGTTTCCATCATAGCAACGAGATTCAAGCAGGTATTTAGCATCTACTAAATCTTTTCCGAACACATCATTCTTATAGGCAGAAGGGATAAGGCAAGGGGCACTTTTCACCTCTTGTGTGGTCAGATCTATGGACACCTCAGATGGCGACTCGATGAATGCTGAGGTTTCCATGTCACGATGGGGGTTCTGAATGGTATAAAGTTTATTGTCTAATATCAGAGGGCTTCCACCGATGTTTGCCATTATTCCCCAAACAGAATTTCTATCAAACTCAATCTCTTTTTGCAGAACTCCGGCGCTATTAATGATAGATACAGCAAACTTGAAAGCGTTCGGAATGAATATGTTCTCTAAATCTTTCACAAAAAAGCCAGCGGCACGCCCCACTCCGTTGGGTCCTTCCACCTCCAGCTGCACGGTTTTGCGTAATTCCGTGGTCATCAGGTCATAAAACAGCAGTTGGGCTTTCTCTTTATTCATCAGGACAAAGTATTCATGTCCATCCTTGTCCTCATAAATCTGCATTCTGACTCCAAAATTTTCCACATCGGTTGGTAAATCGTACTGCAGAGTATCCTGGGTTTCTATCAGAGATACAAGATCAGTACCTTTCGATGTACAGCCCGCAACGGCTAAAATAAACATCAGAACCGGAAGTAATATCATTTTTCTCATAACACAAGTTTTTTTCGAGCAATAAAATATTTTATTCATTCACCCACATTTTTATATACTCACGCGCCGATAAATGTGATTTTTCTATACCTAATTTCGATTTAAGAATAAATAATTTATGTTTGACCGATTCTGCACTGATGCCATAAAAATGGGTTAGTTCGCTGTTGTTAAAATCCAGCTTTATTAACATGCACAATTGAAGATCATTTTCTTTAAGATTAGGATAATGATCCCTAAAGGAAAACATGAACCCCCTAGCTGAATCATTGAGATATATTTCAATCCCTAGCCAATCATCGCTATTCAATTCATGAACTCTTTTCATGTTTTTCAAGTTCTCTATTTCCTGCTCAAAATGCACCTTCGAGAAAACATAGCGCTTCATAACATCCAACTGTTTTCCAATATTCGCCAATTGAGTGCAGTGTTCTTCCAAATCATTGTTTTTCATAACAAAAAGCAGACGTACTCTAAAACCACTAAAACAAACAGCGTTCTATTGTATCTTAAATGTAACAGGCAGAGTAAAGAAACAAGGAACATTCACACCATTTACCTTTCCTGGAATCCATCGGGGCATAGTGCCGACCACACGAAGGGCTTCCTGATCCATAGAAGGGCATACAGAACGGACTACTACAGGACGACGGACGGTACCATCGGAATCAACCACAAACTGAACTATGACTCTACCCTGATGACCTAAGTTGTATTCCTGTTCCGGATAACGGATATTCCGGTTCAGATAATTAATCACTCCCACCACATCTCCAGGAAATCTGGGCTGTTCATCCGCCAACTGATAAACACCATCACTATTCATATAGGGCAGTAAATGGTGGGGCTGAGCAGAATTTTCAGTTTGGCTCACCAAGAGTTCTCCTGGTTCAGTTAATCCGGGAAGTGTGTGCGTAATTTTCCGGAGCAATGGATTGTATTGTATAGAGGCTATGGTTATCTGACCGAGATCTCTGCTGAATGCTATGGTTTCCGGACGGGCAAATGCCGTAACAGCCAAAAGGGTTACCGGAAGGATGAAAGCACATTTCAGGAGAGAACAGGGAGAGGACTTCCTGCTTTGCATCATCACAATACGTTTCTTCAGCGAATTGCGGTTAAAATTGTTCACCACAGTATAATATTTCAATCCGGCTACATTTCTCAATAACATCAGCTGATAGGTTTTGGCATCGAAACCTTTGTCCAGCACCCATTCATCGGCTTCATACTCGTGAACATCTTCCAGCTCTTTCTTCAGCCACCATACCACCGGATTAAACCACTGAAGAATGCAACATAAAGCAACGAACAACTGGTCGTATGAGTGACCACAACGGATGTGGGCTTTCTCGTGTTCCAGAATGATGGACGAATCCGTTTCTAAATCGGATTCGGATAGGATAATGTATTTCATCCAGCTGATGGGAGATACATTTATCTGATGAACCAGCAGTTTGATGCCGTCCTGTGAATCATGCAAACGGCACAGATGAAGGAGTTTCGCCAGCCGGAACAAAGCTATCACAAGGTGTAGGATGAATGTCACAACGCCTAAAAAGTAAATCAGCACTATGATGTGCTTCCAACTGAAAGAGTCAACAGTAGAGACCTTGTCCATGGCATTGAAATGGGTTTCCAGAAATTCCTGCACTTCCAGAACGGGAGCCTGAATACCCGATAAATCAGTGGCCGTAAACTGAAACAGCGGGAGCACTGCCGACAGGATCAAGCAGCAAAACAGCATGAAACGCTTTACCTCATGAAACGTCTCCTTGGCTAGTAACAACTTATAAAACAAAAAGAATACAGATAAACAACAGGCATTCTTCAGTATATAAACCACAAAATATCCCATTACAAAACCTTGTCTTAATTATCGTTAGGGTTTCTCTCTATCATCTCCAGCAATTCCCGAATCTCATCGGCCGACAGCTCTTCTTCCTTAAACAGGAAATTGACCAGTGATTTAACCGATCCGCTGAAAAGGTCCTTCTTAACCTCCAACATCACTTTACGGGTATATTCCTGACGGGTAAGCAATGGCTTATAGAAATTCAGCTTACCGGCATTCTCCCGGCGTTCGCAATTCACAAAGCCTTTCTGATGAAGGATCTTCAGAAAAGTGGCCACCGTGGTGTAGGCCGGCTTCGGGTCCGGATAGTGTTCCAATACCTGACGCACATTGGCGCCTTTACCCAAATCCCACAGGATATTCATCACCTCCGATTCGGATCTGGTCAGTGTGGTAAAACCTTCCTTTGATTTTCTCATGCTACTGTCTCTGATGGGTTAATGATGCAAATATAGTCACTAGCCAACATCTTCTAAACTTTTAGTAGACATTATGCAGACAGGCAGTCCACTTTTAACGGTATTTATTAGTAGCAGACCGAATTTTTTTTAGTAATTAACAGGTTTTTCAGGAAAAAGTCCATCCAGTAATTAGGATACACACTACCTAATATCAATAAAAAAAGGGTTGCGTTTGGCAACCCCCTTTTTTATGATTTATTCCAACGAATGAGTGAGTTTGGTATTCACCTCACGAATCCGTTTCTCATCCATCTTGATGACCTTTCGGTCGTAGGTCATTAATCCGTTCACCTCGTATTCCACATCCGAGGTCTGGGTGTAGACACCGGCACTGAAGCCCTGAGGAACCATGTCGTACAGCATGTTCACGTACTTGACATACTCGTCGGTAACCTTCTCGGTGGTGTTGTACTGCACATAACCCCAGTTGCGGTCGGTTGTAGCCCAGATATGATCCTTGACCACCATGCCGATGCCGCCAAACTCGCCCAAAACATTGATACGGGTTGGGTCGAACAGATACAATCCCGGTGCAGGATAATTATGCAAATCCAGGATATCACCACAGGTATAGTAGTTGCCGCCACTGGCCGGATTTACCAGACGGGTTGGGTCGTGCTGCTTGGTCCAGTCGGCAATCTCAGCCGTCTTGAACTGTCCCCAAGCCTCGTTGAACGGAATCCAGCTGCCGATACATGGGTATGAGTACAGATGATCCATAATCTCACGCCACTCCTTGCGGTAGTTGGCCTCCGACTCTACCGAACGGATCAGCTCGTTGCCATCGAAATAACGGTGGTTCTGCCATTCCGGATTACGGTCGCCACTTGGCATGTCCTGCCAAACGATGATACCCAACTCATCGCAATAGCGGTACCACAACTGAGGCTCCACCTTGATGTGCTTGCGGATCATGTTATATCCCCACTCCTTGAGCTTGATGACATCATATTTCAACGCCTCGTACGATGCAGGAGTGTACAGGCCGTCAGGCCACCAGCCCTGATCCAACGGGCCCAACTGGAAGATAGGCTTGCCGTTCAGGCACATGCGGTTGATGCCACGGCTGTCCTTACCCATGGAGAACTTGCGCATAGCGGTATAGCTGCCCACCTGATCGATGGTCTTTCCCTGGCTCTTCAGGGTCACCTTCATGTCGTACAGGAAAGGAGTATCCGGAGTCCACAGCTTCATGCCGGCAGGCATCTGCACCTGGGCAGGAACTCCATTCAGGCTCTTTCCGCTGGCCACAAGGGTGCCGCCATCGTACACCTCCACCTCGATAAGGTCGGCTGTAGTGCCGCCAGCCACAGCAGCATCCACACTGATGGTGCGGAAATCTACATCCGGAGTAATGCGTAGATTATCAATATGTTTGGTATTAACAGGTTCCAGCCATACGGTCTGCCAGATACCGCTCACAGGTGTGTACCAGATGCCTCCGGGCTTGCTCACCTGCTTGCCTCTCGGTTGCCAACTCTCGTCTGTAGGATCCCACACACGTACGGTTACCGTATTCTCGCCCTTCTTCAGGGCCGAGGTGATGTTGAAGCAGAAAGGCACATAGCCGCCCGTGTGACCGCCCACCTTGATGTCGTTCACCCACACCTCGGTCTTCCAGTCCACAGCCTCGAAATGCAACAGGATATCCTTTCCTGCCCAGGCATTATTGACGGTAAACGAGCGCTGGTATACCAGCTCCTTGTTCTTGCCCAATTCCTTTCCCACACCCGAAAGCGAGGACTCGATGGCAAAAGGTACCAGAATCTTACCGTCAAAGGCAGCAGGCAGAGGTGCACCCTTCTCCACTACGGCATAGTTCCACAAACCGTTCAGGTTGCTCCACTCGCTACGGGTCATGATAGGACGAGGATAATCGGCCAGAACCTTATCGGGATTCAGTTGCTCGCCCCATGTGGTCATAATATGGCCGCCCGCCGGTTTCCACTGTGCAAAAGCGGACAGTGAGGATAGAGCCAGTGCAGCCAGGATAAAGAATTTCTTCATAAATCTAAGGTTATAGTGTTAATGTCATGTTTATTGTCAAATGCAAAGATAGGGCTAAATATCCGGTGAAAAAACTTATTCCGTGCATTTTTTTTGAGAAAAAGAAGAGAATTTACTAAATTTGCATAAAGAAGTAATTCAAATCTGCTTAGGAATATGGCACTGTCCAACATAGAGAAGCATTACAACAAGCATCCGGAGGACCTGCGACTGAACCGGAGACACGGAATGGTGGAGTTCCAGACCACCATGCACCATATCCACCGGTTCCTGAAACCGGGAAATTTCATTCTGGATATCGGTGCCGGTACCGGACGGTACACCTCGGCTCTGATGGCTGAGGGATATAGGGTTAAGGCGGTGGAGCTGGTGGCCCGCAACATAGAGGTTTTCCGGAAACGGGAGCCTGCTGCCGATGTGGTCAAGGGGGATGCCAGGAATATGCCGTTCCTGCCTTCGGGCATGGCTGATGTGACTCTGCTGCTGGGGCCTCTGTATCATCTGATTGATGAGGAGGACAAGCTGAAGGCGTTGAACGAGGCCAAACGGGTAACCAAGCCGGGGGGACTGATTTTTGTGGCGTACCTGATGAACGAGTACAGCATCCTCTCCTACTGCTTTGACGAGGAGCGGATAAGCAACCTGCTGGACAAGGGTCTGGTGGACAGACAATTCCATGTGCGTGCACAGAAGGACGAGCTGTACGACTATGTGCGCATAGAGGACATCAACCGGCTGGACGAAAAAGCGGGACTGGAACGGGTGACTATCTTCTCTCCCGACGGAGCTGCCGACTATATGCGCACCCGTCTGAACCGGATGAGCGAGGAGACATTTGCCCAGTTTATCGAATACCAGAAGTGCATTTCAGAACGTCAGGACCTGATAGGCGCAGGAAGCCATGTGGTGGATGTACTGAGATGCCCGTAAGAGACCCATAACCGAATGATAATAAACTACAATACTACATACATGAAAAAAATATTGGCATTGACAGCCCTGGCCTTTAGCATGAACGCAATGGCTCAGCAGTCGTTCGAGAGAGTAAACATCGTATCTCCAGAGTTCAATGCGGACGGAACAGTAACCTTCCGCTATCACAATCCTAAAGCCGTACGTGTTCAGGTAAACAGCGATTGCCTTCCTCAGGCACTGATGGAAAATGCCTTCGGCAAATCCGAGGCCAATGTGCCGGTGGACATGGTGGAGGGCCCAAACGGTGTGTGGAGCCTGACCACAGGTGTACTGGATTCGGAGCTTTATATGTACAACTTTATCGTGGACGGTCAGAAAGAAGTGGATCTGGCCAATAAATACATGTGCCGAGACGGTGCCAACTGGACCAACTATTTCATCGTTTCAAAGAACAACAGCGATGCGGGTCATTACTACAGTGTGAACGACACTCCTCACGGCAACGTGAACCGAGTGTGGTACGACTCTCCAACCCTGGGCATGACACGACGAATGACGGTTTATACACCTGCCGGCTACGAGAAGGATTCCAAGACCAAATATCCGGTACTGTACCTGCTGCACGGAGGTGGAGGTGACGAAGAGGCATGGGGCACACTGGGACGTGCTGCACAGATTCTGGACAACCTAATTGCAGAAGGTAAGGCTAAGCCAATGATTGTGGTCATGCCAAACGGTAACACCAACCAGACGGCTTATTCCGAGACCGCTGCAGGAATGAATGACTATAAGACGGGAGAAAAGAGTCTGGCACCTGCCAAGGCAGATATGGAGACCAGTTTCCCTGATATCATCAACTATGTGGAATCGCATTACCGCACACTGAAGGGTGCAGGAAACCGGGCCATCTGTGGTCTTTCAATGGGTGGCGGACATACCTTCCGCACCTCGCTGATGTATCCTGACACTTTCGGCTACATCGGACTCTTCTCTGCTGCTGCCACTATGGTTCACACCATGGACCGCACCCCTCATCCTGACCAGTTGAGAAGCAATGAGAAATTCAATGCCGACATGAAGGCCCTGTTTGGTGCTAAGCCTAAATTGTATTTCATCGGTATCGGTAGTACCGACTTCCTGTACGACCTGAACAAGGCCAACAGAGATTATCTGGATGAAAAGGGCTATCCTTACGAGTATATGGAGACTTCGGGAGGTCACATCTGGAAGAACTGGCGTATCTACCTGACCCACTTTGCTCAGGAGCTGTTTAAGAAATAAGGGATAAGTTGAAATCATCTAATTATCAAACTAATGAATATCATTCAAACTGTAATAGACTTAATCAATTCATCGGAAGTAAATGCTGTAAATGCATTCTTCAAGCTCACTCTGAGCTTCCTGCTGGGAGCGATAATCGGTCTTGAACGTCGCCGGAAGGGACAGTTCGCCGGCATGCGTACCTTTGCCATCATCTCCATGGGCGCTACTCTGGCCATGCTGGTATCCATCTATATCCCACAGGAATACATGGGACTGAAGAACGGTGACCCGGGACGAATTGCCGCACAGGTCATCAGCGGTATCGGTTTCCTGGGTGCCGGTGCCATCATCCAGATGAAAGGTTCGGTGAGAGGACTGACCACTGCAGCAGGTATCTGGATTGCAGCCTGCATCGGTCTGGCTGTGGGAGCCGGCATGTACCTGATAGCCATTATGGCCTGTGCACTCATCATCTTCATCCTGGTCAACATGGAGTCGTATGAACACAAGATCTTCAGAGGAGGTGAATCCAAGATTATCCGTGTGAAGGTGGACGGTGTGATGACCGACATCTCGCACATCCGCAAAATCTATGACGATTATTTGATTCACATTCAGGATGAGTTTATAAAATATGAGTACAAGCAGGAAATCACCATCTTGAACTTTGTGATAGTGACAAGGGGCAAGTCGCCTGATTACATCAAAATGTTCAGCGATATGGAGAAGGCTGAACCTTCTATCCGTTCCATCACACTGACCAATGAGGTGAATTATTAATCCAACAAACAGATAAGACATTATGGCAGACATATCAACAATGATATTTTCAAAGGTTTACCCTATGCTCGTCCAGAAAGTGGTGCGTAAGGGAAGAACCGCAGAGGAGGCTATCGAAATAACCTGCTGGCTGACCGGATACACTCCGGAACAGCTCTCGGCACTGGAAACTGAAGGGGCCAGCTATGGCGACTTTATCAATCAGGCTCCGGCTTGGAACCCGCTGGCTGACCATATCAAGGGCAGCATCTGCGGCATCAAGGTGGAAACCATAGAGGAGCCTTTCATGAAGAAGGTGCGCCAACTGGACAAGCTGATTGACGAACTGGCCAAGGGTAAGGAAATAGCCAAAATCATCGCAAAACTGAACGTATAGTCATGGAAGAACCTGTTTTGAACAGTCACAATAAGGACGAACATCGTCCTTCGCACACTGCCGAACACCTGCTGAACCAGACCATGGTGCGCATGTTTGGCACCGAACGCTCGAAGAATGCACACATCGAACGCAAGAAGAGCAAGATAAACTATAACCTGCCGGAGTGCCCTACCCCGGAACAGGTATCGGCCATAGAGGCAAAAATGAATGAGCTGATAGCCCAGGATCTGCCGGTGACCTATGAGTTTATGACTCGCGACAACATTCCAGAGGGTGTGAAACTAGACAAACTTCCCGAGGATGCCAGTGAGACCTTGCGCATCGTACGCATTGGCGATTACGATGCGTGTGCCTGCATCGGACAGCATGTGGAGAGTACGGGACAGATTGGAGGGTTCCGCATTACCAGCACCAGCTATAATGAGGGCTCGTTCCGCATTGTTTTTAAAGTTAGCGCTACTGAATGATTATCACATTATTACAACAGGACATCGTGTGGGGTGACACTACAGCCAACCAGCGTCTGGCCCGGGAAGCCATAGAGAAGGCTCCGGCCAGCGACCTGTATGTGCTGCCTGAGATGTGGAGCACGGGATTTGCACCGGAACCGCAGGCTATAGCCGAGAAAGACGGTTCATCGCTACACTTCATGCAACAGATGGCGGTACAGATGAATGCGGCCATTGCGGGTAGTATAGCCACCGAGGAGAATGGCAAGTACTACAACCGGTTCTACTTTGTGAAGCCCGACGGTTCAGATCCTGTGTACTATGACAAGCATCATCTGTTTACCTACAGCGGTGAGAACCTGCGCTACAGTGCAGGCGACAAGCGTGTGGTGGTGGAATGGAAAGGAGTGCGGTTTCTGCTGCAGGTGTGTTATGACCTACGGTTCCCTGTATTTTCACGCAACGAGACCGACGGTCCCGATGCCTATGATGTGGCGCTTTATGTAGCCTCATGGCCTACCAGCCGTCGTGCGCCATGGGATACGCTTCTGCGAGCTCGGGCTATTGAAAACCAGTGCTATGTGTGTGGTGTGGACCGTGTGGGGACTGATCCTGTGTGTGAATACAACGGTGGTACGGCCCTAATTGACGCCTACGGACGTACGGTGGCAGCCTGTCCTGACAATGAGGTATGCAGCATTACCCATCAGCTGGATATGGAAAAACTGAGGGCCTTCCGCCAAAAGTTCCCTGTGCTGAGGGACAAAGACTGAGAAAAAGGTGCTATCTTTGCACGAAATCTAAACGAATTCAAGAATGAAAAGTCTGTTAATTAAGGATACTACGGTCTCAGAGCGTGCACAAATCGTGCGCGAGGCCCTGGGTTGTGATACCGACTGTGAGGGTGTAGACCTGTCGGATATGTATGATGATTACATCTATGGCCTCAAGGAACTGGCCGATATCAATATGGAATTCAGTCAGAAACATGCCGGAGAAATTGTAGCCGGTGAACTGACCAAACCTAAATCGGGTTGTGCTCTGAAATAGTCTATGGGTGCCATCTGTCTTCACCGGAAACAGTTCTTCAAGACCGGCATTCCGTACTGGGTGTTTGTGAACCGGCGGGCCGTGGGACTGATGAAAGGGCGTGAAGCCTATATCCATCTGCCGGAAGGTACATGGGAGATTGGGGTGAAGATGATTTTTCAGGTTTGGAAATGGCAGTTCTCCATCGGTACCACAGATACCTACCGGCTGGGGGCCGATGAGGAACTGAACATCTGGGTGACCGACCGTGAGAAATGGTGGGACATCCTGTTCAACATCGACCTTGTGGTATGGCTGGCCAGTTTCCTGTTTACCCTACCCCAACCCTGGGACACAGTCTATGATGTGTTGTCGGAAGGTTTCTTTATCCTCTGGATGATACGGGTTTATCTGATTCGTAACCAATATTTCAAGTTCATAAAAAAAGAGGGAGTCCGCTGACTCCCCCCATTTTTATATAAACCCAACTGAATATCTTATTTCTTGAAGAAACGGTTGAACAGACCCTGGAAACCGGCACCGTGACGAGCCTCGTCCTTAGCCATCTCGTGTACAGAATCATGAATAGCATCCAGGTCCAGTTTCTTGGCAACGTTAGCAATCTCCATCTTACCTGCACAAGCACCTTCCTCAGCCAGCATGCGCTTCTCTACATTGGTCTTGGTATCCCAAACTACCTCGCCCAGCATCTCAGCAAAACGTGCTGCATGCTCAGCCTCCTCCCAAGCATAACGCTTGAAAGCCTCTGCAACCTCTGGGTAACCCTCACGGTCTGCCTGACGGCTCATAGCCAGATACATACCTACCTCAGTACACTCACCCATGAAGTGATCCTTCAGACCCTGACGTACGAAATCACCTTCAGGACCAGCTGGAATATTCTCTGCAATACCCAATACATGCTCGGTTACAAACTGAAGACCCTTGTTCTCCTCCAGCATCTTAAACTTAGAACCAGGAACTTTACACTGTGGGCATTTCTCTGGTGCGGTGTCACCCTCGTGAACATAACCGCAAACTGGGCAAATCCATTTAGCCATAATCTTTTCGTTTTTTAGTTAGTTATTATTTTTTTGTTTTGATACTGCAAAGATAAGGCCATTTATTGGAAATTGCAATGGGAAAACAAGACCGATAATGGTAAATTTGGGAATGACTCATAAAACAACAACCAATTTTCCCAAAATTACCATCGCATTCATAGAATCTTGCGTATATTTGCAACATGGAAAAGCTAAAACAGGTATTTTGCCGATATGATATGGTATGTGATGCGCCTCAAGGCGGTGGTGTGGAACTGGTATCTATGCCTGAATTCTTCACAGAGAAGCCAGCGATTGAGACATCATTGGCACATATCCATGATTTTTACGAAATTGTATGGTTCCGCAACGGTTCGGGAACACACTATGTGGATTTCAACTCCTATCCCGTCCTGCCACGTACCGCATTCTTCATCTCGCCCGGACAGGTGCACACTTTCGATGACAACATCCGTCAGGAGGGTTATGTGATGAAGATTTGCACACGACTGCTGAACGAGCAGAACGATGAGGACATTGCCTACCTTAAATATAATGTGTTCAATGCTGACACTGTACCTTATCGCCACATCAGCGAGGAGGCTGCAGCAAAAGTGGAACATATGATAGAGTTGATCAATGAGGAATCCGAACAAGGACACCAGATAGGCCATGAGGACTACCTGCGAGCACTGATCCGCATGCTGATCATCATCATCGAAAGGGGAAGTCTGGATGGGGACAATCCGGTACTGAGCGTGAGCAAGGTGTCGCACAAGATATTCCTGACCTTCCGCCAGCAACTGGAGAAGAACTACTGCACCCTGCATACGGTAAAGGATTATGCCAATTTGTTGGGCGTGAGTACCAAGACGCTTACCAACTATGTGGGTGAATGCTCGCCTCACTCACCACTGGAAATCATCAACGGCCGCATAGTGCTGGAAGCCAAGCGCCTGTTGCGCTATTCCACCCTGATGATCAAGGAAGTGGCTTACCGTCTGGGGTTCGAGGACCCGTCATATTTCGTAAAGTTCTTTAAGCGTATCGTAGGCGTGTCGCCTATCGATTTCAGGGAACAGGACCAAGTGGGAATTCTATAAATCAAAAAACGCTCCTCACGATGTGGGGAGCGATTTTTTTACTATGCCAACCAACTGGTCCAGATTCTGGCGACTGTTTCCTGCCAAAACTCCGGATGAGCAGGTAGTATCCAGCGGATTCCCATTTAGATCGCAAAGCACGCCTCCGGCCTCGGTAAGGATAAGTGAGGCTGCCGCAAAATCCCAGGGACTGAGCAGATACTCAAAGTACAGTTCGCAACGTCCCATGGCCAAGTAGCACAATTCGGGAGCTGCTGCGCCGAAACGGCGGATATCGTTGCACTGCATGAACGTCTCTAGAATAATGTCGGAACATATCTTGGCATATTCCTTATGATAAACAGCCAAGGCTGTACACATTATCGAATTCTGGAACGGGCGGTCGGACACATGAATGGGCTGACCGTTCAGGAAAGCACCCTTACCCTTCTCGGCAGTAAACAGTTCACCGGTCCAAGGCAAATACACACAAGCCATTTCCATGGTATCAAAATGGCGCAACCCCACACAAATGGCACACTGACCGATGCCACGGCTGTAATTGGCTGTCCCGTCGATAGGGTCGATAATCCAAATGTACTCATGATTCAAGTCGTGCTTATCCTCTTCCTCGCACAGGAAACCACACCCAGGCAACTTTTCGGCCAGATTCCGGCAGAGGAATTCCTGAACCGCCACATCGGATGAGGTAACAATATTCGAGTAACCGTCTTTCTGGGAAATCTCAAAAGACTGAGTGAGCATCAGTTTGGATGCATCCTTAACAATCTGTATCAGTTCGTTTAACGTCATTTCTTTCTATTTTATAATAATGCAAAGGTAGAGCGATTTTGCATAAACTACAAATTCTGAGAACGAAATCACTTGCATAATCCGGAATAAAAAAGTATATTTGCACAAAGATAAGTAAGAGTAGAACTATCAGCACATGGAATTATCCGTTACTAAATTTGATTCACTCAATGTAAGAGAGTTGTACCAGATATTGCAACTGCGTTCACAGGTTTTTGTATTGGAGCAGGAATGCCTGTATCAGGATCTGGACGATTTGGACCAGCCTTCTTGGCACGTCATGCTGAAGGATGCAGATAAGCTGGTGGCCTGCGCACGCGTGTTCCACCGGAATCAAAAAGAGGGAGTGGCTCAGATAGGTCGTATGGTAACCGCCATGGAATACCGGAGAATGGCCAAGGGATCGGAAGTAATGCGAAAGGCAATGGAGGTGGCATTCAATGAATTAAATGCACAAACCATTTACATAGAGGCTCAGGTATATGCCATTCCATTCTACGAAAACCTGGGTTTTAAGGTTGCCTCGGAAGAGTTTCTGGAAGACGGCATACCCCATGTGCAGATGATTGCAAAGCGATAACATGATGATCAAGACAATACAAGGCAATACCCCCAAATTGGGAAAAGACTGCTATGTGGCTGAAACGGCTGCCATCATAGGCGATGTGGTGATGGGCGACAACTGCAACGTGTGGTTCAGTGCTGTGGTGCGTGGTGATATGGAAAAGGTTCGCCTAGGCAACCGTGTAAACATTCAGGACTGTGCGGTAATTCATGTGGCCCCCGGCTATGGTGACGTGCTAATGGGCGATGATGTGACCATCGGTCATGGAGCTATCGTTCATGGAGCCAAGATAAGCGATTGCGTGCTCATCGGCATGGGAGCTACCCTTTTGGACAACTGCCACATCGGCAAGGGTTCGATTGTGGCTGCTCATGCTCTGGTGCTGAAGGATACCGTCATCGGTGAATATGAGATTTGGGGTGGCGTGCCCGCCAAATTCATCAAGAAAATCACTCCCGAGAAAGCGGACGAGATGATTCGCTGGAATGCCGAGGAATATGTGACTTGGAGCAAATATTTTATGGAAGAGAATCCGGAAACTGCCATTAATCCCACTGTATGAAACTGAATTTCCTTATAACCTGCCGGAGCCTGTACGCTATTCTGCTGACATTCATTCTGTTGGCGGTGAACAGTGTGCAGTCGCATGCTCAGAACACAAACTCCAGAGGCTATCAGGAATGCGTCAGACTGCAGGAGAAAGTAGACAGTTTCTACAACCTGAAGCAGTTGCCCGAACTGCATGTCTACTGCGATTCCATCATGGCAGCAGCAGAAAAGTACGGCCTGATGCAATACTATTACAACAATTCATCCACCAAGAGTTTGGCCTTCCTGCAGGAGGATAAAATCTCTGAAGCTTTCGATGTGTGCGAGAAAACTTTAAAGAAGGCTTATAGGGAAAAAGATGATTTCGGTATCTTCATTAGCCGCATCATGATGGCACGTTTCTATAATACCTGCAAACTGAACAGTCGTGCTGTGGACGAGTGCATGGAGGCAGCAGAAATAGAGAAAACCCTTAAGGATCATAAATATGGTACTGCCATTTATCTGGCCATGCTATGCTGTCAGGAGAGCGAATATTGGCAGAAGGCCCGCAATTTCCTGAATAAATACCAGCAGTACGTTACAGACGATGGTGCCCGTATCTCTATTTTGGGCAAGGCGCTTACCATCGACTTCTGGCTGCAGGATTCTGTGCAGTTCAAGAAAGATAAGGAACAGTTTGACCTCCTTATAGTGGACAATGAGGGAAAGGTAAGGCCAACGGATATCAACGCACTGAAAGTGATAGAGTGTTATGAGAACGGTGATTATTCGCAAGCACTGGAATTGGTTGAAAACGTGAACCTTCCACTGAGATATACCTTTAAGTCGCTGTTATTCCACGAGACTCAGCAGAGAGACAGCTTACTGTCAGTCATGCAGCAGCGGAACGTGTTCTTCGACAATAAGGCTGAGATTATCTACGAATCGGATGTACGCAAGTTCGAGGCCGAGTTGATGAATCAGGAACTGATTACGGAAAACCTGAAACTGGAGGAAAGCCGCTCCAGATTGCATACCTATCTGTGGATAGTGTTCGGCATAGCCTGTCTGGTGGCCATCGCCTTGGGCTCAAGCTGGATTTACACGTATGTAAAAAGTGAAAAGAGGCTGTTGGACAACCTCAAAGAGAAAAATGCGCTACTGGAACGCATGAACTCCCTGAAGAGTATCTTTGTACAGAACATGGGTCATGAGGTAAGAACCCCACTGAATGCCATCTGCGGTTTCAGCCAGTTGTTAGCCGATCCGGAATTGGCAGATATGCTCCCCCCTGAAGAGCGTAAGCGTTACGGTGAAATCATATCCAGCAGTACTGAAATGCTGAACACACTGGTCAGTGACATTCTGGACTTGGGTGATATTGAAAGCGGTAAATACCGCATCAATAAATCCTGCACATTCATCAATGAGATTTGCAACAAGTCTATAAACACCATCCGTCACCGTGTTCCAGATTATCTGGCACTGAATTTTGAATCGGAATTTTCGGATACAGACCTTATTTATACCGATCCTGCCCGTGTGCAGCAGATACTGGTGAATTTCCTGACCAATGCCATCAAGCATACTGATGAAGGTTCTATCACACTAAGTGTTAATAAATTGGGAACTGATGAAATCCGTTTCAGCGTGACCGATACGGGAGAAGGTATTCCTGCCGATAAGGCAGAGGCGATTTTTGAACGCTTCGAGAAACTAAACACTACCCGACAGGGTACCGGATTGGGACTTCCTATCTGCCGTTCCCTAGCAGGTTGCCTAGGTGGTAAGGTTTATCTGGACACTTCTTACAAAGACCCAGGCTCACGGTTCCATTACGAACAAAAATTGGATGATCCTGAAAACAACTAAACCATAAACCAATCCGGTGTTACTGGATTGGTTTTTCATTAATAACGAGTGCGCATCCAAATCAGGAAAGCCAGTTGCAAGATCATAATGGCAGGAATGCCATACTTGAACTTCAAGTGCTTGGTTTTATGATGAAAAGTATTCATTCCCATCCAAGCACCAATGCTACCTCCCACCACAGCCATCATAAGCAAAGATGCCTCAGGAGTACGCCACTTCCCGTGTTTCGCCTTATATTTATCCAGGCCAAAATCCAGAAACGTGAGGATATTAATTACTATCAGATAGATTAAAAGAATCTTAACCGCCATTTCGTCCTATTTTTTTGGCAAAGATATGACTTTTTTGTAAATTTGTGCGCAATTTAATCAAACAAAAAATGGGAAACTACAATTGGACTTACACTTACGTGGGCGGTGTGCCTCGCGTTAAGATTGCAAAGGGTGAGGATATTGCTCACCTGGAAGAATTGGATCAGAAACTCTGGACTGTACTTTCATGCCCTGTAAAGGGTCTTGAGATTGACGAGAAATCATTGGCATACATGGATACCAACAACGATGGCAAGATTCATGTAACCGAGGTAGTGGCTACAGCCAACTGGCTGAAAACCACCTTAAAGGATATGAATGTGCTGCTGGATGGCAAGGATACCTTGAACCTGAGCGCACTGAACACCGAGACCGAGGAAGGCAAGCAGATGCTGGAAACAGCCAAGGCTATCCTGGTACAGGTAGGAAAGGCTGATGCCAATGAGATTACTTTGGCGGACAGCAGCAGCTGTTTGGATACCATGCTGAAAAACAAAATTGAGTCTGCCAAGGCTGAAGCTGCAAAGATCAATGCCATGGAAGCTCCTTATGGTGCAGACACCGAGGCTATCGATGCCGCTTATCAGGCACTGGACGCTAAGGTACGCGACTATTTCATGCGTGCAGAATTGGCCTCTTTCGCAGAGGAATCAACCGCCACTCTGGATGTACAGGTAAGCCGTATCGAAGCCATCAGTGCAGACAACCTGACCGATAAAACTGCTGAGATTGCAGCCTACCCTATCGCCCGTATCAGCAACAAGGCAGAGTTACCATTGGATGCATCTATCAATCCAGTTTGGAATGCTCAGTTCCAAACCGTAAAGAAGGCCATGACCGATGTAAAGGCTGTAACTCCAGAAGTTTGGTCTGCTGTTGGAGCAAAATTACAAGCATACAAGGATTATCAGGCAAGCATCGTAGTAAATGAGGCAGAAATCAAGTTGGACGATGACACCATCAACACCCAGTTGGTAGACAAGCTGCTGCACCTGACACGCGACTACTATACATTATTAAATAACTTTGTTACCTTGCAGGATTTCTATAATCCAAGCAAGAAGGGTATCTTCCAAGCTGGAACCCTGTTTATCGACCAGCGCTCTTGCGACCTGTGTATCCGCGTTAATGACCCAGGTGCCATGGCTGCGATTGCAGGTGGTAGCGGTTTATGTCTGGTATTCTGCGACTGTGTAAGCAAGGTAAAAAACGAGACCATAAAGATTATTGCTGCCATCACTGTGGGTGATACAGCCAATCTGATTCCAGGTAAGAACGGTATTTTCTATGACCGCCAGGGTCACGACTGGGATGCAAAGATTACCAGCGTTATCGATAATCCTATCTCAATCGGTCAGTCTATTTGGGCTCCATATAAGAAAGTTGGAAAGTTTGTTGAAGATAAGATTAGCAAGTTTGCTTCTGAAAAAGAAGCTAAAGCTATGGATACCACAAAGTTGGAACTTCCTACCGAGGCTCCTGCAGAAGAAGGTGCTCCAGCAGCATCAGCAAAAGACAAGGCTAAGGCTATGGCAAGTAGCTTTGACATCGCTAAGTTTGCTGGAATCTTTGCGGCCATCAGCATTGCTGTTGGTGCTATCGGTACCTTTGTAATGGCAATAATTTCCGGCTTCATGGCTATGACATGGTGGCAGATGCCTTTGGCAATCCTTGGTGTATTACTGGTAATTTCAGGACCATCTATGTTCATCGCATGGAGAAAACTGAGAAAGCGCGACCTGTCACCGGTGCTGAATGCAAACGGTTGGGCAGTGAATGCAGTAGCTCGCATCAATGGCTCCTTCGGATCATCAATGTGTAAGCAGGCTAAGTTCCCTATGAATGCAGCTCTAAAGCGTGAGGACCCATTTGCAGATAAAGAAATGTCTGGTTTCACCAAGTTCCTTATCGGTCTGCTGGTGGTAATACTGATTGCCGGTGGTCTGTGGTTGAAGGGCGTATTCACCATCCCTGGCGTACAGTCGCCATTCGTTAAGCCTGCAGCAGAAGTAGAGGCTGTAGAAGAGCCTGCAGCTGAAGAGCCAGAGGATGCAGCTCCTGCTGAGGAAGCTGCACCAGCCGAAGAAGCTTCTGCAGAAGAAGAGGCTCCTGCAGCAGAAACCCCAGCTGAATAAGCATAAGATTCATGTTAACGAGCACAATATATCGTTAATGCACTGTTAATTCTGTTAATGAAATATAAAACAAGCATTGTTTGCGCACACAATGCTTGTTTTTTTCTGTAAAACCCCTACCTTTGCATTGTGTTTTTCATAGTATTAGATTTAAGGTTAACAAGGTTGGGGTTCAGCGGAACCCCTTTTTTTATGTAATTACTTAAAACAAAAATAAATGAACAGTATTTTGATTGTATTGCCTATCCTTACCGTCCTGATGTTCGACTTGGGACTGACATTGGAAGGAAAGGATTTCTTAATGGTAGTAAAGCGTCCTAAAGCCATTCTTGCCGGTTTATTAGGTCAGTTGATTTTATTACCTGCTATTGCATTTGCTTTAGCTACCGCATTAAATCTATCCCCCGTATTCTTCATCGGTCTCATTTTGATTGCATGCTGTCCAGGAGGCAGTTCATCCAATGTATTCTCCATGCTAGCCAAAGGCGATGTGGCTTTGTCGGTATCACTGACAGCTTTAAGCAGTATCATAACATTGTTTACCGTTCCTGTTATTATGCAGTGGACCACCTCTGCCATCGGTTCTGAGATTGGTGTCACCCTACCTGTAGGCAATCTGCTGGTTCAAAATATTATCACCATGCTTATCCCGATTCTGATAGGATTAGGTATCCGTCGCTGGTATCCCAAGACAGCACAGAAGATTGATGCAGTACTTTCCAAGTGCGCCTTCCCTGCTCTGATGATGTTGGCTGGTATTTTCTTTGTACAGCACCGTACCACCATCGTGGACAACTTCACTTCACTGGGTCTGACAGTCACCATGCTGCTTATTGCAGCCGTACTGTTGGCAGGCGGATTGAGCCGACTGTTCAAGTTGGCCGGAAACGAGCGTAAGACTATAGTTATCGAGGTGGGTATGCAGAATGCAGCACAAGCCATTGCCATTGCTACCAGTCCGTTTATTTTTAACGACGGCACCATTGCCATACCTGCCATTCTGTACGCTTTGATGATGAATGTCATCCTGCTCATCTATGTGGGTTACCTGCGAAAGAAAATGGCTTAAACACATTTTATGTTTATTATTCCTAATGAATTGGGAATAAACTTGCAAATAGAGAAATTCATCGTATATTTGCAAATATGAAAAAAGCATTGACATTCATATTTATGATGGCATCCTTTCTGCAGCTTTCTGCGCAAGAAGTGTTGGAAAAGGGTCAGATAAACGTACTGCAACCCAATGACACCTTATATATAAAGGATGCGGCCCTGATGGAATTCAAGCCAACCCTGTTCAGTCTGGCTGCCCCATGGCGGTCGTTTGGATACAGCAATTGGGACATCCACAGGGGATTCAATGCCAGCATTGATATGGGTGTGATGGTGGGATTCGGACACTACAACCCTTTTAAGGGCGGTTCATTCTTCCAGAACATTTCGGGAGTGTATGCACAACCCATAGGGAAACGGTGGACACTGGCTGCAGGCGCTGAACTGGAGCGCTACCGCTTGTTCAGTAAATACGTCAACAATCTCACCGTCGAGGGTATGGCATCGTATAAGCTGAATGAGAAAATGAGTCTGACCGGTTTTGCATCGCATACTTTTGGCAAGGGTATTACTCCAAACAATTATTCGATGATTGTACTGCCCTACCTCATGGACAACCGGACAACGGTAGGTGCTGATTTCGGCATGAAAGTCAACAATAATTTCTCATTCCATGTGGGGGTATCCGTCAGTCACGGTGATATGCCAATGCCACCTAATTATAATGAAAACAGATAAATACAGAAGAATATGAATGACAACATGATCTACAACGAGTACGGTCAGCCTATCACTTTTTTCAAGACACAGGCTTTCAGCAAGTTAATGACTAACGTCTATCTTTGGATGACCATGGGTCTGGCTATGACGGGCCTTGCTGCCATGTATGTAGCCAAGAGCCATCAACTGATGCAGATGATCTTTGGGAACAGCATTGTAATGTGGGGACTCATCCTGGCACAGTTGGCCATCGTGTTTTATATGAATGCACGAATCCATCGCATCAGTTTTATGAGTGCCGGTCTAATGTTTGCCCTGTTCAGCGTTTTAAACGGCATAAACATGGCTGCTATCTTTGTCATTTACACCATGCAGTCCATCGCACAGGTGTTCTTCATCACAGCTGGAACATTTGCTGGCATGTCTTTGGTTGGCTTCTTCATTAAGAAGGATCTGTCTACAATGGGCAGAACGCTGATGATGCTGCTTATCGGCCTGATCATTGCTACTGTTGTCAACTTGTTCGTACAAAGCAACGGGCTGATGATGATTCTCAGTTATGTGGGTGTAGCAATCTTTGTCGGATTAACCGCTTACGACACCCAGAAAATAAAGAATATGCTGATGATGTATGGAGACGACGTGAATGATTCAACTAACAAACTGGCTCTGTTGGGCAGTCTCACCTTGTATCTAGATTTCATTAATCTTTTCTTATACTTATTGAGAATCTTTGGTAGTCGACGCGATTAAATACCATAAAAAAGAGGAGCTCTCACGAGTTCCTCTTTTTTATACACAAACTAATTTTAACTACGGTTGTTTTACCACAAAACCATTAGGTTTTCAAAATTGATAGTTGACTCGCAGGCATTCCCCAATGCCCGATATTATATTATAGTACTCATACTATTCACAATCCATCGAAACCACAAGTATACAATACACCTGTAATCTCACAATGATTAGCCCATCAGTTAATCTCTCATGAAAATAATGTGTCAGTGAATACCTTGCTCCCGAAGTATCACATCCCAATGGCAATAGGCAGGTCTTCTGGCTTAATCCTACGATGCGCCTTCCCGATTCATTCATCAGTGGCATTAAGGATGCATCGCTATGTATTGGATCATACAGCTACGGGTATAGTCGCAGACTCTCACTGCGTTCCCTCTTAGTCTGAGCAATTAGATAATCTATTGTTCAAAACCTAATGCACTGCAAATTTAGTTCTTTTTGTCAAATCAACCAATTCATTCCTGTTTTTTTTCACCTTTTTATAGTAAAAAAAGAATATAAGGATTATATCGTCAGGATCGTCTATATTTACAATAGTATTCTGGATTGCTAAGTGAGATTGTATCATAATGAGCGCATACAGGCATATTGAATAACTTTCAGTCAGATAAAAATGCATATAAGTGGAATTTTAACACGCATGATATGCATTTTTTACATTTTAGTTAGCAAATAGTATTATTTTTATGCAATATGTTAGCCACATATTGATATTTTTTGTAACTTTGCATGGTTTAGAAAATAAAAATTGGTGTTATTAAATAATTAAATTTTGTTTTATGAAAGCTAAAGAAGTATTAGAGAGCTTGAAACAGCGCTTTCCAAATGAGCCAGAGTATCATCAGGCTGTAGAAGAGGTATTGGAGACCATCGAAGAGGAATACAACAAACATCCTGAATTCGACAAGATGAACCTTGTAGAGCGTCTGTGTATTCCAGATCGCATCTACACTTTCCGTGTAAACTGGGTTGACGATAAGGGCAACTATCAGACTAATATGGGTTATCGTGTACAGCATAACAATGCCATTGGCCCTTACAAAGGTGGTATCCGTTTCCACTCATCAGTAAACCTGTCAATTCTGAAGTTCTTGGCATTTGAGCAGACTTTCAAGAACAGTTTGACCACACTGCCTATGGGTGGTGCAAAGGGTGGTTCTGACTTCTCTCCACGTGGCAAGAGCACTGCAGAAGTTATGCGTTTCTGTCAGGCATTCATGTTGGAGTTGTGGAAGCACATCGGTCCTGATACAGATGTACCTGCTGGTGATATCGGTGTAGGTGGCCGTGAGGTTGGTTTCATGTTCGGTGCATACAAGAAGCACACTCATGAGTTCAGTGGCGTTTTGACCGGTAAGGGTCGCGAGTTTGGCGGTTCTCTGATCCGTCCAGAGGCTACCGGTTACGGTAATGTATATTTCTTGATGGAAATGTTGAAGACTAAGGGTTGGGACCTGAAGGGTAAGTCTGTCCTGATCTCTGGTTCTGGTAACGTAGCTCAATACACCGCTGAGAAGGTTTTGCAGATGGGTGGAAAAGTACTGACCATGTCTGACTCCAACGGTTATGTATACGATCCAAACGGTATCGATGAGAAAAAGCTGGCTTGGATTATGGAGTTGAAGAACCAGTACCGTGGTCGTATCCGCGAGTACGCTGAGGAGTTCGAAGGTGTTAAGTATGTTGAGGGTGCTAAGCCTTGGTTTGAGAAGGCTGACATCGCCCTGCCATGTGCTACTCAGAACGAGTTGAACGAGGAAGCAGCTAAGGCCTTGGTTGCTAACGGTGTAATCGCTGTATCTGAAGGTGCTAATATGCCTTCTACCCCAGGTGCTATCCGTGTATTCCAGGAGGCTAAGATTCTGTACTGTCCAGGTAAGGCTTCAAATGCCGGTGGTGTATCAGTATCTGGTCTGGAGATGTCACAGAACTCGATCCGTCTGTCATGGAGTGCTGAGGAAGTAGACGCTAAGTTGAAGGCTATCATGGTAGACATTCATGAGAACTGCGTGAAGTACGGTACCGAGCCTGACGGCTATGTAAATTATGTAAAGGGTGCAAACGTTGCCGGATTCATGAAGGTAGCTAAGGCTATGATGGCTCAGGGTGTTATCTAATAACTCTACTGAATTCCAAAATATAAGCTCTCAAGCATCAATGCTTGAGAGCTTTTTTATTTTATTATTTATGAATATTCATAAAAAAAGGGGAACCGCTGTTCCCCGACCTTTAACCTTAAATCTAATACTATGAAAAACACAATGCAAAGTTACTACTTTTCAAGGGTTTCACAAGTATTTTTATGCATTTCAATATGTCTTTAACACTATTTTTCACAATTAGCACTTTTTTTGTGCTTTTTGCTATATTAATGTTGCAATTATTATTTAAACTCTATCTCAATGACATAATCCACTACCTTGGGCATATCATCAAGTTCTAGTGTAATGCCTTTATTCATTGAATGGTAAGGAATCGGTTTCTTATCCAAGAATGATAAAACCTTGGCAACTTTTCCATTGAGCGGTAATGCCAGAACTGAACTCTGCAAGTTGGTAATATGAACAAACAGCTTATTACCCTTTCGGGTTGTGGCACCCCATGGTTGGTTTTTCAAATCTCCTCCGGTAGTTCCGTAAATTGTCTCGCCATATGTACGCATCCATTCGCCTAATCCCTTTAGTCTGTCTAATGCGATGGCAGGCAACTCACCGTTGGCCTGAGGGCCTATATTGATCAACAGATTAGCACCTTTACCCGCTGTATTGACCAACAAGCGAATCAAGTCGTCCGTAGACTTATAATTCTGGTCAGCCACCTTATATCCCCACATGCCGTTCATAGTCTCGCATGTTTCCAAAGGCAACTTACTGATTTCTGAAGTATTCCATCCTGCAGTGTTTTCACCGGGAAGATCACGCTCAAAGATTTGGATGTCCTCACCCGGGAAAGGATTGATATGGTGATTGTTGCCCACCAAACAACCTGGTTGCAATTTGTGAATCAACGCATATTGTTCACCCAATTGCCAGTCAAACGGTGTCGGGTCAGAATCGTGATCCCAATAGCCATCAAACCAAATGGCGCCAATCTTACCATAATTAGTCAGCAGTTCTGTGAGCTGATTGTTCATGAAGCTATAATAATGTGGCCAGTCAATCTTTGTACGGTCCTTTCCCACATTCAGACCCGTACGGCCCCAAGGATAGTCCTCACGCATCCAATCGATGTGTGAGTAATACAAATGCAGACTAATGTCCTGCTTATGGCACGCATCAGCCAACTGAGCTATGATGTCCTTGCCATAAGGGGTGGACTGAACAATGTTATAATCAGACTGCTTGGTATTCCACATTGAAAAACCGTCGTGATGACGGGATGTGAAAGTAATGTATTTGGCTCCTGCATCCTTAAAGGCAGCCACCCATTTTTCAGCATTGAAGCGGTGGGGATAAAACGCATCGGCAGCTTTGGCATATTCATTGCGGTCCAGATTGGCATTCTGTAAATACCACTCTCCCTGTGCATACTGGCTGTAAATACCCCAGTGCAGGAAAATACCCAACTTATAATCTGCGAATTCCTGTCGTGCCTTTACATTTTCAGGTGCAGGCACATAGCCCTCCTGTGCCATACCAACCATGGCTACTGTACTCAACAAAATACTGAGAATAGTTTTCTTCATAGTAATCCTATTTATAGATTTCTACAAAGGAACAACTTTTCGAGCACATAGCCAAAAAAGTCCCATGGTTTTTCACCACGGGACTAGACTCAACATTATTCTCTGTAAGAATTACTCCTTAATACGTGTACCCTTCATTGGCCATTCGCCCATTGACATACCCTTCAGTGTATCGGCATCTTCCATCTCAAACACCATGTCAACGTCAACACCCATAGTGTCAAACATAAATGTCAGCTTGCCATCCTTCAGTTCGCCCTTAATTTCACCTACTTCCTCTGATTTCATCATATAAACGCCATCCTCAGTCTTGGAAATAGTCATAATCACCTCCATATCACCCATTGGGGTATCAGACACCTTCAAGTTCCACTTTCCGACAAATGCAGGATCCTCATTAACCTGAACCATATTTGCATTAACTGTTTCAGTAGCGTTTACTGCATTTACACCCAGACAGCATACCATGGCTGCCAACATAAAAATCTTCTTCATTTTCTCTTATTTTAAATTACAATGCAAAAATAGTCATCTTCAGTCAATTGTCCAAATGGCATTCGACGAAAGCTACATTTTATCCGACCAAAGGGTTGAAAATTATCTGTTCAGCCATTTCCAACGGAAAATCTGAGTAAGGAAGATTATTCCTCGGACACACAATTCTACAGCCATAGCCACCCAAACACCCATCAGTCCATACTGAGGAGCCAGATACCAAGCCATCGATAAACGAACCACCCAGATACAGGTGAAATTGATGGAACTGGACACGATGGTCTTTCCTGCTCCCACAAAAATACTGTATGCTACGATGGATGCAGCGAACATAGGTTCAGCGAATGCTTCAACACGTAGCACTTCGGTACCCAAAGCCACAATGCCCTCATGAGGCGTAACTACCGACATCATCTCAGGAGCAAAAACAAACATCAGCAAACCCATGATGGTCATTACGCCCACACCCATACTGATGACAATACGAGTGAAACTTCGAGTCAATTCCAAACGGTTTGCACCCAATGTCTGTCCAGTTAGTGTAGTGGCAGCCTCGGCAACACCATATCCCGGCATATAGCATAAACTTTCGATGGTAATACCAAAACTGTTGGCTGCAATGGCAATAGTTCCTAACGGAGCCACAATGGCGGTGGACAGAACTTGAGCACCACACATTACCACACGTTCAAAGGCCATAGGGCTGGAGATAATCACCGCCTTATGAAACACCGCCTTGGAGAGATGAAATTTCCATTTTCCCAATCCACGTTGGTTCAGCTCCGGTGAACGGAACAGCAAAAAATATACAATGCATATCATGGTAGTAAACGATGCCGCAGCTGTACCAAATGCCGCACCGGCTACCCCCCAGCCTGCTCCATAAATAGTAAGCGACTGTCCCAGAAAAGAAATTTCGCGTGTAGGGAATATGAACAGGAAATTGAATACCACATCCAAGGCACACATCATAATGCCCAACATGCTCGGTACTTTAATATTTCCACTACAGCGAAGCATACCACCTGATACCCAGTACAGTCCCATAAAAGGCAATGTGCAAGCAAATATCCGGAAATAGGTTGTAGCACCAGCATGGATTTCCTCACCTGCACCAAGCCATGCAGGGAGTGAAGCGCTGATGCTCAACGCTATACACATTATTGTAACCGCCCATATCAGCATAGTCACATACGCCTGACGCACAATACTACGGGCCTCCTCAATTGCACCCGCACCAATGCGGTGAGCAATTTGCACCGAATAACCCGTACCCACAGAAGAGATAAGCCCCATGAAGAGCCATGTGGATGTACTGACCAATCCTATGCTTGCTGCCTCATCAGCCCCCAAATGGCCTACCATACTGGCATCTATGTATTGCATAAGCACACTGGACAACTGGGCAACAATGGCAGGGAGACTCAAACGGGCAGCCAACTCAATCTTCTGACCAAGAGCCATAGGCTGGCCGTTACGAATCATCTCCAGTAATCCGTCTGTAATATTACTTCTTCTCATTATGAAGGAACACAGCAAACAGACACGTTCTGCAGTCTGTTTGCTGTGATTATTTGAATTATTTCAAACCTACTTTAGAAAAATCACGTGGAGCAGGAACGCCAGGCAATGCCTTGCGGTTCTTGATCTCACCCAGCAAGACCTCGATAGCTTTATCCAACTGCTGGTCTACGCCCTTTTCTTCCAAAACAGGATCATTGTCTACCAGAATATCAGGATCCACACCGTGATTCTCCACTATCCACTGACCTGTCTTAGCATCATAATTGGTAAAGAATGGCACACGGATATCGGTTCCGTCTATGTATGGCAGTGAGCCACTGATACCCACAATACCACCCCAAGTACGGGTACCAATCAATTTGCCGGTTTCGGTCGCCTTGAAACTCCATGGGAACAGGTCACCATCAGATGCCGAATACTTGTTTACTAGACATACCTTAGGACCTACCAGTGTTCCTTCTGGAATTGTACCCAGATAGTTTGAGCCTCTACGCATGGTAATGCGGTAGCACTCACGCATCAGACGCTCCAGCACCATCGGAGACACATTACCGCCACCGTTGGCACGGTCATCTACAATCAAAGCCTCCTTGTCCAACTGAGCATAGTAGTAACGGCTGAACTCATTCAAGCCATCCACGTTCATATCTGGAATGTATACATAGCCAATTTTACCGCCAGATTTCTCCTCTACGTACTTAATGTTTTTCTGAACCCACTCGTAATGCATCAGTGGATCTTCATCTGCGATTGGTTTAACCACTACCTTGCGGCCACCTGCAGTAGCCTTAGTGTTAACGGTCAGCTCTGTCAGTTTACCGGCCTTGCCCACCAACAGTGAATAAATATTATTGGTTGTGGTTACTGACACGCCATCTACAGCAGTAATGAATTCACCCTCCTTCACGTTCAGGCCCTGCTCTGCCAATGGCGAGAACAGGTTCTTAGCATATGGAGCACCCTGATAAATATGGCCAATGCGGAAGAAACCGCTCTTGTCACGTGATAGTTCTGCACCCAGCAGACCCATATCGATACGTTCTGGCTTAGTGTAATCACCTGGATTTACATAGCAGTGACCACAGGTCAACTCACCGATCATCTCACCGATAATATAGTTCAGGTCCAGACGGGTCTTAGCAAATGGAACCAGAACCTCATACTTAGCCTTGATGGCCTTCCAGTCTACACCATGCATATTCTCCAAGTAGAAACCGTCACGGAAAGCACGCCATGCTTCATCATAGATCTGTGCCCACTCCTGCTTCCAATCCACTGTAGTCGTCAAATCACCTAAATTAACAGCCTTATCCAGATTAGCCTTTCCTGTAGGAATCTTATCCAGAACGTAGACCTTCATTCCGTCACGACCACTGGAAGTTACGATTGCCTTTTCGCCCTGAACAGTCATTCGGCCGTCGCAAATCTGGGTTGTTTCCAAAGTTGCCATATCAATAGCTGTTGTACCACGGCCAGAGCTGTAGAACACCTTCTTACCGTCGCAATAGATCAGTGAAGCACGGCTCAGGTTTCCAATCAACTTCACTGTACGGTCGAAAATTCCGTCAGCATCAATGTTCACGGTAACACCCTCAGCGCCTTTCTCTGCCTTCTCCTGCTTTGGAGCCTCCCCATCGGTAGGCAGCAATGGAGATGGAGTGTCCTTAGTCAGCATGGTCACATAAATACCGGCCATATTGTTATAGCTGTGGTTCCATTCGGTCTGGCTATAGGTTGGAGTAAAATCGCGGTCAGCAGTATAGACAATATACTTACCATCCTTGCTGAAGATAGGCGAACCTGCATTGTACCACTTCTCGGTAACGGCTATTTCTTTGCCTGTCTGTAAATTGTATGCGTATACAATACTCATCTGGTTGGAAGCTGGTCGGGTATAAGTCAGCCATTTACTGTCTGGGCTGACATTCACACCACGAATTTCGCCCTCAGGACGGGTCATCAGCACCTTGCGTGCCTTGGTGACAGGATCTAGGGATGACAACTGGTTCTTACGGTCGGTGAACAAGATTGTCTTTCCGTCAGGCAACCACTGCAAACTACGGATATATGTGGCTGTGCCCTTAGTCAACTGGATTGTTTCACCATTCTCTACATTATATAAATATATTTCGGTCTCACCGGTCTGATCGCCAATATAAGCCACGAATTTACCATCTGGGCTATATGCAGCACCACGGTCGTTGGCACCACTGGAACGTGTGATGTTCTTTGTCACACCTGCCTTCACTGGCACAGTAAACACCTCACCTCGGGCAGTAACGGCCAAACGACTGCCGTCATTAGGCATGCTTACGGCTGTCACATTCTTACTCAAATCCTTTTGCTCGGCACGGGCATAAACACCCTCGGCATTCATGGTTACGTTAATCTGAACAGCTTGTTTGGTGGTAGGATCCAAACGGTACAGATAGCCACCCTTCTCAAACACAATCATTTTACCATTGGTGGTAGGAAACTTCACGTCATAATCTGTAAAGTTTGTCACTTTATTAGTCTGTCCGCTCTTGGTGTTATATACAAAGATATTCATGGTATGGTCACGGTCAGAAATAAAATAGATCTCGTCACCAATCCACATTGGCATGATATCCTGTGCTTCGTTATTAGTGATGTTTTTCACACTCTTTGCCGCAGAATCATAGATCCAAATATCATCAGCCTGACCGCCACGATAGTATTTCCAGGTACGGAACTCACGCATAGTACGGTTGTAAGCAAACAACTTGCCATCTGGACTATAACTGCAGAAACCACCTTCTGGTAATGGCAGACGCTCGCCCATACCACCCTCATTGCTAACGGTCCACAACTTTCCCTCGAAGCCCGAACCGGTACGATTACGGTATACAATGCTCTTTCCATCAGGATTCCATCCCATGACAATGTTGTTAGGACCCATACGGTCACCCAAATCATCACGGCTGTTAGTCGGCGTATATGTCAAACGCACTGGCTCCCCGCCGGTAACTGGCAATGAATAGACCTCGGTATTACCATCATACTGACCGGTAAACGCAATCGTCTTTCCATCTGGTGAGAAATGGGCAAACATCTCATAACCCACATGTGAAGTCAAGCGAACAGCTTCACCGCCATTAATAGGAGCCTTGTATAGGTCACCTGCATAAGAAAACACCACATCAGTTCCGTTTGTGGTAGGAAAACGCAACAATCTTCCCTCCTCTGCCTTAGCTGCTGAAGTCAGTCCTGACAGCAGCAGAGTAATTGCTAAAATTCTCTTCATTATCTTGTAGGATTAATTTTACAAATTAGGTGCAAATTTAGTCATTTTCCATTAATTACTATCCGATTGTGAACAAAATTTATTGAACAGCAACTGATACCTTTTTCACAAGCCTCAAATGGTAGGTATCCAACTTTGCTCCAGCTTTTGATATTTTGGAGCCCGATAGCAAGGCAAAACTGTAAGTGGCATCCTCACACAAATAACGCACCGTTGCCATCTTCTCATCAATCGCATGCATTGGCATGCCATTCTGGCCGTCCATCAGTGCATTTAGTGCATCCAGACGATCCGTCAACGACTGCATCATCCACTGAGCTTCCTCTCGCGTTGGAATATGCCATCCCTTCATTCCTTTCTCGTCATATTGTGCAACCAGGTGCTGTGCTAAATTCGGACTATCCTCATTAAATGCCGAGGTCATCCCCTCCCATTCCTGTAGGCTCAACAACAGCAAGTCGGCACCTGAAGGAGTTTCTGTTACAGAAACTACCACATGTCCGCTCCACACGGATTCGGGCATAGGAATCTCATCTACTATTATCTTCTCGTCATTTTGAGGCTGATCCTCCATTTGGTCAGAAACTCCGGGACCAAACTGAAAATGATTCTCCACTACTTTTTCCCAATCCTGCAGAATGAACGAACCATTCAGAGTCACTCTTCCTGCATAAGTTCCGTACATAATATATGGTGTGTTAGCAATCAAAGCAGCAGGGTAAGTATAACTATAGCTTTCCTCACGATCATCAAATGTCAACCTGATAGAGAAAGCCGCCTGCTGTTGTGCGGTAGGCAACACATATACAGTACCTGTGGTCCATTCTGAACCCGATTGAACACAAGGGATTTCGGCAGTTTTAGCATTCTGACATTCACCCTGAAGAGATATCTGGGAATACGGGGTAGAAACAGATACTTGGACATCCGTTACATCCTGCGGCACATCTGTCAGTGTAAGATTCAACTGCGCTACCTGGTGGGCAAGCAGCACATTAAGTGTTTGAGGCTTTTCTCCCATCGTAACATCAGCAAGTCCCAAAATAATAGGATCGCCTGTATAATTCTCATCAGGCATACTTACCACATCCTGCAACGATGGAGATTTTCCAAATATTGTGCCCGATGTTGCCACAATCTTGCACTTGCCAGGTGGCAGTGACAACGATACGCTCGCATCAGATGATGAAGCCAACTGGGAATCCAGCAATTGTCCTTCGGTATCAAAGGCAAAAACCTGAACAGGCAATGATAAAGACTCAGTACTACGGGTTATTACCGTCAATTGGTGCTCCGGGAATCCGGTATACTCCTCCTCCGGGAAAATCACTCCCTGGCATGCAGACAGTGTTAGCAATCCCATCAACGGAAGAATAGCGGTGGCTGTGAACAGTGAACTACTCTTCATGTATTTGGGCGCAAATTTAAGGATTTATTTTATTTTAGGAAATATTTCCGGGCTGAAAGTTACAATTTGTAAGTACAATAAAAAAATCCGCGATCTTCACAGATAGCGGATTTCATCTTTGTTGCGTTTTATGTTTGATATATAGTATAAGAGAGTCTATTTTGTCCCTAACTTAACTTTCTTCCGAGAAAATCTCGTTGTGTGTTTTTCCCAGTCAATAAGGTTACTTACGGTCGGGTTATTATCTTTTTGCATTGCAAAGATACAAAATCTATAGAATCATACAAGTTTTATGCCAAAAAAATCAAGAAAATAATGAAATTTTTATAGCATTTTGTCATTTTGTTGGATTGTGTGCGTTTACACAATTTTTTCAAACTTCACAACTGAAAGAATCAACGATACCCAACAACTTTTTATCACTGCCTACAACCAGTACAGCATGTATCTTATTTTTGTGCATCATCTGCTGGATTTTGGCAATTTTCATATCTGGAGCTATACACTTAGGATTTCGTGTCATGACCTCGCAAACCTTGGTCTCAAAAAATTTACTCTGGATATTCTGCATAGCACGACGGATGTCACCATCGGTAATAATGCCGTTGATATTTCCCTTATCATCCACAATCACACAAAGGCCCAATTTCCCGGCACTGGCATGAATAATGGCATCGCCCAAAAGCATAGTGGGAGGAATAATTGGAAGATCATCAGTACGCATCACATCGGAAGCTGTAGTAAGCAAACGGCGTCCTAGACTGCCACCCGGATGGAACTGTGCAAAGTCATTGGCTTTGAAATGACGCATTTCTATCAGCGCACAAGCTAGTGCATCACCAATTGCCAGTGCTGCAGTTGTGCTACTGGTAGGAGCTAGATTCAGTGGACATGCCTCACGCTCCACAGCTGCTAGAATATGGCAGGTACTGTGCTTAGCCAAAAGGGAATCGGCGTTGCCGCTGATACTGATAATCGGCAACCGGCGGTGTTCCATGTACGGTAGCAAGCGAAGGAGTTCATCGGTCTGGCCCGAATAGCTAATCATAAGCACCACATCGCCATCGGCTACCATACCCAAATCGCCATGAAAAGCATCAAGCGTGTTCATATAAAAGGCAGGAGTACCCGTACTGGACAACGTTGCAGCAATCTTGGCTGCAATATGACCGCTCTTGCCCACGCCAGTGATTACAACCTTTCCTGTGCAGTGCAACATAAGTTCTACCGCACGATCAAAGTTTTCATCCAACTGGGGGATTAGGTCCAGTAACGCATTAGCTTCGTCTTTCAAGCACTTTACAGCATATTCTCGAATCTCATTCATAGCCTTACAATAAAGATTTTACCACTTCCTCCAGATCCTGGAGAAACAACATATTTGGACCGTCACTCTTGGCTGCTTCCGGATTGGGATGAGTCTCAAAGAAGAAACCGTTAGCTCCGAAGGCCTTGGCAGCCAACGCCATCATCGGCACATATTCACGATTGCCGCTAGTACACCCATTACCTCCACCCGGTCGTTGTACTGCATGTGTACAGTCCATAATTACAGTATCGGTCCATTGTTTCATCAATGGAATATTACGGAAATCCACAACCAGATTATTGTAACCCATCATATTACCACGCTCTGTCAGCCACACATTAGGGTTTCCGCTCTCTATCACTTTCTGCACAGGATATTTCATATCATCACCACTAAGGAACTGAGCTTTCTTGATATTAATAGTTTTCCCCGTGCGTGCAGCTGCCACCAATAAATCCGTCTGACGACATAAAAAGGCAGGAATCTGAAGCACATCCACTACTTCACCGGCAGCCTGAGCTTGATATGATTCATGAACATCAGTCAGAATTCGCAAACCATACTGAGTGCGAATATCACTTAACATTTGCAAGCCTTTTTCCAATCCGGGTCCACGGAAACTGCTCAACGAAGTTCGGTTGGCTTTATCAAACGAAGCCTTAAAGATGATATTCAACTGATATTTTTGGTTCAGTCGCAGTAATTCAGCAGCTACTTGCTGCAATAGTTCCATGCTTTCTATCACGCATGGTCCGGCAATTATTACGGGTTTATTCATACATTTCTTAAGTAGAGTGACAAAGTTAAGCATTTTTCACCTAAAAGACGAGGATTATCGGTAAAAAGGAACATAAAAAAAGAAAGCTATCAGCGAACTGATAGCTTTCTCTAAGAGCGGAAGCTGGGGGATTCGAACCCCCGGTACGGTAACCCGTACGTCAGTTTAGCAAACTGGTGGTTTCAGCCACTCACCCAAACTTCCTTCCTCTCCGTTATCATCATCATTTCAGAGGTGCCTGGCGGATTCGAACCGCCGTGGACGGTTTTGCAGACCGTAGAC
>JAKSLP010000008.1 GCA_024401115.1 Bacteroidaceae bacterium | reverse complement strand
CTGGATACGGTGCGTTTTGTGGCCGAGCAGCAGGATTCCGTATTGCGGTTTAACGGCCAGGTACGGAACAACCGCCGAAATCCGCAGTTTGTATTTAATGCGTTATATACCGGCCGTCTGATGACCGATGGTGCCATGGCCCGGTTGAATCTGTATGATGCCAAGAACGTGCAGGCCATCGACTTGGCGGCCCGTGCCCGCTTTGTGGAGGACGGCGTGCGGTTCACTTTCCATCCTGACCGGCCTGTGTTGGCTTATCAACCGTACAACCTGACTCCTGATGGGTTTATCGAGTGGCATGGCGGTGGGCGGCTGGAGGGCGACATGAGTATCCTGAACGATGACGGTATGGGGCTGGTGTTCAAGGGCGCTCCGCAGGAGGGGGAGAAGCAGCATTTGCAGTTGCAGTTCCGCAAAATAGACCTGGATCAGTTTACCAGTGTACTGCCTTATGTGCCCCGTGTTTCGGGTATCATGGATGGTGAACTGACAGCCACCCAGCCGCTGGAAGGCAGACTCCGGGCAGACGGTATCTTGAAATTCCAGAATCTGGCCTACGAGAACAGCCCGATGGGAGAGACCGTGGAGGTGGCTCTGACCATGGAGCCGGAGGAAGAGGATATATACAACCTGGTGGGTACCTTGCGCCGCAACGGACAGTTTGTGACCACTATGGGCGGTGATTACAATACCGCTACCGGCGAGATGGACTTGGAGACCATCCTGTACCGCTTCCCTGCCGATATGGTGAACGGTTTCATTCCGGATCACGTAGTGGGCATGAGGGGTATCATGGAGGGCCGTTTCCATCTGGAGGGCAACACGGCATCGCCACTCGTCAACGGCACCCTGAAGACAGATTCGGTGTTCCTGTACTCGGATATGTATGCGGTCAATCTGCGCTTGGAGGATAAGGAGATGAACATCAATGACAGCCGTCTGTCCATGAGAAACCTGAACCTGCTGGCCGAGAATAATGATAAGATGACCCTGAACGGTACGGTGGATTTCAGTGATTTGGAGAATATCCTGCTGAACCTGTCCATGAGGGCTACTAATTTCAATATCATCGATAAACCAAAGAACTCTCAGTCACTGGTTTACGGTAAGGCATACGTGGATGCCAATGCTACGGTGACCGGTCCGCTGGATGAACTGAAACTGAAGGGTTCTGTCAGCTTGTTGGGCTCTACCGATGTGGCTTATGTGCTGAAGGATTCGCCGCTGACCGTGGAGGACCGCTTGAGCGAGCTGGTGACCTTCGTGGACTTTAATGATACCATCCTGGTGGATCAGGAGATTGTACGCAAGCAGCTCTCGGGCGTGGATGCCCGTCTGGAGATCAATATCGACGAGGGTGCCAAGGTCAGTTGCGATTTGAGCAGTAACCGCGAGAGCTATGTGGATCTGATTGGTGGAGGAACGCTGATTCTCCGCTTCACTCCGGAGGGTAAGTTGCTGATGAATGGCCGCTATACCATCAACGAGGGTGAGATGAAATATGCGCTTCCTGTCATTCCGCTCAAGACGTTCAAGATTGCCACCGGCAGTTATGTGGAGTTTACGGGTGATGTGATGAATCCTAAGTTGAACATCACGGCCACCGAGCGTATGCGCTCGTCGGTGAGCAATGGCGAGGGTGGTGCTTCGCGTACGGTGGACTTTAATGTGGGCGTACTGATTACCAAGACATTGAGTGATATGGGTCTGGAGTTTACCATCGAGGCTCCTGAGGATATCACCGTTCAGAACGATTTGGCAAGTATGTCGAAGGAGACTCAGGGCCGTCTGGCGGTAACCATGCTGGCTACGGGTATATATAACATTGAGAATTCTGCCGGTAAGGGCGGTGGTCTGAACATGAACTCGGCTCTGAGCTCGTTCCTGCAGAGTGAAATCTCATCCATTGCCGGAAGTGCCCTGAAGACTATCGATGTGCAGTTCGGTATCGAGGATGGTACCAGCCGCGAGGGTAAGTCCACCACCGACTACTCGTTCCGCTTTGCCAAGCGTCTGTGGGGCAACCGTGTGAGCATCATCATCGGCGGTAAGGTGTCTTCTTCGGGCAGTCAGGTGGAGAATGACTCGTTCATCGATGATATCTCGCTGGAGTACCGTCTGGACAACAGTGGTACCCGCTATGTGCGTCTGTTCCATGAGAGCAATTTCGATGCCCTGCTTGACGGTCAGATCAAGGAGACTGGCGGTGGTATAGTCCTGCGCAAGAAGATGACCCGACTGGGTGAGCTGTTTATCTTCCGCAACAGCACGCAGCGTGACCGTATCAATTTGGAGCGTCAGCTGCGCCGCGAGCAGGCTGAGGAAGAGAATAGGCACAGACATGAGGGTGAGGAGGACCAGCATCAGCACGGTGAGGGTCATCATCATCACGACGAGAATGACCTGCTGGAGAAAGCCGAGCGCCAGCGCCAGTATCTGGATCAGAAAATGAAGGAGAAACAGGAATAATGAAAAGAAATATACGATATAGTCTGTTGGCTTGCCTTATCCTGGCCATGCTTACGGCCTGCTCCACCACTTCCGGTTTGCAGGAAGGGGAGGTGCTGTACCGTGGTATAGACAAGATTAAGATAGACAACGAGGATAAGAGCCAGCACGGACAACTGATTGTGGGCGAGGTGCTGGCGGCCCTGGAGGCTGCGCCTAACGGTGCCTTGCTGGGCAGTTCCAAGATTACCACTCCGTTCCCTATCGGCCTGTGGGTGCATAACAGTTTCTCCAGGGATACGACAGGCATCGGCAAGTGGCTGAACAACAGCTTCGGTAATGAGCCGGTGCTGATCTCCACGGTGAATCCTACCTTGCGTACCCGTATGGCATCGGTCACCCTGCAGAACTATGGCTATTTCCGTAGCAAGGTGTCGCACGAGATTGTGCCTAACCCTAAGAACGAGCGTAAGGCCAAGATCAATTATTATGTGGATATGCAGCAGCCTTATACGCTGGATTCCATTGAGTACCACAACTTCAATGCATTTACGCGGAATCTGATTGATTCCACCCGTCAGGAGTCGTTCCTGCGCAAGGGTGATGCCTTCAGTGCCCGTAAGCTGGATATCGAGCGCGACCGTATAGCCGGCCTGTTGCAGAACAACGGCTACTTCTATTATAAACCGGAATACCTGACCTATAAGGCCGATACTGTCATGGAGCCTTGGAAGGTTCAGTTGCGCATGGAGCCTGTGGCTCTGGCGGGTATTCCTCAGAATGCGCGTCATGCCTGGAAGATTGGTGACTTGCGTGTGAACCTGAGCAATAGTTCCAACAGCCGTCGTCTGCGTGATTCCCTGCAAACTCGCCGCATGAAGGTGTTCTACCGGGGAAAGAAGGTGCCGGTGCGTCCTAAGGTGCTGGTGCATGACCTCTATTTCCGCCCGGATCAGGTGTATTCGCTGGAGAAGCATCAGCTGTCCGAGAAGGGCTTGAATGAGTTGGGCATCTTCAGCCAGTTGAATTTCGACTTTGCTCCACACGATACCACTTCTACTTGTGATGTGCTGGATGTCACCCTGGATGCGGTAATGGACAAGCCGCTGAGCGCCGAGCTCAAGGCCGATGTGCGTACCAAGAGTAACGGTCAGGTGGGTCCTAAGCTGGACTTTGGCGTGGTGCGCAAGAATATCTTCCGCGGCGGTGAGACGTTCCGCTTTGACCTGAACGGCTCGTATGAGTGGCAGACTCAGCGTAAGGCGGGTGAGAGTTCTTCCCGCATCAATTCCTACGAACTGGGTGCTTCCATGTCCTGGGAATTCCCCCGCATCATGTTGCCTAAGCTGATCAACCTGCGTTCCCGTCATCCGCGTTCCACCTTGGTGCGCTTTGCGGCAGATAAACTGCATCGTGCGGGTTTCTTCGACCTGATGTCCTTTACCAGTGAACTGTCGTTCAACTGGCAGGAGACTCCGGTTCACCGGTATTCGCTGACTCCGTTGCGACTGACGTTCAGCAAACTGAACAGCACAACGGAAAAGTTTGAGGAGATTCGTGAAAAGAACAAGTCGCTGTTCCTCAGTATGGCCGATCAGTTTGTTCCGGCTATGGTGTTCAGCTATACTTACGACAACAGCTCACGCAATGCGAATAGCCCTACCTGGTGGCAGACCACCGTAACCGAGAGTGGTAACCTGATATCTTTGGCTAAGATTATCGGAAAGCAGGAGTGGAAACAAAAGGATAAGACCCTGTTTCATAATCCTTATGCGCAGTTCATGAAGCTTACCACAGAGTATCGCCGCAACTTCCCTGTAGGAGAGAAGTCTTCCTTGGCTACCCGTGTGATGGGAGGTATCATCTATACCTATGGCAACAGTCTGGTGGCTCCGTATAACGAGCAGTTCTATATCGGTGGTGCCAACAGTATCCGTGCCTATACCGTACGTGCCGTGGGTCCCGGTGGATTCCATTCCAAGAATTCATATTTCCTGGATCAGACCGGTGATATGAAGCTGGAGGCCAATGCCGAGTACCGCTTCAACCTGATGGGTAATTTCAACGGTGCAGTGTTCCTGGATGCCGGTAACGTATGGCTGACCCGAAAGGACGAGGACCGGCCGAATGCCGAGTTCAAGCTGAAGAATGCGTTGGAACAGATAGCGGTAGGTACGGGTGTGGGTATCCGTTACGACATGGAGTTCCTGGTGCTGCGACTGGATTTGGGTGTGGCTATCCACAACCCCTATAAGACCGGCAAGAGCGGATATTACAACATCCCACGGTTTAAGGACAGCATGAGTCTGCATTTTGCTATCGGCTATCCTTTCTAATGAAAAAAACATACAGAAACTTTAGAGATTGTGAAAATATACGTACTTTTGTACGCAATTTAGAAAAATGATTTAACAATGAAACCAACATTATTTCTTTTGGCAGCAGGTATGGGTAGCCGTTACGGTGGCCTGAAGCAGCTGGATGGTGTAGGCCCTAACGGCGAGACCATCATGGATTATTCTATTTTTGATGCTATTCGTGCCGGTTTCGGCAAGATTGTTTGGGTGATCCGTAAGGATTTCGAGGAGCAGTTCCGCACCCAGATTCTTTCTAAATACGAGGGTAAGGTGGCTTGCGAGTTGTGCTTCCAGAGCATTGACGACCTGCCAGAGGGTTTCAAGTGCCCAGAGGGCCGCGTAAAGCCTTGGGGTACCAACCATGCCGTACTGATGGGTAAGGATGTCATTAAGGAGCCATTCTGTGTTATCAATTGCGACGATTTCTATAGCAGCGATGCGTTCCAGGTCATTGGCAAGTTCCTGAGCGAACTGCCTGAAGGTGCCAAGAACCAGTATGCAATGGTGGGCTTCCGCGTGGCTAACACCCTGTCAGAGAATGGTACAGTGAGCCGTGGTATCTGTTCCAAGGACGAGAACGGTTGCCTGACCACTTGTGTTGAGCGTACCAAGATTGCCCGTGTAGACGGTGCTGTGGCTTACCGTGCTGACAACAAGGAAGACGGTGAGTGGATTAATGTGGATGACAACACTCCTGTCAGCATGAACATGTGGGGCTTCACTCCTGACTATTTCGAGTACAGCGAGGAGTATTTCAAGGAGTTCCTGTCTGACCCAAAGAACATCGAGAATCTGAAGTCAGAGTTCTTTATTCCTTTGATGGTAAACAAACTGATTACAGAGGGTACTGCTACTTGCAAGGTGCTGGATACCACTTCTAAATGGTTTGGTGTTACCTATTCCGAGGACCGTCCGGAAACCGTGGCTCGCATCCAGTCGCTGGTAGATGCCGGTGAGTATCCTAACAAACTGTTTTAATGCAGTATTTTGGTGAAATAATATCAATGGCAGTGGCGGTCTCCTGGACCGTCACTGCTGTATTAGCCGAGATAGCATCCAAACGTCTGGGGGCCTCCGAGCTGAATGTGCTTCGCATGATCTTCTCCATGTTCATGCTGGCCGTCACGCTTTATTTCTATACGGGTAATGCCATGCCTCAGTACATGCCGGCCGAGGGCTGGCTGTGGCTGTCGCTGTCGGGTTTCATGGGCTATGCCTTTGGCGATTACTGCCTGTTCAACAGCTACCTGATCATCGGCTCCCGTTTCGGCCAGTTGTTCATGACACTGGCTTCGCCTTTTGCCGCCCTGTCCAGTTTCCTGCTGTTGGGCGAGCGCATGGGTACCTTAGCCATCCTGGGTATGCTGCTCACCATCACGGGTATAGGCATGTCCATCCTGAACCGGGGTGCAGCCGAGGAGGGGCAGAAAAAGAAATTCACGCTGAAACTGCCTTTAAAGGGAGTCCTTCTAGGCTTGGGCGCCGGTCTGGGCCAGGGTGTGGGACTGGTACTCAGTAAGATGGGTATGAACCGTTACGAGAGTGCGCTGGCGGCTCTGTCGCCTGATGTGGACCATTTGCAGGAGATTATCCAGGCAGTGCCGTTCTCGTCTACCATGGTGCGTGCCATTACCGGTTTGGTGTGCTTCTCTGCCGTCCTGTTCATTCAGGGAAAGGCTCAGCATTTCCGCGAGGGTTTGCACGACCGTAAGGGTATGATTGTGGCCTTTGTTATGACCATCTTCGGCCCGTTTGTGGGTGTGTCACTGTCGCTTATGGCGGTGCAGTACACGGCTGCCGGTATCGCACAGACCATCATGGCCACCACTCCTATCCTTATCATGGCTCCGTCGTACTTCCTGTTCCATCAGAAGATAACGTGGAAGGAGATTCTGGGTGCCATCATCAGTATTATTGGTGTTTCCTTGTTCTTTGTATAATTTTTAAAGGAGAAGCTTAATCAAGCTTCTCCTTTAAAAATCTTCCGGTATAACTCTCCGGGCATGCCGCTACCGTTTCCGGTGTACCGGCCACTACCAGGTTGCCGCCCTGGTTGCCTCCTTCGGCTCCCAAGTCTATCAGCCAGTCGGCACATTTGATAACCTCCATGTTATGCTCGATGACCAGGATGGAGTGTCCCTTGCGGATCAGTGCATTGAAGGCTTCCAGCAGTTTCTTGATGTCGTGGAAATGCAGACCGGTGGTTGGCTCGTCAAAGATGAACAGGGTAGGGTCTTTCTTCTCCTGACTCAGGTAATAGGCTAGTTTCACGCGCTGGCTCTCACCGCCTGACAGCGAGCTACTGCTCTGTCCCAACTTGATATAGCCCAAGCCTACGTCCTGCAGCGGTTTCAGCAGTTTTACCACCTTGTTCTGCTTGTGCTCTGAGAAGAACTCAATGGCTTGGTTCACCGTCATGTCCAGAATGTCATAGATGTTCTTCTCGTGGAATCTCACTTCCAGAATCTCATTCTTAAAGCGCTGGCCGTGACAGCTTTCGCACTCCAGCACCAGATCGGCCATAAACTGCATCTCCACGGTGGTGGTTCCTTCGCCTTTACATTCATCACAACGTCCACCATCGGTGTTGAATGAGAAGTGGGCAGCTGTAAATCCCATCTGTTCACTCAGAGGTTGGCTTGCCATGAGTTTTCGAATCTCATCGTAGGCCTTCAGATAGGTGACAGGGTTAGAACGTGATGACTTACCAATAGGATTCTGGTCCACAAATTCCACGGTCTTGAACGCATCCAGATCACCCTCCAGGGAAAGATGCTCGCCCGGACGGTCGCAGTTTTCGTCCTTGTAGCGCTTGATGGCACGGTACAGGATATCGCGCACCAGGGTGGATTTACCACTACCGCTCACGCCGGTCACTACAGTAATGATGTTCAGTGGGAAGTCCACATCAATGCCCTTCAGGTTGTTCTGACGGGCTCCGGTGATGCGTATATAGCGGTTCCATGGGCGTCGGCTGGCAGGTACGGGAATCTGTTCCTCGCCCAGCAGATAGTGCACCGTATGGCTGTTGCTGCCCGGTTGCAGGTTGCTCATATCGCCTTGATATACAATCTCTCCACCATTGCGTCCGGCATTCGGACCTATGTCGATGATATAGTCGGCCTTGCGGATAATATCCTCATCGTGCTCCACTACCACCACGGTGTTGCCCAGTTCCTGCAATTGGCGAAGCACCTTGACCAGACGGTCGGTATCACGGCTGTGAAGGCCAATACTAGGCTCGTCCAGGATGTACAGACTGCCCACCAGGCTGCTGCCCAATGAGGTGGCCAGGTTGATGCGCTGGCTCTCACCGCCCGACAGGGTGTTGCTCAGTCGGTTCAGGGTCAGGTAGTCCAGTCCCACATCGCACAGGAACTGAATTCTATTGTTGATCTCCACCAACAGTCGGCTGGCTATCTGGGTGTCGTGCTCATCCAACTGAAGGTTGTCGAAGAATTTTTTCAATTCATAAACAGGCAGGTCCACCAGGTCGGTAATGGTACGACCACCGATGCGCACATAGCTGGCCTCCGGTTTCAGTCGCGTACCGTAGCAGGTAGGGCAAATTGTCTTTCCGCGATAGCGGGCCATCATCACACGGTACTGTATCTTATACTGATTGTCCTGAACCATCTGGAAGAAGTTGTCCACACAGCATTCAATGACCTTCTTTCCCTTGACGGTGCCGTGCCATAACAGGTCGTGCTCCTCCCGGTTCAGTTCGTAGTAAGGCTTGAAAATAGGGAATTTATAAGGCTCCACTTCGCGTATGAAATACTGCAGCCATTCTCCCATCTTCTCGCCGCGCCAGCATACCACGGCCCCGTCGTATACGTTCAGGGCGCGGTTGGGAACCACCAGTGACTCGTCAATGCCCATGATGCGTCCGAAACCCTCACAGGTAGGGCAGGCACCCAGGGGAGAGTTGAACGAGAAGGTCTGGTCGGTAGGCTCCTCAAAGGTCATGCCGTCGGCCTCGAAACGGGTGGAGAACACATGCGGAATACCGGCAGGCAGGAAGCGCAGGATACAGGTTCCGTCACCCTCAAAGAAAGCAGTCTCGGCAGCATCGGCCAGTCGGCTGAGGCCCTCTTTGGAATTGTCTGCCATTAATCGGGCAACGACAATGTTCAGTTCCGGCAACCGGTCCGGCTCTCCGTTGGATTTCAATTGCTTGAGGTAATCCTCCAGGTCGTTGACATCGCCATTCACCTCGATGCGTGAGAAGCCCTGCTGCAGGTCTATTTCCAGCTGCTGTGTCAGGGTTCTGCCGCCTTTCAGGTGCAGGGGAGCCAGCACCAGGAAACGGGTGCCCTGCGAATAGCTGTTCATGCAGGCTATCAGGTCCTCGTTGGTGTGGCGTTTCACCAGTTCGCCGCTGATGGGCGAATAGGTCTTACCCACACGGGCGTACAGCAGGCGCAGGAAGTCATAGATCTCGGTGGATGTGCCCACGGTGGAGCGGGGGTTACGGCTGGTCACCTTCTGCTCTATGGCAATAGCGGGCGGGATACCCTCGATGAAGTCGCATTCCGGCTTGCTCATACGTCCCAGGAACTGTCGGGCGTAGCTGCTTAAACTCTCCACATAACGGCGCTGTCCTTCTGCATAAAGGGTGTCGAAAGCGAGTGATGATTTGCCGGAACCGGAAACGCCGGTAATCACTACAAACTTATTGCGCGGGATGTCAACTGTAATATTTTTCAGGTTGTTTACCCGTGCTCCACTGATATGAATGCTATCTGTTTTAGCCATAGAACGGTATTGATTGAACTGCAAAGTTACTCAAATATTTTGAAAACAGATTGTCCTTAGTCGCTTTTTGTGTCCTATTTTTCCTATTCGGTCTTGATATATGTTAATCAATTAAAATAACAAATCCTAAAACCTTTGACAAACGGCCAAAATCTATTAATTTTGCATCTCCATTCGGAGGAATGGTTTGAGAGATGAGCCCTATTCGTCGAACGGATTGGGTGATTAGTCGAATCGGTATTGTGCAGTAACGTTACGATTCGTATTTTTGCAAGTAAAATATAAAGATATTGTATTATGAGATTTTTTGGTAAAAAGATGCTGCTGTGGTTAGCAGCGCTGCCTATGACACTTTCGGCTCAGGAGGCTACCCTGCAGTTGACATTGGATAAGGCTATTGAGCTGGCGCTGGCCGAGAATCCTACCATTCAGGTGGCAGCACAGAGCATTGAGCTCAAGAAAATTGCCGATAAGGAGGCTTGGCAGAACCTGTTGCCGGGAGCCGATCTGAACGGAACATTCAATCATAACTTCAAGATTCAGACCATCGTGATGGGTGGACAGACCTTTAAGATGGGTACCGAGAATAACATGAACGGTGGTGTGTCTGTCAGTCTGCCGGTGTTTGCCCCAACCATCTACCGTACCATGAAGATGACCAAGGACGACATCCTGGTGGCTGTTGAGCAGGCCCGTTCCACCCGTCTGGACCTGGTTCATCAGGTGACCAAGGCATTCTATCAGCTGATGCTGGCTCAGGACAGCCACGAGGTGCTGCAGAAGAGTGTGGCTCAGGCTGAGGAGAATTTCAATGTGGTCAGCGCCAAGTACCAGCAGGGTGCAGTGAGCGAGTACGACAAGATTAGCGCTGAAGTGCAGCTGCGCAACCTGCGTCCAAGTTTGATCACCAGCGAGAATGCCATCCGTCTGACCAAGTTGCAGTTGAAGGTGCTGATGGGTATCACTGCCGATGTGGACCTGGTTATCGATGATGAACTGAGTAACTACCAGAACGTGATGTTCAGCCGTCAGACCTGGGGCGACCCTACCGACCTGAGCATGAACACCACCATGCGTCAGTTGGATATGAACAAGAAACTGCTGGAGCACACCCTTCACATCCAGAAGGCAGCCTTCCTGCCATCGCTGAACGGTGCATTCAGCTGGAGCTACACCTCCATGGCCAATGACTTGCGCATCAATCACTACAAATGGAATCCATACGTTTACGGCGCACTGAGCCTGACCATTCCATTGTATCATGCCAAGAACTATACCAACATCAAGAAGACCAAGATTCAGCTGGCTCAGTTGGCCGAGAACCGCATCAACACCGAGCGTCAGCTCAGCATGCAGGCTCAGTCTTACCTGAACAACATGCAGGCCAGCACCGAGCAGGTGGTAAGCAACAAGGAGGCCATCACCAAGGCCCAGAAGGCACGTGACATCAGCGACAAGCGCTATCAGGTAGGTGCCGGCACCATGCTGGAGCTGAACAGCGCAGAGGTGGCCCTGACCCAGTCCGAGCTGACTTATTGCCAGAGTATCTATGATTATCTAACCGCCAAGGCTGATTTGGACTATGTGCTGGGTCATGCTGACGGTTCTGTGAACGAATAATAAAAAAACAAGATAGACATGAAGAATTTTCAATGTTTGGCGCTGGTAGCCGTGGCTACCTTGATGGGCGCATGTGGAAGCAAAAAGGCTGAAGTGGCAGTCGATGAGACCCCTATCGTAAAGGTGGCTCAGGTTACCTCTACCGATGTGGATCAGCAGGAAATCTATACCGCTACCGTAGAGAGCGATGTAAAGAACAATATAGCTCCTCAGCAGTATCTTCGTATCGAGAAGATTATGGCTGAGGTGGGCGACCGTGTAGCTAAGGGTCAGGTGCTGGTGCAGTTGGATGCCAACAACCTGAACCAGCTGAAGCTGCAGATCGAGAATGCCAAGGTTTCGTTCAACCGTGTAGATGAGTTGTACAAGGTGGGCGGCGCCAGCAAGGCCGAGTGGGATAACGCCAGCATGCAGCTGAACGTTATGGAGACCCAGTACAAGAACCTGCTGGAGAACAGCCAGCTGCGCAGCCCTATCAGCGGTGTGATTACCGCACGCAACTATGACAACGGCGATATGACCGGTCAGTTGCCTATCCTGGTGGTAGAGCAGGACCAGCCGGTTAAGATGGTGATCAACATTTCAGAGAAGTACTATCCAGTCGTAAAGAAGGGTATGAATGTTGAGGTTACCCTGGATACCTATGGCGAGGAGGTATTTCCTGGTGTAGTGGATATTATCAATCCATCGGTTAATGCCAGCACCCATACCTTCCCTGTGGAGATTCGCGTAGCCAACAACGACCGCCGTGTCCGTCCGGGTATGTTCGGCCGTGTAAAGGTGGTGTTCGGTACTTCCAACCATGTAGTAGTTCCAGATGAGGCTGTTGTAAAGCAGGCTGGTGCTGGAGATCATTATGTATTCGTATTGAATTCAGACAACACCGTTTCTTATAATAAGGTAACTCTGGGTCGCCGTATGGATACCCAGTACGAGGTTATCGACGGTGTGGAGTCTGGCGCCACAGTAGTGGTTGCCGGTCAGAACAAGTTGATCGGTGGTACCAAGGTTCAGGTACAGAAGTGATTTTTTAACGTCAAAAGAATTTAACTATGAGTTTATACGAAGGATCAGTTAAGAAACCCATCATGACCACGCTGTGTTTCGTGGCCGTCATGATTCTGGGTCTCTTCTCCTTGTCAAAACTGCCAATCGATTTGTATCCGGATATCGATACAAATATGTTGATGGTTATGACTTATTATACCGGTGCCTCTGCCGATGATATTGAGAACAACGTGACCCGTCCGTTGGAGAATACGCTGAACTCAGTGGAGCACCTGAAGCACATGACTTCCAATTCTCGTGAGGGTACTTCGGTCATCACCATGGAGTTTGAGTACGGTTACGATTTCGACGCATTGACCAGTGATGTGCGAGACAAGCTGGATATGGTGAGTTCATCGCTTCCTGAAGCATGTAACAAACCGTTTATCTTCAAGTTCAGTACCGATATGATTCCTATCGTCATCCTGTCGGTACAGGCCCAGGAAAGTCAGGCCGCCTTGTACAAGATTCTGGACGATAACCTGGTCAACCCTCTGGCACGTATCGACGGTGTAGGTTCCGTTTCGGTATCCGGTGCTCCAGAGCGTGAGATCAATGTGTATATGGATCCACAGAAGATGGAGGCTTACCAGATTGGCGTTGAGCAGGTGAGTCAGGCCATTGCCGGTGAGAACCGTAACATGACCGGTGGTACCTTCGATATCGGTAACATGACCTATACCCTGCGTATGGAGGGTGAGTTCAACGATCCTCAGGAGATGCTGAACCTGATTGTGGGTCATACTCCAAACGGTGCTTCCATCTACTTGCGTGATGTGGCACGTATTGTGGACGGATTGCAGGAGCGTGCCCAGAAGGCGTTCAACAACGGTCACCAGGGTGCTATGGTCATTGTCCAGAAGCAGAGTGGTGCCAACAGTGTGCAGATTGCCAAGAAGGTAAAGGAACAGATGCCAATCCTGCAGAAGCAGTTGCCTGCCGATGTTAAGTTGGGTATCATCGTCGATACTTCCGATAACATTATCTCTACCATCCAGTCATTGGTCGAGACCATTGTCTATGCGATGATATTCGTTGTGCTGGTGGTATTCATCTTCCTGGGACGCTGGCGTGCTACCGTCATCATCGGTATCACCATTCCTATGTCTCTGGTGGCTTCCTTTATCTACCTGTATGCTACAGGCGGTTCCCTGAACATGATTTCACTGTCCTGTCTGTCTATCGCTATCGGTAACGTGGTGGATGATGCCATCGTAGTCTTGGAGAACGTCACCACCCACATCGAGCGTGGTTCAGATCCTAAGCAGGCTGCTATCCACGGTACCAACGAGGTGGCTATTTCGGTTGTGGCATCTACCTTGACCATGATTGCCGTATTCTTCCCATTGACCATGGTAACCGGTATGGCCGGTGTATTGTTCAAGCAGTTGGGTTGGATGATGTGTGTCATCATGACCGTTTCTACCGTCAGTGCATTGAGTTTCACTCCAATGATCTGCGGTCAGATGCTGCGTCTGCAGAAGAAGCCTAGCAAGTTGTTCCTGGCATTCTATAAGCCTATCCAGAACCAGTTGGACAAGCTGGATGATGCCTATGCCCGTCTGCTGAACTATGCTGTACGCAACCGTAAGAAGGTGCTGATGACCTGTATCGGTGCTGCTGTAGTCATCGTGGCTGTGTGTGCAGGTTCGCTGAAGACCGAGTTCTTCCCAACCAACGATAACGGCCGTGTAGGTGCAACGGTGGAGTTGCCTGTAGGTACCCGTGTGGAGAAGGCTGAGGTGATTGCTGCAAAGCTGGAGGAAATTTGGGAAAAGCGCTGGCCAGGTTATTTCAAGGCCATCAACTACCGTGTAGGTCAGGCCGGTGACAACAGTACCTTTGCTTCCCTGCAGGATAATGGTGCTCACATCATTTCCTTCAACATGTCACTGATTGATTCCAACCTGCGTGATGAAAGCTTGACTGCTATCTGTGACCAGATGCGTGAGGATTGCCGTCAGATTCCAGAGATTGCCAAGTACGAGATTCTGGCCGGTGGTCAGCAGAGTGCGATGGGTGGTCAGAGTGCGGCAACCTTCGAGATTTACGGTTACGACCTGGATGCTACCTCAAGAGTGGCTCAGGAACTGGCCGACAGCATGAAGTCGCATGCTGAGATGTTTACCCAGGTTAAGATTTCACGAAGCGAGAACGAGCCTCGTTTCAATATCCGCTTCGACCGTGAGAAGTTGGCTCTGCATGGCTTGATCTGAGTGCAGCTTCCGGTGTGGTAATGAACCGAATCTACGGTTCTACCGCTACCTTGTACCGTGAGGACGGTGAAGAATATAAGGTACGCGTGCGTTACGAGCCGGGCAGCCGTGTAAGTCTGGAGGATATCCGCAATATCCAGGTTACTACTGCCACTGGTGCAAAGGTACGTGTCAGCGACCTGGGTACAGTAGAGGAGACCGAGATGCTTCCTACCATCGAGCGTAAGGACCGTCAGCGTGTAGTTACCGTTACCGGTACACTGGCCGATGGTATTGCGATGAGTGATGGTGTAGAGAAGGGTCAGGAATTCATCAGCCGCATGGAGTTGCCAAACGCGGTTTATGCACAGGTTGCCGGTTCATACGAGCAGATGATGGATACCATGGTGGATTTGGGTACCCTGTTCGTTCTGATTGTATTGCTGGTATTCATCGTAATGGCTGCACAGTTCGAGTCTATGACCTATCCGTTCATCATTATCCTGGCTATTCCATTTGCATTGGTAGGTATTCTGGCTGCATTGGTGCTGACTGGAACCAACCTGAACATCATGTCCATGATGGGTGGTATCATGCTGGCTGGTATCGTAGTAAAGAACGGTATTGTGCTCATCGACTATACCCAGCTGATGCGTGAGCGTGGCAAGGGTTACATCCAGGCAGCTGTAACAGCCGGCCGTAGCCGTCTGCGTCCTGTATTGATGACCACACTGACTACTGTCCTGGGTATGGTGCCAATGGCTATCGGTACCGGTGTAGGTGCTGAGATGTGGCGTCCTCTGGGTCTGTCAGTAATCGGTGGTCTGAGTGTCGGTACCCTGATGACCTTGATTTATGTACCTACCATGTTCTGTCTGTTCGGTGCATCCAGCATCAAGAAGAACCGCCGCAAGTTGCGTGAGCAGCGTGAACTGAATGAATACTATCTGGCTCATAAGGACAAGATGGTTCGCGACCGTATGAGCAAGAAGATTGAGGATTAACTTAAAAACGTAGGAATTTATGAAATCAGTAATGATAATGTACGATCAGGCGTTTCAGGAGAAGATCGTCGATCTGTTGACCCGCCGTAACTGTCGCGGTTTCAGTTGCTGGCCTCAGGTTCAGGGCCGTGGCTCCAAGACCGGTGAGCCTCATTACGGTTCACATGCCTGGCCTTCTATGTGCTCCGCTATTATGACTGTAGTACGAGACGAACAGGTGGACGGCCTGCTGGATGCCCTGCATGCCATGGACGTTGAGACCGAGATGTTAGGTCTCCGGGCATTTGTCTGGGATGTAGAGAAATCCATTTAATATAACGATATCGGGGCACCACAATGTGGTGCCCCGATTTTTTTGTGTCGTATGGAGGTCAGTTCTTCAGGGAATGACGAAAAGATTACAGGAAGAAAAAGACGGGAGAGTTGCACTGGGTTCCGAACTCTTATTATTGAAAACAATCTGCCAGATGTTGTGTTAACATTTGTTTAGGCCGCTGCATTCACGGAGGATCAGCAAGGCTTTGTGCAACTGGCAAAGGTTGAGCAAAGGCTGAGCAAGGGCTGAGCAAAGAGCTTTGCTCGGCCGTTGCTCAGCCAGATTTGGCCGAGCAAAACGACCCTACGCGCGCGTATATAGAAGAGATATAGAATAGAAGAAGAAAAAGAAGAAGTAGAAGAAGAAAAGTCGGCTTCTGATGCTGATTTTCTGAATGAAGAGGCACAGGAAACGGGCCGCAGTCGCATAAACAGGGTGAGGCTGTGGTTGCAGGACGAGCGCAACCGGATGTGGAGTGAGCCCATGATGATACAATAAATCAAATGACTATCAAGCCATATTGCGCCATTGCGAGCCATAACAGCTGCTAAATGGCACAGTAAGAATTATAGCGACAACGCCCTAAAATTCCATCGTATCTTCGCAGTATAAATCAGAAGAGAGCCTTCCTAGACGACACCGGCCGGGCGTCTATAAGTCTTGATTCTGAAGACTTATAAGTCCTTCGCGGAAAGACTGCGCAGTCTTTCGGGACAAGACTTATAGGAGTGTTACAACAACCCATTATTAACCTTTAAAACAGGAAAGGTATGATCAATAATGCCGCTGAATTCCTTTAGAACTGGAAATAGATAAACGGCTGGATATCGCTGCTCTTTACCTGGATGATCAGGTAGATGACCGCAATGAGGAGGACGGCCTGGAGCAGGAGCGGCAGGCGCATGACCAGATGGCGGCAGTGGGTGGTCCATGATTCAGGAACCCAGTGCAGGACATAGCCGATAATCATCAGGCTGAGGACAGGGGTGTAGCCGTCCCAAAGCTGGGGCAGCAGGTCGGCCCGGAAATCGGTAAAGATACGGGTAATCATCAGCCAGGAGTTCTCGAAACTGCTGTTGCGGAAGAACAGCCAGCAGAAGGCCACAAAGTGGAATGTGATGATAATATTGATCAGCCGCACGATTCCGGTGCTGTGGTGGTTCTTGCCGTAACCCATGGCCGAACGGAAGGCCTTATGTACACAGAGTGCAATGCCATGCAAGCCTCCCCATACGATGAAGTTCAGGCTGGCTCCGTGCCACAGACCGCCCAGCAGCATGGTCATGAGCTGGTTGAAATACATGCGCCAACGGCTGCAGCGGTTGCCACCCATGGAGATGTAGAGGTAATCCCTCAACCAGGAGGACAGGCTGATGTGCCAGCGGCGCCAGAAATCGGTTATGCTGTCGCTCTTATAGGGCGAGTTGAAGTTCTGGGGGAACCGGAAACCCAGCAGCAGGGCAATACCGATGGCCATGTCGCTGTAGCCAGAGAAGTCGCAGTAAATCTGCAGGGTATATCCGTAGATGCCCAACAGGTTCTCCAGACCGGAGTAGAGCGACGGGTTATCAAAGATACGCTCCACAAAGTTTACGCTGATGTAATCGCTAATCACTGCCTTCTTCAGCAGACCGGCCATAATCAGGAACACCGCTTGGCCAATCATGCGGTTGGACACAAACAGCGGCTTGCGGATCTGCGGCACAAAGTCGCGCGCACGGACGATAGGTCCTGCCACCAGTTGCGGGAAGAAACTGACATAGAAGGCATAATCCAGCAGACGGCTCAGCGGGGTGAGCGTGCCACGGTAGATGTCGATGGTGTAGCTGAGCGACTGGAACGTGAAGAACGAGATGCCCACGGGCAGGAAGATGTCCAGTGGCTGGAAATTGCCGCCCCACAGGGGAGCCGCCAACGAATAGAAGAAATTGGTGTATTTGAAATACCCCAGTAATCCCAAATCAATGACCAGGCTGAGCAGCACCAGCCAGCGCTGGGCAGCACGGCTGCCGTTTTTCTGCTGTATCTGGTGAATGCCACGGCCGATGAGCCAGTCGCTTACCGTTACAATGGCCAGCAGGGCAAAGTAGAAACCGCTGCTCTTGTAGTAGAAATAGTACGAGAACAGGGTGACGAACAGAATGCGCAGGGTATCCGTCCTGTGCAGGCACCAATAGATGAACGAGAATCCCAGGAACAGAAACATAAAGATTCCGCTACTGAAAATCATGGGCTGCTTAGGGTTGTAGAGCAACTGCTCCAGCACCAGGCTCCAATCTATGTTGACGATATCCATCATGGTCTTTTCAAGTAATTGTTCCACTCCTTTAAAATGGCCTCGGCCAGCATGCGTCCCTGCAAGGTATAAGCCTCGTGCGAGAAATGCACACCGTCGGCTGTCATCAGGTTGGCACTGCGCCAGTTCTCGCAGGCATAGCTGCTACCTCCACCCAGTTCATACAGGTTCCACAGGGGAATGTTGTGCGATGCGGCAAACTCCAGCTGGCTGCCCACCACCTCGGGAGTGCGCGGGTTGGGAGTGAGCCCTCCGCCGGATACCCAACGTCCGCGGCGCTTTACCCTTCGGGCGGAACCCACATGGCTGCCCGGTGGGGTGGTGATCAGGAACTGCACGCCCGGACTGCGGCTGCTGACCAGCTTCAGGAACTGGTCCAGCTGCTGCTGGTAGCTGATGCCGCTGAAGTGGGCATCATGGGCCTCGTTGGTGCCCACGCTGATGATGAGCAGGTCGGGATGCAGGGCAGTGATCTGCTGCAGCAGCTGCTCATCCTGGAAGTAGCTCAGTTGCACGCCGTTCTTGCTCAGCGCATGGAACACGAATCCCGGTGAGCCGGTCTCGGTGGCTATGGCGGTGGTCTGGTAGGTCATCTTGTCGCGCTCCATGGCCTCGCTGCCCCAGGCCTCCTCCAGGCGGTAGCGCAGCTCACGAGGCAGAACATGACCACGGATATGGGAATCGCCAATCTGCACCACACGCACACTGCGGGAGCGGCGTTCGGCCACCTTATCGAAGAAAGGAGTGAGCGCATCGGCATTCAGCAGGTGATTAGCCTGGATGTGCACAAAGCTGCGGGGAAAGGCTGTGGGGGTGAACTCAAACTCGGTATCGCCCATGTTCAGTCCGTGCAACTGGTGCATCTGGCGGCGCTGGGCCAGTGGGTTCACATCGCTCTTCACACCGGTGGGCTTGGCATCCTGGGCCACAACAGCCAGCGGGCAGAGCATCAGCAGTAACAGCAGGAACAGAGGCTTCATCATTCGATAACCCCTCCTTCCTCGTACATCTGCTTGCCTTTCTGAATGGCATCGAACAGCAGTCCGGCTACGAACCGGCCGCCGTGGGCATTGATATGCGTATAGTCCATGTTGGCCTTGGCAGGGCGGTCTTCCTCCACCATGCGTCCCATGCTGCCGTCGCCACCCATGGCCTGGAACAGGTTCCAGTAGCAGCAACCGGTGGTCATGGCCAACTGGCGCTGGTAATGATTCAGGTATTTCACGCAGGGCATGGTCACCACCACACCGTCCTTACGTTCTCCACGGTCGCTCATGCCCACCACCAGCAGACTGGCTTCGGGATACGCCCGGGCAAACTTACGGATCACGCGGGCCATCTTCTCCTGATAACTGCTGTAATCCTTCACTCCGTTGCTGGCCACGTTCAGTCCGAACTGGAACACAATCAGGTCGTATTCACGCAGGGCGGCAAAATCACGCAGAGTAGAGTTGGGAATAGCATTCAGGGTGGTACCGCTGCTGCCACGCAGGGCAAAGTTGTCCAGTATTACGCCCTGTCCGGCATCCATGGTGGCCCCGAAGAACTGTCCGTCGATGGAATCGGGAACACTCCATTCCACCTGTCCGATGCTGCCGCTCACCATCACGCGCTGCACGTCGGGTGAGGCATCCAGATAGAAGGTCTCCGGTTCACCCCGGTTGATGCGGGCGGTAACGGTCACCGGCTCGTCCACCCGGCAGAACAGCGCCGATTCACGGCAGGAATCCTGATGCAGCGAGTGAGCACCGCCCTGCAGGCGTACCGATGAGTTGCCCGCAGGAATGAAATAACGCTCGGCAATGCCCTGCTTGGCCGCCTTGAAGCCCCCGGTATCGGTGGCACTGTGCGAATGCCAGTTGACCGAATGGCTCTTGACCGACACGCGGAACCCTGCGATAGGAGAGTCGATATCCACAAATCCCACACCGCTGCCGCCATAGGCACTCTGCAGTTTGGCACGCAGGTCGGCCGTCATCAGGTCGCCCTCGATGAACGAATCACCGAAATAAGCAATGCGCACGGGGCGGTTCATGCTTCGGCTCTGTGCCAGCGCCTCGTAGAAATGAGCCATACCGTGGCGGTTGCCCAGCACGGTGTCGGGCATCAGGAAGGAATAGTCCTCGATAAGTGCCTCGCCCAGGCTGTCGGCCATCAGCACCCGGATGCGCTCCATGGCCGTGTTGTCGGTGGTGTCGGCTTTGGCCAACAGGACACTGTCGACAGGCTCAGGCAATTGGAAGGTATCCTCCTGAGCCGGTATGACATCGCTGAGCAGCGATACAGGGCGCAGCGTGTACCCCTCGACGGTGAGGGGCGGCAGTGCCTGCAGGGCTGCCAGTCCGGCTACGACCAGCAGGGTGAGCAGAAACGGATATAGGATACGGTTCTTGGGTTTCATGAATTCAGTTCAATAATTTCCAGGTCCTTGAACTGCCGGCCGTCGACGGTGAAACGCACCAGGGTGCGCTGCTTGTGGAATCCGTACAGCCCGGCAGCTCCGGGATTGATGTGAAGCATGTTCAGACGCGGGTCGAACATGACCTTCAGAATATGTGAGTGCCCGCTGATGAACAGTTGGGGCGGGTTGGCACGCAACAGCGGACCGACACTTCGGTCGTACTTGCCGGGCTAGCCTCCGATGTGCTTCATCAGCACCTCGGCCTCCTCGCAGCGGAAGCGCAGCAGCTCAGGATACATCAGTCGCAGTTCCTGGCCGTCGATGTTGCCATATACAGCACGCAGGGGCCTGAAAGCCGCCAGACGCTCGGCCAGTTCCACCGAACCTATGTCGCCGGCATGCCATATCTCATCGCACAGCTCAAAGTGCTTCAGGTAACGGTCGTCCCAATGGGCATGGGTGTCGGAAAGCAAACCGATTCGTTTCATCTCTTATTCATTCGTTGGGCACTGGGCAACCGGTTCCACTTGGGCCGTCTGCTCCTGTGCCAGTAGTTTCTTGAATTTCTTCATCTGCATGCCCAGCATGACAGCGGTAGTCAGCGTGGACAGTAAATCGCTGCAGGCCATAGACCACCATACACCCATGGTACCGAAGAATCGGGGCAGGATGATGATGAGCGGCAACAGGAAGGTGAGCTGGCGCGACAGACTCAGGAAGACGGCTTTCGATGCCATACCGATACTCTGGAAGAAATTGGTGGTGGCTATCTGGAAACCGATCAGGACGTGACAGATGCAGATGATAGGCATACCCTCTACAATCAGTCTGATCAGCTCAGCATCGTCGGTAAACATGTGGGCGCACTGCTCAGGCAGCAAGGTTCCCACAATGAAACTGAGGGTGCTGAAACAGGTGGCCCAGATGATGGTGTATTTCAGGGTCTGCATGACACGGTGATACTGGCAGGCTCCGTAATTGTAGCCCACAATCGGTTGCATGCCCTGGTTCAGACCGATGATGAACATGATGAAGATGAACACCACGCGGTTGATGATACCGTAGGCTCCGATAGCCATATCGCCTCCGTGGTGAATCAGTGCCTGGTTGACCAGTGTGCTGACCATGCAGGCAGCCAGGTTCATGAGGAACGGCGACATGCCGATGCTGAGAATACCCTTCACGATATGGGTGCGTATGCGGTAGATGCCCCGGTGCAGGTGCAGCAGCTCATCGCGGTTGCTGAGCATCTTAAGCTGATAAACCAAGGCCAGTGCCTGAGAGATGACGGTAGCCAGTGCCGCACCCTTGATGCCCATGCCCAACGGCCAGATGAAGATAGGGTCCAGGATGCAGTTGATGATTACCGTAAACATGGTGGCACCCATCGCCTTACGGGGGTGACCGGCCGAGCGGAGCACACTGTTCAGACCCATGTACAGATGAGTGATGACATTACCCCACATGATGACCGACATGTAATCGTACGCATACGGCATCAGGCCCGGAGTGGCACCGAAGAAGGCTAGCACCTCCTTCATGAATGTCAGGCACAGTATACCCAGGATAAGGCCGAGAATGGTATTCAGCACCACTATATTACCCAGGATGAGCTGGGCAGTCTTGTTGTCGCGTTGACCTAATTTCAAGGATATCATGGCAGAGCCGCCCACACCGACCATGGCACCAAAGGCAGCTGATACATTCATGATGGGATGAGTGACAGCCAGTCCGGAAATAGCCATGGCACCTACGCCCTGACCGATAAAGATGGAATCGACCAGGTTATAGAGCGAGGAAGCGGTCATGGCAATGATGGCCGGAAGAGCATATTCCAGCAGCAGTTTGCCCACGGGACGCGTTCCCAACTCGGTAGGAGTTTTCTGTTCTGACATTATTTTTGAAATTTCTAAATTAATGCGCGCAAAGTTACGAATAATTTCCGTACCTTTGCCTTGTTTGGAAATTAATTATTAGGACAATCGTATGAAGAAATTTATCCTTTTGGGCATGATGTGCCTGTGTGCAAATGTATTTGCTCAGGCATCTCCAACTGATGCCCCTACCGAGAAGCAATACCGTTTCCGTCTGAGCCTGACCGACAAGAACGGTTCTGAGTTCAGTATCAATCATCCGGAGAAGTTCCTGTCACAGAAGGCTCTGGACCGCCGCCAGCGTCAGGGCATTCAGGTGAATGAAACCGACCTGCCTATTCCAAGTGCCTATCTGAAGCAGATCAAGGGCAAGGGTGCCAAGATTCACAGCCTGAGCAAGTGGGCCAATACCGTACTGGTAGAGGTGAAGGACTCGCTGAAGGGTGTGGCACTGGCTGAACTGCCATTCGTGAGCAAGTCCACCTGTGTTTGGTCTACTCCAGCACCAAAGGCTCCTCGCGGTCCTCAGCGCAGTGCAGACTACAAGCGCCAGGACATGGTGTCAAAAGACCCAGTGGAACTGAATGAGCAGAAGTACGGCGAGGCACAGAACCAGGCTGAGATGCTGAACGTGACCAAGTTGCACGATGCCGGTTTCCGTGGCCAGAACCTGACCATCGGTGTGATTGACGGCGGTTACATGAATGCCGACGTTATTCCTGCATTCGACAATATCCAGATTCTGGGTACCTACAATGTAGTGGACCCTAAGTCAAGTGTATATGACGGCCAGTCGCACGGTACATCGGTTCTTTCCTGCATGGGTATGAACAAAGAGAACGTGATGATTGGTACCGCTCCGTCATCCAAGTTCTGGCTGATTGCCAGCGAGGATGCTGCCAGTGAGACTCCTGCCGAGTTGGATTACTGGGCAGCAGCAGTGGAGTATGCCGACAGTGTGGGCTGCGATCTGGTGAACTCATCTCTGGGTTACAACGACTTTGATGATCCTTTCGCAGATATGAAATATTGGGAACTGGACGGTAAGAGTAATCCGGGTTCTATCGCTGCCGGTATGGCTGCCGATAAGGGTATGATCTGTGTGATCAGTGCCGGCAACTCTGGTGCTCAGGCTTGGAAGAAGATTACTCCTCCTGCCGATGCTGACCATATCCTGTGTGTTGGTGCAACCGACAGCCTGGGTATCAATACCACCTTCAGCAGCATCGGTTACAGCTCTGACGGCCGTGTGAAGCCAGATGTATGTGCTCAGGGCGGCAAGAGTGCAGTGGTAGGTCCTACCGGTAAGGTGGGCCGTGCCAACGGTACCTCATTTGCCTCACCAATCATGTGTGGCGCTGTGGCTGCACTGTGGTCGGCTCTGCCAAACCTGACTGCTCATCAGGTCATCGACCTGGTACGCAAGAACGGTAGCTATGTGGAGCATCCTAACGAGGTGTACGGCTACGGTATCCCTGACCTGTGGAAGGCTTACCAGAGTGCCCGATGAACGAGGCACTGACGCTATATGAATTGAATAACCTGGTCCGTGGTGTTCTGGAGGACACTTTGGACCAGGCTTATTGGTTACAGGCCGAACTGAGCGAGGTGAACCTGAACCGTAGCGGTCACTGCTACGTGGAGTTTGTGCAGAAGGCACAGCGGGGAAACGGCTTTGTGGCTAAGGCCAGAGGTGTGATATGGGCCAACATCTATGCGATGCTGGCTCCTTACTTTGAGCAGCAGACCGGACAGCGGTTTGCCGCAGGCCTGAAGGTTCAGGTGCTGGTGCAGGTTACCTTCCATGAACTGTACGGCTATTCACTGACCGTTATGGACATAGACCCCACCTATACCCTGGGCGATATGGCTCGCCGTCGCAAGGAGATTCTGCAGGAACTGGACCGTCAGGGCATCCTTACTATGCAGAAGGAATTGGAAATGCCGGTTCTGCCCCAGCGTGTGGCTGTGATTTCCGCACCTTCGGCTGCTGGTTACGGCGATTTCTGTAATCAGTTGCAGAACAATGACAAAGGCTATGCGTTCAAGGTGGAGCTGTTTCCTGCAGTGATGCAGGGTGAGCAGACCGAGCGCAGCATCATAGCCGCCCTGAATGCCATTGCTGATGAGATGGACCAATGGGATGTGGTGGTGATTATCCGAGGCGGTGGTGCCACGGCCGACCTGGCCAGTTTTGACACCCTTGCACTGGCGGAGAACGTGGCCCAGTTTCCATTGCCGATTATTACGGGCATCGGTCATGAGCGTGACGATACCGTACTGGATATGATATCGCACACCCGTGTAAAGACCCCTACGGCTGCAGCCGAGTTCCTGATAGCAAGGGTGGACGAGAGCGGTTCTTTTTTGGAAGAATTGGCTCAGCGCTTCAGTTTCTGTGTGCGGCAGCGTCTGGAACAGGAGAAACATCGTCTGGAACGCATGATTACTGGCCTCCCTGCTGTCTATCAGTCGCGCAAGGCCCGGGAAGAGAATCGTCTGCAGCGAGCCTCACTGTCGCTTCAGCATGCTGTTGTACAACAGATCAATGACAGGCAGCACCGTCTGCAGTTGCTGCAGCAGCGCATGGTACTGCAGGTGCCGCAGTTGCTGTCCCGTCAGTCCAATAAACTGGAACTATTGGCCCAGCGCATCAGTGACAACAGTCCCGAGCGCTTGCTGAAACGCGGTTATTCCATCACTCTGAAGAATGGACGGGCGGTGACCGGTGCAGCGCAGTTGCAGGCTGGTGATGAGATTGTTACACGTTTGGCTGACGGAGAAATTATTTCAATAGTATCCCCTTGTCATTCTGAGCGTAGCGAAGAATCTTGCTGAGTAAGTAGAGCAAACTTTTCATACTCGCGAGGAAAGATCCTTCGTTTCACTCAGGATGACAAAAATATAAAATACAATAATTATGGAGAAAAAATTAACCTACACCCAGGCCATGAAGGAACTGGAACAGATTGTAGCCCAGTTGGAAGACAACTCGTTGGACATTGACCAACTGAGTGAGAAGGTAAAGAAGGCTCAACAGTTGATAGCTTTCTGTCGGGAACGTTTGACACAGACCGATGAGGAAGTAAAGAAGCTGCTGCAATAAATTCCCTATCCCGGCCATTCTGAGCGAAGCGCTCGAATTTGCTCGCTCTCATGGCGAAACGGAGAATCTTATTGGATAAGTAGTGATATTTAGTTAAAACAAATCAGCATGCGTACCAGTATCAATCAGGACCAATTCCAATTCTTGGTCATTCTGTCTCCATACTAATAATCAGTCTGGTTGCATGTGGCATTCCCAACATCCGGCATAATCACCAATTAGCCTATGAACTTTATATTCAGGCGGTAATGTGCCTGTAGCTTGAATTAAACATAATAGCCTGAATCGCCAAATGTTTCTCTTCATTTATGGCGATTTTGGTTTCATTACTATCTTCTTCATAAAAAGCTGCCATTCGATGGCGTCATTATTACGGGGCACATCCTTCGTTCTCTATATGTGATTATTTTTACTCCAAGCACTCATTAGAATTACTAATCACGATAGAAAAAGTGTGCAAGATATTCAACTTATCTTTGCATTTGAATTAGAGTGGGATATGACCTCTCTAAGGGCATGTGTAACAATTAAAAAGTAGTTGTATGAGAAGTATTACTAAGTTTGAGCTGCAGTATGCACACCGGTTCTACAAGTTTCAGGGCGAAGCACAGTACCTGCATGGGCACACAGGTGTTTTGACCATTGAGGTGGAAGATGATGTAACTCCGATGGTGAACATGGTCTTTCCTTGCAATGAGATTAAGAAGATAGCATGGGATGTCCTTCAGAATTTTGACCATGCTCTTATCTTACGTGAAGATGATCCGCTACTACCTGCCGTTCTAGGTGTTTATGAGAAACAGGGAATCAGGAATGGTCATAAATTGAACACGATGAAGGGTGAGGCGTTCAGGACGGAATGGGCGACAGCATATCCGGATTGCCGGATTGTGGTGACCAAGGAAACGATGACTGTAGAGGGAATGATTAAGATTGTTTATGATTTGCTCAAGGATAAGCTTCCGATAGTAAAGCTTACTTTCAAGAGCGGTGTTAACAAGGCTTCACAGGAGTACGACCCGAAGAGTCATTTCGAGCGTTGCCCATTGTGCGGTGTCAAACTGGACCAGAACGGCAGTTGTCCAAAATGTGGATATCAGAAAAAATGAAAAAAACCACTGTCCTTAAATAGGGCAGTGGTTTTTGTTATGATAAGAAAATGATTACATCAAAATCTGACGAGCGTAAGCTACGCAAGTGCCAACCTCCTTTACAGAGTTAGACCATGGCTTAACAGCGTATTCCAATTCGATATCGCAGTAGATAGGCCAGCCTTCCTTCTGAATCTTCAGCAGAATCTCCTTCAGAGGAGTTTCGCCCTGACCCCAAACCTGGTTGGCATTAGCCTCTGGCTCTGTCTTAGGACCGGTCTTATCCTTAATGTGCATACTGAAGATACGGTCGTGATACTTCTCTAGAATCTCGATTGGATGACGGCCGGTAGAACCGAAGAAGTGACCTGAATCGAAGTTCATCATAATCTTTGGAGAAACAGCCAGAATAGCATCGATATCATAGTTAGGATCAGCAAACTGCATATGGTTGTGCAGTGCATAGTACATGTCATACTTCTCAGCATAAGGAGCAATCTTCTGAGCAGCCTCCAGGCTTGACTCTGCAGTGATAGCCTTTACACCCATAGCCTTAGCCAACTTGAATGCATAGTCGATTTCCTCTTCTGTAGAGTTTACACCTGGCTGAGTCTTAACGATGTGTACGAAGATACCTTCAGCCTCCAAAGCCTTGCGAACCTCTTCAACCTTTGCCAAGTCCAGGTTCTTGCGGAATTCAGCCATTTCTTCGTTGTATTTATCCATCTGAGCCTGCTCTTCTGCGTTAAATTCTGGACGTGTGCCAGGTGCAAGATTGCCACCCATACGCTTGATAGCTTCCTGCATCAGTCTCATACGTGGATTCTCAGGAGCACCCAGACAAGCCTCCAGGTCATTACCCATCAACTCCAAATTGCTGATGTTTGCTTCCTTACAATACTTAATGATATTTTCCAAACCGCCTGGCATGTCGCGCCAGCTGTAGGTGATGGTACCGATAGCCACACCGTTGAAGGTAGAGTTAGGCTTACCGTCAGCAGGTGCTGCAGCAGGGGCAGCGGCTGGCTTCTCACCACCTGCACATGAAGTCAGTGCAGAAGGCATAATGGCAGCTGCAGCAATCAAAGCAGCAGACTTGCCCAAGAACTCACGTCTTGATTGTCCGAATTTATCCATAGTCTTTAAAAGTTAATAAAGTGTTATTGCTACAAAGTTACCCATTATTTCATTGTTATCAAATATTTTTCACTTTTTCTAACGGCGATAATGCCCAAAAAACATAACTTTTGCACCAAATTATAAAAAATAGCAAATTAAGTATGAAGAAAGGAAGGGTTGCAGCCGTCGTAGCACTGGTACTGGTGCTGGCAGGTGTAATAGCGTATTTAGAAATGCTCGCCTACTAACCAATGTCTAACTTTTGGACATAATAAGGATGAAAAAATGCAGTTGTGTGTTTTTTCATCCTTATTCTTTTGTCTGCGCCTTATTTTTGCAATACAAATTAAAAAAACATATATAGTATGGCAAAGATTGAAATCAAGAACATTGTGATGAAATTCCGTTCGGATTTGGTAGAGACAACTGCACTGAACGATGTGTCGCTGAGCGTGGAGGAGGGAGAATTTATAGCCGTTATGGGGCCTTCGGGCTGCGGCAAATCCACCTTGTTGAATATTTTGGGACTTTTAGAGAACCCTACTTCCGGTCAGTACTTGCTGGACGGTGAGGAAGTGAGCCAGAAGAGCGAGTCGGCACGTATTGACCTGCGCAAGGGACGCATCGGTTTTGTGTTCCAGAGTTTCAACCTGATAGACGACCTGACCGTAACCGAGAACATAGAGATGCCCCTGCTTTATATGGGATTGCCTTCTTCTGAGCGCAAGCGTAGGGTAGAGGATGCCTTGCAGCGCATGGGCATTGCCCATCGTGCCCAGCACTTCCCTAACCAGTTGTCCGGCGGACAGCAGCAGCGTGTAGCTATAGCTCGTGCCGTGGTGTCAAATCCATCGGTTATTCTGGCCGATGAGCCTACCGGAAATCTGGATTCCAAGAACGGCCAGGAAGTGATGGAGCTGCTGAGCCAACTGAATCGCGAGGGCACCACCATCGTTATGGTTACTCACTCGCAGCGCGATGCCGGCTATGCCACACGAATCGTGAACCTGTTTGACGGTCAGATAATTAACAAGGTTGAGGACTAAAAGACAACGGCTTATGAACAAGATAAAATATGCTCTTCGCTTCCTGCTCAGGCAGAAAGCCTTTACGCTGATCAATATCTTAGGACTTACCCTGAGCCTGACGTGCGGTATTGTGATTTCCCGCTACCTGTACCGCGAGGTTACCGCCGAATCGCACGCCATTGATCCGGAAACCATCGTCGTATCTGTGCAGGACAATCAGGTGACCCGCCGCATGATGATGGATGTCAAGCGGATGGATGAATACTATGGCAAACCCTTTATGGATGAGTTTCAGAAGTTTGCCGTTGAATCCTCCATTTTCATCAAGAATCCGGAATCCACTATCGCACTGAATGACCAGAATTACGTAGCCGATGTGCTGGTAGTAGATAGTTTGTTCCTGCATTTTTTTGAGTATGAGATAGAAGGTGACCGTACCGCCATGAACCGGCCCGATGGATGCTGGGTTTCCCGTGCCTATCTGCAGAAACTGGGGCTGAGCGCCACTGAGGCCATCGGTACTGCTTTCATGCTGAAGAACTTCCACTTTGTCATTTCCGGCATTTTTGATGAACCACGGAACAAGGCCATCTTTACGCCGGATATGATAGTGTCCTGCCTGGTCAGCGATCGTTGGCCCCATCTGAAGTCGGAATGGATACGCATACCCAAGGATTTCGACCTGGATGCCTTCAATGCCTATATGAAAACCCTTGGTGAGGATACGAGTGAAAAGGAACATTTCACCTTTTATGGAGGCGACACCATGGAAAGCCAGTTTATTCGCTGGAGCGATTTCTACATGGATCGTTCGCTGAATGAAAACGGGCAGGAGGTGAATATGGTGCACCATGGCAATGCCCAGGCCGATTGGATTCTGCTGGGCGTGATGGTGCTGATTCTGGTGGTAGGTGTGCTGAACTTCACCAACCTGTATATGGTATATTGGCAGCGCCGCCAGCGCGAACAGGGTGTGCGCCGTGTGTTCGGACAGAAACCCCTTTCGCTTTTTGTGGAAATGGGACTGGAACTGTTTATCAGCACGGCTTTGGCGGTATTGCTGGCTTGGCTGCTGGTAAATCTTCTGAAACCCTGGACAGACGAGATGCTGAACGATACGGTTACAGCTTCTCCATTCGATACCGTGTTGACCCTGGGCTTCCTGATTGTGGTGCCCCTGGTATCGCTGTGTTATCCGTTTGTCAAGCAGGTACGCAGTTCTACGCTGGTCAGCCTGCAGCAACGTGTAGGATCCGTGCAGAACCTGCGTTCGCGTACCGTCATGCTGGGCTTTCAGTACCTCATCGCTTTCACCCTGGTGGCCATGGCCATCTGGATGCAGCATCACCTGGAATTCCTGCTCAACAGCCCTATCGGCTGCGATGTGGAGAACATCCTGATCACCAAACCGCTGCACATTAAGGAGAGCTTCGTAACCGATGAACAAGGCAATAGTTATTTTAAATCGAATGGCGGCGAGGTAAAAGAACTGGCCGAGGCTTATTTGGAGAAACTGAGCGCATCGCCGATAGTAGAGCTGGCCGATGTGGTGAGCGTTCTGCCCGTCAATCGTACAGACAATCTGAATATCTACTATAATGACAAAGATGAGGAGTTTTCGTTTTATATGTATCATGTCTCACCTAAATGGTTCCAAATCTTTGGCGTTCAACTGAAGGAAGGCCAGTTGTTGAGTGATAATGCCAACCCCAAGGCTATGGTACCTGATACTTGGGTTGTGAATTGGAAAGCTTTGAACCTGATGGGGTACAAGCAGATGGAAGGGGCGCATCTGCGGTCGGAGGAACCGTTGATGATTACGTACAGTGCTGATGCCACCAATAGACTTAAAGCCTATGGCACAGAAAAGATGCCTATCTGTGGTATCATCCAGGATCATTACAGGACGCACCGCACCCTGGGCGTACAGCCTTCGGCCTACTGGATAGATGCGAACGAAAACAGATACGTTTATGCCAGTTGCATGATTGCCATCCGGGTGAAGCCGGGGCATGAAAAGGAGATTATAGAATTGCTGGAGAAGATTTCTGCCGATATCTGTCCGGAACACGAACTGAATTATCATTGGTTCCGTGAGGATGTGGAGAGTCTATACCAGGAAGACAAACTAATGGCGCAGGTATATACCCTGTTCTCGGGTATTGCCATCCTGATCTGCTGCTTAGGATTGCTGGGACTTTCACTGTTCGACATCCGCCAGCGTTACCGTGAGATTGCCATCCGTAAGGCCAACGGTGCACACCGCAAGGACCAGTATCTGCTGTTGGGAAAGAAGTACCTCTGGGTACTGCTCTCTACCTTTGTGCTGAGCATTCCTTTATCATATCTGCTGATTCACCGCTACACAGAGGAGTTCCTGGAGTGTGCCCCTGTTACCCCTATAATTTATGTGGAAGCGCTGATTATCGTGGTACTGATTACCGCCGTGGCATTGATCTATCAGTTGGAAAAAGCTGCCCGGGTGAATGTGGCGGCTATCATCAAGAGTGAATAAAATGAAGCATTTGCTACTCATCGTGTGGTTGATGGCCTGTGGCGCACTCTGTGCCCAAGAACCCCTGCAGGTTACCCTGCAGGAGACCATCGCTATGGCCCAGCAGCAGTCGCCTGCCGCCCTGGCAGCCCGGCATTCGCTGCGCAGTGCCTACTGGTCGTACCGCAGTTATCAAGCCAGTTACAAGCCCTTGGTTTCTTTGGTATCCAGTCCCCAGTTCAATCGTGGAATTGACCGTATTGTACAGCCCGACGGTACTGCCAGCTTCCTGCATGTCAGCCAGCTGAGTACCGACCTGTCGCTTCAAATCACTCAGAACATCCCCTGGACGGGTGGTAGCCTGTTCGTATCTTCATCACTGTTGCGTGAAAAGCAGTTTGAGGGTGCGGGACAGACCAGTTTCCGCTCGCAACCTGTCACTATGGGTTATGAGCAGAATCTGATAGGCTACAATGCACAGAAGTGGAACCGCCGCATAGAGCCTGTGCGCTGGCGCGAGGCCTTGAAACAGTACAACGAAACCATGGAACTGGTGGCATCGCAGGCCAGTACCCTGTTCTTTGCACTAGCCAAGGCGCAGACCAATGTGGATATAGCCCACAGCAACCTGGCTTCGGCCGATACGCTGTGTACCTTTGCCGAAGGACGCTACAATATAGGCACCATCAGCGAGAACGAGATGCTGCAACTGCAGCTCAACAAACTGAACGAGGAAACCAATTTGCTGGATGCGGATGTACAGTTGGATGTGGCTGCCGAAGAACTGCGCAACTATCTGGACTTGCCCACCAACACCCGGCTAAGGGTTGAAGCCGACGGCCAGATTCAGGCATTGGAGATTCCTTTGGGAGAGGCACTGGAACTGGCTTTGCAGAACAGTCCCGATCCTGACTATTACCGCAGGACTCAGTTGGAAAGTCGCAGTAACCTGGCCGAGGTGAAGGCCAATACCGGACTGAAAGCCAACCTGTATATGCAGTTCGGCCTGTCGCAGACCGGCTCTGCTTTCAGCGATGCCTATCGTAACCCCACCGACATGCAGTACGCTTCGGTTACCCTAGCCATTCCAATCCTGGATTGGGGAAGAGGAAAAGGGCGTAGGCATGTGGCACAGTCGCAGGTAGATTTGGCCGATGTGAATGCCGAGCAGGGCATGAAGAGTTTTGAGCAGAATGTCACCAAGATGGTGCAGCAGTTTAATCTTCAGGGCCGTCGGGTGACCGTGGCACAACAGGCAGACAAGACCGCCGAACGCCGCTACGATGTGGCACGCAAACTTTATGTTCTGGGCAAGAATACTATTCTGGACCTGAACAGTGCTATCAGCGAGAAGGATGCCGCACGCCGGAGCTACATCGAGAGTCTGTCCACCTACTGGAGCCTGTACTACGGACTTCGCTCCATGACGGGGTACGACTTTGCACAGAACAGTCCCATCTCCTGGCCGTTGCCGGAGAATTTATAAATGACATTATTATGGATAAACTATTGGAAAAGAAACCCTGGTACATCAGGCATAGATACTATCTGGCAGGCGGAGCAGCCATTTTGGCACTCATCGTCCTGGCTATCCTACTCTCAGCTGGCCCAAAGAAACTGAGGGTGGATGGCGATGAACTGAAGATTGGCGAGGCCAAGACACAACCTTTCCGGGAATATGTGGATGTGGAAGGACTGGTGAGGCCTATCCTGACCCTGAAAGTCAATGCCCGGGAGTCGGGCAGTGTGTTGCGCATTGTGGCTGAAGACGGTCAGTCGCTGAAGAAAGGCGATACCATCATGGTACTGACTAACCCCGAACTGGAGCAGAGTATCGAGGACCAGCGTGATGATTTGGCACGTCAGCATACCTCCTACCAGGAGCAACTTATTGAGCAGGAGAAGATGCGGCTGAACCTGAAGAAACAGGCGTTGCAGACCCGCTACGACATGGACCGTTTGGAGAAGAACATTCAGCTGGACCGCGAGGAGAACCGTATGGGTATCAAAAGCAAGGCGCAGTTGCAGGTGGCCGAGGACGAGTATCGCTACAATCAAGAGCGCTCCAAACTGGAACTCCAATCCCTGCGCAACGACTCCTCGTCTGCTGTGCTGAAGGGACAGTTGCTGGCACGTGATATGGAACGCGAGCAGAAAAAATACCAGCGCAGCATGAAGCGCCTGGAAAGCCTGGTCATTACCGCTCCGTGCGACGGTCAGCTCAGCTACATCTCCGTTACTCCGGGACAGCATGTCGTGGCCGGTGAATCCATAGCCGAGGTGAAGGTGCTGGACGATTTCAAAGTACACGCCTCGCTCAGCGAATACTACATCGACCGTATCACTTCCGGACTGCCCGCTACCATCAGTTACCAGAGCGAAAAGTTTCCGCTGCACATTACCAAGGTGGTGCCCGAGGTGAAAGACCGTACCTTTGAAATAGATTTGGTCTTCGAGAAGAAACAACCCGAAAATATCCGGGTGGGAAAGTCCTACCGAGTGCAGATAGAACTGGGCAAGGCCGAGCAGGCACTGGTCATTCCACGCGGATCATTCTACCAGAACACCGCCGGGCAGTGGATTTATAAATTGGACAAGTCGGGCAAGAAGGCTGTACGCACCCCGATTACCATCGGCAGACAGAACCCTTCGCAGTATGAAATCCTGGAAGGATTGGCACCCGGTGATAAGGTGATTACCACCGGTTACGACAAGTTTGGCGATTCGGAAGTCATCATTCTTGATTAGGTGAAATTTTATGGTTATATTTGCCGCAATATGAGCAGTAATCCTTATAAGATACTAGTTATTGATGACAATCAGGCAGTACTTCGCACCTTGAAACTGGTGCTGGGCAGGGTGTTTGACACCGTGGTGACCGTACCCGATCCACACCTCATTCCAGCCTTGCTGCAACCGGGCGATGTGGATGTGGTGCTGCTGGACATGAACTTCGATTCCCGTAGGTTGGATGGCGAGGAGGGCCTGTTCTGGCTGAACCAGATCAATGCGATGGAGAATCCACCTGCAGTGGTGCTGATTACCGCATTCGGTGACATTGACCTGGCAGTACGCTGCCTGCAGCAGGGAGCCGAGGATTTCATTGCTAAGCCTTGGGAGAATGAGGTGCTGATCAGCAAGTTGGAGAATGCCATAGTGAAGCATCGTTCCCGCAGAGAGATGGCAACTTTGGCTGCACAGGCCAGTAGCCTGCAGGACACTTTGGCTGCCAGCCGTCAACTCTCCTTGGAGGAAATGGAACGTAAGCACATTCTGGAAGCAGTGGAGCAGGAGGGAGGCAATCTGGTGAGTTCCGCTAACCGGTTGGGTGTGTCGCGCCAAACCCTTTACAACAAACTGAAAAAATACGGAGTGATACAATGATTCAGCGCCATTACCATCGCTATGTCTTGCTGCTTTCCCTGCTGCTCGTGGCATCGGGGGCACTCATGGTGGTGGTTTGGCTTTATACTGATAGTCTTTCCTATCTGCTTTGCAGCCTGCTCTTTTGTCTTATCCTGCTGTACCTTACTGCGCAAGCGGCTTCGTTCGTGCCCAATCAGGTGAAATCATTCCTGGCCAGTTTGCTCAATAAGGATATGATGAGCTGTTTCCCGCTGAGCAACGACAAGGAACTGCAGCAGATGTACCGGGACATGAATCACATTATGCAGGTGTACAATAGGAATATGACCGACCTGGAAACCAAACGCTTGTACTATGACCGCATTCTGCGCATCATGACCCATGAACTGCGTAACTCACTTACGCCTCTCATCTCGGTAAGTGAGGACATGCTGGCACATGATTATTCTTCCGAAGACTCTCGTGAGGCTGTTGAAGTGATTCATGGCCAGTGTCGGTCCATCAAACAGTTTCTGGATAGTTATCATGAACTTACTCATTTGCCCAAGCCTACTATTGCCCCTATTCAAGTGCAGTCGCTCCTGCTGCACATCCGCCATTTGTATCCCGATTTGCACATTTCTATTCAGTGTGCACAGGGCATGATTCTTCAAGGTGATGAGGGTATGATTCGGCAAATCTTAGTCAATCTGGTGAAGAATGCCAGAGAAGCTGGTGCTACCGCGGTTGAGTTTACGGCTTCTTCTCCCAATGGCATTCCCCGCATCACTGTGGGCGATAATGGGTCGGGTATTCCGAAGGAGCTTCAGGAAGATATATTCCTGCCGTTCTATACTTCCAAACAGACGGGTTCAGGAATAGGTCTGGCACTCAGTCGCCAAATCATGAATCTGCACCAGGGTTCCCTGACCTGCTCTACTCACGATTCTGGTGGTGCATTGTTTATTCTGGATTTTCCTTCGATGCGCTCCCCTAACCCCATCTCCCCCCGTAAGTATGTCCCCCTATAGGGGGACCATACTAGGGGGGCAGGAGGCGCATCAACGGAACGATGCCAAAATGTCGATGAAACAACCCATTATTAACAGGAGACAACGCTTTGCCTAAAGAAACCCCGCAACTGATAGCGCTTATCTGCACAAAAAAACTTACCTTTGCACCAGAGTATTTATAAAGCAATAGAACAATGAAGAAAGGATGGATAGCAGCCATTGTAGCACTGATACTGGTGCTGGCAGGTGTAATAGCTTATTTAGGATTTGGATTGCATCAGGCACAGCAGGATAAGCAGGAGATGGAGGAACTGATGGCTCTGGACAAGCAGGAGATGGAGAACGAGTACAAGAGCTTTACCCAGCAGTATGACGAGCTGAAGAACACCATCCAGAACGATACACTGACCCAGCAGCTGAATGCCGAGCGTCAGCGTGCCCAGCAGTTGCTCGAGGAACTGCAGCGTGTCAAGGCTACCGATGCCCGCGAGATTACACGTCTGCGCAAGGAGTTGGCCGATGTGCGCCGTGTGATGCGTCATTACCTGATGCAGATTGATTCCTTGCAGCGTATCAACAACGAGCTGATGGCCGAGAATACCGAGGTGAAGGAGAAATATACCGCAGCTACCACTCAGATCAGCAACCTGAACACTGAGAAGGAGCAGCTGAAGGAGACCGTAAGCATTGCCTCGCAGCTGAATGCTACCGGCATTACCGTTTCCCCTCTGAACAAGAAAGGTAAGGCTGCCAAGAAGGTCAAGGATTGCATGAAGTTGGCTGTCAATTATACTATTGCCCGTAACCCGACAGCAAAGACCGGTGGTCGTAATGCCTATGTCCGTATTCTGAAACCGGACAACTCGCCACTGACCAAGGGTGAGACCTGTACTTACGAGAACAAGAAACTGGAAGTCTCATTTAAGACCTATATTGAGTACGGAGGTGAGGAACTGAATGTTCAGGGCTATTATGATGTAGATGAGTATCTGTCGGCAGGAACCTATCGTATCTTTATCTTTGTAGACGACCGTATGATCGGCCAGTCTTCATTTATCTTAAAATAAAATCACAGTCTGTTGTCTGTAGACTGTTGTCCGTAGTCAATAATAATGAAGGAATTCATGAAGGTGCTGCGCAGGTTTGTGCCACCTTACAAAAAATATCTGGTACTGACGATATTGTTTAATATCCTGTCGGCAGTACTGAACGTATTCTCATTTACCCTGATAATTCCTATCCTCCAGATTCTGTTCAAGATGGAGGACGGTACCGTGTACCAGTACCTGACACTCGACCAGGCATCGGGCATCAAGGACTGGGCAGTGAACAACTTCTATTACGGGGTAACCCAACTCATCGAGACGGTGGGAGCCAGTAATACCCTGCTCATCCTGGGTATCTTCCTGTCGGTGATGACCGCCCTGAAGACCGGAGCCTATTTCCTTTCGTCGGCCACCATCATTCCTATCCGTACCGGTGTGGTGCGTGACATACGCAACCAGCTCTACCAGAAGATACTGAACCTGCCATTGGGCTTCTTCAGTGACGAGCGCAAGGGTGATATCATTGCCCGTATGAGCGGTGATGTACAGGAGGTGGAGAACAGTATCATGAGCAGTCTGGACATGCTGTTCAAGAACCCAATTCTGATTATTGCCTATTTCGGTACCCTGATAGCCGTGAGCTGGCAGTTGACCCTGTTTACCCTGATTGTACTCCCTGGCATGGGATGGTTCATGGGTAAGGTGGGACGCCAGTTGAAACGAACCTCCTTAACTGCGCAGAACCTGTGGGGAGCCACCATGAGTCAGGTAGAGGAGACACTGGGTGGCCTGCGTGTCATCAAGGCCTTCCATGCCGAGCCCAAGATGTACAATCGTTTTGCCAATACCAACGAGGATTACCGCAATACCATCACCCGTGTGAACATCCGCCAGCAACTGGCTCATCCGATGAGCGAGTTCCTGGGTACTATTCTTATTGTTATTGTGTTGTGGTTTGGCGGTTGGTTGATCCTGGATTCCGAGGACAGCTTTATCAATGCGCCTACTTTCATCTTCTATCTGGTGATGCTGTACAGCCTGATCAATCCGCTGAAGGATTTCTCGAAGGCTACCTACAACATTCCCAAGGGTATGGCCAGTATGGAGCGTATCGATAAGATTCTGCAGGCAACCAACTCTATTCCGGAACCGGCTGAGCCTAAGCACCTGAACTTGAAGACAAACGGTCCGCTGATTCAGTTTAAGGACGTGAGCTTCAAGTACGACCAGAAATATGTGCTGCGCCACATCAACCTGGATATTGAGGACGGTAAGACCATAGCCCTGGTGGGACAGAGCGGTAGCGGTAAGACCACACTGGTGGACTTGATTCCGCGTTTCTACGATGTGCAGGAAGGCCAGATTCTACTGGGCGGTACCGATATCCGTGATGTGTCGTTCCTGGAACTGCGCGACCTGATGGGTAATGTGAACCAGGAGGCTATCCTGTTTAACGACACCTTCTATAATAACATCACCTTCGGTGTGAAGGAAGCCACCATGGAGCAGGTGATTGAGGCAGCCAAGATAGCCAATGCACATGACTTTATCATGGAAACCGAGGACGGTTACAACACGATGATAGGCGATAGGGGAGGCAAGTTAAGCGGTGGCCAGCGCCAGCGTATCAGCATAGCCCGGGCCATTTTAAAGAACCCTCGTATCCTGATTCTGGATGAGGCTACCAGTGCCCTGGATACTGAATCAGAGCGTATGGTACAGGAGGCCCTGGAGCGCTTGATGAAGAACCGTACCACCATAGCCATTGCCCACCGTCTGAGCACCATTCGCAATGCCGATGAGATCTGTGTGCTGCACGAAGGCCAGATTGTGGAGCGCGGCAAGCATGACGATCTGCTGGCTTTGGACGGACATTACAAGAAACTGTGTGATATGCAGCAGGTATAATAAAAAAGGCTCCTGAAATTCAGGAGCCTTTTTTATGACAACGGACAACAGTCAACAGACAACGGATGGGGCTTCGCCAATATTCCGCATGGCAGTCTGTTGACTGTAGTCCGTTGTCTGTTGTCAATAAAAAATAAGGCTCTCTTCGGAGCCTTATTTTTATTTATGAACTTCTACAATCTTGGTAGGATCCATCTCCCGGTTGCGTTTTTCGGTTTCCTCAACCACACGCTGTGCCAGTTGCAAGAAAGCCTGTCCGGTAATGCTGCCCGCATCCAATGCAGCAGGCATACCGTTGTCGCCATTCTCGCAGATGCTCTGTACCAGAGGAATCTGGCCCAACAATGGAACCTGCAGTTCCTCGCTCAGCTGCTTGCAACCCTCCTTACCGAAGATGTAGTAACGGTTGTTAGGCAACTCGGCAGGGGTGAAGTAGGCCATGTTCTCAATCAAGCCTAAGATAGGAACGTTCACCTGGTCGTTCATGTACATGTTTATTCCCTTGCGTGCATCGGCCAAAGCCACCTGCTGAGGAGTGCTGACAATGACAGCACCGGTGATAGCCAGAGTCTGCAGTAAGGTCAGGTGAATATCGCTGGTGCCCGGAGGTGTATCCAGAATGAAGTAATCCAACTCGCCCCACATGGCATCGCCCACCAGCTGCTTCAGGGCATTGCTGGCCATACCGCCACGCCACAGAGTAGCCTTGTCAGGGTCTACAAAGAAACCGATACTCAGCAGTTTGACGCCATATTTCTCGACAGGTACAATTAGGTCGCGGCCGTCAACCTCCTCGGCATAAGGACGGGCATCCTCCACCTGGAACATCTTAGGCATGCTGGGACCGAAGATATCGGCATCCAGCAGACCAACGCTATAGCCCAGTTTGGCCAATGCTACGGCCAGATTGGCTGCTACGGTAGATTTACCCACGCCACCCTTACCGCTGCTCACGGCAATGACATTCTTTACATAAGGCAGCATCTTGCCAGGCTCAGGACGGGCAGCCTGACGGCTCTCGGTAGTGATGGTCACCTCCACATCCTTGCTGACAAAAGCATGGATGGCAGCTTCGGCCGATTTCACTACGGATTTCTTGAACGGATCGGTAGGCTTATCGAAAATGATGGAGAAACTGACCTTCATGCCGTCGATACGGATATTGTCAGCAATCATCTCTGCACTGACCAGGTCCTTGCCTGTGCCAGGGTAACGCACCTGTGCCAAGGCATCGGTGATGAGTTTTGGATATAGTGTCATTCTGTAATATGTTTTTTTCTAAGCTTTAATTCCTAGTCTGTCATTCTGAGCGTAGCGAAGAATCTTACTTAACTGGATAGCATCACTTCCGGGAAAGATCCTTCGCTCTGCTCAGGATGACAATATTCAGGGAAGTCATTGCTCGCTACTATTTGCTGGTTGTAAGTTCACTTCTTTTACTGCGGCCGTAACTGCGGTATTCGTCCAATTCAATCTCCACATCCGGTTCGGTCAATGGAGCCGTGCGGGGCAGTTCAAAGCGCATATAGCGGATATTCAGGCCACGGGCCATCCACTGCTGCTCGTAATAAGTTTGAATGCTCAGGATACGGGCCTCCTGAGTGTCAGGATGCTCTGCCAAAGTGCTGTGGTACAGATCCTCGGTACAGAACTGCATAGGCAGGTTGTTGCCCTCCACCATGTAGAGGGTGTAGGTGAACAGGAAGTTGGAGTCGGTCTTCAGATGAATCAATCCACCATCCACCAGGAAGCGGCGGTAGCGCTCCATGAAATAGGTACTGGTCAGTCGCTTGGTAGCCTTCTTCATCTGAGGATCACTGAATGTGAGCCAAATCTCGCTCACCTCATCGGTGCTGAAGAAACGGTCAATCAGCTCGATGTTGGTGCGGAGGAAAGCCACGTTCTTCAGTCCCTCGTTCAGGGCCTCGGTGGCACCGCTCCACATGCGTGCACCCTTGATGTCCACACCAATGAAATTCTTGTCGGGGAACAGGCGTGCCAGTCCCACGGTATATTCGCCACGGCCGCAGCCCAGTTCCAGGACGATAGGGTTGTCATTGTGGAAGAACTGCTCACCCCAATGACCCTTCATCTCGAATGGCACCTGCTCCATAGCATGGTAAGGGTACTCGAACACATGCGAGTACCCTGCCATATCTGCGAATTTTGATAATTTATTCTTACTCATATAATATTATTGACAACGGACAACAGTCAACGGACAACGGACGGGGCTTCGCCATTAGACCATTGTCACAGAAGTCTTTTTATTGACAACGGACAACAGTCAACTGACAACGGACGGGGTCTCGTCAATATTCCGCATGGCAGTCTGTTGACTGTAGTCCGTTGTCTGTAGTCAGTAATCGATTAATCGATTACTACACGAGTCCATCCGTGGATATCCGGATCAATACCGTACTGGATGTTGGTCAGTTTCTTGAACAGCTTCTCGCAGGTTGGGCCTGGCTTGCCATCCTTGGCAATCACATAGCTGACACCGGTATCCAGATCATCGATGCGCTCGATAGGACTGATGACAGCAGCGGTACCGCATGCACCTGCCTCCTCGAATGTAGCCAGCTCTTCCTCAGGAATAGCACGGCGCTCTACCTTCATGCCTAAGTCCTCGGCCAACTGCATCAAACTCTTGTTGGTGACACTTGGCAGGATAGAGGTGCTGAGAGGAGTAACATAGGTGTTGTTCTTGATACCGAAGAAGTTAGCTGCACCGCACTCGTCGATGTACTTCTTCTCCTTAGCATCCAGATAGAACTCGCAGCTGTAGCCCAGGTCGTGAGCCTTCTTGTTGGCCAGCAGGCTGGCTGCATAGTTGCCACCCACCTTATAAATACCGGTACCCAGAGGAGCCGAACGGTCATGATCACGGATGATAACGTATGGATTGGTAGCAAAGCCGCCCTTGAAGTAAGGACCTACCGGAGAAACGAAGATTACGAACAGATACTCGTCAGAAGGGTGAACACCCACCTGCGCAGAGGTACCGATCAGCAATGGACGGATGTACAGGGTAGCACCACTCTCATAAGGTGGAATGAAACGCTCGTTCAGGCGAACCACTTTCTCAACCATCTCGATGAACATCTCGGTTGATACCTCAGGCATCAGGATGCCGCGGCAAGTACTCTGCAGGCGTGCAGCATTCTCGTCAGCACGGAAAATACGAACCTTTCCGTCTGGACAACGGTATGCCTTCAAGCCTTCGAAAGCCTCCTGGCCATAGTGCAGGCACACTGCAGCCATGTGCAGTGGAATAGTTTCCTCTGAACATACTTCAATCTCTCCCCATTTGCCGTTGCGATAGTAACAACGTACATTATAATCGGTTCTTCTGTAGCCGAACCCCAGATTTGACCAATCCATCTCTTCCATATTATACTATATATTTATTTTTAATGTTTTGGACTGCAAATTTAAAACAAATATTTCACATGCCTCCACAATTTGTACAAAAATACGGCCGATAACTTGTTTAAATTATGTATCTTTGTAGCATAAAACACAGACTCGTAATGAAATTTCGTACTATTCTATTGGCCTTGAGCCTAATGATGGGCTTGTGTGCACAGGCCCAACCCAAGCGCGAGTTCCGAGGTGCTTGGATTCAGTGTGTTAACGGTCAGTTCCAGGGTATGGGAACTGCTAAGATGCAGGCAACCCTTACCCAGCAGTTGGACGAGCTGCAGCGTTGCGGCATCAATGCCATTATGTTTCAGGTACGTCCTGAAGGCGATGCGCTGTATGCCTCCAGATTCGAGCCTTGGAGCCGTTTCCTGACCGGTGTACAGGGAAAGGCACCTCAGCCTTACTGGGACCCTCTGCAGTGGATGATCAACGAGTGCCACAAGCGCGGCATGGAGTTGCATGCCTGGCTGAACCCTTACCGTGCCAAGACTAAGGGAACCAAGGAGTTGGCAATCAACCATCCTTATCAGCAGCATCCGGAGCGTTTCTTCTGGTATGACGACATGATCCTGTTTGATCCCGGACAGCCAGCCAACCGCACCTATTTCTGTGAGATTATCAAGGATATCATGACCCGCTATGATGTGGACGGTATCCATATCGACGACTATTTCTATCCTTATCCTGTAGCAGGCAAGAAACTGCCGGATATGGATACCTATGTGGCTAACCCTCGCGGTTTCGGTAGTATTGAGGATTGGAGACGCGATAACGTGAATCACCTTATTAAAGAGATTCACGAGGTGGTAGTGAAGACCAAGCCTTGGGTGAAGTTCGGTGTATCGCCTTTCGGTATCTACCGCAACCAGAAGAGCGACCCTAGGGGCAGTAACACCAACGGTACCCAAAACTATGACGACCTGTATGCCGACATCCTGAAATGGATTCAGGAGGGTTGGGTGGATTACAATATCCCTCAGATTTACTGGGAAATCGGTCACAAGGCAGCCGATTACGACACTTTGATTCGCTGGTGGAGCGCCAATGCCGGCGGTCGTCCATTGTTTATCGGTCAGGATGTGGAGCGCACCGTAAAGGCAGCCGACCTGGAGAATCCTACCATGAACCAGATGGCCCGCAAGTACATGTTGCAGCGCATGTTGCCTAATATCCAGGGTTCCTGCCAGTGGCCTGCAGCCAGTGTGGTGGATAACTCGGGCAACTACGGTACCATGCTGAAGCAGGTTTATCACAGTACTCCTGCCCTGCAGCCACTGATGCCGTTCATCGACAACCGTCCACCTTTGAAGGTAAGAAAGGCCAAGGTAACCTTTACCTCTGACGGACCGACCCTGTTCTGGCAGGAGCCATCGGCACGCACCGAGATGGACCGCGCCACCAAGTATGTGGTGTACCGCTTTCTGAAGGGAGAGCCTATTGATTTGGAGGATCCTTCGCACATTGTGACCATCACTCCAAACACCTATTATAACCTGCCTTATAGTGGCGGTCGTACCAAATATGTTTATGTAGTTACGGCATTGGATCGGCTGAGCAATGAGTCGCTGCCTGTCAAGAAGAAAGCAAAATTGTAAGACATAAAAAAAGGAGTTCGAAAGAACTCCTTTTTTTTTATAGTAATAAGAATCCCGCTAATCCGCAGAGGCAAATCATCAGGATGGGATTAACCTTAAATTTCCGGGTGCCGATAAAAGCAGACAGGAATAAGAAGATGCTGATGCAGAACTGCCACATGTTCTCGCTGGGAGAGGAGAAGTTCTCTGGATTCATCAGACAAAGGGCAGCGGCAGCCAAAAGGCCGACAACAGCAGGGCGCAGGCCACTGAATACGAACTCTACTGCAGGATGCTTGCTGTAACGCATCACGAAACGGCATATTATCAGCATCAGAATCAGGGAAGGCAATACCACGGCAAAGGTGGCCATGCAACTGCCCAGGATTCCCCAGATATGCGGATTTACCAGACCTTGAGCGAGAGCCTCATTCGTAGCCGCTGTATAGCCGCAATAGGTGGCAGAGTTGATTCCGATAGGACCAGGAGTCATCTGGCTGATCGCTACGATATCCGTAAATTCGCTGCTGCTCATCCAGTGATTATGAGTAACCACCTCGCCCTGAATCATACTTAGCATGGCGTATCCGCCTCCAAAACCGAACAGGCCGATTTGGAAGAAGGCAAAAAACAGACGTAAATACAATAAAATCATAGGCTCAGTTGTTTAGAGGTCATCGTCCTCGTCATCATAATCATTATTAGGATCATTATCCTCAGTCAGTTTACGGGGATCCAGCACATCAAACAGTCCCGGCTCCTCTACACGCAATCTGCGTTCCTCTTCCTTGCGCCGGATGGCTTCCTCCTTGGCTTTCTTGGCCTCCTCCTGTGCTAATGGCAACATCTGGAGAGCCTCGGCTTCCTTGCGCTTGGCTGCTTCAGCCTTGCGTTGAGCCTCTTCCTGCTCTTTGCGGGACTTCTCCAGCTTTTCCTGCAGCTTTCTGTATTCCTTCTCCTTGCGCTTAGCCTCCTTCTTGGCCTCGGCAACTGCCTTCTCGCGTGCTTTCTCCTCTGGAGTCTTCACACGACCCTCCTCGTCCTGACCGGAGTAGAAGCGGCCATAGACGTAACCGCCAATGCCGGCAGCAATAATAATATAAATAGGTGAGACACCCAACAGCCAAATCAGTAAGGCGCTAACCACCGGAATCCAGAACGTGTTCCTGTTGATGTTGGCACTCTTGGCCAGACGGAAGGTAGGAGCGGCAATCAGAGCCACTACGGCAGGGCGGATGCCCTTGAAGATACGCTCCACATATTCGTTGTCCTTAAACTCCTGGAAGAACAGGGCGATGAGCAGAATGATGAGAAATGACGGCAGAATGCTTCCCAGTGTGGCCACAATGGCACCCTTGGCCTTACGCAGGCGATAGCCGATGAATATGCTGATATTCACGGCAAATACGCCCGGAGCACTCTGGGCAATGGCCACCAGGTCCAGGAAATCCTTGCTGTCAATCCACTTCTTCTTATTCACCACCTCTTCTTCGATGAGGGGTAGCATAGCGTAGCCTCCACCAATGGTGAAGGCTCCGATTTTAGCAAAGGTTGTAAATGTGTCTAAGTAAATGTTCACAAATCTCTGTGTTTATGACAAAGTGTGGATTTTCATTTTTTATGTGCTTCAACCCACTTGCGAGCATTGACGAATGCCTCGATCCATGGGGTTACCTGATCGCTCTGGCGACGGCTCTCTGGATAGTAACCGCACTGCCATGGGAAGATGGTACGCTCTGGGTGAGGCATGATAGCCAAGTGGCGACCGTCCTTGCTGGCAATAGCAGCGGTGCTGTAGGTTGAACCGTTAGGGTTAGCTGGGTAACCGTCATAGCTGAACTTAGCTACGATGTTGTACTCATCCTCTGGCAATGGCAGGACGAACTTACCCTCGCCGTGAGCTACCCATGTACCAATCTTATATCCGCTCAGTGAACCGAACATCACACTACGGTTGGTAGGAATGGTCAGGCTCACGAAGTTGCTCTCGAACTTGTGGCTGTCGTTGTGTGCCATCTTAGCGTATGCCTTAGCGTCAGTTACAGCGTGGTTGTTGTTCAGCAAGCCCAACTCCACCATCAGCTGGCAACCGTTGCAGACACCCAGTGACAGGGTATCCTCGCGGGCATAGAACTTATCCAGAGCCTCTTTAGCCTTAGGATTGTACAGGAAGGCACCGGCCCATCCCTTGGCACTACCCAGAACGTCGCTGTTAGAGAAACCACCGCAGAATGCGATAACGTTTACATCCTCCAGAGTCTCACGACCGGTAATCAGGTCGGTCATGGTCACATCCTTCACATCGAAACCAGCCAACCAGAAGCTGTAAGCCATCTCGCGCTCAGAGTTGGTACCCTTCTCACGGATTACTGCAGCCTTGATGCCGCTGGCTGTGCGACGGTTTGGATCCAGACCCCACTGGCTCAACTTACCGGTGAACTCAGGACCGAATGCCAACTCCAGAGGCTGCTGCTTGTAGTTCTCGAAACGCTCCTTAGCCTTACCGTTGAAGCTCTGCTTGCGGTCCAGCAGGTATGAGGTAGAATACCATACATCACGCAGGTGGTCGATACCGAACTGATAATCATAACCATCCTTAGAAACCATGATATGGCGCTCGTCGGTAGGAACACCAATCTTCACATAGCCTACGCCTGCATCGTCCAGAATCTTCTTCACGCGTGAAGAATCCTTATCAGCTACCTGGATAACTACACCTGGGTTCTCAGCGAACAGTGCCTTAACCATGTCGGTCTCACGCAACTTGTCCAGATTGATTTCCATACCACCCTCGGTGTTTGCGAAGCACATCTCCAACAGGGTAGTAATCAAACCACCGGCACTGATATCGTGACCGGCCAGGATCAGACCCTCGTTGACCAGCTGCTGAACAGCCAGGAAGGCATCGCGGAAATATTCTGGGTTCTGAACGGTAGGAACATCGCTGCCTACCTTGTTCATGCTCTGTGCAAAGGCAGAACCACCCAACTTCAGTTCATCGAATGAGAAGTCGATATGATAGAAGCGGCTCTTAGCCACATTCTGCATTACAGGAGAAACAATCTTGCGGATGTCGGAAACCTCACCACCGGCAGATACGATAACGGTACCTGGAGATACAATCTTGCTACCGTCTGGATACTTCTGAGTCATGGACAGAGAGTCCTTGCCGGTAGGAACGTTGATCTGCAGAGCGCAGCAGAAGTCGCTCAGTGCCTTAACAGCGGTGTACAGACGGGCATCCTCACCCTCCTGAGCGCGGCAAGGCCACATCCAGTTGGCTGACAGTGAAATGCTGTCCATACCCTCGGCCATAGGAGCCCAAACCAGGTTGGTCAGAGCCTCGCTGACTGACAATACAGAACCTGCAGCAGGATCAGCCAAGGCAGCCTGAGGAGCATGACCGAGAGAGGTAGCGATACCCTTCTGGCCACGGTAATCCAGAGATACAGCACCACAGTCGCTCAATGGCAACTGCAACTCACCCTGGCACTGCTGACGAGCTACGCGGCCGCTTACGCAACGGTCCACCTTGTTGGTCAACCAGTCCTTACAAGCCACAGCCTCCAGCTGCAGTACGCGGGTAACGTACTCATCCAGCTTGGTAATATCATAGGTGACAACATCGTACTTGCGCTCTACGGTCTTGTCAATCATATAAGTCTTAGGAGATGAACCGAACATCTGGTCAACGGCCAGATCGAATGGACGAACGCCATCAGCCTGCTCGAAAGCAAAACGGGCATCACCGGTAGTCTCACCAACGGTATACATAGGAGCACGCTCACGGTCGGCAATCTTCTGTACATGCTCGATAGCTGCCTCGTCAATCAACAGACCCATACGCTCCTGAGACTCATTAGCGATGATTTCCTTTGCGCTCAAAGTCTGGTCGCCGATAGGCAACTTGTCCATGTGAATCAGACCACCGCACTCCTCGACCAACTCAGACAGACAGTTCACGTGACCTGCTGAACCGTGGTCGTGGATAGAAACGATAGGGTTGCTGTCCTCCTCGCACAAAGCGCGAACCACATTGTAGGCACGCTTCTGCATCTCGGCATTGGCACGCTGAACAGCGTTCAACTCGATACCCGAAGAGTAACGGCCGGTCTCAACTGAAGACACAGAACCACCACCCAAGCCGATACGGTAGTTGTCACCACCCATCACAACCACCTTGTTGCCTGGCTGAGGCTGACCCTTCAGACAGTCGCGCTTGGTACCGTAACCCACGCCACCTGCCAGCATGATCACCTTATCGTAAGCGTATTTCTCGTTATTCTCCTGGTGCTCGAAAGTCAGCACCGAACCACAGATCAGTGGCTGGCCGAACTTGTTACCGAAATCGCTGGCACCGTTTGAAGCCTTGATCAGAATCTGCTCTGGAGTCTGGTACAGCCAAGGACGCTCAGACAGGGCGCCTTCCCACTCACGACCCTCCTCGCTGCGAGGGTAGCTGGTCATGTAAACAGCGGTACCGGCAATAGGCCATGAGCCCTTACCACCACCCATACGGTCGCGGATCTCACCACCTGAACCGGTAGAAGCACCGTTGAAAGGTTCTACAGTAGTAGGGAAGTTGTGAGTCTCAGCCTTCAGTGAGATAACACTCTCAATCTCCTTCACCTGGAAGAAATCAGGCTTAGAATGATCGGCTGGAGCAAACTGCTCGATAACCGGACCCTGAGCGAAAGCCACATTATCCTTGTATGCAGAAATAATCTTGTTAGGATTCTCCTGAGTGGTCTTCTTGATCATCTGGAACAGAGAAGACTCCTTCTCCTCGCCATCAATCACGAACTTACCGCCGAAAATCTTGTGGCGGCAGTGCTCTGAGTTGATCTGTGCGAAACCGAACACCTCGCTGTCGGTCAGCTTGCGGCCCAGATCCTTCTCCACCTTCATCAGGTAGTCCATCTCCTCGCGGCTCAGTGCCAGACCTTCCTGCTCGTTATACTCCTCCAGGTTCTTGATGAACACGATAGGAGCAGGCTCGATGTTTACGGTAAAAATATTCTGGTTCAGACCCTTATACATGCGCTGCAGCATAGGGTCGTACTCTGCGTTCTCATCCTTTACAGGGAAATACTCCTCGATACGCTGAATACCGCTGATACCCATGTTCTGGGTAATTTCCACAGCATTGGTACTCCATGGAGTAATCATTTCGCGACGTGGACCTACAAAGAAGCCCTCCATCTCTGTGGCATCCTGGCATTTTGCCTCGCCATACAGCCAACACAACTTCTCAATATCCTCCTGTGCCATCTGATGATTGCACTGGGTAGCAATAATACTATTGCTTGGGGTGGTGAAAAACAGAATCATCTTTTTCTTTTTAACTTAAAATTCGCCACAAAGTTACATGATTATAGGCAAAGCACAAAATTATTCGGGGTTTATTGCTATAAGTATATTTATAAGGTGTATTATGCCCGCGGTGTTGTTGTTTTATATGTACATCCTTGAAATGTATTCAGATGTGTGTTTTTTTGTCGTTAAATTTGTTCTTTTTGTCGATTGTGGCTTGTGTATATCCTTATTTCTTTCTAAATTTGCATAAGTAAATTGAAACGATAGTTTTCTCTTACATAAAAGTTTGGAATTAGATGGAAGCGGGGTTGTTGCGAAACAATCCCGTCTTTTTTTTGTGGTTATGGGCATAAAAAATCCCGGGAGCATTGCTCTCGGGATTTTTTTGAGTTATGAAGTGTGAAGTGATTATCTTACAACAACCTTACCGGAAACGTATGTTGGCTTCCACCATTCGATGCCATCTTCCTGATGCTGTGCTTGTACCCATTTGGTAAAGTTTTTATAAGCATCACCAATTTCAGTTCTTTCAGTTGGCCAGAACCAATCACCTGGAACACAAATTACCTGAGGAATTTTGTTGTTACCCTTTGGCAATGTGATTTTTCTGGTAGCCTTATCACCGTCTACAACCTGAATTACGAAATCATTCATTGCTGCCTTCAAATCAAATGACTCAGGTACTTCAAAATAAGTCTCTGTTCCAGAGTCGGTGAAAGAAGTAGTGTTGTAGATAGTGTTAGATGGTGCTCCCAGCAAATCATGGATTTCACCAATCTCCTTATCCTTATAAGAAATAGTAGAATTCAAAGTACCACCAGCTGCTAAAGGCTTAACGGTCATAATTTTTCTACCAGCTACATAAGAAGCAGAGAATACAACATCGTTGAAGTCGAAATCGTCAGTATTTCCTAAATCCTCGCAAGCCAAAACATAAGAGAATGCTGTAGGGTCAATGATTTCGTTTTCGGATTTATTAATGATGAAAATCTCATCACCGTAGTTGTCGTTATCGTCTAAGTCAAAACCCAAGACAGAAACGCCTTCTCTGTTTACTAGATCATCAACATGTGCATTATACTTACCGTAAGGTGTGCCATCATTCGTTCCATAGTCGTAAACTCTACCTTCTACATCTTTCAAATCCATCCATAAGCCCCAATAGATAGGACCTTCCTGATTCTTAATCTTGACGGTAAATCCATATGAAACATTTCCATTTGATAAAGTCTCGGCATCAGGTGTCCATGTCTCAACATCAATCTTCTGACCATTCTGGTCGTAGTAATAAATACCAACAGCAATTACACCATCTTTCTGCGCACTTTTAGCGCCTTTAGTATAGAATACGGTCCATTCGTTAGTTTTTGAAACCAATCCTAGATATGTGTTTCTTGTAAATGAGTTAGCGAACTCTTTACAGGTTTCTTTTGCTTTTCCGATAACAACATTTTCAGTCTCTTTTTCAGTAACGCCACGAGTTGCTCTAGAAGTCAAAGAAACAGTTCCATTCTTTGGATTTACAGCTTGAACCTGGCCGTTATCATCTACTACATACACAACTTCTGTACCTTCTGGTGCGGCGAAGCTGATTGTCTGATTACCTGAAATAGCATAATCTGCAACCAATTTACTTACACCATTCTGGCTAGGTGCGTAAATCTTAATATTTTTGCTGGCACTAGCTTCAACATTGATTTGATAGTTCTCAACAGCGTTGAAATCCTGAGTTGCAGCGGGAGCACCAAATTTCTTGATGAAGTTCTGCTCATAGGTAGCCTTCTCTACTTCGTTCTGGTAGTTCTCATCGTACAGATCCTTGTCTGATGTACAAGACGCAGCAAATACAGATGCTGCTGCAATTGCGAATAAAGGAAATCTCATTCTCATTTCGTTTCTTTTTTAATTTGTGTATACTCTATTTATTATAATCTCGAAAATTCTTTTTATCTTTGCTGTCACAAACCTCAAGTAAGTTCAACCGAACAAAACCGTTTCCCGATTTGTTACACTGCAAAAGTAGAAAGAATTTCACAAGTAGTGCAAGTTTAAATTGTTAACAAGTGTGAATTAATTTTTGCCTATGCATTATTTGCTGAATATGCAATTATTGTCGAAACAGCAATATGCTGAGCATCAATCGAAAGGCTTTATTTTATAGTGGTGTTTCCTTTTTCAAAATAGGGTATTTTTTTGACTTTTTTTCTTGCTGTAGTGGCTCTTAATATGACTTCAATTCTTAATATATTTAACGTAAACGGTGCTTATCATCCCTATTTCCTGTCCTGATTTAGTGGGGTAGGTGATGTTTTTTTTTTGCTTGATTTGTCCCTTATTCCTACACTTTACATCATTTTATATGTCTGTTTTTCCGTTACTGCGGAAAGATTCCGCTTATATAGTTGCTTCTATTGTTCCGTAAGCACGGAAAAAGTGTTCCGTGACTGCGGAAAATAATGATTACTTAAGTAACTGGATCCGTTTCGTTAAGTGAAATGTTACTCTGATTTACCTTATTTATTAATGGAATCCAGGACAAGCAACGTACAGACTTGTTAAATCCAGAAATTCGCCAACCTTCCACTAAATCAGTATATCTTATTGTATTTCAGAACTAAAACTTAGTGGAGAGTTACTCTCAACTCTCCACTAACTCTCCACTAAGTCTCCACCAACCCTCCACTAAAAAATCTTCCTCCCTCTTTCATCCTGAATATTTTTCATCATCCTGTTTTATTTGTCATCCTGAGCGTATGCGAAGCGCTCGAACTTGTTCGCTCTCATAGCGAAGCGGAGAGAGAATCTTTCTAATGCGGATCTCATTACTAGCCAGGTAAGATCCTTCGTTTCACTCAGGATGACAACTGGATAGGCCATTTGCGAAACCTGAATATAATTATTGTTTTGTTTTTTAGTGGAACCCTAGTGGAGAGTTAGTGGAAAGTTAGTGGAAACTTAGAATCAACTCTCCACTAAGATATCTGATAGTGTTTCAATATGTTATAAGAATTTAGTGGAGAGTTGGCCTTTTTTGAAAAATTTTGAGTTTTGTCCAATTGTTCTATTCCCGTAATAAAGCAATAAAATTGGGTTCGAATGTATATTTGTCGATTTTGAATATTTGTTCTTCGCATGCATAATACCTAAAATCTTTGAATTTGGACATGTATACCCTAAATTCACCTTAATTACCCAAATTTTCAGGTTAAAATCAATCTATATCGGGCATAGTATGGGTTATCCTACTGTACAAGCTTTTAGGACTGACCAGGAAGTGTAATTGCATAAAGCGGTATGTTTTCCATCCAACCTTGATCTATGTAATCTTTCATCGATATTCTTAATCCTTTAAGATGTAGTTCCGGATTGTTCTTGATGTATTCTGCCATTGACTTGGCACGGACATTTTCCTCTGCCTTTACCTCAACAGGTATCACCCGATTTTCGTGTTGAATGACAAAATCAATTTCTGCAGAAGTCTTTGCGTTACTCCAATAATATGCTTTGATTCCTGCAGAAGCTAACTGCTGGTGAACATATTGCTCTGTAAAAGCTCCTTTGTATTCTGTAAATGCATTATCCGATGCTATAACCTGCGCAGCTGGGGTGTCTTCCATAAGCCCCAAAAGTCCACAATCAAGCAGGAACAGTTTGAAAGCTCCCAAGTCCTCATATGCTTTAAGTGGCATTTTCATAGTACTGACTCTTGGTACTTTATATACAATTCCTGCATCTACCAGCCATTGTATGGCTAATTCATATTGGGCAGCGCGGGCTCCTTCCTTGATTACACCGTAGATGAATTTTTTGTTTTCCTTGGCCAGTTGCGAGGGAATGCTGTCCAAAACCTGATTGATACGTACAGCCTCACTCTTTGTGGCGTGTTTAGAAATATCGCGTCGATAAGATTCTATGATGTCATTCTGCAGCCCTCGAACCTCTTTTAAATCTCGATTTTCTACGTACGAACGGACAACTTCAGGCATTCCTCCAACAAAATAATACTGCCGTAGTAATTCTATGAATTTTGGCTTCATTATGCTTTGTAATCCTTTGTCGCCGGATTTTAGAATGTTATACATCTGTTTTTCACCTAAAGCCAATAGAAATTCCTCAAAATTCATGGGGTGAAGCCTAAGCATATTTACTTTTCCTACAGGATATGACTCTTTATGACCAAGTGCTACTCCTAACAGTGAACCTGCTGCCATCACATGGTATTCAGGCGCATTCTCACAGAAATACTTTAGGCAATGTAAACCCCGGGGTGCCTCCTGAATCTCGTCAAATATAAGGAGAGTGTTGGCTGGTTCCACCAGAACTCCTGTGATTGCCTGTACAATGAGCAATATGCGAGGAATGTTATAATCTGCCTCGAACATGGATTTGGCCAAGGGTTGTTCATCACAGTTCACGTATGCCACGTTTCTATAATGATTCTTGCCAAAGTCTTTCATTATCCATGTTTTGCCCACCTGACGGGCGCCAAGCAAGATAAGTGGCTTCCTGGTTTTGCTTTCCTTCCAAGCCTCTAATTTTTGAGTTATGATTCTATCCATTCCTGTTATTTTATAAACTTCTGAATGCAAAATTACATTTTTTCGAGGATATGCCAACTATAAACTTACATTTTTTCGATGGAAATTTTAGCGAAAACTTACATTTTTTCGAGGATTAGGCTTGTTGGGCTTGCAAAAAGAATCCGGCACCAACCACTAAGGATTGATGCCGGAGAGAATTGCTCTTTTATTTAAAGAAACGAATGTGCTTGTTTTTTTGAATCTACTATTTAGGAATGTGAACGTGTACTTTCATCTCCCTTTGAATAATCAAGTACAAATTTAAGCAATTTCAACAAGGACACAGTAATCTGAGTGTTTGTGTCCTGAAGATATTTTTAAAATAACAATTATTGTTGAAATAGCAATGAATTGATGGTGAATTGGATAAGTGGAAAATGTGCTGTTTGGCCTCTTTGGTGTTTTGTTCCAAATATCACCATAATAATAAAGGTATCATTGAATGATGGTATTCATGCAACTGGTTGCAGGGGTGTAGCTTGCTCGTGTTTTCAGTTGCTTGCTGCTATATAAGAACAGTATTTACTGAGCAAATTAGTTAAGGGAAGTTCTCCTTTTATGTATCGCTCAGCATCAAGCTTTAGAATCCTTTCGTGAATAGGTTTCCTACCTTTGAACAATGCTTTAAGATATGGAATATCGTTCTCCTCGATGATACTCACCTCAGTAAAGAACTGTGTGAGGTCTTCTGCATCATAGACGATGGAATAGCTGGGGCGTTTTGCTCCAGGGATGTCCTCTATCAGGATATTTTTGTCCAATAAGTCTTGAATGTCGCGTATGGCAGTGTCTTTAGAACACTTTGCCAATGTTGCCCATGTCTTTGACGTTATCTTTGCTTCATATCCATCAAGGAAGAGGTTGAGCATCTGTGTCTGTCGCTCAGTCATGGGTATTGACGATGCCTTCTGCCAGAAGAAGCTCTTGTTTAGAATAGTGGTGACAATGGTTTCTGCTTCGTCAAGTGCCTCTATTAATTTCTGCATGTACCACACCAACCATTCGGTAATGTCGCCATCGCCATGCTGCATTCGTTCCAAGATGTCGTAGTAGTGATTCTTGTCTTTGTTGATTTGCGATGAAACATTGTAGAAACGGAACTCGCTCTTCTCTCCACGAGCCAGAATCATGTCGGAAAGAATACGGGCCAACCTGCCATTGCCATCCTCGAAAGGGTGGATGCTCACAAACCAGAAGTGGGCGATGGCAGAACGGATGATGCTGCTTACAGGATCATCAGCATCGAACCATGAGAGAAATTTCTTCATTTCCTCTTCTACACGATCAGGTGATGGCGCAATATAATGAATCTTCTCACGGCCAAACATGCCGCTAACGATATGCTCTTCATTTGTACGATACTGACCGACCTGAATCTGACTACCTTCGCTATAGCCTGCAGGAAAGAACGCTGCCTGCCATGCGCATAGTTTGTCTTTACTGAGGGACATGTCATAGTGCTGTACTGCTTCAAGCATCACACTGACAACTGAGTCAACATAGTGCGAAGGAGCCGAATATTTCACATTTTCGATTCCCAGTTTCCTGGCAATGGAAGAGCGTACCTGATCTACATTCAGACGGATGCCTTCTATCTCTGAAGAGTAAACTACATCGTGAGTCAAGTTCTCTGCCATAGCCCTTAACTTGCTGTCAAAGCCAAGCGAGCTCAACCTACCATAAAGCAGGCCCTGCTTTCGGCATACGACTTCCAGGAGCAGTGAAACCTGTGATGTGTCCCAACGGAAGTTTGTCCAATTGTCCCTTTCGTGTATATACATTAATCTATTTATATTTGCAACATTTTAGACTGCATATCGTCGCATAATTTGCGACAAAAATACAAAATAAATGTCGAATTAACAAAGAAACAGCAGAAATATCGCAAAAACTGCGACGTTTATAAAAAGAATCCGGCACCAACCACAAAGGGCTGATGCCGGAAAAGATTGCTCTTTTATTTAAAGAAACGAATGTTTATTCTCCTTCTTCTTCAACTACTTCTACTGTCCACCAACTTTCTGGAATTGAGGTACGCTCGGTCATCCAATTTTGTTTAGTATTAACAGCAATAATCATAGGAACTTCTCCCTTCTTTGGGAATGTGATGGTTTTAACACCTTCATTCTCTTTTCCTTTGACGGTTACAATAATGTTATTGTCATTTGGATCCCAACCTGTAATATCATATACTCCTTCTTCATCATTGTTGAAATCATATCCCATTGCAGGAGCAATATCATTAATTACAGTATTTCCGATCTTTACTGTGAATGGCAGTGTACCACCTAAATGCTTAAATCTAGCTACTTGCTTCCACTCACCATATTTAGTCTTCGAATAATCAATAACGCCATTTTCCAAAACATATGTTACTGTACGCTCTTGTTTAACGTCAACAACAACATCATTAAAGTCGAAATCGTCGGTTGCACCCAGGTCCTCAATCATGTAGCGCTTTTCTTCTTTCTCTATAACCTTATCTTCTGTTACTTCAATAGGCTTTGGAGCTTCTGGGTTTCCAATTACCAAGAATACGATGTCATTCAAATCCCAATCTGAACTTTTCAGGTTTGCGTCCTCACAACCAATAATCTTGACCTCATGGTCATCAGAAATATTGGAAGGACGTGGGCATTCTAATGTAAGCATCATACCAGATAAAGAGGACTGCTTAGTGTCTTTTGTTGCCCAACCGCTCATACCAGAGGTGATTTCCAGATAGAAGTAAATGGTTTCACCTTTAGGCATGTTTTCAAAGGTATATTGCTTAGATCTAACCTTTTCTGCTGATAGCGTATTTTCACTTGTTGCTAAATTAGTCCATGTCACATTTCCAGTCCGACCTGTTTTGCCAGTCTGAATACCCTGTGATTTTGTCCAAATTTTGGTATCCACAGCGTTCTCTCCGGTTCCTACTACCATGTGCAAGTCCCATGTCATGCCGGCTTGACCTTGATAAATAGGTACAATGGTGAAACTATTACCTGGAACTTGCATGGCAAAAGGCTGACCTAATTTACGGTTGTCTTTGCTTTCTTCAAGTGTGTTGGTTAACCAGTTTAAGGTTTCCTTTTCCACATTGTAGTAATCACCAACGGTCGGTGCATATGAACCTGTAGCTCTTGTAGCAAGTGGTGCACTCTCGTCTGCCAAATAATAGGTGCTTCCAGAGGTGAAATCCCAAGTTTCAGCAGGGTTAACAGCACCAAATTTCTTTACGAAATTTGCTACATACTCAGCCTTCACATTCTCCTCAACAACTTCAGGATTGTACAGGTCCTTATCGGCTGTACATGAAGTGATGCTCATTCCAGCACAAGCAGCTACTGCCAGCAAGGAAAAACTTTTGAACATAGTTTTCATAATGATTCTTGTTAGTTTGTTATAAATAATTTTGTTTATTCGTTTTGATGTTTTGTCGCAAAAGTAAATAGAAATAATGAAATTACCCCCCCATTTGTTAATAAGTGTGAATACTTTTGAATACTTGCATTATTTGCTAAAATGACAATTATTGTTGAAATAGCAATTATTTGAAAGTAAACTGGATGGGTGAAATTTGTGTAATTTGATTTCTTTGGATGTTTGCATCAAATTCACCCACAATCTCAGATGTATATGTGTGTTGTTGGATGCTATTGCTAAAATAGTTTAATGAATTGAAGGTGTTGAATAACAAAAAAAGCGAATACCGAAGTATCCGCTTTTTGTTATAAGGGTGTAAAATCAGATTACTATGCCAGAACTGTAGCATCAAGAATGGGATGTCAGCATCAGGAGGCTGATTGGGCATTGCCTAATTCTTCATTTAAGAATTCCATAACATAAACAGCTCCTTGATAGTATAAGCCAGTTCTTTCATCCTCCAATTTCTCGTATGTTTTGGAATTGTACAACGTAGACATTGCATCAGCCATAGATAGATTTCGGTCTTCCATCAGCATTTGGATGAGATCTGATGTCAGGCATTCTATCATAAATTGCTTGTCGAGTTCGTGTTGCTCTTTTTTTGTCATAAGTTAGGCTTTTGTCAGAGTTGATAATGCATCAGGAGTAGCAAAAAAGTACTGAAATTTTGGCTCAACAAAACGAAGCCTGCGAATTAATTCATCTAAATCGATATATTGACGAATAAACAGGTTGATAGTTGCACCTACCGTGTCGTCTGCTATAGGACCGTATACAATGTCATAATCATGTGCCTGTTTGTCAGTCCTGTTTCTTCGGTTCATGATGATGAATTCCGCCCATTCTTTCGTGTATCCTTCAAAGCGCAGAACTTTCAGACCTGAAACTTTATCTTCATCATAAATGAATTCAGAAACAACAGGCTCTCCTTCTCCAGTCTTTGCAACCGTTAATTCGGCCATACGATGTGCTTGTGCAAATTGTGCACTGAGATAAAAGCCTTGGCCGAAATCCTTGCCTTTTTTCCCTTTGCTCAAATCAATCTCTGAAATGGGCAAGTTAGATCCATGGTAAAGTCTCATATCGTTAAGGTCCCTCCATGCCTTCTGCATATTATGGCACAATCCTCCACGGCATCATCGATGGATTGTGTATGTTCCACATCATAGAAGTCCATCAAGAACTGTAATCCTTGATAGCGATGCAAATATTGGTATGCCTGACGATTAGTAAGTGCGAATCGCTTTGCGAAAGCACCAACACAACAAACCAGATATTCAATGACGTTTATGTTTTCTTTTGACATTACCTGACGATATTATTCTATTGTTCGCAAAAATACATTATTTATTCCGAAGATGCAAGATTAGTGTGGTACAAAAGTTCACATTCTTTATCATAAAGACTTTATTATAAAGAATCCGGCATCAACCCGAAGGTTGATGCCGGAAAAGGATTTCTATTTAAGAAACGAATGTTTGTTTTAATTCTTTACACCGAAGAAAACTCCTCCTTCTTTCCACCATTGAATTTCATCGCGTTCATAATTCCAAGGAGTGTTTGTGTCTGTTGCAATCATCATAGGAATGTCACCTTCTTTAGGGAAAGTGATGGTTGTTCCTGTTCCATCTTGAACTCCACTATTGACATTCTGATTACGTTTAACGATAAATTTAATGTTGTTTTTCTCAGGAACCCAACCGGTAACATCTTCAATGACAATGTCTTTGGTATCCCAGATAGGTTCTGTACCATCGTAACCGGTGTTCCACATGGTCTTTACGTCACCCAATTTAAAGTCGCTTTTTTTATTCCAGATTGTTTGATCTTCAATTATAAGATCGAAATCAATGGTACCACCCAAAGCGCGGATGATTGCACGCTGTTTTGGTTCGCTAGCCACATCAGCGGTTTTTACACCATTTGTCATTGTTATTGTGTGTATCTGATATTCTTCAACATCCACAACGATATCGTTAAAGTCAAAGTCATCGGTAGTTCCCAAGTCTTCTACCATATAACGCTTGCTGACAATAATTTCATCATATTGACCTTCTTTGATCTCAATTGGTTTTGGTACAATAGGGTCACCAACTACCATGAACACCAAGTCGTTCATATCCCAGTCTGAAGATTCGTCTGAGTTATCTTCACAACCGATGATAGTGATTTCATGGTTAGGCAGATTGGTAGGGGTTTCACAATCCAAAGCCACCATCATGTGATCAAGTGAGGATTCTTGTCTCCTTTTTACCCATTCGCCATCTTTCTCTTCATTTACATCCAAATAAAAATAGATGTTTGCACCAACTGGCAAGGTAGGGAAGTGAATGCCTTTAGTGCGAATGGCCTTAGCCTGCATGGTGTTAAATCCTACTTCGTAGTTTTCCCACCAACCTTTTTGTCCTGGTTCGTGGCCGCCCCAATCTGCACCACCAAGGAATTCTGTGTACGAATCGTGCAAGGTAAAACTTTGTTGTGGGGTATACCATGTTTCGCCATTACGGCTCCATCCGTACTCATCAAAGAAATTCTTTCCATCGTACAAACTCAGTTTCTTTGTAGGATTTACATCGTAATCTAAGGTCTCTTCATTCAGCAGGTTTTCCATATCTCTATGCTTCTGCCATACATTGATATCGGCAATTTCTACGCCAGACTGCTCTACAACCATGTGCAGGTCCCACTTGAATGCAGCACCACCCTGGTAGATAGGGTAGATGGCAAAACCGTTGTTTGGTGCGCTCATTATGAAAGGTGCGCCCTTTGCACGGTTGTTCACGCCTTCTACCAACTCTTTTTGGAAGAAATCTAATGTGTTCTGCTCTACGTAATACCACTCACTGTCTACTACTGGTTGAATCTCACCCTCTGCACGTGTAGAACGATAAGTACTACCTGAAGTAGAGAAATCCCAGCTCTGGTTTGGAGAAACCTCACCAAATGTACGTACAAAGTTAGCAGCGTAAGTAGCCTTTACAAACTCTTCTGCTTTTGCAGGATCGTAATAATCCACTTCGTTGCTACAAGATGCTAGATTCATTCCTGCACAAGTAGCCAATGTCAATAATGACAAACTCTTAAAAAACTTCATAATTCTTATATGTTTGTTTTGTTTTGATGTTTTCAATTTATGTCTGATAAGCACGTTTTGCCTCTTCTTTATGTTTGTTCAAATGCCGTTGCTTATTCTGTCTTGTTAAATCATTTGCAAATGTATTTAATAATAAAGAATTTACCCCCCCCATTTTGTTAATAAATGTAAATATATTCATAAAATGTTGTTGATTGCTGAAATGGCAATTTTTACAGAAATAGCAATAGGTTGTAAACTAGAAAGTTGGATGTAATTCATATTTTGCCAGTGACCAATGAATGAATCCCAGATTTGTAATTTTGAGGGTATATATAGTGCGCAAAATGTGAATTATATTTAATGATGATTCACGTCGTGTTTATGAAAGTTACACCAAAGTTTGAAACGATAACAAAAAAGTGGATACCGAAGTTCCCGCTTTTTTGTCATTATGATGTAAAATCAAATTACCATGCCAGAGCAGAAGCACCACAAGCTACTCTTGAAAATTTCATGAATGAAGATGGTGAGCTTATATTATACAAAACTTTGTATTTTACAGCTAAAACTGGATGCTTAATGTAAAAATACTTAAATCTTCTTGAGAAAACGCAGAAATATTTGCGTGAGTTGTGATAAATTGCCACCTTTACGTCGTGATTTAATGTATTCACGCAATTATTTGTGCAAAATATGAAAGTCGACAGCTTTGTTATTGAAGGTATTTCCAACATCAGCAGATTGAAGCTGAACGTTGGCAGTTTGAATGCTCTCATTGCTCCTAACGGTTATGGTAAAAGCAATGTGCTCAGAGCTATAGGTTTTGGAATAGAGTTTATTTCTGCTTCGGAACAGGAGAAGGTTCTGATGATGCGAAGTCGCTTTGTCCCGATAAATAATAGTATGTATCGGAAGAACTTTAGGTTTGAGATATTTGGTTCCATAGCGATGAATGGGCTGAAGATGGAATACCATTATGGATATACCTTTTCTTGGGCAACAGGAACCAAGGAAGGCCGTATAACTTCAGAATGGCTGAAGGTAAAGCGATGTGAAGATCAGCGTCTGCGCCAGATAATAAACAGACCTTCTACTGATGAATGCCTGATTCTACCTTCACCAACAGGCAGATGCACTAAATCATTCGAGGTGCCTTCTTCACAGTTGGCATTGTCTACCATTGCTATGCGCTCAGACATGTATTTGAATAGCATTGCCTCTCAGATATGTACTATGACGATACCGAACTTGGAGACATTGGATAATCCAGAATCTTATTTCTCGGTCGATGGTGATGGAGAAAGAGGCATCCGCATGCTTGATGGAGAAACGTTAAGTTCCTATCTTTATAAACTGAAAACCACTGATGAGGATAACTACGCCATTTTGATTGACGGCCTTCTACAGCTGTTGCCTGGAATAGAGGAGTTCTCACCTGAGGTGATAACGCTTGCCGACGGGCGCAGCAAGATCTATGACATACGTGTGAAGGAGAGGTTCAATTCCCAACCGACCAGTATACGGCAGTTGTCAAGTGGTAGCAAGCGTATTATCTTCCTTTTCACACTCAGTGTTGCTGCCCAAAAAAGGAATATTCCGATGATTATGCTCGAGGAACCCGAGAATTCCGTTCATCCACGCTTGATGGAAAACCTTCTGCTTGCTATGCAAAACTATGCTTCTGATACCAAGATTCTCATTACGAGTCATTCTCCTTATCTGATGCGTTACCTGCAACCTCAGCAGATGTATTTTGGCCTTCCTAAGGGTGATGGCATTGCTCATTTTGCGCAGGTCAATCCTTCAAAGATGAAATCTCTCTATCGCTATGCTGGCGATATGGAACTGACTTTCGGTGAGTTCATGTTCGACTTTATGCTTGACATAGAGAACGATACCGAAAAAATATCAACCTTCTTCAAGGCAAACTAAATGTTAAAATTCAGCAGGTGAAATGAAAACAAAAAAAGCGGATACCGAAGTACCCGCTTTCATTATACTTGAATAGTAAGAAATTACCATGCCAAAGCAGAAGCACCCAGAACGGCTGCATCAGCGTCAGGAAGCTGAGATACCAGAATCTTAGCCTTGCCACGGAAGATAGGCATACAGTTAGCATCGTAAGCCTTCTTGATAGGATCCATAATCAGATCACCAGCCTTGGTCAAACCACCGAAGAAGATGTAAGCCTCAGGAGAAGAGAACTTGGTGAAGTCAGCCAATGCCTGACCCAGCAGAGTACCGGTGAACTCGAAGATCTCCTTAGCAATCTTATCACCCTTAGAAGCTGCGATAGAAACGTCCAAAGACTCGATATCCTCTGGATTCTTCTCGCGCAACAAACTTGGCTCATCGCTCTTAGCCAGAATCTCACGAGCAGTACGAGCTACACCAGTAGCAGAGCAGTATGCCTCCAGACAGCCCTTGAAACCGCAACCGCACTGACGACCGTCACGGATAGAGATTACGTGACCCAGCTCACCTGCGAAACCATCGCAACCGTAAACCATCTCACCGTTTACAACGATACCAGAACCAACACCGGTACCCAGAGTAATAACAGTAAAGTTCTTCATGCCGCGAGCAGCACCGTAAGCCATCTCACCCAGAGCAGCAGCGTTAGCATCGTTGGTCAGGAAGCAAGGAATACCCAACTTCTCCTCGAATGCCTTAGCGAAAGGAACAACACCCTTAGCCCACTTCAAGTTTGGAGCGAACTCGATAGTTCCGTTATAGTAGTTGCCGTTAGGAGCACCAGCACCCATAGCCTTAATCTTCTCAATACCGCCAACCTTCTCGATCATTGGCTTCAGGCACTCGATAGAAGCGTCCAACCACTCCTCAAATGTCTCGTATGCACCAGTCTTAATCTTACCGATTTCCAGTACCTTAGCGTTAGCGTCAACGATACCGAATACAGAGTTAGTACCACCCAGGTCCAAGCCAATTACATATGGCTTCTCAGTTGAATTTCCCATGTTATATCTATTTATTAGGTTAATGTTAATCGTTCTTATAATGAATCGCTGCACAAAGATAAGTAATATTTTTAGAAATAGGCCTTATTTCGGCATAAATTTCATTTTTTTGTCGTACTTTTGCACCTATGTTAATAGACATAGTGAGTTTAATTCTGAAAGGTTTGATTGTGGGTATGGTGGTGTCGGCGCCAATGGGACCTGTAGGGGTGCTTTGTGTGCAGCGTACACTGAATAAAGGACGCTGGTTTGGCTTTGTAACCGGTGTGGGTGCTGCCTTAAGCGATCTGATATATGCTCTGATTACGGCATTCGGCTTGAGTTTTGTCTTGGGCTTGCTGGAAAAAGGCCATAATATGCTGTACCTGCAATTGTTGGGTGGCGTTATGCTGTTCCTTTTCGGTGTTTATACCTATCGGAGCAATCCGAACAAGAATATGCGTCCGGTATCAGCCAAGAAAGGTACACTGTGGAAGAATTTCGTCACTGCATTCTTTGTGACATTTTCCAATCCGCTGATTATCTTTCTGTTCCTGGGATTATTTGCCCGTTTCAACTTTGTGGATAACGAGCAGCCGCTGTGGATGGACCTGTTGGGATACCTGAGCATCATCACCGGTGCCTTGTGCTGGTGGCTGTGGCTGACTTATTCCATTGATAAGGTAAAGAACCGCTTCAAACCAGGGGGAATCTGGCTCATCAACCGTATTATCGGTGCCGTTGTGATGGTGGCATCGCTGATAAGTGTAATTTGGACCATCACCGGTAACACCATGTACTGATGTTTATTTCAAAGGATTTAAAGAAACAGAATATAACGGCTTATCTGCTTTACATGTGGCAGGTGGAGGACCTGATCCGTGCCTACAATTGTGATGCAGAACGACTGAAAAGCGATTATGTACCCCGTTTTACCCAGTATACTCCGGAGCAGCGCGAGGAACTGGCTCGGTGGTATGCTGACTTGGTGGAGATGATGCGCAGTGAGGGCGTGATGCAGAAGGGACATCTGCAAATCAACCGCAACATCATCCTGTTGCTGACAGATTTGCACAACGAACTGCTGCATAGCACCAAACAGCCTTTTTACAGTGCTGCTTATTATAAGGCGTTGCCATTCATTGTGGAATTGAGAAGCAAAGGTAGCAGCCAGGATAATCCGGAATTGGAAAACTGCTTTGAGGCCCTGTATGGGGTTCTTTTGCTGAGAATGCAACAGAAGCCGGTCAGTTCAGAAACAGAAAAGGCTGTGGCGGAGATTTCTAAACTAATGACAATGTTGTCGGAATACTACAATCAAGAAAAGGAAGGAACTTTGGAATTGTAGCCTCTACAAAATGCATTGTCATGTTGAGCGAAGCGAAACATCTTTCTAAACTGGATAGCATATCCTCGAGGTAAGATCCTTCGTTCCACTCAGGATGACAATAAAAAAGAAAATATATATTAAATGGAAGAAATACAGAGAAGAAGAACGTTTGCCATCATCTCGCATCCTGATGCGGGTAAGACTACACTGACCGAGAAACTGTTGCTGTTTGGTGGTCAGATTCAGGTGGCAGGTGCCGTAAAGAGCAATAAGATTAAGAAGACTGCTACCAGTGACTGGATGGAGATTGAGAAGCAGCGTGGTATTAGTGTGACAACCTCTGTGATGGAGTTTGACTATCAGGGTTATAAGGTGAACATTCTGGATACTCCAGGTCACCAGGACTTTGCCGAGGATACTTTCCGCACACTGACGGCTGTGGATAGTGCCATCATCGTTGTGGATGGCGCCAAGGGTGTTGAGGCTCAGACCCGTAAGCTGATGGAGGTGTGCCGTATGCGCAATACTCCGGTTATCGTGTATGTAAACAAGATGGACCGTGAGGGTAAGGACCCATTCGACTTGCTGGATGAACTGGAGAGCGAATTGCAAATTAGTGTCCGCCCGTTGAGTTGGCCTATCAATCAGGGTCAGCGTTTCAAGGGCGTATATAATATTTTTGAGCAGAAACTGGATTTGTACCAGCCTAGCAAGCAGGTGGTAACTGAAAAGGTGGAGGTAGACATCAACAGCGAGAAACTGGATGAGATGGTAGGTGAGAACGATGCCGAGAAGCTTCGTGCCGACCTGGAACTGATAGATGGAGTATATCCTGAGTTCGAGGTGGAGAGCTACCTGGATGCTTCCGTGGCTCCTGTTTTCTTTGGTTCGGCTTTGAACAACTTTGGTGTAAAGGAGTTGCTGGATTGCTTCGTGCAGATCGCTCCAAGTCCCCGTCCTACCAAAGCCGAGGAGCGTCTGGTTAAGCCTGAGGAACCTAAGTTTACCGGTTTCATCTTCAAGATTACCGCCAATATCGACCCAAATCACCGCAGTTGCGTGGCATTCTGTAAGGTGTGCAGCGGTAAGTTTGTGCGAAATGCACCTTATTTAAATATGCGTACAGGAAAAACCTTGCGATTCTCATCACCAACCCAGTTTATGGCACAGCGCAAGAGCACCATTGACGAGGCTTATCCAGGTGATATCGTAGGTTTGCCAGATACAGGCAATTTTGCCATCGGTGATACACTGACCGAGGGTGAGGACCTGCACTTCCGCGGATTGCCATCGTTCAGCCCTGAGCTGTTCAAATACATTGAGAATGCCGACCCTATGAAGACCAAGCAGCTGAACAAGGGTATTGACCAGCTGATGGACGAGGGTGTGGCTCAGCTTTTCGTCAACCAGTTCAACGGACGCAAGATTATTGGTACAGTTGGCCAGTTGCAGTTCGAGGTTATCCAGTATCGTCTGGAGAATGAATATAACGCTAAGTGCCGTTGGGAACCTGTGCGTCTGTACAAGGCTTGCTGGATTGAGAGTGACGATCAGGCAGAATTAGAGAACTTCAAGAAGCGCAAATATCAGTATATGGCCAAGGACCGTCAGGGACGCGATGTATTCCTGGCAGACAGCGGTTATGTGCTGCAGATGGCGCAGGAGGATTTTGAACATATCAGGTTCCACTTTACTTCGGAGTTTTAGTAGAAATTAAGTATACTGTCATCCTGAGCATGGCGAAGGATCTTGCTTCGAGGAGAACTATTCAGTTTAGAAAGATGTTTCGCTTCGCTCAACATGACAGAGAGGAAATTATGGAAGAATTAACAAAAGCTTGGCAAGAAGACATACGCAAAGCCGTGGAGGTGATGCGTAAGGGCGGAGTAATCCTGTATCCTACAGATACCGTGTGGGGCATAGGTTGTGATGCCACCAATGAAGAGGCTGTGCGCAAGGTCTATGAGATAAAGCGCCGTGAGGACACCAAGGCAATGTTGGTGCTGGTGGATAGCGAGAACCGCATTCAGCGATATGTAAGCCAGGTGCCTAATGTGGCTTGGGATGTGATAGAACTGGCCACTAATCCGCTGACCATTATCTTTAGTGGAGCTAAGAACCTGCCGCAGAATCTGGTAGGTGAGGATGGTACTTTGGGCATCCGTGTGACCCGTGAGACATTTAGCCAGCAGTTGTGTTTCCGTCTGGCACGTCCGGTGGTAAGCACCAGCGCTAACTTTAGCGGTGAACCGGCTGCACGCTGTTTTGATGACATCAGCGAGGAACTGAAAGGAATGGTGGATTATGTTTGCACTTCGCGCAGAAATGAACGCAACGGAAATCCATCCAGTATAATTAAATTGGGCCCATCGGGCGAGGTTGAGATAATCAGAAAGTAATGAAAACCTTCGAGGAACATCAGGACGGTTGGTTTGCACATCTGCTGCAATGGCGGGAGAAGCATGTCAGTGAGAAACAGCTGATATTGTTTCTTGCATTGTTGGTGGGGTGGGCTACTGCGACAGCAGCCTTGGTGATGAAATCGCTCATCCATTTCATAGAATGGTTGCTGACCTATAACTTTGACCGGTTAGGTTTCAACTGGCTGTACCTGATTTATCCGGTACTGGGTATTCTGTTCACTGGCTTGTTTGTTCGTCATATTGTAAAGGATGATATCGGTCATGGTGTGACCAAAATTCTGTATGCCATCAGTCGCAGACAGGGACGAATCAAATCGCATAATAGCTGGACCTCTGTAGTGGCAGCCAGTATAACCATTGGATTTGGCGGTTCGGTAGGAGGTGAGGCCCCTATCGTATTGACAGGTTCTGCCATCGGTTCCCATCTGGGACAATTGTTCAAAATGGAACACCGTACGTTGTTGCTGTTGGTAGGTTGTGGAGCCGCAGGTGCCATCTCGGGCATTTTCAAGGCGCCAATTGCCGGCGTGGTGTTTACCTTGGAGGTGCTGATGCTGGATCTGACCATGTCGTCTTTGCTTCCGCTGCTGGTCAGTTGTGCTACGGCAGCCTGCTTTACCTATGCCTATTCGGGCAGTGGAGCCATGTTTGATTTCCATTTGCAGGATCCATTTGTAGTAGAACGTGTGCCTGCCACCATCATGATGGGTATATGCTGTGGTTTCATGTCGCTCTATTTTACCCGTGTGATGAACTGGTTTGAGGGTATTTTCGGACGAATCTCCCATCCATATAAGAAACTGGCTTTGGGAGGAGTGGTCATCAGTATTCTGATTTTCCTGTTCCCATCACTCTATGGTGAGGGCTATTCATTGATTGATGTGCTGGTCACCGGCCATGGTCCGTCAGATTGGGATACAGTTATGGAGCGCTCTATCTTTGCCGGTATGGACAACCTATTACTGGTGTATCTGGGGCTGTTGCTCCTTACCAAAGTGTTTGCTACAACTGCTACTAATGGTGGCGGTGGATGTGGTGGAACCTTCGCCCCAAGTTTGTTCCTGGGTTGCATTGTCGGATTCATATTTGCCCGTCTGTGGAACGGTTGGGTGGAATCCATCCAGGTTCCGGAAACCAATTTTGCCTTGTTGGGCATGGCCGGTGTGATGAGTGGCGTCATGCATGCTCCACTGACCGGAATGTTCCTGATTGCAGAATTGAGCGGAGGCTATGACTTGTTCGTCCCTCTGATGATTAGCAGTGTAAGTGCCTATCTGACCATTATCGCCTTTGAACCTCATAGCATTTATTCCATGCGTCTGGCCAAACGAGGAGAGTTGCTGACTCACAACAAAGATGCATCCGTCATGACGCTGATGACTGTTGAAACCGTCATCGAGAAGGATTTCAATACCGTTACTCCTGAGATGGATTTGGGTGAGTTGGTTACGGTCATCTCCAAGTCTCGTCGAAACTTGTTCCCTGTGGTAGACGGTACAGGTTCACTCCGCGGGGTGGTGTTACTGGACGATATCCGAAACATTATGTTCCGTCCGGAACTGTATCACCGTTTCAATGTGGAGCGACTGATGAGTGCGCCTGTTGCCCGATTGAGAGTGGATCAGTCCATGTTGTCTGTAGTACAGAAATTTGACGAAACGAATGCCTGGAATCTTCCGGTAGAGGATACAGACGGAAAGTTCATGGGATTCATCTCGAAGAGCCGTATCTACAGTACTTACCGTCAAGTTTTGGCTGATTTGTCGGCTGATTAATAGATTGATAGGAAATGAAAAAAGAAGATTTACGAATTGTATATATGGGAACACCCGACTTTGCAGTGGAGAGTCTCCGTTGCCTGGTAGAGGGTGGATATAATGTGGTGGCAGTCATCACCATGCCTGATAAACCAGTGGGCCGTCATGGCAGCGTGCTGCAGCCTAGTCCGGTGAAACAATATGCCGTGGAGCATGGCCTTAAGGTGCTACAACCCGAGAAACTGAAAGATGAGGCTTTTGTGGCTGAACTACGCGAGCTGAAGGCTGACTTGCAGATTGTGGTGGCATTCCGCATGCTGCCGGAAGTGGTATGGAATATGCCTCCAATGGGAACATTCAACCTGCATGCCTCTCTGTTGCCTCAGTATCGTGGTGCCGCTCCTATCAACTGGGCTGTGGTGAACGGTGACAAGGAAACCGGCATCACCACATTCTTCCTGAAGCATGAGATTGATACCGGTGAGGTTATCCAGCAGGTGCGTATCCCTATTCTGGAGGAAGACAATGTAGGTGATGTGCACGATAAACTGATGATGCTGGGCGGTAAACTGGTGGTTGAAACCGTGGATAACATTCTTGCAGGTACAGTAAAGAGCATCCCGCAGGAAGAGATGGTAACTGATGAACCTTTACGTCCTGCTCCAAAGATCTTTAAGGATACCTGCCGGATCAACTGGAATCAGCCAGTGGCCACATTGTACAATTTTGTGCGTGGTTTCTCTCCTTATCCTGCAGCATGGACAGAACTGCATCAGGGAAATACCGTACTGACCTTGAAACTGTATGAGGTGGCAAAACAACCAACAACTTGCAATGTTCCTGTAGGTACGGTCGTTACAGACGGAAAGAATGAATTGAAGATTGCCGCTACGGATGGTTTCCTGGTGGTAAAGAACCTGCAATTGGCAGGAAAAAAACGAATGAATGTAAAAGATTTCCTCTGTGGCTTTAAGGCTGCTGAGGGTTGTTTTTGTGAATAATACGAAGAAAAATGAAAGAAACTCAGGTTTATCCTTCATTGCTGTCTGCTGATTTTGGCAATTTGCAGAAAGAAATAGAGATGATTAATGCCAGTGAGGCAGATTCCCTGCACTTGGATGTCATGGATGGTGTGTTTGTTCCTAACATTACATTTGGCGCACCGATTCTCCAGATGGTAAGTAAGCACATTACTAAACCGATGGATGTGCATTTGATGATTGTAGACCCCGATAAGTTTATCGAAGGTACCAAGGAATTTGGTATTGACTTGATGACCGTTCACTATGAGGCTTGTACCCACATTCACCGCACTTTACAAAAAATCAAGGCTGCAGGCATGCGTGCCGGTGTGGCATTGAACCCTGGCACTCCTGTGTGCATGTTACGTGACATCATAGAAATGATAGACGTGGTATTGCTGATGTCGGTAAATCCTGGCTTTGGTGGACAGAAGTTTATCCCTCATTCTTTGAATAAGGTTAGAGAACTGAAGAAAATGATTGAGGAGTCCGGTTCTCATGCCTTAATTGAGATTGATGGTGGCGTTAATTATGAGACCGGCCAGCAACTGATTGATGCTGGTGCTGATATTCTGGTAGCTGGCAGTTTCGTGTTTGGCAGCAAGAATCCATACGAGACTATTCATAACCTGAAAAAACTGACTCCTGCCCAATGATGCCCAGTTTGTTGGACGAGGTCCAGTTGACCTGCTTGAAAGATGGCTTGGCCAATCACCACAGATTTGTGCTTGTTGCCCATACATCCCCAGATGGTGATGCTGTGGGATCAACTCTGGGCTTGGCTGATTATCTGAAAGGTTTAGGCAAACAAGTTAATATTGTGTTGCCAAATGCCTTTCCTGAATTCCTGGATTGGATTCCGGGAGCATCAGACATCTTAATCTTTGAGCAAGAAACAGAACGCGCCACACGGTTGATTCTGGAGGCTGATGTTATTTGCTGTTTGGATTTGAACGATTTGTCGCGAGTAGAGGACAGCATGCAGTCTGTTATCAATGAGGCGGGTGCTGAATGTTGGTTATTTGACCATCATCTTCAGCCAAAGGATTTCTGTACTCTGACGGTGTCATTTCCAAAACTGAGCTCCACCTGTGAGGTTATCTTCCGTGTAATCTACGAGTTGGGCGGTTTCCCTGACCTGACTTACGAGGCTGCGCAAGCTCTGTATGCCGGAATGTGTACCGATACCGGTGGATTCACCTTTAATTCCACTCGTCCGGAAATATTCTTCATCATCAGTTGTCTGTTGGAAAAAGGCATAGACAAGGATAAGATATATCGGTTGATTTACAATAATAATTCCTTGGACCGTATCCGTTTACAGGGCTATGTGCTACATGAGAAATTACAATATTTTGATCAATACCGGTCTACTCTTTTCACTATTTCACGTGAGGAACAAAAGGCATTCAATTTTCAGAAAGGAGATTCGGAAGGTCTCGTAAATATCCCTTTGTCCATAAAGGGAGTGCGTATGTCTTGTCAGATGAGGGAAGACGAGGAACAGGATAGAATTCTTATTTCCTTGAGAAGTGTGGATGATTTCCCTTGCAATAAGGTGGCTGAGATGTTCTTTAATGGCGGTGGTCATTTGAATGCAGCAGGAGGACGACTGTACTGTACACTGGAAGAGGCTGTCGATATTTACCATAAGGCTATGGCTCACTTTAAACCGCTCTTGTTGGGAGAAAAATAGTTATTTATTACTAATAGAACGGAATAAATTGCTATCGATAAGGATTCTTTTATTAATTTTGCCGCAATTATTGAAATTATGACAATGAAGAAAAGTATATATCTGCTGTTGGCATGGGTAGCTGTTTCCTTCTTTGCAGTGAGTTGTAATAATACAACAACATTTGCGGATTTGAAGAAGGCTGAAAGAGCTGCTGTGACAGCATTCCTGACCGAACATAACATTAAGGTTATTACACCTGAGCAGTTTTTTGCTAACGATACCACTACCGATGTAAGCAAGAACGAGTACGTGCTGTTTAATGATAACGGTGTCTATATGCAGATTGTGCGGAAAGGTGAGGGCCTTCGGGTTGCTGATGGCACAAGCCGTAAGGTGCTCTGCCGATATAAGGAATATAATTTGCAGTCAAAGGATACAACTGCAGCAAATACTTATAGCAGTTCTATCGTGGATGTGATGATGGTTAAGAATGAATCGGGAACCTATTCTGGTACATTTACCAAGGGTACGATGGTTTCTGGTGGTACTCAGGTGCCTACCGGTTGGATGGTGCCAATGCCATACATCTGGCTGAGCCGTAATTTGGCCAATGTTGCTAAAGTCCGCTTGATTGTTCCCTACAGTGCGGGAACACAAACGGCTATGCAGAGTGTCACTCCTAACTGGTATGAACTGACTTTCGAGTTGGGTATCTAATTAGACATACATTAAGTCACTCATAATCCCATCAGAGATGAAAATTCCCTGGTGGGATAATTTTATGCAGTCCTCTGTTTTTTGTAGATTACCCTCAAGAATATGTGGGGTAGCCTGGTCTATCAGATATTGCAGATAATGGTGGCCAAAACGATTTTGAATCAGGGACATGCTGATACCTTTGGATGTCCGCAGTCCGGTCATCACATACTCATTATAGCGTGTCGAAACATCCAATTCTTCAGTCTCAAAGGCCGGTTTGCCACTTTCTATTCCAAAAATGTAATCAGTCAGTGACGCTATGTTCCATTGCCTGCTTACCGTATTGAAGGAATGAGCCGATGCTCCACATCCCAAATATGGGATTCCACTCCAATAACTGGAATTGTGGCGTGAATGCTTGTTTGGCAAACAGAAATTGGAAATTTCATAATGCTGAAATCCGTGGGATTGCAAAGTGTGAACCAAGGTCTCGAAAAATTGGATGCTTAAATCTTCATCCACCTCCTGCACGTTCATGCTTTCGCGGAGTTTCCAAAGTGGTGTACCCTCTTCATACATAAGGTGATAAGCTGAAAGATGTTGAACACCCAGCGACAAGGCCGTTTGCAGGTCGTGTTTCCAGTCCTCTAAAGATTCTTGTGGCAATCCGTAGATCAAATCGATACTTATGTTCTGGAATCCTTTTTGCTGGCATCGCTTTACTGCATCGATGGCCTGCTGGGCAGAATGTCTACGATTCAGTTGTTTCAGTTTGTCGTCATTGAATGTCTGAACACCCATGGAGAGACGGTTTACAGGCAAGAATTTACGAATGCTTGATACATACTCATCTGTAAGATCATCGGGATTGGCCTCCATGGTGATTTCAGCATCGGAGGAAACGGAGTAGTGGCATGCTATGGCGTCAAAGATCTGACGGAGCATGCCAACGGATAACTGAGAGGGAGTTCCACCACCCAAATAAACAGTTTGGATTGCTTCATTAGAAAGGTAATCCTTCCTTAATTCCAACTCTTTACAAAGAGCATCCACATACCTTTCTCTCCACTCTGACATGGTGGTGGAGTAGAAGTCACAGTAGATACATCTCTTCTTGCAAAATGGAATATGTATATAAATGCCAGCCATAAGGTCTTATTCCGGTTGTATGTCGCCCTTGGATGGTAAATTCTGCCAGCCTTCACCATAGGTGTCGTATGCATCAGTTACCACGACAAAAGCATCGGGGTCTATTTCCTTAATAAATTGCTTCAGTATTCTAACCTCTTTATTCTTGGCAATGAGAAAAAGCATCTCTTTGTCCTGGCCGCTGTATAAGCCACTGCTTTTGATTCGGGTGGCTGTGCGCTCCAATTCATTCAGAATGAAATCCCGGAACAAATCCACAGGTTTGCTGGACACGATGAAAATCATCTTGTCATCCTTGGAACCATTCAACACATAAGCCAATGTGCGGGAAGAAATGAAGATGGCCAGAAGTGAGTAGAAACTCAGTAACCACGATCCCGAGGTTACTTCGCCTTCCTGTCCGACACCCATTCCGATAATCAGCAGACCGAACAGTACAACGACTCCGTCCACCATAAGGATAGCTTTAGAGAATGGAATGTGCAGGTACTTCTGAAAAATCATGGCAACAATATCGCTTCCTCCACTGGTGGCATCACATCGAACTACAATACCACAACCTAGGCCAATCATCATGGAACCTAATATGGTGGTAAGCATCAGGTCGTCACTCATGTCAATGTGCCCGTTCAATAATTGAGCTGGGTCCAATGCTTGAAGCGCTTCGACTGATGGGTATGATAATGCCGATAAAATGTTCATAAGGGCCGGGGATACCAGAACGGCAAGTATGGTACGTGCACCGAGTTTCGAACCTAATAATATGATGGATAAAACCATCAGTGGGACATCTAACATATAACCAAATGTACCAACCTGTATGTGCGGAAACAGGTTGTGAAGCACAATGCTGGTTCCATAGACTCCTCCCGGAATAATGTTATAGGGGTTGATGAAGTATACGAAACCGGCTGACATGATGAAGCACCCGATGATGATGCCAATCCAATCCAACCACCAATTCAGGTCTTTTGCCTTTTCTGTAAAGCTAATAATCTTTTCTTTCATTGTTTGTTCTAATAAATATGCGGCAAAAATACAAAGAATTGGTGATATGAAGAAGGAAAGATCGGACAAAAATAGAGGCCGGCATGACCGACCTCTATTCTATAAGTTAGGAATGATTTCCAATAATAATTTATTATTCTTCCTCCTGCTGAGCCTCGAATTCGGCAACCAGCTTGTTCTGAACATCGCCAGGAACCAATTCGTAGCTAGCAAACTTCATGATGAAGGATGCACGGCCACCGGTCAAACTGCTCAATGCGGTAGAGTAGTTGCTCAACTCCTTCAAAGGCACCTTAGCCTGCAGTTTCTCATAACCGGCCTCACTGCTCATACCGATAATCATACCGCGACGGCCCTGCAAATCACTCATTACATCACCCATCTTATCGCTTGGTACAAATACCTCTACATCATAAATAGGCTCCAGCAACTTAGGACCAGCCAACTTGAAGGCCTCAGAGAATGCGTTGCGACCAGCCAAGGTAAATGAAAGTTCATTTGAATCTACTGGGTGCATCTTACCATCGTAAACAATAACACGTACGTCACGTGCATAGCTGCCGGTCAATGGGCCGCGCTCCAATTTCTGCATGATACCCTTCTGGATAGCTGGCAAGAAACGAGAGTCAATAGCACCACCTACGATAGAGTTTACAAATACCAGCTTGCCACCCCAATCCAGAGTTACCTCGTCGGTACCCTTGACATTCATCTTGAACTCCTGGCCGCCGAACTTGTAAGTATCAGGAGCAGGCATACCTTCGTAATAAGGCTCAACAATCAAATGAACTTCACCGAACTGACCGGCACCACCTGACTGCTTCTTGTGACGGTAGTCTGCGCGTGCAGCTTTAGTGATAGTCTCACGATATGGAATGCGAGGCTCTGAGAATTCAACCTTCAGTTTCTCGTTGTTTTCCATTCTCCACTTTAAGGTACGCAGATGGAACTCACCCTGACCATGAACGATGGTCTGACGCAATTCCTTAGACTGCTCAACAACCCATGTAGGATCCTCCTGGCTCATACGGTTCAAGATCTGCATCATCTTTTCGGTTTCAGCCTCGTTTGCAGCCTTGATAGCACGGGAATATTTAGGATTTGGATATTTAATCCAATTGAAACGGTTTTCTGTGTTCTTGTCGTTCAGGGTATTTCCGGTCTTAACATCTTTCAATTTTACTGTACAACCGATATCACCAGCAACCAACTTCTCAACCTTTTCGCGGTTTGCACCGGCACAAACGAACAACTGAGCGATGCGCTCCTTTGAGCCGCGATCTGCGTTATTCAAGTCATCACCTTCCTTTACTGTACCGCTCATCACCTTGAAGTACTGAACTTCACCGATATGTGGCTCTACGGCAGTCTTGAAGAAATACAAAGAGGTAGGACCGTTTGGATCTGGAGCAACAGCTTCACCGCGGGTGTTATGAATCTGAGGCATCTCGTCAACGAAAGGAACCACATTACCCAAGAATTCCATCAATCGGCGAACACCCATATCCTTACCAGCACATACACAGAATACAGGGAACATACTGCGGCTAGCCAAACCCTTACGGATACCTTCACGCATCTCGTCCTCAGTCAGAGTCTCTTCCTCAAAGAATTTCTCCATCAAGGTCTCATCGTTCTCTGCTGCTGCTTCAACCAATGCCTTGTGAAGCTCCATTGCCTTATCCATCTCTTCTGCTGGAATCTCGCTGATGGTTGGAACACCACCTTCTGGACCCCATGAATATTTCTTCATCAACAGAACGTCGATCAAAGAATTAAAGTTAGGACCAGTCTCGATAGGATACTGGATCTGTACAATCTTAGAACCGTAAGCCTCGTTCAGACGTTCCATAACCATGTCAAAGTCGCACTTCTCATGATCCAACTGGTTAACCAGGAAGATGACAGGCTTGCCCAGCTTCTCGGTATAACGGAAATGGTTCTGGGTACCAACCTCAGGACCATACTGACCATTCAGCAAAAGGATTGCAGTATCTGTAACACCAAGGGCAGTCATAGCGCCACCAACGAAGTCATCACTTCCAGGACAGTCGATGATATTCAGCTTCTTGTTGTTGTACTCTACATGATAAACGGTTGAGAAAACGGAGTAGCCGTACTCCTGCTCAACAGGGAAATAATCACTTACTGTGTTCTTCATCGTGATACGACCACGACGCTTAATGATTCCGCTTTCGAAAAGCAGAGACTCGGTCAGGGTTGTTTTACCTGCACCGTCATTACCCAACAGGGCAATGTTCTTAATTTCGTTAGTTTGGTATACTTTCATATATACGATTTATTAGGTTTTACAATTTCGAAGCGCAATTTAGTGCGTTTTTTTGAAAAAACCAAATAATCCGTAGCATTTATATATATTTTTCAACTTTTGGTTTTCGCAATTAACTTTTGATTTTTTGTTAAAATTGGAAAAAATCGGGAAATAAGAATGATACGCTATTTCCAAATATAATTAGTCTGTTTATCTTTGCTGCATGAAAAAGACAATGGTTATAATCTTAGGTGTAATCATGGCATTCTCTTTCGTGAGCCTCCTGTATCTTCAGGTGATGTATCTGGAAGAGATGGTCACCATGCGCAAGGAACAGTTCAGTGAATCTGTTCAGCGCGTGCTGAATGTTGCTGCACGTAACCTGGAATTGAACGAGACTCAACGTTACCTGGAGCGTGACGTGGCTGCGACTAAACGTCACTCACAGGTGGATTCAATCCAGATTCATAAAGATAATGCCTCTGATATCATTCAGCACACTCATCAGCAAACGGTGACAGCCAAGGATGGTACAATTTATAATTCATTCGAGTTGAAGACCATTACTATCCGTCCTTCAGATTCTAAGGGGATGATGATGAAGGGGCGTGACAAGAATAACAGTATATCTGAAGCGTCTCAGTCTTTGCAAGAAATTGTAAAGAATCGTTATGTGTATCAGAAGGCTCTCTTGGATGAGGTTGTATATAATATATTGTATACGGCAAGTGATAAGCCTTTGGCTGAACGTATCAATTTTAAGCTGTTAGATCAGGATTTGAAGGCAGAGTTGACCAATAATGGTATCGATATGCCTTATCATTTCCGAGTGACAAATGCAAACGGAGAGGAAGTGTATAGATGTCCGGATTATGATGCAGAAGGGGAGGAGGTTACATTTACACAGATTCTGTTCCGAAATGACCCTTCTTCTAAAATGGGCGTTTTGAAGGTGCATTTCCCGACTATGAGCAATTACATCTACTCTTCTGTAAGATTTGTGATTCCAGCTCTGATTTTTACTGTGGTTTTGTTGGTGACTTTCCTGTTTACCGTTTGGTTGTTGGTCCGTCAGAAGAATCTGTCGGACATGAAGAATGACTTCATTCATAACATGACTCACGAATTCAAGACGCCTATATCGTCCATATCATTGGCAGCCCAGATGCTACAGGATGAGACGATTGCAAAATCACCAGTCATGTTCAATAAGATATCCAAGGTTATCATGGATGAGAGTAAACGATTGCGTTTCCAGGTAGAGAAGGTGTTGCAGATGTCTTTATTTGAAAAAGGTGGAGCACAATTGAAATTGGTGGAGACAGATGCCAATGCATTAATTGATAGTGTCGTAAGTACCTTTAATCTTAAGGTGGAGCAGTATGGCGGCAAAATCGTGACCAATCTGGATGCTGAGGATCCGATAGTTTTTGCCGATGAAATGCACTTTACCAATGTAATCTTCAATCTGATGGATAATGCAGTGAAATACCGTAGGGAAGATGTAGACCTGCAATTGACAGTAGCTACTTGGAATGATGATAACTGCGAGAATTTGAATATCAGTATTGCGGATAACGGTATCGGAATCAAAAAAGAGGATGTAAAACGAATTTTTGAGAAATTCTACCGTGTAAGAAATGGTAACCGCCATGATGTGAAAGGCTTTGGCTTGGGCTTGGCTTATGTTAAAAAGATCATTACCGATCACAAAGGACAGATCCGAGCAGAAAGTGAGTATGGAAAAGGAACAAAATTTATAATAACAATACCAACCATAAAAAGTTGATAATTATGGAAGAAAAAATGCGTATTCTGCTGTGCGAAGATGATGAGAATCTTGGCATGCTTTTGAGAGAGTATCTCCAGGCAAAAGGTTATGCTGCTGAACTGTGTCCTGATGGTGAGGCTGGTTATAAGGCTTTCCTGAAAAATCGTTTTGACCTGTGTGTCTTGGATATCAATATGCCCAAAAAAGATGGTTTGACATTGGCTACCGATATCCGCCAGGTGAATAGCGATATGCCTATCATGTTCTTGACAGCAAAGACCTTGAAAGAGGATATTTTGGAAGGATTCAAGCGTGGAGCTGACGATTACATTACCAAACCTTTCTCTATGGAGGAGATGGTGTTCCGTATTGAGGCTATCCTTCGTCGTGTCCGTGGCAAGAAGACGAAAGACTGTAGCGTATATCACATTGGTAAGTTTGTTTTCGACACTCAGAAGCAGATTTTGGAATTTGGTTCTGAACAGACAAAACTGACAACCAAGGAGAGTGAATTGTTGGGACTGCTTTGTGCACATGCCAATGAAATCCTTCAGCGTGATTTTGCCTTGAAAACTATTTGGATTGACGACAATTATTTCAATGCAAGAAGTATGGATGTTTACATTACTAAGTTGCGTAAACATTTGAAAGCTGATCCTGAAATCGAAATCATCAACATTCATGGAAAAGGTTATAAACTGATCGCTCCAGAACCAGCTAATGTATAAAATAAAGGTCCGAATGAAAATTCGGACCTTTATTTTTTTACTGAAAAGGAAAGAGGAAATTATTCAGTAAACTTCTTATTCAAGATGATGTGCACGATCAAACCTAAAACGAATGCGCCTGCTGCACCGAAAGTGATACCATTGTTGGTAGAATTATCAGTAAAGTAGCATGCAATCAATGTGATAGCACTCAAAATGATAAGGATAACGCCTAAGTGTTTCATAAAGTCTTATATTTATTTTGTTTTTAATATTTCATGATAAATTCCCGTATACTTAGAAATCAGTTACAAATTAAGCCATAATTCTTGAATTGGAGAAACATTTTGCCGAAAAATTTCTATTTTTGATGAAAAATCTATCGTGAACTATTAATGAATACCTTTCTCAAGACTTCCTGACAAATTCTGATTTCTTCTGGCGACAGTCCCTTTAATGACTCCTTTAATGTGCGGTTTGCCACATAATTTGCCTTCTCTTCCATTTCCCGTCCTGCTAAAGTCAGACGTATTTTTCTCTCTCTTCTGTCATCTTTGTTAATTGATCGGGTGACCAGTCCTTGTTGTTCCAAAGAGTCTATAAGTCGTGTCATGTTGGGCTTATCATAAGTGGTCTGGTCACATAGGGACTGCTGTGTTACCCCGTCTTTACGATACAGGTTCTGTAAAACGGCCCATTTGTCTGCATTCAAGGGTAGGCCGTTGGACTTAAAATTTAAGTTCAGCCGTCTGCACAATGCACTTGAAACTTTTCCGTTCAGTAAAGCAAAAATTAGGCCTGTGTCAAAAAAAGAATCGTTTGTAGCCATCGTCAATGTGTGTTTACTTTGCAAAAGTATAATGTTTTTATCAAATTTAGAAAAAACTCGGTTGTTTATTTCTCTAATTCAATAAAAAATAGTACTTTTGCACCGCATTTTGCAAAGAGTTAATAATTTAATTTATTTAAAGTAGTATGAATCAATACGAAACCGTTTTCATTTTGACTCCCGTTTTGTCTGATGAACAGATGAAGGAAGCGGTAGGTAAATTCAAGTCAATCCTGACCGATAACGGTGCAGAGATCCTGAATGAGGAGAACTGGGGCTTGAAGAAATTGGCTTATCCTATTGAAAAGAAGTCAACTGGTTTCTACCAGCTGATTGAGTTCAAGGCCGAACCTACATTAATTGACAAGTTGGAAGTTAACTTCCGTCGTGATGAGCGTATTCTTCGCTATTTGACTGTAAAGTTGGAGAAGTATGCTGCTCAGTATGCTGAAAAGCGTAGAAACAATAAAAAGAAGGAGGATTAATCATGGCAGCACAGCAATCAGAAATTAGATATTTGACTCCACCTAGTGTTGATGTTAAGAAGAAGAAGTATTGCCGTTTCAAGAAGAGCGGTATTAAGTACATCGACT
>JAKSLP010000079.1 GCA_024401115.1 Bacteroidaceae bacterium | reverse complement strand
GCTCAAGGCATCGGGCATGAACAGCACCTTGTCGGCAGCTGCCAGTGCCGAACTGTTCTCCTGTGTCAGGGCAGCCAGCTGGAACAGCGAGTTGAAATTCATGAACTGAATACCGGTCTTGGCATACACCTTCTCCTTAGGTACACGCTGGAAATAATCCTCCATTGCCTGGAAGGTATGCGGGTCGCGGTAGCAATAGGGATTGCCCAGCAGCATGCCGTCCTTTCCCACGCACACAAAATCCACACCCCAGGTGTCAATACCGATGGATTGGATTGTAATGCCCATCTCGGCCACCTTCTTCAGGCCCTTGATGATTTCGTTATATAAAGCATAGATGTCCCAGAAAAAATGACCGCAACACTGAATGATGGGATTGCCAAATCGGGTCAATTCCTCCATTTCAATTTTTGAGCCGTCCAATGTTCCCAGAATGGTGCGACCGCTGGTTGCGCCTAAATCGGCTGCAAAGAAATGTATTTTACTCATAGTCATTTAAGTTTAATTCTTTTTCTGATTGCAAAAATAGAGAATATAATAGCGCAACACTTATGTTTTTTGACCAAAGAAATGGATTAATCGTCCAAAACATTTGCAACGATGTGTTTTTTTGACTAATATTGCATCATCTAGAGAAGAAAAGCACATGGAACCTATCAAATACATTGCCGAAAACGACCGCGACCTGCAGTGGGGACTTACCGTCTGTTCGGTGGGTTTTCAGCACGTCAGACCGGGTGAGCCATACCCTCCTCGCGGCCATAATGCGGAGTACCTGTTCAACCCTGCCGTAGGCAGAGTCATCCAAGAGTATCAGTTGCTGTACATTGCCCGGGGCAAGGGAGTGCTAAAAACCGAGCACGGGGGGGAGTTTGTGATTGAGGGTGGCACCATGTTTCTGATTTTCCCGGGTGAGTGGCACTCGTATTACCCCTACCCCAACGAGGGATGGGAGGAGTACTGGATTGGTTTCCAGGGCCCCAACATCGACTCTCGTGTGAATGCGGGATTCTTCTCCATGGAGCATCCTATATATAAGGTAGGGTATAGCAATACCATCATCAACCTGTACCGCGAGGCCATTCCCATTGCCACTAGTCAGGATGTGTTCTTCCAGCAGTTGCTGGCGGGCATTGTGAACCACCTGCTGGGCTTGATGTTCATGATCAACGGTAATCACACGCTGGTGGGCAATTCGGGCACACCGGACATTATCGCCAGGGCGCGTGAGTACATGCAGCAGCATGTGGAGCAGGAACTGCAGATGCCCGATGTAGCCGAATACCTGCATACCAGCTACACCACTTTCCGCCGTACGTTCAAGCAGTATGTAGGCTTATCGCCCGTGCAGTATTTCATCAACCTTCGCATTCACCGTGCCAAGGAGCTGCTGCGTGGTACCGACCTGGCCATCAAGGACATCTGCTACCGCCTTCACTTCGAGAATCCGGAATACTTTACCACGCTGTTCAAGAAGAAGACCAAGATTACCCCTTCGGAGTTCAGAGGGACATATCATTTTGATACGCCATCATAATACAATCTTCTTCACATACGTCTTTATGCTGCGGTCTGGTGAAACCACATCCACTATTACGCGGTAGTTTCCTGGTCGGGACGGCATGCGGTGTTCCAGATCCTTGGTGGGGATGGACAGACCATGAGGTCTGAATGTCAAACCCTCAGAAGTTATCTCGCTTGGCTTCATTCCTGTACGGGTCTTGATTTCGAACAGACCGTATGGAGCTCTGTGCCACAATGACCGTGGATCCTTAGGCTCAACCAGCTCAATAGATTCCACATCAATTGTAGGCCAATCTAAAAAGTCAGACAAATTAGAATCATACATAACGCCATCAATGACAAGAACTATCTGACTTTTGGAGACAGGAATACTACCAGATCCAACATTTGCCTGTTTTCCATTTGCCTGTTTTCCACTACCTGAACTACGTCCACCTGGCAACGAAGGTACAATCATACCGCCCGCCGATAATCCGCCAAACATGTATCTCATCGCGTTCTTCCAGGAGATATTATCACCGGATACTTTCACTTTTCCTGTATATAACATAGCATCGCGAATGGTTTGAATACTGGGTCTCATCATTATCGAGCGATCCAGAAAGTTAGAATTACGACTGAGCTTGGCTAATTCTTCCTTACGGTTGATGACTGAGCCTTTGACCAGAACCTCATCCAATGTATAGCGCTGAATGGAATCGTTAAAGCTTTCACCTGCCATCTGACTGGCAGCAAAGTTGCGTACCACAGCAGGTGCCACATGTTCATCAATGGTATAGATGAAATGGCCGGGTCTTCCGTTCTTGTCATTGGCCTGGATAAAGAACTTGGAACCGTCCGCAAAATCACCCACAGTAGTTTCAAAGTGTCCATTCTCATCAGTAACCACCGTCGTGGCATCGTTGGTGGTGGTATTGAATATCTGTACCAGGGCATTCTTTAGCGGAGCACGGTTCTGCTTCACAGTTCCTGACATGCTGAAAGCTGCTTCTACGGCAT
>JAKSLP010000078.1 GCA_024401115.1 Bacteroidaceae bacterium | reverse complement strand
AGCGTATCGGCCGTGGTGCCGGTTCTGGCCTGGGTGGTACCTCTACCCGTGGTAACAAGGGTGCCAAGCAGCGTTCTGGTTACAAGAAGAAGATCGGTTTCGAAGGTGGTCAGATGCCTATTCAGCGTCGTATGCCTAAGTACGGTTTCAAGAATATTAACCGTGTTGAGTATAAGGCTATCAACCTTTCTACTATTGATGCACTTGCTACTGCTAAGTCTTTGAAGACTGTTGGTCTTGAGGATTTGCAGGCTGCAGGCTTGGTTTCAAGAAACCAGCTTGTTAAGGTGCTTGGTAATGGTGCTATTTCTGTTGCTGTTGCAGTTTCCGCTAATGCTTTCTCTAAGAAGGCAGAGGAGGCTATCGTTGCAGCCGGAGGTTCTGTAGTTAAGATTGGAGCTTCTGCTCCTGCTAATGCATAATTCCCATGAGATTTGTTGAGACATTCAAAAACATTTGGAAGATTGAAGAACTGCGCACCCGCATTCTTTGGACTGTAGGTCTTTGCGCTGTTTATCGTTTAGGATGTTCTATTATCCTTCCTGGTATTCCTGCTAGCGTATTGGAAAGTAATTCTCCTAGCGATGGTTTGTTAGCACTCCTTGATATGTTCTCTGGTGGTGCTTTCTCGAATGCCTCAATCTTCGCTCTGGGTATCATGCCTTATATTTCTGCTTCGATTGTCATCCAGCTTCTGACAATGGTTGTACCAGCTATTCAGAAGGTGGCTCGTGATGGCGAGAGTGGACATAACAAGATCAATCAGTGGACTCGTCAGTTGACTGTCCTTATTCTGATTTTCCAGAGTTGGGCTTACTTGTCAAGCTTTAGCTCACAGCATCCTGGTTTGGTAGATATGACTTTCTGGTTCAAAGCTTCCAGCATTGTTATTCTTACCGCTGGTTCTATGTTTGTGATGTGGCTTGGCGAACGTATCACCGACAAGGGTATTGGTAATGGTATTTCATTCTTGATTATGATTGGTATCATCGCCCGCCTTCCACAGGCTTTGGGTGTTGAGTTAGGCAATTGTCAGAATGGTGCCGGTGGTCTTGTAATGTTCCTTTTGGAAATTTTCTTCCTTCTCGTTGTCATCTCTCTCAGCATTATGCTTGTTCAGGGTACCCGTAAGGTGCCTGTTCAGTATGCTAAGCAGATCCGCAGTGTAGGTGGTCGTCCTGCTCAGTTTGGTGGTGTTCGTCAGTACATTCCTCTCAAGGTTAATGCTGCTGGTGTTATGCCTATCATCTTTGCTCAGGCTATCATGTTTGTACCTATGATGTTTGCTGGTTATACATCTTCTAACGATGGTTTCTTCAGCGCATTCACTCGTCCAGACAGCTTTGCTTATAACTGTGTTATCGCTTTCCTGATCATTGTGTTTACTTATTTCTATACTGCTATCACAATGAATCCGGTTCAGATGTCTGAGGCAATGAAGTCACAGAACGGCTTTATTCCTGGTGTCAAGCCAGGTAAGGCTACTGCTGATTTCCTTGATACTATTATGACTCGTATCACTCTCCCTGGTTCTATCTTCTTGGCTATTGTGGCAATTTTGCCTTCAATTGCTCGAGTTTTTGGAGTAAGCGTTCAGTTTGCTCAGTTCTTCGGAGGTACATCTTTGTTGATTCTTGTTGGTGTTGTTCTCGATACTCTTCAGCAGATTGAGTCACACTTGATGATGCATCACTATGATGGTTTGATGGAGTCTGGTAAAATTAAGGGCCGTACTGGTTCAGTCGCCGCTTATTAATTTTTGAGGAATGATATTTCTGAAAACTGACGAGGAAATCGAATTGATGCGTCAGGCTAATATACTGGTTGGACAGACACTTGGTGAAATGGCCAAGTGGGTCCAGCCAGGAATTTCTACCAAACGCCTCGATGAGATTGCCGAGCAATTCATTAGAGATCATGGTGGAGTTCCAGGGTTTAAGGGCTATGAAGGCTTTCCTGGTACTTTATGCATTGAGGTGAACGATGAAGTGGTCCATGGCTTCCCTTCTGATTATGTCTTGAAGGATGGCGATATTGTAGGTTTGGACTGTGGTGCTGTTTTGAATGGCTTTAATGGCGATAGTTGCTATACTTTTATGGTTGGTGACGTTGACGAAAAAGTTGTTCAGTTATTAAAGACTACCAAGGAATCTTTGATGCTTGGAGTTGAACAGGCAAAAGCAGGCAACCGTGTTGGACATATCGGCTTCGCTGTTCAGGATTTTTGTGAGCGACGTGGTTATGGCGTAGTTCGTGAGTTGACTGGACATGGAATTGGCCGAAAACTTCATGAAGATCCGGATGTTCCTAATTATGGTCGTCGCGGTGTTGGTCCTTTGCTCCGTCCAGGTATGTGCATTTGCATTGAGCCTATGATCAATATGGGTTCCAAGAATGTTACTATTGACCGTAACGGTTGGACTATCCGAACTCGTGATCATTCCGTTTCAGCACATTATGAACATTGTGTCGCTATTCGTGAAGATCATACTGAAATCCTCTCTACTTTTGATTATGTTAAAGAGGTTCTCGGTGACAGATTTATCTAATCATCAAAATTAATAAGTAATGGCTAAACAGGCAGCAATCGAACAAGACGGTACTATTGTAGAAGCTTTGTCTAACGCAATGTTCCGTGTAGAGCTCGAAAACGGTCATGAGATTACAGCTCACATTTCTGGTAAGATGCGTATGCATTATATTAAAATTTTACCAGGTGATAAGGTGAGAGTTGAAATGTCTCCTTATGACTTGTCTAAGGGCAGAATCGCATTCCGATATAAATAATAATCTTACAACGATATGAAAGTAAAAGCATCGCTCAAAAAGCGCACTCCAGATTGCAAAATCGTCCGTCGCCACGGCGTTTTGTACGTAA
>JAKSLP010000077.1 GCA_024401115.1 Bacteroidaceae bacterium | reverse complement strand
GAACCGCCCGCACAGCTGAAGCAAGACGGGCGGTCCGTTCAAGCGTATTTAGCAGGCTGCGTCGATTCTGTATGCAAGAGGGCGTGTTTTGCCTACGCCGCTTATTACAGGAGTGGTGATTGTGTGTCTGATTGGTGCGATAGTTGGATATATGCTGATGAGACATAATGAAAATGCGCATTGGCCAATGTTGATTAGCCTTGGAGTAAGTTATTTGTTTATTTGAATATTCTTGTGCGGCGGAGCCGCCTGTCCGGTGTGGCGAGAGCCACTTGTCCGAACAGGGGAGAGCCACCTTTTTGAATCATTATCGCTAATGATTATTGAGCCTCAGCCGGATCCAAACCATACACTTCTCTCATAGAAATGTCTTTGGAAGGATCGATACTGGTGATGTTGATTTTGTAAGAATCGTAGCTGATTCTGTCCATAATAGCATCTGCTAATGTACCTTCACCGCCAAGTTGCTCATACCAGCCTGCTTCAAGGAATTGAGAGCAAAAGATTGTAGAAGAATGCTTCCGTCTTTTACTGATTACCTCAAAGAGATTTCGAATTTCCTGATCGTTTAGTTTAATTAGGAGCCATTCATCAATGATGAGAAGCACCGGCTTTGTGTACTTGGTAAGTGCTTTAGAAAAACTTCCATTTTCACGGGCAGCCTGTAGTTCAAGCAACATATCCGGCATACGGACGAACTTGGTTGCGTAGTATTTCTTACAAGCAGCCAATCCAAAGGCACAGGCAAGATAAGTCTTACCACTACCAGTAGCACCGGTAATGAAAATGTTCCTAAAATCTGTGATGTACTCACAGGTCGCCAATCGATTTATAAGGTCACGATTGAGTTTACGACCTGAGTGATAGTCAATACCTGCAATACTTGCGTCAGGCTGTTCTAACTCAGCTTTTTTGATGAGACGCTTATAGCGATTGTTTTTCCTGGTTGTGTATTCAGCATCAACCAGGATTCCAAAACGGTCCTCAAAGCTGATTTCTTTCATTGAAGGGTCATTTTCCTGTAGCACGAATGCATCAGCCATTGCTGATAAATGCATCTCGATAAGTTTATTTTTAGTACTTGAATTAATCATTATGGTTTCCTCCGTAGTATCTGGCACCTCTTGTAATGCCATAATTGTTTGCCTTCTTTTCTTGGCCAACATCTGTATCAGATGGTTGCCCATTAAGGTTGGTTAGAAGGTTCTTAATACTTTTGTAGCTGGGTGATGAGCTATACTGAAGTGCCTTTGTACACGCCGCCTCAAGTTTCTGAGGAGTATGTTTTTCGGCGAGTTTCAGAAGGCCCATACAAGCTCGGTAGGATTGTTGTTCAACCCTCCCAGAGGTAAGGAAACCGTTTATTACTTTAGCTGTGTTTATACCGATTGAATCTGCCCATTTGCGGAATCTATCACCGTTCCATTCCAGATATTTCTGATGGTCCTCTGGCATGTGTGCAGTAACTGTGGAGTATTGTCCAGGTCTGCCATAGATTCGCTTATGTGAAGCAATGCGATCGTTATGATAAAAAATTTCAATAGTTGTGTCTGTTATTCGCACATCGACCTTATCTTTGATATACTGATGAGGCACGGAGTAGAACATCTTGTCTACTGCGATGTGATAATTGAACTGTACGGTGGCTTCTTTCCACTCGCACATTTCAAAACGGGTAGCAGGCAGTGACGCCAGTAGTGGCTTTTCTTCCCCAAGAAACAACTTAAGCCTGCTACCTTCTTTTTTCTGGAAATCACGAGCGTTATAAGCTTCAAGCTTCTTTCGGATAGCCTGATTCAGTTCTGATAACGAGAAGAACTGTTCGTTACGAAGTGCTGCTGTGATCCAGGTGGAAATATTTCCGACATTTCCTTCAGCTCCTGGTTTATCTTTGGGCTTACGGACTCTTGCCGGAATAATGGCTACACTATAGTGCTCCGCCATTTCATGGTAGACAGTATTAAGTTTTGGGGTGTACCAGTCGCTTTGCTGATGATTTACGGCAGTGGTGCAGTTGTCAGGAACAATAATTCTTGGAACGCCACCGAAGTACTCAAGCATGTGAATATTTGCTGTAATCCATGCTTTCTGCTTTTCGTTTATAAAGGCTTCAGCATAGGCATACTGGCTGTAGGAGAATGCACCTACAAAGATCCATGCATCGGTAATAACACCGGTATCAGGATCTATGATATGAGCCGGATCTCCGGCCCAATCGACTTCTACTTGCTCCCCAGGTTTTCTTGGGATGTGCATGGTAGCACGTCGTTTTTCCTCATCCTGCTGGATGTAGTAGCAGAACTGAGAGTACATGAGTGGTTCTTTACCATCCATGTGGCACGTTTCACAATACTCTGTCCAAAGAAGTTTTTTGGATACCCCATTGCGAAGGAGTTCTTTACGTATATACGCAAAGTCTGGCATTGGTCGATCCGTTTTCTCTTTGGAAATATCTTTTGGAAACAGCACTGTTTCCAATACTTTGTCGGTCTGAGATTCGTCAAGCGGCCAGGAAATATCCTTTTCTGATGCAGCTTTTAGAACCTTTGTGACCGTGTTGCGTGAAACACTGCAGCTGAGCGCAATGCTTCTTTCGCTGAATCCCAGACTGGATAGTCTGAGGATTTCACGATACTTGGTCATAGTGATGACCTCCTTTATATGTATTTACGCCAATGGCGTATGAATACAGTATAAAGGAATATATGTAATCGGGGCAGGTGGCTCCGTAATTACCGGAAGGGTGGCTCTGTCCTTAACGGAAGGGTGGCTCTCAAACTCCGGACAGGTGGCTCAAAGTAGTGCGGAATATTCAAATACCTATCACTAGCCTTACATAACACCATAATTCCTTCAGGATTATTGTAATATATCATATATAATAACAACTTGTATAGCTGACACTTCTGTCACTTTCTTCCAATTGACAATACCATCTTCACAAAATTCATTTTGTATCTGTAATCCATTAATACTACTGCATTTGCGCCAATCACAAATAGGGACACTCCTTAACGAATAAGAAGCGTCCCCAATACTCATTTGTCGCTGAGCCTTTTCTTTCTTTCAATATTTGCCA
>JAKSLP010000076.1 GCA_024401115.1 Bacteroidaceae bacterium | reverse complement strand
CCCATGGAGAACCTTCGTCACTGGAATGACTTCCAGCATGCCTGGAACGTGGAGAAGGGTAAGGTGGTGATCTACATCGGTGGATCGTCGGAGGAACTGCCCCTGAAGGCTGAGGTAACGATATAGTCCCCCATAGCAGGATGATAATGTGCCCCCCTTTTTAACCATTACCAAAAGTTGATTTCTACCGTATGTCCTTCCATTTATGGATGTTATGTGCGAAAAAATCGAAGAATGTTTGCTCGTTTCGTTTTTTTTTTTTTAGGTTTGCAGAGTTTTAATAACTAAAGATATTTTGTCAAACCTGTGAAATCGATAATTATTATGCATAAGAAAAGCGCCTTGTTTCTTTCGGCAGTTGTCTTTCTGGCCCTGACAGGATGTGCAGATGCGATTGAAAACACTCTGGAAAGAACTGACGAAAACGAAATTGCAGAGAGAGAAGATGAAGATGAGGTTCGTCACCTTCAGATTGTGGAAAACGACATACCCGCTTTCGATGCCTCTTTGTACGAAGCCCCATTGAGCCAAAGAGAGTTGGAGGTTTCTGAAAGTTTGAGGAGAATGGATGCCAGGATAAGTTCTTCTGTCTTGAAAGCAAACGATGGGAAAAATCTGGTTTTCTCCCCATATAGTTTAGACCATGTCCTTGCAATGGGCATAAATGCCGTGAAGGACGAAGCCCTTGAGGATGTGTTTGGACAGTATGGTTTGGAATCCCAGGACCTGGACGCCATGAATGCGGTGATCAGGAAATCGCTGAATAAACAGGCGGCTTTGGATAAATCCGTTGTACTGCAAACGGCCAATAAACTTTGGGTTGACTATAGCATACCGGTCTATTCAAGTTATGTTTCCGTGCTGAAAAATTTCTATGATGCAGAGACCCAGGCCATTGATTGCAGTTCAAGTGAAAGTTCGAAAACCGTAAACCAGTGGGTAGAGAAACAGACGAACGGACTTATACGCAATGTGGCAGGTGAAGGGTGTGTGAACTGGCGGACCAACCTGATGAACATTGTCTATATGAAGGCAGGCTGGACTTCCCCGTTTATGGATTTCAAGACCAGCAGGCAGAAATTCACCAACATAGATGGCAGTGAGAGCGAAGTTGACATGATGCATCAGACGCAGATGTTCGCGTATGCTCAGACAGAATCTGGGAAGTTGCTTCGCATGCCTCTTGGTTATGATGGGCAATATGAAGTGGTTTTTCTTTTGCCAGACGAAATGAATAGTTTAACCGGGAACATGCTTGGCGAACTGGATGCTACTGTAGACAAGTGCAGGGACGTTAAGGTTGATGTTCTTTTGCCCAAGCTGAGGATTTACAATCTCCTTTCTCTGAATGACTGTGTACGGTCAAATGGTTTGTCTGCGCTTTTGACAAGATCGTCTTATACCCGCTTTAGTCCTGGTGGAGAGGCTCCTGTGGGCGAAATACTTCAGCACGCTTGTCTTGAATTTACCGAAGAGGGAACGGCAGCAGCCGCTGTTACCATGCATATGGATACCTCCGATGGTGAGAAGCATGAGCAGGAAGTATATGATTTTCACATGAATCGTCCTTTCCTCTTTGTTGTCAGAAACAGTCAGGATGGGACATTGCTGTTTGTGGGACGTGTATGTGATGTTAGGAAATAATAGGCCAATCTTTATAAATGAAAAGCGGCCCGCAGAAATGCGGGTCGCTTTGTTAGTTGGATTTTATTGGAGGCTGTTTATTCCGTCTCAAAAATCAGCTGTTCGGAGATGTCTTCGTCATTGACTATCATGTTGATCAATGTCAGCAAATTACTGCACTTGTACCGGTTGTTGTAAGTGTTTAGGCTAAACGTCTCACTTCCAATGGTAACCTCAAGAACATCTCCTTGCAATCGTGCGGAACACTGACTTGATAGCATCTGGGTCATATCGTTGTCGTCGGCGTTGATCTGGGTGATTGTCAGATCTCCGTTGCTGTTCTCCATGAATATTTCGTAGTAATGATCAAACAGGTCCTTTAGCTTTATGCTGGCTTTTGTGCCGTCATCCAGTATGTCCTTAGCCGTAATTTTGTGTGGTGTGACGTTCGTCAACTCATCAATGAGGTCCGTGTCGTTGATAATGAATCCCGTAAGAGTGAAATCGGTGGTGCAGGTGTAGGTGTTGTCTTTGGTGTTTACGCTAATGCTGACACGACCAATCTTGATCTCAAGAATCTCACCCTGCATGAATGCGGAACACTGGTCTTTTACGACGGATGTCACATCCATACCATTGGCATTCACTTTGGTTAGGATGAATATGCCCTTTTGATTCACATAGAACACTTCGTAGTTAACGCCTTCAGGATCCGAGCATTTTACACACAGTTGGGTGCCGTCGACAAATGCGTCGCTGGCAGTTGGAGGAACATTCTCTGTCAGCTGACTGGTGATGTCAAAACCATCTACGGTTAAATTAAGTAGTATCAATCCACTGCTGCCGGTATAGGTATTTTCCTTTGTGTCAATTATTAACGACACATTACCCAATTGGAATTCAATGATGTCATTTTGCTTGGAGGCAGAGAACCTGCCTTTTATCTCTGAAGTGAAATCTACACCGTTTACAATAAGGTAATCGGAACGGTATATGCCGTTGTCGTTTGTAAATCCCACATGATAGTCGTTACCGTCAGGACCTGTGAACCTGATGTCTATGACGGCTCCATAGTTGAAGATGTCAGAGGCAGTAGGCAATGACTCTGGTGCGTCTTCAAACACCACTTCGTCGGCCTGCCTGGCAGAGTAGGTAGCTATTACTTGGCCATTTTTCATGATTTTCATGACCTGTGCACTAATGCTTGTACTGCATATCAATGCAATAAATGCAAATATTATCTTTTTCATAATCTTACTATTTATTGTTGACTTTTTGTCCCCTAAGATTTGTGGCTATTTTAGCTCCTCGCCTTTAACGTCGTACTTCCTGCCATCTTTGGCAACAATCACGAGTTTGCCACCCTTGATGTATTTCTTGCCTTGGCGCTCAGTGATGGATGCCTTGGTAGAAGTTATGCCGTCTACTTCCTCTGGCGTGTATTCACCATAGGTGATGACGAGTTTCTTGCCTTCTGCAAGTGGAACAATAAGGGAGGGCTCAGTCTGCTTGTTAAGGTACAGGGCAGCATAATGCGTGTCTTCAATATCGAGGTACTTTACAGTTGGGAACTCCTCGAGTTTGTAGCTTGTCTCGGCACCATCGTATGTCGCGATGATGCCTTTGATGTGGTCTTCGGCGCAAAGATTACAGAATCCTAACACCGATAAAATGAGGAAAAGTACGGTTTTCTTCATGTGATCCTATTTATCGATTAGTACTTGTTGCCTAGTAAGTATCACATCTTGCTGTGTTGCTCGTACGCCTGTAGGGTGTTCTGCATCAGCATGCAGATGGTCATGGGACCAACGCCGCCGGGGACGGGGGTGATGTAGGCGC
>JAKSLP010000075.1 GCA_024401115.1 Bacteroidaceae bacterium | reverse complement strand
AGTATATGGATGAGGACTGGGATTATGTGATTACCGTCTGTGATCATGCCAACGAGACCTGCCCGGTGTTCCGCGGTAATGTCAAGCACCGTCTGCACATCAGTTTTGAGGATCCTTCAAAGGTTACCGAGGGCACCTACGAGTTCCGTCTGAACGAATACCGCCGTATCCGTGATGCCATCAACAATACCTTCTTCAAGCTTTACTGCGACATGGAGGAGCGTAAATAAGCATTTCGTTCTTTTTTGATATTCACCGGGGACTGCCCTGTCATGCGATAGCGTAACAGAGGATTTGTCCCCGGTGATATTTATGGATGATTATTCCACCACGAGGAAGGTTTTACTGCCTCGTTGACGGGCTTTAATGATGCGGATGCGTTTCAGTCTCAATATTAATTTTTCCATTTTTCTAATTGAGATTTGAGATTTGAGATACATTTTGTCATTCGATAGTTTGTTATTCCGAACGAATGCCCAAAAGTAATGTCATTCTGAGCGTAGCGAAGAATCTTTCCTCGCGAGGAGTCATACTTTAAGCACCTTAGGTCTCTGCTGCTCAGAATGAGAGCGTAAAGGCCTGACTCGTTGATGAAGGTGGTTTTTGTCTAAGACAGATTCCCATTTTGGGAATGTGCTTCCACCATAAGTGTCACCTTGTCATCCTCGTCCACATGAACCATCACCGCCTTACTGGCATTGCTGTACCCCAGCGGCATGTTGCCAACTGATTACGAGTGCAAAGGAACTGCAGAAAGTTCGGAGTGCAATAGGCGCATAATTCATGTGCACCAACGAAAAAGGGCAACTCCACTCGGAATACCCAAAAATACAATTTATTAGGAAATATCAAAAAAAGTGTGATGGGATATGTATTTTGACCTCCTTGCTGATTTCGTCTCAAATCTCAAATCTCAATTGCAACCGAAAAATCAACGAGTCAATGATACTTCTCTTTTCTGTCATTAAAGGTATATAGAGTAGTAGATATATTTTTATTTATATATATAAATAAACTTTAGATACCAGGGATATCAAGATATAACTCCTATCACAAAATTTGTAACTGAGATTTGAGATTTGAGATTTTTGCGTGTCTTCATCTCTATCTCAAATCTCAGATCTCAATTAGTGCGCGAGCCAATGGCAGACTCAAACTAGGGGGACAACATACACGCAAGTGGGGGGACAAGTATTGCATGCGCAGGGCAAAAGCCGTAACTTTGCAATGTCTTTGAAAAAGGACGCTACTTATGCCCGAGGGCGGTCATAAATTGAGGCAGGCGCCGGTCGCAAGTTAAGACCAAAATCAGGATAAGAAATATTGTCTGTCATCCTGAGCAGAGCGAAGGATGTGACAAAAACTAAAAACTCAACTGCTATGAATACGGGTAATAAATGGAGCATCATTATTAATGCGCTGCTCACGGCACTCACGGGAGTCCTAACTGCCTACGGAATCCTGTAAACACAAAGAAGCAGCACTCGACAGGCTGCTTCTTTAGTCTTCCGGCACGCTAAGCCCGGTATACTCAAAGAACATATCGGGTTTATCGTTCACCACCAGTTCCAGTGGGAAATCCACCTCTTCGAGGAGTGGAAGGGCGTACTGGTAATCGGCTACGGAGTAGCTGACATGGGCATCGCTGCCCAATATAATTGGAATATCCAACTGCTTGCTCAGTCTTAAAATCTCTAAGTTGTTGTCCCGCGCCTCGTACTTGTGGCGGCAGGGTTTCAGGCTGGAGCTGTTGATCTCCAACAGGGTGTGGGCATCGGCTGCGGCACGGACAATGGGCTCGAAATCCAGCTCGGCAGTGCCGTCACCGGGATGGCTGATGACATTCACCCAGGGGTTCTGAATGGCACGGATCATGCCCTGGGTGTTCTGCTCGCGGGTGCCTCCCTTCCAGCACAGGCTGTGGATGCCGGCTATGCGGATGTCCATACGGCGGTAATAACCCTCGTTCAGGTCCAGGTTGCCCTCGTAGTCCAATATGTCCAGCTCGGCTCCCATCAGCAGGTGAACGCCGTCCACATAGCGGGGAATGACGTGCATGTTGCGGAACAGGATGGGACTGCAGGTGCCCTCTATGCCGGGGGCATGCTCGGTGATGCCCAGGTACTGAAGGCCTTTCTGCGCGGCTGCCTGAACCATCTCCTGAAGGGTGCTGAACGCATGGCCGCTGGCCAGCGTGTGGGTGTGTACATCCAATAATGGGGTGATGCGGTACATATCGGTTCAAAAATTTGACGCAAAGTTAACAAATCTGCGGCTCAAACTTGCACAAAACATAGAAAATGTGTTCCTTTGTGGGTTAGTATTTTATAATCGCGATTATTTTGTAAATGAAAAAGACACTGATCTTGCTGGCCGCTCTGGCGGCTTCCATCCTGCCTATGAAGGCGGATGAGGGTATGTGGCTGCCGCTGCTCATCCAGCAGCGCATCGGCGACATGCAGGCTAAGGGTTTCAAACTCTCGGCCGAGGATATCTACAGCATCAACAAGGCCTCGCTGAAGGATGCCGTCATGAACTTTGGCGGCGGTTGTACCGGCGAGCTGGTTTCTGACCAGGGACTGTTGTTCACCAACCATCACTGCGGCTATGGTAACATCCAGAAGCTGAGTAGCGTGGAGCACGACTACCTGACTGACGGCTACTGGGCCATGAGCCAGAAGGAGGAGCTGCCTTGTCCGGGACTGACCGTGAGCTTCCTGGATTACATGCAGGACGTTACCGCTGATATCCTGAAGGGGTATAAGGAGAAGATGACCGAGACCGAGCGCATTGCCCTGGTGGAGAAGAATACCAAGGCTGTGGTGGAGAAGGCTACCAAGAATGCGGGCCCTGGCATCCGTGCACAGGTGAACGCTATGTTCTACGGCAACCAGTACTTCCTGTTTGTGTACCGTACTTTCAGCGATATCCGCTTTGTGGGTGCGCCTCCTTCTTCTATCGGTAAGTTTGGCGGTGACACGGACAACTGGATGTGGCCTCGCCATACCGGTGACTTCTCGATGTTCCGTATCTATGCGGATAAGGATAACAACCCTGCTGCATACAGCGCTGACAACCGCCCTTATGCGCCTAAGAAGTCGTTCAAGATTAACCGCGGCGGCGTTAAGGAGGGTGACTTTACCTTTATCTATGGTTTCCCTGGCAGTACCAAGGAGTATATTACCAGCGATGAGGTGAGCTACATTGCCGAGGTTTCGGATCCTGCCAAGATTGCTATCCGCACCCAGCGCCTGGATATCTTCAAGAAGTATCAGGAGCAGAGCGCTAAGGTGAGACTGCAGTATGCATCGAAGGCTCAGGGTGTATCGAACAGCTGGAAGAAGTGGCAGGGCGAGGCTCTGGGTATCAATAAGATGAAGACCGTGGCTACCAAGCGTGCCTATGAGAAGGGATTTGCACAGTGGGCCAAGGGTACCCGATATGAGAACGTGCTGAACGAGCTGCATGCGCTGTATGAGAAGCGTAATCCTTATATGATTGCATCGGAGTATTACAGCGAGACCGTACGCACCATCGAGCTGCTGACCTTAGCTACCCGCGTGAAGGCTGCCCTGGCTGACAAGAAGCGTAAGGATGCTACCGTGGAGACTTTCTTCAAGGATTACTTCCAGACCATCGACGAGGAGTGCTTTGATGCAGTGATGAATTACTTTGATAAGGGTATTGCGGCTAACTTCAAGCCTGAGTACTTCAAGCAGAAGATGGCACAGTACGGCAGCGTGGAGGCATGGAGAAGCGACTTGTACACCAAGTCTATCTTTTCCAACAAGGAGCGCGTGCTGGCACTGACCGAGGCTGACAAGGACCTGGTGAACAGTGACCCTGCCATCGAGATGGCCGAGGCGTTTGCCAAGTGGTATGAGCAGGACCTGAACGGTGTGATCAAGGATTGCAATACCGCTATCAACCTGGCTATGCGTACTTACATGGCTGGTCAGATGGAGTACAGCAAGGACAAGCAGTTCTACCCAGATGCTAACATGACCCTGCGCGTGGCTTACGGTAAGGTGGCTGGCTACTCGCCTTCGGATGCGGTTTACTACAAGCCTGTATCTACCCTGACCGGTATCATCGAGAAGGATAATCCTAACATCTATGACTATAACATTCCTCAGGCGCTGCGCGATATCTATGCTGCAGGCGGCCATGAGAACCAGCCTGTGTGCTTCCTGGCTACCAACCATACTACCGGTGGTAACTCGGGCAGTCCTGTCATCGATGCTAACGGCAACCTGATCGGTATTAACTTTGACCGTGTTTGGGAGGGTACCATGAGTGATATTGCCTTTGGTCCTGACTTCTGCCGTAACATTCAGCTGGATATCCGCTATGTGCTGTTCTGCATTGAGCATATCGGCCATGCCAACTGGCTCTTCAACGAGATGAAATTTGTTGATTGATTCTTTAATGAATCAATCAACGACAACAGACAACAGTCAACAGTCAACAGACAGCCATGCGGATGAAAACGGCGGAGCCAGTCCGTTGTCTGTTTTCCGTTGTCCGTTGACAAAAAATAAGCCCCGGCGAAATGCCGGGGCTTATTTTTATTCCCACTCAATAAATAACTCCTATTGATTTCCAATATTTTAAATCTCATTCCCAC
>JAKSLP010000074.1 GCA_024401115.1 Bacteroidaceae bacterium | reverse complement strand
TCTTTAAATAACAGCGTCTTACACAATGCACAACATATGGTCAGGTGTACTTTTTGGGAAAACACACCGTATCAGTAGTCCCTATTTTGTTGCTACCATGGCTATATTGCCAGCCGGAAGCCGATAGCATCGCTTTTGACATTCCTGCCATAGGAATAACGGCGGGTGGCACGGCAACTCTTGGCCGTACTGCACCAACCGCTGCCTTTAACAACTTTGTTCGTAGAGGAATAAGGCTCAATGTTCCCTTCATACCTTGAAAAATTATCACTGCACCAGTTCCACACGTTTCCTGCCATATCGTAAAGACCCAGTTCATTGGGAGACTTGGTGCCAACGGGATGCGTTCTGCCATGACTGTTGTTATAATACCATGCAACGTCATCCAAATCTTCACCTCCGCTGTATGTGTAACCTCTTGATGAGTTGCCGCCATTGGCTGCAAATTCCCATTCCGCCTCGGTGGGGAGACGGAAGGAAACACCTGTAAGTTCATTCAGTTTATCAATAAAACGAATGCAATCGTTAAAGCTCACATTCTCAACAGGACAGCGGGTGTCCAGACTGAAAGCTGATGGATTCTCACGCATAACGGCTAACCATACCGATTGTGGAACAGGAACGGCGCAAAGATAGTAGTCCGACTCCAGTTCAACCCTATGCCGGGGAGTTTCCCAGATAAATGCGGAATTGTCCATGTCAAACTCTGTCCCCATATAGAACGATCCCTTCCGTACACGGACAAATGCCAGCGTATCCTCATTCACCACCAGTACGGGCCTGTCTCCGGCCTCCAGGTATGCAGCCTTACATTCCGGAATGGTCTCCCGTTCCGGAATCACCGGAGAAGATTGCCCATCGGATGGCTTTCCAGAACGGGAGCACGACCCGGTAAAAATCATCAGGAAGACTGGCAAGCAAAACCAAGCGTATCTCATTATCGTGGAGAAATAACCAGCAGCAACGGATTGTCGTTCTCGCTCTTGATTTTCAGTTGGGCCAGAACCTCGTCCGCCTTTGCCTTCTCAACTTTCTCCAGATATTCCAGCACCTCGCCGGCCTCGATAGGAATCACCAGACTTCCATCATTCAGGGCATAGACCTGTTTTTCTGCGATGTTAAGCGGCATATCTGCTATTTTGTCCAATACCAGATTGTCAGTTATCGTACATTCGCCAGATTTCTTGTCAACAATGGCCAGATGGTATTGCTTCTGGTAATAATACCCTATCCAGTAATTTGTTGGGGATTCCACAAACGGGGTAATGCCATAGGCATAGGTGCCATCCTGATGAAACTTCTGGAAGAAGTCCATTATGTCTACGTATTCGCCGTCGAAAAAGGCACGGGGCACATTGTGGCCATCCCAGTTGATGACATATCTTGGGGTGATAGAGGCACCATTGATGGCATATACCGTATCGTTAAAGGTCTGGGTGAACCGGATGTCCTGCCCGCCTGTCAGGGGATTCCGGTCGTGCACGTGCAGATACATGGATTTCGGCTCATCCACAGGAAGCAGATGACCGGTGATTTCACCAGTATTCCAATCCATCAGGTGAAGCTGTGAGTTCTCATAATCCGAGGTCTCGTTGCCGGAATACAGATAGGCGGTTCCATCAGAGGAAAGGGTAAAACGGTCAATCCAGTAATCCAGTCTCACCTGTTTCTGCAGGCTTCCATCCATGGAGTATTGCAGTAATTTCTGCTGTCCGCGGTTCAGGATGACCACCTGATTCTCATTCAATGGAACAAAATCCGTTAAGCCCGTATATTCCTCAGGGCCCTCGCCCTTCTTGCTGAGAAGGCTTACAAGTTTTCCCTCTGTATCAAAACGAAACACCTTAGAGCGGTCAGAGACAAACAAGGCGTCATCTACAGTTGCAATTTTTGAAATCTCACCCACCAGAGCTGAATCTGTGGTCTCCAAACTGATAATGCCATAGGGCGAAATGGAGCTGAGTGAGATGGGATGGCTCTCATTCCCCACGTGCACGATTATTTCCTCAAGTAAATTGGTGTCTGACGGCCTGTTGTTAGTGCAGCCACCTAAAAACAAGGAAAAGGTTACAGTTCCCAGGAACTTCAATCCATTGAAAAAAATAGACTTCATATTATTTATTTATAATGTTAATATCATTGGCACTTTATGGACTTTTCTGGCACTTTATGGCACTTTTTGCCACATTTTATCGTAAATGCTTACACTATACCATTCAACATAGATTCAGAATAAATTACCCTTTACTCTAACATAACATAGCTATACCATTGATTTCTATCAGCATTAACACCGCTTAAACATAGCTAAAATATAGGGTGCAAAAGCGGGCTTAAAGCTATGGTGAAAGAGACCTGAAGCGAAGGTGAAAGAGACCTATAGCTATGGTGAAGGTAGAACAGGACACTACTCCTTAATCTCCCACTCTTCCATATAGCGATGCTCAGATGAGAAATTGGCACCCACCTTTATCACCTTTCTTGGGTCATTCAGGAAATTAAAGTCCCAAATCCTTGAGGTCTAAATAAACAAACTGAGGTTCAGAGTTCAAGCACATGAAGAGTCTTTTACTCTTGGCATTATAGCAGATATTCAATATCGGCTGACCCGTCTCCAGTGTTTTCAAGTAATTGCCTTTTGTATCAAAGACCAGCAATCTCGTAGGGTTATCATCGGCTCCCGATGACTTGCCGGAATAGCTGGCGATGATGTAATCGCCCGTAATTACGGAATTACCGAATGTCCTCCGTTTTTCGAAATCATCGCCCCAGTCCGGACCCTGAACCTCGCTGATGACTTCACCATCCAAATCTGTCAGAACGAGCAAATCCCTATTGCGGTAAGACAATACGCACAGGTTGTTTTCCTTTGATACGGCTACATGAAGACGCTGCTTCTCCAGCTCTGGATGTATAGCATAATCCTGGTATTTGCCACTGGTCAAATTATACCTTGCCATGCATTGGTTGAAGGTGGATTCGCTGGTTGGCATTACCATAATGCCCAAAACCTCATCATCGTTCAAAGCAACGAATTGGGAAGGAAATCCCTCATGCAGTAACGAGAACTCATTTTGGGGAGAGAACTCATCCGACTGAAGAAGCTGGCCCTCATCAAAGACAAACAGCTTTTCCTTGCCATGGTCGGGTACCAGAAATCTAGATCCCCCTTCATCATAGCAGACCTCACCAATACTTGTAATCTCTTCAGGACCGGGGCCGACGGGAAGAACAGACTTCCTGTACTGCAGAGAACTTGCATCAAATATGTGCATCGCATTGTCCAGGGACTTGTAGTCCACGATGAAAACATGGTCACCGGCCGAACCCATCCGGCTGCTGCCACTCATAATCATCTCTCCCGTTGGCAGTTCATGTATCTTTGAGGAAATATCTTCTATTTTATTTCTGGAACTCTGCACTATCAGGCCGTTGCCCTGAGACGGGTTGCAGGCAGATAACAGAAATAATGCTTCTACTGCTGCAAATAATACTACAGCCGAAAGAATCAGTTTCTTCATAACGTTTATCTTAATATTGTCTTTGATTTAGAGTACAAAAATAAACAATAAAAAATATAAAGACAAATTTACACGTATATTTACTTGCCTTTCACCTCAAACTTCACGAATTGAAACGCATCATCCGTATATCCCGGATTCTTGTAATGGTTGCAGCTGATGTAGAAACCGTCCTTACATACAAAGTAGAGGTTGGAGCGGAAACGGTCTCGGGGAAACATCGTCTCACCTATCACGTTCAGGTCCTCATCCAGGATGATGATGGAAAACTCATCGCGACCGCTCTGGGTAAGGTCGTACCAGCTCTCAGTATGATTCTCCAACTCCGTCCTAGGATAGGCAAAGCGGTAATAATATTTCCTGTAAGGGTCATAGACTATCTGACCATAATAAGGATTTGTACAGGTTTGCCTGCAGCGCTCGTCAAAGTCCATACTTTCCGGATAATCCGGGATTTTTAGCTGACCGATATATTTACTGACAGCCTTCTTGTAGCTAATATCCCTAAAGTCCATGGACATAACAATCAGATCCTCATTGTAAGCGAAACTGTAAACCAAGGATTTGCCATTGAGGCATTTATAAATCATACCGACCTCGCTTTGAGTCACGTTCTTTCCAATCAAATAATTCTTAATCTCATCGGAACTCAGATTTGGCGAATGAACAAACTCTTTGGTCTTCAGGTTCAGGGCTATCTCGGTAGGGCTGTCTTGTAGACAGTGATCTGCTCCTCTTCTAGAACTCTGGTAACTGTAAAGTATATCGTCCTTTATGACGAAAGGATTGTCAGCATAGCTTTCAAAGCCTGTAACACCCTTTACCTGACTGAAATCCATCTTTTCACGAATCCTAGCACAGCTGTCGAGAATATAAATAGTACGGTTCTGACCTGGAATCAAGAACTCATTCCATGATTTCATATAATGGGAATAAACGACACCAATGCCATCGGGACCTTCTTTGTGATAATTCACCACCTTGACCGGTTCGCCTCCGGTAATGTCGTACATAAAAATCTGGGCAGTCCTGCGGTTCAGGAAGGTGGCATATTCCCTCCCGTCTGTATCAGTAAATACCTGAAAGGAATGGTTGTAGGTCCTGACATCCGGGGTAATGTTAAAACATACCGTATCAGAGGTCTCAACCAGGGAAACCTCTGATACGGCATTTGTCCCAAAGCCTTTACATGAAACCAGGGCACTGAACAATACGATGATAAAAGTCAGATACTTAAAGTTCACCATAGTCCAGGCCACAATAACACATAATTCCATCATTTTTAGGCTCACAATACCAAGATTTATTGTTAAGGTAACATGGCTGTTCCAGATTTACATTGGCCAATGCCTCAAGATTTGCCTTGGCCAACTCTGACAGTTCATCATCAGCCGCACTCGAATTGTTATAGCAGTTATAACCTGCTACTGCTGCAAATAATACGACAGCGGATAACATGAATTTCTTCATTGTTCTTTAAATTTTAATGGTTAATATAATTATTCATCAACGTTTCCATGAATCTGAATACAGACAGGAGAATCCTCCGTATTGCAGTAAATGTACACATCCTTGAAAAACTCTCCGGTTTCTTCTGGAGTGAACTCAATCTGAATCTCTGCACTCTCCCCTGAGTTAACTGTTTCTGCAGACAATGTAGCCTTGACGCAGTCGCAAGAGGTTACCAAGTCTTTGATTAATAAAGCATTCCTGCCGACATTGCTGATCTCAACACTCCGCTTTACTGGTATACCCGGTTTAAGGGCGCCCAATTCCAGCAGGTTGTCGCTTACAGATGCACGGGTAGAATCTGTCATCTATTATCGTTAGCGAGGACC
>JAKSLP010000073.1 GCA_024401115.1 Bacteroidaceae bacterium | reverse complement strand
CCGCAAAGATACAAAATTTTGATAATGAAAAAGGAAAGAAATCAGGAAAATCAATATCGGGAGGACTATTTATGAATAGGTTCTGCATCAATTTGGGTGCAGCACCTATTCTCAAAGCGTATTTATCCACAAAAGATCCTTACTTGCCTTTCACCTCAAACTTCACAAACTGAAACGCAAGGAATCATCATTATTTATAACGATAGAAATATAAGGTGATGCCACCCTCATCATCCATGACAGCCCCCACAATCTTATCCTCATATACAGCTACAGGAACTGGAAACTCGTCAGTGACCTTGCAGTTCAATGCCCTTCCTGTCTGGCTGTTGAAGAAAGAAACGTACTGTTGCTTCTTTATCCAATAGCATGCAGCAACCGTATTCCCGGCATGAAACACCTGAACTGTGCGAACATAATTCTCATTCATCAGGTGTTCTACAAAAGGAAGGGTCTCAGGAATCTCCTCAGGGAAGAAATCCAAAGGAACAATCGGGGCATTTCCCCATTCGTAAGTGTGGGCTAAAGTTATGGTATCAGGGCTGACAAGGTATTCCTGATTGGAGAAATAGGGCACAAACAGCATGCCTTCAGCTGTCTTGCTAAATACGCCCTTGGCACCCATACTGATCTTTCCGGAACCGGGATCAGGGAACATTGCCGACAGTAAATGGCCCTTTGTATCTGCTGTCACAATCTGGTTCTTGCCCACCTCCACATCATCGGCCTGACCATGGACATAGTACAGAAACCGTTCATCATCCAATGCTGTGAACGAACGGACATCTCCCACTGGAAGAGCAATGTCCTCCACGAACGACCAGTCCGACAGACTGTACCTTAACATCTTGCCCTGCATCTTATCCAGAATGTAAAAGAATCCATTCTGGTTATCCACATCAAAGCTGTAAGGCCAGAGTAATTCGCCAGGACCGTCACCTCCTGCAACCTTATAGTTCTGCAGGCTGCCGTCCTCAAGACTATAGGATGCCAGGACTCTGGATTTCTGATAATCCAGCAGATACACACTATTTTCAACAATCTGACACTGAGTGATAGCACCCAACATCACATTTTCCGACTCTTCAAGCCTCAATGAATCCGTTATTTCCAGCATCCCCGGAGAATAATCGCTCAAACGGCCGAAGTTTACAGTGCCGGGCAGTTGTTTGTTCTCGTTAGTTTCCTTATCCTGTTTTGAGCCACAGCCACAAAAGTACAGAAACGAGGAAAATACAGCTAATGTTATTACACTTCGCTTTATAGACATGAGTCAGATCCTCCTTTTACACAAACATGACCAGATCCATCACTAAACGGTTCAACATACCACACCTTCTGCTTATAAGGGTCGGGCTGGCTGGCCAAAGCCTTAACATTAGCCTTCATCAGGTCAGACATCTCGTCATCACTAGCACTCGAATTGTTATAGCAGTTATAACCTGCTACTGCTGCAAATAATACTACAGCGCATAACATAAATCTCTTCATTGTTCTTTAAATTTTAATTGTTAATCTTATTATTCAATGTTTCCATGAATCTGAATGCAGACAGGAGAATCCTCCGTGTTGCAGTAAATGTACACATCCTTGAAAAACTCTCCCGTCTCTTCCGGAGTGGACTCAATTTCCACCTTCGCTTTAAGTCCGTTTCACCTTCGCTTTAGGTCCGTTTCACCTTCGCTTCAAGGCTCTTTTAACGCCCCATATACAGACTATATTCAAGCGGTGTTAATGCGGATGTAAATCAAAGATATAGCTATTGTATATTAGAGTAAGAGGTAACATAATATGAATCGTGTTGAAACGGAGGCTGTAAAGTTTTGTATTTTTATGTACCGAATAAGGTGTTTTTATTCAGCAAAATCCATGATTATCTATAAAAGTCTCCAGTCAGTCGTCTATAAGTCTTTCGGCGAAGGACTTATAGAAGACGTGACAGAGGGATAAGCAAGGTGTAGGGACACAAATATTATACACGTGTTCTTACTTGCCTTTCACCTCAAACTTCACGAACTGCTTTTTTCCTTCAACGTATGGAATACTTCCAGATTCCGGCATCCGGGTCATGAGACAGGACATAAAGCATGGATTCGTCCTCATTTACACATATCCGAAAGGCACTCCTGTCCAGTTCCATCCTCTTTTCCAGAACTCCGGCCCTCGAAAATACGTGAATGGTGTTGCCATAGGTCGCTATATCGTCCGATTCAGGCACGCCCACATACAAGGCATAGATATGGCTCCTGCCATAGGAGCCTGACAGGTAGCCATCCACCTCATTGTTCACTATCGCCTCGCCATCCAGCCTGTAGTTCAGGGGCTTTATCACATATTCCGACTGGCGGGTTGCGTGATTGCCGTCCATCCTGTTGAAGTTCAGGACTGAGGCCATATAGATAATCTCGGCACATTCACCCTTGTCCTTGCTGAAAACAAGGGTGCCGTTGTTGGCGATGGCATGGCGGACGGAATCCTGGACGCCCTGCTCATTCACAAGATAGGCCCCCTCATATCCGCAGAAACGCAGGGAGTCATCAAACAGCGCATACTTGCCCTGTGTGAAGATGCCTGTTGCCAGATAGCCGCCATCCGTCCTGTACAATTCTGTAAGGCGGAGGCCGCCGTCACTGACCTTGCGGATATTGCCGTCGGCAATGCCTTTCTCCAGTTCCGAAACCCTGTAGGTGGCAAGCAGGCTCCTGACTGGATCCAAGACATGAAGCATCAACTGGCCGTCTTCCATGGAGAAATCAAGGGAGGACACATGGAGGAACTCCCCGGGACCCTCGCCCTTTACGCCAAATTCAGAGACAATCTTGCCGGAGCTCAGGTCATACAGCTTCATGATCTTCCCCTCGCTGAACAGATCGGCTACGGCAAGATAATCCCCGTATATCTGCATGATGGTGGGGAGCTGCAGTTCCGAATCAAGCACGATACCGGAATCCAGCCTTACCGTCTCGGAGTCTTTCCTTTCCCCGCAGCTCCCGAGCAGGAACAGGATGCCCAGAAGTAAAACCACCCGCAACCTGCTCATCTGTTTCTGTATAAGTAATGGTCACTATGGGAGGTCTCGCAGATCGATTTCAGGTTGAACTTGCATCCCTTGCCCTCATCCTCATAGGCCAGTGCTTTGACATTCGACTTGGCCATTTCTGACATCTCAGCATCATATGAACTCGAATTGTTGTAACAGTTGTAGCCCGCTACTGCTGCAAATAATACTACAGCGCTTAAAAGAAGCTTTTTCATTTCTACTTTTTTTATTTGCTAATAATAATATTATTTCTCTACATTCCCATGGATTTGCACACAGGCAGGAGAATCCTACGCATTGCACCTCTCATCGCTTATCTGCTAATAATCGTACTCCACAATATGGAATTCCGGTGTTTCAGACACTCCGTAAATCTTGCGACGCTGGGCATCTACACAGAAGGTAAAAATGGGATCATCAAGCGTATAGACACATTCGGGAGTTCCGTCCCAGGAGAAAGAGAGCAGTTTGGTGCAGGAAGAATTATGCCCCTCTTCCCTGATTCTGCGCCCGTTATACAATACCATGAAACTGTCACCGGCTGGAGCAGGTTTGAAGTAGGTGTCTATATTCTGCTCTTTTTTAGCGCCCAGGGTATAGACCTGCGGTTCCGGACCGAACCAGGTCTTCACCTTACTTCCATCCTTGTCGTAAATCTCAATCAGATTGTTCATGTAGTAACACATCGCAAGGCGGTCGCTGCCGTTGCTGGCCAATCCCATGACATAGACATCCGCCATCTTGTGATCCGGATACTGCTCGGCCAGACAGTTGGGATAGGGAGCCATCTCACTTACCTTCTTGCCCTGCTCGTCGAACAGGCACAACTGGTTCTTCTGTCCATGCCGGGAAGCCACGTAGCCCTTATTCACCGGCACGACATTCAATATACCCTCTGCCTGAAGCTTGAGAACTGCTGCCGGTTTCACTGTTGGCTGGCTGATGAAGTCTGCCAATTCATAAGTCAATATGGTGCCCCGTGCCATGTCATTAAACTGTACCGCCTGCTGGTCATTATACACAATCATCGGCATCACGGCATCGTCCGGTCCTCCGCCCTCACTCAGCCGGTCACCTATCTTCTGCTGGGTGTTCAGATTGAGCAACTGGCAGAACTGTTCATTCTCATATTCCAACGATACCAATAGCGAGTCGTACACCTGAATGCCAAAAGGCATTATTACCTCATCCTCAAACAGTATACGCCCGTGCAGTTCCTGCTGACTGGGGAAATCTGCCCAGGTAAGCGTTTCCGCACCCTCAAAGGCTGCCTTGTCGGATGAGCAGGCAGAAAATGCCAGGGCAAGTATTGGCAGTAAGTACTTACTGTTCATTTTGCTAAACATCTTTTCGAAAATTCACACAAGTGGAGGTCACACCCTTGTAGGTACGTGTACACATCCAACCGTTATATTGATGGCACACACTGGTACAATCGGGAATGCGTTCCGCCAATGCTTCCAGATTGGCCTTCATCAGGTCTGTCATCTCATCATCACTAGCACTCCCATTGTTGTAGCAGTTGTAGCCTGCTACTGCTGCAAATAATAACGCAGCTGAAAATAATAATTTCTTCATAGCTCTTTTTTTTAATGTTTGTAGATATTATTTTTTATATTCCCATGAATCTGAATACAGACAGGAGAATCCTCTGCGTTGCAATAAATGTACACATCCTTGAAAAACTCTCCGGTCTCTTCAGGAGTGAACTCAATCTGAATCTCTGCACTCTCTCCAGGGTTAACCGTCTCTGCAGACAATGTCGCCTTGAAGCAGTCGCAAAAAATGGATTAGGGACAGACTCCTGACACATGAAAATAGATTCAGAATCTGTCCCTAACGCACTACTAAGTTTCTGATGGAAAGATTTTAATACCCTCCATAAAGAGTTACACCCGATAGTCTTTTACTGATCCCGTACCTGCTGACAGTACCATAGACTTCTAACATTCCCCATCCCTGTGAATCTGTCTTGAAATACATCATGTCATTATTACTCTGTAAGTTCTGGAGATGAGAATCCGGAGACCATGTTATACTGCTACAAGCTGAAGCTCCTGACAAATAAGCGTAATAATATGAATTTGGAGAAAGTCCTGTTCCGGACGGGTAAACTGTAGTTCCATCAGAGGAGCGTTTAACAACAATAGAAACGTCCCTATAATGGGGGCCGCCCACACCTATGTAATAATTAACTGTTTCCTTCAATGTGCCCGATGCATCGTAGATTCTAGCAGTAAGCGTGGCATCACCTGCTGTCGTTGTCGTTCTGGGACGCAATGTTATTGAACGGTCAGTGGTAGCAGTTTGTGTAAGCAGTGAAGTGTCATACGACCAAATCACATTTTGGTATTGTGGCTTACAGGAAAGTGTGTATGTACCTGTTTCCGATCCTCCAATCATATTCGTCCCACTCAATGTAGGTGCCGCATGCTTGTAATATATGTATGTACTGCCGGAATAGGGTGTGTAGTTTAGAGCATGCCTCATCAAAGGACCATACCCCCATTTCGATTCATACTTACCTGACATGGATGATGGTATGGCAGAATGAATATGTTCTCCATTTACGATATACTCCACTTTGTCGGCAAGCGTGGATGATGTTGTAACATAACTGCCGTCCGTCCAATTAGGAGAAACATTCAGGTACCCCCAACATGTAGGTCCTCCCTCCGACATAACCCAGGCATAGCCCCGGCAATTATAATGGGTTGTGGTATCACCAAGTCTGGTTGCTTGAGGATACCTATAGCTGTAATAGGAATTAATTTCATAAATCAAATATGTCGAAAATGCCTCACCCATTTCAACTACTTGATACTGAGTACCCTTAGGGGTATACAACATCAATGAGTTTCCTTGTGTTTGATATAGAACTTCATTCCATTCGAAATCATATGTAAAAGAATACATATTCGGAACTGCGAAATATGTGGTCAGTAATACAGAACATATTAATCTATAAATCCAATTCATCTTCATACTCTTTACTGTATAAAATCATTTCCGATTTTCTTGATTTCACCAATATGATCAGGAATACCGACTGGAAT
>JAKSLP010000072.1 GCA_024401115.1 Bacteroidaceae bacterium | reverse complement strand
GCAACGCCGATGGTACTGCCAACGCGGGAGAGTAGGAAGCGGCCACCTTACAGGAGATTCGAACAGTTTTAGTTCGAATCTCTTTTTTTTATTGGTGGATGCTTCCAACATATGAAAAGATGTAATGAAGCGGCCACCTTACAAAGCCTCGAGAGTCTTCTCGGGACTTTTTTGTATAGTGTTGCTTTTAGCCAAGTATTTTTCTTTAATAAATGATTTGTATAATTCTTGGAGCTATTTACAATATGCGTATATGATTATTGAATTGCATATTTTTGTGCATTTGCTAATCAATAATTGATAATTGTTTTGCAAAAATATGTGCTTTTTGTTAAAAATCTAGACAATTTCTTGACTTTTTCTTAAAAAATGTTGTCGAATACTTATATTTTCGCTATATTTGCACGTCCTAACTGAGTATTTCTATAAGTATATTTGTGTGCACTTGTTTAAATATATATTGTTGGGTGTGTATTCATTGGGTAAACCGAGAATTTATTTTATATTAACTAATTGTTTCAATTTATGAGAAAACTCCTTTCTTTGATCGTATGCCTTACTATGGGTGTTACGATGTTGATGGCGCAAGGTACAGTTCAAACTGGCCGTGTCATCTCTGCAGAAGATGGAGAGCCAATCATTGGTGCTAGTGTAAAAGTTGATGGTACTACAAATGGTACTGTCACAGATGCCAATGGTGAGTTCTCTGTAAAAGTTTCAAGCTCAGACAAGAGTCTTACCATTTCTTATATTGGTATGGAGTCTCTTCAGGTGGGCATTACTCCAGGTAAGAAACTCAAGATTGTTCTTTCGAATAATGATGAGGTTCTTGATGAAGTTATGGTTGTTGCTTATGGTACGGCCAAGAAGTCTTCATTTACAGGTTCGGCTAAGCAGTTAAAGGCGGACGCTATTGAAAGCCATGTCAGTACAAACGTTACCAATTCTTTGGCTGGTGCAACAGCTGGTGTTCAGTTGATGACTACCAATGGTGACCCTGCCGATAACAATCCTAAGATTCGTATTCGTGGTATTGGTTCAATGAGTGCCAGCAATACACCTCTTTACATTGTTGATGGTATGCCATATTCTGGTTCAATCTCTTCTATCAACCCTCAGGATGTTGAGAGCATGACCGTTCTTAAGGATGCTGCTGCAAATGCTATTTATGGTGCTCGTGGTGCAAATGGTGTTATCTTGATTACCACCAAGAAGGGTAAGTCAGGAGAAGCCAAGGTTCGATTCGATGCTAAGTTTGGTTCAAATTCCCGTTTGATTCCACAATATGACATTGTAACAGCACCTGGAGAGTATTATGAGGCAGTTTACGCTCGTATTTATAATACTCAGTTATATGCAGGAGAAAGTTCTGCTAAGGCATACGCTATTGCACAGAAGAACCTTCTTGATGCTAATAATGGTGGTGTCGGTTATCAGGTTTATACTGTTCCTACAGGTCAAACCTTGATTGGTTCTAATGGTAAACTTAATCCTAATGCTAAATTAGGTTATAGTGATGGTACTTATTATTATACTCCAGATGACTGGTATGATGAAACATTCCATAACTCATTCCGTCAGGAGTATAATTTCAGTGTTAGTGGAGGTACTGATAAGATCAGCACTTATCTTGGCCTTGGTTTCCTTGATGATGGTGGTATTGTTAAAAATTCTAATACTCGTCGTTACACTGCACGTTCAAACGTAGAATATCAGGCTAAGAGCTGGTTGCGTTTCACTTCAAGTTTGAACTATTCACATACCAATTCTGAGCAGCCAGGTTATGATGCTAGTTCATGGGGTTCATCTGGTAACCTCTTCTACATTACCAACGATATGGGTCCTATTTATCCATTGTATGTTCGAAATGCAGATGGTTCTATTAAGAAAGAAAATGGTCGTACAATCTATGATTCAAACCAGACAAACCAGAAGCGTCCTTCTGTTGTAGGTAATGCAGTTCGTGATAACGAAGTTGATTCTCGTAAGAGCTATCGTGACAACATTACAGGAAAGTGGGGTTTGGTACTTACTCCTGTGAAGGGCCTTACTTTGACCGCTAATTTGGGTATGAATGTTTTTAACAAGCGTTATAATCGTTTGTATAGTCGCTTTGGTTCTAATTCTGGTACCGATGGTGGTGCTTATGTAACTCATACGCGCTCTTTCGATATCAATTCTCAATATATTGCCAACTATCAGATAACATTGGCAGAGAAGAATAATATCGATGTTATGGTCGGCTACGAACAGTACCAAATAAAGGATCAGTATCTGGAGGGCTATAATACTCAGCTCTATAATCCATTTGTTGGAGAGTTGGGCAACGCTACTGGTACAACAGATGAAGGCCTCTCTGCTGATTCTTATACTGAGAACTACATGACAGAGGGCATTATCGGTCGTGTTCAGTACAACTATAATGAAAAGTACTTCCTTTCAGGTTCATTCCGTCGTGATGCTTCGAGCCGTTTCGCTCCTGGTCATCAATGGGGTAACTTCGGTTCTGCTGGTGCCGCTTGGCTTTTGAACAAGGAGGCCTTCATGGCGGACCTTGATTGGATCGACGAATTGAAGTTGAAGGCTAGTTATGGTGTTCAGGGTAACGATAATCTTTTGGACTCAGATGGCTATGAATCTTATTATCCTTATGCAACTATGTATGATATTAAGGGTTCTAAGAATCCTAATGGAACTTGGTCATACAGTAAGAAATTGAGACAGCAAGGAAATGATGATTTGACTTGGGAAACCTCGAAAGCATTCAATGCTGGTATTGATTTTGGTATGTTCAAAGGTCGTTTGAATGGTACCGTCGAGTACTTCTCTCGTTTGACAAGTGATCTGTTGTACTACAAGCCAGTTCCAACTTCTTCTGGTATTTCTACAGGCGAATATCCAGTTAACGTAGGTGAAGTTCTTAACAATGGTATCGAAGTTGATTTGAATGGCATCGTTTATAAGAATCATGGTGTAGAAGTTGATCTCAACCTTAACTTGACTCACTACAAGAACGAGATCAAGAAGCTTGATGCAAGCGTTCGAGAGAAGGGTATCCGCAATGGTATTCGTATCTATCGTGAAGGTGGCTCTCTTTATCAAGCATATATGTATAAGTTTGCTGGTGTTGACCAGGAGAATGGTATGGCACTTTTCTATAAGGAGAATGCAGATGGTTCTTTGACTACAACCAACCAGATTTCAGCAGCTACTCAGTTTGACTGTGGTACAACATTGCCAAAACTCTTTGGTGGCTTCGGTTTTGCTGTCAAGGGCTTCGGTTTCGATTTGACCTCACAATTCCAATTCCAGTTGGGTGGCAAATACTACGATGGACATTATCAGTCACTCATGTGGACTCAGAACAATGTTGGTTCTGCACTTCACAAGGATTGGCGTAATGCTTGGACACCAGAGCATCCAACCAATAATCCACGCTGGGCAAACGATAATATCATTTCACAGTCATCTGTTGATTGTTTCCAGATTAGTAGCAACTACTTGAGCGTAAATAATGTAACTCTTGGTTATACAGTTCCTGCCAAGTTGACTCGCAAGATGAATATTGAGAGTCTCCGTCTCTATGTTGCAGGTGAGAACCTCGGCGTTGCAACAAAGCGTAAGGGTATTGATCCTCGTTCATCTGAAGGTATCGGTGGTTACTCAAGTGGTGGTTCTGCTGCTGCTGCTAACGCATACGCATCGATGCGTACCATTACAGGTGGTTTGAGTCTTACATTCTAATTGTTCGATAAATAAGTTTATTATATGAAACTATATAGATTATCTCTTCCAGTGCTCGCTGCTTTGACAGTGTGTAGCTGTGATGAAATTGAGAATCAGTTTCCACAGGGTTCTGGCTTGACCACCAAGCAGGATCAAACAGCCGTTGAAGCAGCTCCTGAGTTGGCAGAAGCTTCTTTCGAAGGCTTGTTCTCAATGATGGGTTATCCAAACTATGCATTAGGTGGTAGTCGTCCAGATGACTATGGTTACGTAATGATGGCCATGTGCAATGATCTGGAAGGTGCTGACTGCATCTTTCCTAACAGTAACTACAACTGGTTCTCAGTTTGTGGTGAGTTGTCATCTCGTACTGCAAGTTATGCAAACCCTCGAATCCGATATGCAACTCCTTACAACCAGATTAAGTTAGCAAACGATATTATTTTGTCTTTGTCTGGTTCTGAAAATCCAGAGAACATCAATAAGATTGCTCAATGTCGTGCTATCAGAGCATTTGCTTACGAGCAGATTGCTCCTTCATTCCAGTTTTTGAGCGAGTTGAATGCTCCTTGTGTTCCATTGGTGACAGAAAAGACTACTGATTTTACCAATAATCCACGTGCCACTGTTCAGGAGGTTTACAACTTAATTTTTGAGGATCTTAACTATGCCATTGATTCTTTGGCTGGATATAAGCGTGACAACAAGGCTCGTATTGACCAGCAGGTTGCTTATGGCCTTCGTGCTCGTGCGTATTTAGCTTTGGGTAAGTATGCAGAGGCTGCTGCTGATGCAGAAAAGGCTATGCAGGGTTATACTCCAGCTTCTATCGAAGAGGTAAGTAAACCTTCGTTCTGTGATATTGAAGAGCATAACTGGTTGTGGGGTTATGATATGACTACTACTATTGCTGCGCTCTATCCTTATGCATCTTGCTCAGCCTGGATCTGCTCATTCTCAGGCGAAGGCTATTCTACTGGTACTGGTTGTTATGCAATGATCAATACGCTCCTTTACAACAAGATTCCTGCAACAGACGTTCGTAAAGGATGGTGGGTTGATGAGAATTTAGAGTCTCCAAATCTTGCCGGTGTTGATTGGGCAGGTACAAAAGGCAATGCTGTTGCTCCACTTGCAATTGATGATGTTAAAGAACCTTTCGAGCCATATACCAACGTTAAGTTCGGTATGGCAGCAGGTGTCGGTAGTACCAATAACAATAGCGACTGGCCTTTCATGCGTGTGGAGGAGATGATTCTTATTCAGGCAGAAGGTTTGGCTAAGAGTGGAAATGAAGCAAAGGCTAAGGAAGTTTTGACTAACTTTGTCAAGACCTACCGTGATCCTGCTTACGATCTTGCCGACGTTCGTAATTTAAATGATGAAATTTGGAAACAGCGTCGTATCGAGTTGTGGGGCGAGGGCTTCTTTGTAAGCGATGCTAACCGTCTGCAGAAACCAATCGTTCGTTTCCATGATAGTGAGCCATGCAATCAGCCAGAGGATTTCGCTTTCAATTTGAAGGTCGATGATGGCTGGCGTTTGCTCCGATTCCCACAGAGTGAGATGAATACCAACTTTGGTATCGAAGATAATAAGGACGGTTCAAAGCCAACCGTTGGACAAGAAGGAACCCTTCGTGATGGCGTAACCGATTAAAAAACTAAAAAAATATAGTTATGAAAATCAATAAATTTTTGTTGATTGCAGCAATGTCAGTATTTGCCACAGCATTCGTTGCTTGTGACGAAGATGATAATTATGCACCAGGCAAACCTGCAGGAAGCAATAATGTAGCATTTGTCGATCCGGGAAATGTTGTTTTGGCAAAGACTGCTACTGAGTTTGATTTGACTTTGGTACGTGTTGATACCACAAAGACTGTTTCTGAATTACCAGAAATTGAGGTGCCTATTGAAATCGTTAAGTTGGAAACTGATTTTATAGTTCCTACAAGTGTGACTTTCCCTGCTGGTGTTGATACTGTATCTATTACGGTTAAACTTCCAGAGGAGATGGCTTTGAATAAGGCTTATACCTTTATGGTTCGTGTAGCCCAGTCTTTTGCTGATCCTTATGTGGTTCAGGATAACGTGTTCCAGTGCTATACTACCATTACCAAAGAGGATTATGATGTTAAGTACACCGGTACCTATATCGATCAGTTCCTGTATGCAGAAGAAGACGCTGCAGAATGGGCCGTTGAGATTGAGTATTCTCCTTCGTTGGAGATATATCGTATTAATGGTCTTTTTGCTGATGGGTATCCTATTTACTTCCAGTGGAATGAGGAGGAAAATACAATCCTTATCACTGATGCTAATGGAGAAGAGACCAACCTTGTAGAAACAGGAGAGGCTTACGATGCAGAAAATCGAATCGTTGTTTATACAGATGAGGCTGATTTCTATTATGATCCAGAAACAAAGACGATACATTTGCCTTTCTATTGGTATGTACTTCCTTTGAATGGCGGTTGGGGCGTTGTTGAGAACATTATCGTTCTTGATTAATGTTTTAATCTTCTTAATTATAAAAAAGCTCCGAGTAATCGGAGCTTTTTTTTGTTCGCCCAGCACGAACGTATTCTAACGGGTGCAAGCCCCCAAGCCACCCTGACAGTGGGAAGGTTACAGCCGAAAGCAAGGGTGTCCATCGCGAGGTGGAATCTGAAGGAAGCCGTAGGCAAACATCTGACCCGACGTACAGAAACTTGATACCAAGGCTTT
>JAKSLP010000071.1 GCA_024401115.1 Bacteroidaceae bacterium | reverse complement strand
GCCATAATTTCTTTTTTTTTTTCTTATTAATCTATATATAATATATTAATATATAATTAGTTATAATAGATATAAAAGTAAGAGTAAAAGGAATTGGGGTATATTCATAAATTAACTGTACAACTGTACTACTGTACAACTTACCCCTTAAGGGTCATCTCGTTTTTCAGGTAATCCAGGTAGAGCAGATCCAAGTGACGGTGGAATTCACGTCGGGTGGCCATCCCTGTGGGAAGTGTAATCTGAATAGTCCGGTTCAGTCCACATGGCGACTGCTTCATTTTGCCTCTTTGGGTTTCGGCCAGTTTCACAAATCGTTCGTTGTAATATCTGGGCTTATAGTTCGAAATGCTAAAGCAACCAGTGGAAGTGACGGTAACATCGGTCTGTCCGCTGACTGGTGCCAGACGGATGGCGTTTACTAATCGGAATTTTGTGGTATTCATACGTTTTGTTTTTTTGAATCAGGTTTAACATACTTGTTTAAAATCAGTTCCATCAAGGTCTCGAAAAGGGTCTGCATGAACGGGCAGTTGAATTTGCGGACAATGCGGTAGCGGATAAATGCCACCAGTGCGCAACATAAATCTTCCTGGTCGCGTTTCTTTATTCGGCGAAACACTTTGCGGACAATCTCCTGATGAGACGGTTCAATAGAAGCCCACAGCTGTTGCTGGGGAGTGATACGGCTACGGTCTGACTGTGCCGTATCGGTAGATTTCTTTTCTTTCATCGTAATCTCAGTTTTAATAGTTCAAATACCGTTTTTTTTCTTTCGGTATTGCAAAGTTAAACGACTTTCATCAGTTAAAAAACAGCAAATTACGCACTCGAAACGCCATTCCGAAAGTCCGTCCGGCATTCGTATCACCACTCGGAAAAGGGCACAAAAAAACGTGCCGGGAGTGAGTCTCCTGACACGTTTTAATGAAAAATGAGGAATCGGTTACAGCCGGTTCATCTCATGAACAAACCGTCTGGCAATGTTGTTCCGCCTGATCTCTTCCAGATGGTCAGTCCCTGTCCAGGACCATTCGGGAAACTGCCCCTTCATCAGTCTGATTTTCTGGTTCACACTGTCGGCGCTGGGCAAATGATGGGTAATGCCCAAACTCTTCAGGTAGTTGACAAACGACTGTCCGTTGCTGAAGGTCATGCCATATTTCTCCGTGAGCAGCTGCATGATGATGTGATAGTCATAATCATGGGCTATCTCACCATCGTCAATGACAGCCAGCAGAGCCATCCTGATCTTTTGGTCAGTGGGCAGGAGCGCATCCGGTGAGGGCATGCTGTCAGACTCTTCAAATGCCACATCCTCGGCATCGTCAAAAAAATCACGCAGCACCGACCGCAAGTCTTTGTTCTCGACATACACCTGGCGGCAATGCTCGTTGTGGGTGGAATTGATGTAACGCTTGATTTCCATGACACCACGGTTTTAATCCTTCTTCTTGTCGTCGATGGCAGTCAACTGGCGGCAGTTTTCGTTCTTGGTGCTGCCCGACTCATAAATCTCCTGTCTGTCGATATGAGTGACAGGTGCCGTTGGAAGATAGGTAGTCTCGTTGTCAATGTCATCAATCAGATTGCCGAACTCTTCCGAAACCTGCATGTGAGCACTCCGGGAAATCTCCCAGATGATGGTGCGGATACTCTCTTTCTTCTTCGTACTTTTATTGGTACTTTCTCCCAGATACTTTCGCAAGACCTTCTCCAACACATCGTGATCCGAATGGCGGGCCAGTTCAGCCTGAACGTTCAGCAGTTTAACCATCTGTTCTGAGAGGTTCAGATACTCTTCACGCAATTTCTCGAACTCGGCACATTTGGCCTCGTAATCAGCCAATAAATTGGCATAACTTTTCATACTCTTCATTGTTTACTATATTAATTGTTATTAAAAAAGAAACATGTAAAGATACATGATTTATAACAAACCGGCACATTAGGCGTAACAACTATTGCAGAAGGGTTTACTTTGCCGTACCTTTGTATTGTGATTCCTGCAGGGATAACTTACGACCAAGGTCGGTCATCACTTAACACCGTTTCGTGTCATAAGTAATGACCCCCAAAAAACAAGAGAAAACTATGATCAACTATTCAATTGTGATGCGTAGCGTGAACGCCAACCTGTTTGAGATCAATCAGGCAAAATCACGCATCAAGGCTGCCGAGAAGGCAGGAGAGACCCCAGCTCAGGCTGATTTGGACTTGGTAAAGACCGAGAAGCAGAATGCCTATGCTGTAGCGCAGTATGCCGATGTGATGAACATCGAGAAGTTTGCCAGACACATTTCGAGTCACGGCTGTGTTTATTCGCGTGCGGACATCAGTGCCATTCTTTACATGGCGGTGGACTGTATGCGTGAGATGTTGCTGGAGGGCAAGAAGATCCGCCTCGGTGACTTGGGTGATTTCAGTGTCAGTCTGGCTTCAAAGGGTGCAGAGACTGCCGAGAAGTTCAGTGCCCAGAACATCACCGGCGTGAATGTGAATTGGGAATGCGGTGCTGAATTTAAGAACTTGTTGGCTGATGCTGAGTTTAACTTGGTGGCAAGCCGTAAGGCACAGGATGCTGTCATTAAGGCCATTAAGGCGGGGGAGACTGTAGTGGATTTGAATAATCCAGATGGTTCGCCAGATGGTACACCATCTGACGGTCAACAGACAGAGTCGCCTAACGGCGGTCAACAGACAACGGACAACGGTCAACAGACTCCATCCGGCGGTAACCAGCAGACTGGTGGAGGTGGCACCCAGGGTGGCGGTACTACTGGCGGAAACACTGACGTAAGCGGTGGCGATAATAACACTCCACCTGCGTTTGGTTAATCCGTAATGTTATCCCACTAATGTCATTCTGAGCGTTAGCGAAGAATCTTACCTCGCGAGGAAGCATTCTTTAAAAAGGTACCACTACTTATTTAGAAAGATCCTCACGTCGCTTCGCTCCTCAGGATGACAAAGAAGGGGAAGGATGACAAACACACTGAGAACTATGAAAGAAAAATCAGCAGCATGCCTGCTGGGTGCAGGAGTGCTGCTAGCATACATCTCCATATTCCTGCCACCCCCAGGCGAAATTGATGATAGTGTCATCTACATCTTCGCACAGATTCTGATCTACGCTGGCAGTATATTTGGGATTGAGCATTACATCAACGAGCGGTTAAAGAAATGAAAAATCCTCTATCTTCTCCTGAAACAGGAAAGGATAGAGGATTTACTTTTTCAGATAATTTTAATATACCGAGAACTCGTAGCAGCGCACGGTAGAGCCTTCGCTCTGATCCGGCTTGGTGAAGGTCAGTTTCACGTAGCGGGCCTTAACCGGAGTCTTCAGCAGGCGGTCGGTTTCCAGGGCGGTATTATCGAATACCTCGTCCACCTTCTGCCACTCGTCGTTGGCATTCAGCTTCACCTGCAGGTTGTACTCCTTACCGATGTAATCCAGCGACTCCATACCGGCATGGAACACGCGCCAGCCTGTCACGTCATACTCCTTCTCCATATCCACAACGATGTACTTGTTCTTCACGTCGCTGATGTCACACCACTTGGTGCTGATATCATCATCCAGGGCCAGAGCAGCACGCTCGGCATAGTGAATCTCACCGCTCTTCTCGATGATAGGCTTGTCTGCCACATAGTTGCGCTTGGCAGGTGCGTTCTCATCTGCCTCGAGCATAGGCAACTCGATGCCCATGACATTGCTCAGCGGAGTCAGCACGTTATGTGTATCGTTCACTGCGGTTGCGGCAAACACCACGATGTTGGCATTATCCGGCAAGGTGAGGGTAGTGGCACCTGCAGGAACATCCAGACCGATGCTGAACATATAGGTGAACTCGTAAGGCATGTCGGCATTCTTGGTCATATCGTGTCTGTGTGTTCCTACGAAGGCCACATCGGCATTCTTCAGGAAGGCCTCGGTGTGATCCTTGTGACCCCATTGGCCATAGAAACCCGAGAAGTATGGCACATTAGCCTTCTGCTCCCTGTTGCCTACACGGAAGGTACCCATCTGGTCCTCGGTAGTGGCAGCGGCCAACAGATAGACCTTATTGTAATTGCCAGCAGGAAGGGCGACTTCCTGACCGCGGCACTTCACGGCATTCATCGAATCAGGGGCTGACAACTGGTAGCGGATGCCCTTGAAATCCAGGGTCTCAGGCAACAGCTCGGCAGCGTATGAAGCACCCTTACCGTCAAAGTTGACTGTGCTGCGGAACGCATTGTAGCTGGCAGCCTTCAGGTTGAATGGCAATGCAACAGGCTGGCAGTCAGCAGCATTCAGTGTGCTGTTGGCCATCTTCACCTTGAAACTCTTGATGCCGAATGGCTGCATCTGGAACTTCAGGTCGCTGCCCTGCAAGGTAGCTGCACCGATGGTCTCCTCCATACCGTTCACCTCCTCGGCACTGATCACCTTACCGTTCAGGGTAAAGGTCACATCCTGAGCAGCCTTACCTGTCATCTCATAGAAACGAACGATATAGGCATCCTCGTTCTCAGCCTTCTTGAAGGCTTTCAGTACCACGTTAGGATTGCTGGTCTGTGCCAGTGAATATGAACGTCCCAGTGTACCCTTGTGCTTAGGAGCCACGAATGCCAGAACCGGCTGGTTCAGTTCCTCGGCCTTCTGAGGGATAAGATTCTCCTGCAAACTGCCCTTGTGACCTACGATAGAGTAGGTGAACACGTGGTGACCAAAATCCTGCTTGCTCTGGTAGCTGTAGCCGCCCTTGGTGCTTGGGGTGTGCATCAGGGTCAGACGGAAGGTGTTGTCGCTTGGCTTATCCCAACCGTACTTGCCGTTGTTCAGCACAGCCACACCGTAATCGCCCGACTTATCGGTCAGATCTGCCCACTGATGCGCATATACCTCATAAGCCTGAGGTATATTGTTGCCACGCATGATGTGACCTAAGCCCAAATCATAGGCAGCCTGAGGATTGGATACCTGCAATGGGAACTCGGCCTTGAGCAGTGCATCGGTAGTAGCCCAATCAATTTCATTCACGAAATCGATGCGGTCGCTCTGGCCGCCTTCGGTCAACTGGATGGTCTGCTTGATCTTGGAATCGCCATAGGTGCGCTCCACGCAGATGGCACCGCGTACAGGGCCCTGCTCTACGATAGAGATCTTGACGTTGTCCTTCACATCCACCGGTGTCTGCTGCAGGGTCTGAATCATAATCTCCCATGCAGGCCATGAGTAGGATGGGTTGCTGGTGAACATGGCCAGACGTACTGCCTTGCCGTTCTCCACCAGTTCCTTATTGTTGCGCTTATCAAAGATCGAGCTCAAATCGCCGTTAGCATTGAAAGTCAGTTTGTAAATGCTGTTCTCCAGGGTGTTGGCAGTGGCCTTCACGCCGGTAGCCTGCTTGGCTGCACCGTTGCGCAGATCGTAAACCGCATAGCCCAAGGCAGGAACGGAAGCATGCATCAGCAGCACCTTCTCGCCATTCTTTTCGGTCAACTGTGCAGGAACGGGCTGGTTCTTCTCGTCAAATACCATGGCACTCTTCATGCCCTTTGGCAAGGCAATCTCAACCACCTCGCTGGCAGCAAAGCCGCTGGCATTGTACAGTACCACAGGAGTGCCCTTTACCTGAGTATCCAACTGGCGTGAGAATGAACCGGCTGCACTGGTCAGGATGTTCTTGAATCCGGAGAGTGACAGCAACTCGTCATTCCATGAGAACTCGTAGGCACGAGGAATGCTGGTACCTGTCAGGTCATCGTGGAACTGATGGAAAATGAATCGCTTATAGTTCTCGTTCAAACCCTCCATAGGATAAGCCATCTGACCTGTAAGGTTGGCCATGACAGCAGCACGCTCGGCAGCAGCACTCAGGTTCTCGTTGCGGCGGTTGTAGAGTTTCATGGCTGCCTGTGAGGTATAGCAACCCGTGCCGTGAACGTCCATCAGCAACTCGCCCTTGAATACTGGCAGTTCCGGATGATTCTCGTATGGCAGGTAATCCTTATACAGCTGATCACTGGTGGCACTGATAATCTTGATGTCACCCTTGCCGTTCACACCCTTCTCCACAGCGCGAACCGACTCGATGGTAGGAGAGCCTCCGGTATCACCGGTACCGTAGTAATGATAAGAGGTGCGGATAGGACTCTTCTCAATAATCTCCTTCAGGTTCTTGTTCTGGCTCAGATCCTCGTCAGGCCACTTGGTGGTATAGTTGTGAGCCTCGCCAACCAGCATGATGCGCTTGCCGTCGATACCTTCCCACAAACCAATCTCGAACGGTATCTTACTGTCGCCGTAGAACGGATTATTTCGCCACATCAGCTTCTGGGTTGAGAAACCGATCAGACCGCTGTGAGCAGAGATGGATGGCAGGATGTAGCTGAAACCGAAACAGTCAGGCAGGAAAATGTCGGTACCCTTCACGCCCAATTCCTTCTGATAGAAATTCTGTCCGTAAAGAATGTTACGGGTGAAAATCTCGGCCGAACCGATGTTGGTGTCATTGGCATCCCAAGTACTGCCGGTAACGTGCCAACGGCCCTGCTTGACATAGTCCTTTACACGCTCGTACTCAAAAGGATAGTACTCCTTCCTCCAAGCATACGTGATAGCTC
>JAKSLP010000070.1 GCA_024401115.1 Bacteroidaceae bacterium | reverse complement strand
GGTGAAACGCCAAAGGTTGTGGATAAACTTTGTGATAAGGCTGTGGGTGGAATTCTTTTTATTGACGAGGCTTACACCCTGGCTCCTCAACATGAAAACGGAACTAAGGATGAACAGGGTATCCAGGCTCTCGAGAAACTCATGAAACGAATGGAGGATGACCGTGGAAAGTTTGTGGTCATTGCGGCAGGATACCGTGCGGAGATGGAGAATCTACTCCGTGTTAATCCTGGCATGCGTAGCCGTTTCAACCGTTTCTTGCATATTGACGACTATTCTCCAGAGATGCTTTATGAGATCCTTTTGTGCTTTGCAAGGAAAAAACAGTATTGCCTCTCTGAGAATGCTACTGTCGCAGTCAAAGAGGCAATCAACCAGATATACGCTTGTCGCGATAAGAATTTTGCAAACGGACGTGAAATGCGTCAATTGTTCGAGAAGATAACTCGCAAGCAGGCTGAGCGTATAAATAAGATTCCAATGAGTGAGCAGACTAATGAGATGTTGCTCACCATAGAAGCCGAGGATGTTCCTTTAGAGAGACCAAAGACTGTAGACTATAAAGGATGTTTGGATAAATTGGATGGTTTGGTCGGCTTGTCATCCGTTAAGAATGAGATTGCAAATATCGCTGCTTATTTGAATGTCCAGGCTCAGCGTGGAGAGTTGAATGCCGGTGCAGCTAAACATTACATTTTTACTGGTAATCCAGGAACGGGTAAGACTACGGTTGCACGCATCATGGCTGATGTCCTTTTAGCTTTGGGCGTTGTGGCCAAGGGACAACTGGTTGAGGCAGACCGCAGTAAATTGGTGGCTGGATTTGTTGGACAGACTGCAATTAAGACAAATCAGCTGATAGATTCTGCTTTGGGTGGAGTCCTGTTCATTGATGAGGCATACACGCTTTGTCAGGGTGAGTCCGACTCATTTGGAAAAGAGGCTTTGGATACATTGTTGAAGCGTTTGGAGGATGACCGTGGAAAGTTTATCTGTATTGTAGCCGGATATACGAATGAAATGCATGATTTCATTGCATCTAATCCAGGACTGAAGTCACGGTTCACTCAGACTATAACTTTCGATGATTACAATCCTGAAGAACTGACGCAAATTTTTAAGAATTTGGTTGCTTCCAAAAACCTTTCTATTGATGCGGATACCGCCACAGATACACTTCATTATTTTGAGAAGATGTATATTTCCCGTGACAAGAATTTCGGAAATGCCCGTGAGGTGCGTAGAGTTTTTGATGAAGCTGTCGCTCGTCAGAGCCGTCGTCTGGTGAACCGGATGACAGCACCTGACTATTCAGAGGATGAAATCAACTGGCTTAAGATTGAGGATATCCGCGGAGTTCAGACAACAGAGAAAAAGTCATTGGATGAGGTGATGACAGAACTGGAAGAGTTCGTGGGGATGAAGACTGTTAAGGAGGCTGTTAGGCGGTTGGCAGTTCAAACAGTTTTCTTAAAAAAACGAATAGAGCAGGGAATCGGATCGGCCGAGAACATACCTGTCAATATCGTCCTGACTGGTAATCCTGGAACAGGAAAAACCAGTGTAGCCCGTAAAATGGGCGAGGTCTTCCAGGCAGTGGGGCTGCTTCCTTCTTCCAAGGTTGTAGAAGTGAATCGCAGTCAGATGGTCGGTCAATATCTGGGTGAGACTCCTAAAATTGTGAACCGCTTATGCGATCAGGCTATGGGTGGAGTCCTGTTCATCGATGAGGCCTATTCACTGACAGAAAGCGCAGATGGTAGCGTTGATAAATACGGAAAGGAAGCTGTTGAGGCACTTATGAAGCGTATGGAAGATGACAAGGGCAAGTTCGGTGTCATCGCAGCCGGATATAAGGATGAAATGACCCGGTTCTTATCTGTGAATCCTGGATTGGCTAGCCGGTTTACTATGAAATTGAACATCGAGGATTATAACGAGATGGAATTGCTGAGTATTTTCAAGAAGATGGCAGAAAAGAAGAAATATGTACTATCGCCAGATGCTGAGGCGGTTTTAGTGGATATTATATTAAAGATGTACTTCTTGAAGGATGCCAAGACCTTTGGTAATGCTCGTGCTGTACGTCAGATCTTTGATTCAGCTGTTCAACAGTTGTCTATACGCGTATCATCCATGCCGATAGAAGAGGTTACGGCAGAAACCTATCAGAGATTTTTGCCAGAGGATTTTAAAGGAATATAAGCTCAGTTACTATGATCCAGTGTCCAAAATGTAAAAGTGAAATAGACAATGACTCACCCTCTTGCGATCATTGTGGTCAGGAAATCCGTTCTTGCTCACTCTGCGGCCATCCAGGCATGGGAAACCGTTGCACAGATTGTGGAGGTATCATGATTGATGCCGATTCCTATTTCAGAATGCAACTAAATAATACGCGTGGCCTGTCCAAGGCTGAGCGTGCTATGGCTACTGTTGTTACCATGGCTTCTAAACAGGGCATACCGCAGTTATTCTTGGTGAATAATAATTTGGGTATCCGTTTTGCAGCTGCTGACGGTGCTGTCATAGGCCGTCGTAGTGGTATTTACCAGACTTATCTGCAAACTTGTTCTTATGTGTCTGGTATCCATGCCCAGTTGAATTACAATGCGATGGAGGAAAATTGGACCATTACGGACAAGCATTCGTCAAATGGAACGAAGGTGGATGGACAACCCCTTGTTCCAGAGATTCCATGTGTACTGCATCATGGTTCGTATGTTCAGATAGCCAATGTCGAATTTATTGTTGAAGTTGTTTATAAATGATAGAACTAAGCATATCTGCAAATTGCCATAAAGGAGTTGTACGTGACAACAATGAAGACATGTTGTTGGTCTCTGGCCATTGTTCTCGTGATTGCTCGTTGATCACGAAAGTTGATATTGGACCGAGAGGACGCTACATTGTTGCAATCGCCGATGGCATGGGTGGTTATGACGAAGGTGAAGTTGCCAGTGAGATGACTCTTCATAGCCTCTCAGATTTCTTTGCTCAGTTGCCTAGCGGCCTGTCCGTTGAGGATTTGAGAGATGTTACCTGTGAATGGGGAGAATTGATCCATGATATAGTGAATGAGGATGCCTCTGCTCATGGAGTGGTTCGGGGTACGACGTTGGTGGCTTTGGCTGTTTATGAGGACAAGATGTTCTTCATTAATTGTGGTGACAGCCGTATGTACAGATATCGTGATGGTGTGCTTAGCCAGTTGACAGATGATCATAACCTGGCCAGTCTGACAGGAAAATTTGAGGACAAGCATGTCGTTGTTAATTGTATTGGAGCAGGGGCAGAATCCAGTTATATGGATTTCGTCGATATGTCGAACCGTATGTTTAATGAAGATCTGTTTCTTCTTTGCTCGGATGGATTAAGCGATATGTGTTCTGATTCCGAGATTGAAGAGGCGCTGAGATTGGGACATGATGCCAATGATCTGGTGGCTTTGGCTAACAGAAAGGGCGGATTGGATAATGTTTCTGTTATTAATGTAAAAGTGAACATTCTTTAGTAGTATTATGCCATTAAATATTCCAGATAAATTACCTGCTGTCGAATTACTGAAAGCAGAAAATATATTTGTGCTATCAAAGTCTAGGGCATCAAGTCAGGACATCCGACCTTTACGAATCGTGATTCTGAATTTAATGCCCTTAAAGATAACAACGGAGACTGACCTGATCCGTTTGCTGTCAAATAACCCGTTACAGCTCGAGGTTTCATTTATGAAATTAAAGAGCCATACTTCAAAAAATACTCCGGTAGAGCACATGCAAGCTTTTTACCGTGATTTTGAGCTGATGCGTGATGAACGCTTTGACGGTATGATTATCACAGGAGCTCCAGTTGAACAGTTTAATTTTGAAGACGTGACATATTGGCCTGAAGTCTCAGAAATCTTTGCTTGGGCCAAGACTCATGTGACCTCCACCTTATATATATGTTGGGCGGCATTTGCTGGATTGTATTTTCATCATGGCATTACTAAGGTCGATGAACCAAAGAAAGTCTTTGGTATTTTCCCACATCGTATTCTAACACCGCAGATGCCAATTTTCCGCGGATTCGACGATGAATTTTTTATGCCTCACAGTCGTCATACCGGTTGTAGGAAAGAGGATGTGGAGAATTGCCCTGAACTGCAGATTCTGGCAGAATCGGATGAGGCAGGTGTTTGTATCATGATGGCTCGTAACGGTCGCGAGATTTATATTACTGGTCATTCGGAATATTCACCTTACACGTTGGATACAGAGTATAAACGAGACTTAGGCAAGGGCTTACCTATTCAGATGCCAAAGAACTATTATAAGGATGATAATCCTGAAAATCAGCCGGTAGTGAGGTGGAGAGCACATGCAAATCTACTGTTCTCAAATTGGATAAACTATTATGTTTATCAGGAAACTCCATACGATATTACTCAAATCAGATGATAAAATGTCGTAGAATAGAGCTGCTGGCCCCTGCAAAGAATTTGGAGTGTGGACTTGAAGCCATCAAACACGGTGCAGATGCGGTTTACATTGGTGCTCCAAAGTTTGGCGCCAGGGCTGCTGCGGGGAATAGCTTGGAGGACTTACAGCAACTTGTTGAGTTTGCTCATCTATACCGGGTGCGTATTTATGTGACAATTAATACCATTCTAAAGGATGAGGAATTAAAAGAAACATGTGACCTTATTTGGAATCTATACCGTATCGGTGTTGATGCTTTGATTGTGCAGGACCTGGCCTTGCTGAGCTTGCCATTGCCTCCAATTCCATTGCATTCCAGTACCCAAATGGATAACCGTACCCCAGAGAAGGTGGCATTTTTGCACAGCATGGGATACCGACAGGCAGTTTTGGCCAGAGAACTGACTCTTCAGGAGATTCGTGAGATTCATGAGAAGGTGCCTCAGATGCCTCTTGAGGTCTTTGTCCATGGTGCTTTGTGTGTGAGTTTCAGTGGGCAATGCTATGCTTCTCAGGCTTGTTTCGGTCGTAGTGCAAATCGTGGAGAGTGTGCTCAGTTCTGCCGCCTTCCTTTCGATATGGTTGATGCCGATGGAAAAAACATTTTCTCTGATCGCTATCCGCTGTCTTTAAAGGATTTGAACCAGAGTGAGCAGTTGGAGCAACTGCTCGATGCCGGTGTGTCTTCACTAAAGATTGAGGGACGATTGAAGGATGCTTCCTATGTGAAAAATGTGACCGCTTATTATCGCCAGCAATTGGACGAGATCTTTTCCAGACGAAAGGAATATCGAAAATCCTCATCAGGAGAGGTGGAATTGAATTTCTATCCCCAATTAAGTAAAAGCTTTAATCGCGGTTTTACTCATTATTTTCTCAATGGCCGACAGAAGGATATCTGCTCTTTTGTTTCTCCAAAATCTTTAGGCGAGGAAATGGGATATGTGAAGGAACAGCGGGGAGGAGCGATAATCATGGCTGGTACACGTCACTTTAATAACGGTGATGGTGTCTGCTTTTTGGATGACCGTGGCCGATTGTCTGGATTTCGTGTCAATAGGGTGGACCAGAATAAATTGTATCCTTTGGAGAAGAACATTCAGTTGCGTCCTCGTACCGTACTGTATCGCAATTATGACCAGGAATTTGAGAAATTGATATCCCGTCCCTCGGCAGAGCGGAGTATCAAATTGTCTATGGTCTTTTCTGAGTTACCGGATGGCTTCTTGCTTAGGGTAATAGATGAAGATGATTGTGGTATATCATTGCCCATTCGCAGGGAAAAGGAAGAGGCCCGTAAACCCCAGGAGGAGAATATAAGAACACAATTATCAAAGTTGGGCAATACTCCTTATGTTGCGGAATCCATAGATATTACGCTGAGTAAGAACTATTTCTTGCCTTCATCACTGTTGGCAGATATACGACGGATGGCTGTTGACAAATTGACAGAAGCCCGTAAGATCTGCTATCCCCGTGAGGTAGTTCGACCTGCAGCATTGACCCCTACAGACTATTTCTCTGGAAAGAATCTTACGTATCTGGCTAATTGTTACAACGGTGAATCCCGTCGAAAATACCTGGAGTTGGGAGCTGCGCATGTTGATGAGGCTTTTGAAAGTCACCCTGTTTGTGATGGCGCACTGATGTATTGCCGTCATTGTGTCCGATACATGATGGGGTGGTGTCCTACACACCAACAGAAGAAATCGCCTTATCGTGAGCCATATTTCCTTGTTTCTAAGGATGGACGCCGTTTTCGCTTAGATTTTGATTGCAGGAATTGTCAAATGAGAGTATATGAAGCAAAGTAGAATCGTTTTTCTTCTTTTCTTTTGCCTTTCTATCCTATTGGCTGCTTGCCAGAAGAGTGTGGGCGGATTCGAATGTCAGGATGATGTTCGGAGACTGGACGATTCTGTCTTAGTGACGGATTCTGTGTCGCCCAACGAACCAGAGCCTCAGATGCTCTCCCAATGTTATGACATTAATGACAACTTTGTTGTGGTGACCGACTCATTGTATTTGGAGCCTGATTCATTGGAGCGTAATGCGTTAATGGGACGAATTGATACTGCTCATGTTGTTTTCCGGGGTGATTTATTGGTGGTGGCAGACCGTAGCATTAATCCGCAGGACAGTATAGATTCCGTGTGGGTTAAAGTGGCTCGCGATCAGTATACCATAGGGTGGGTCCGCGAATCTGTATTCTTGTCTTCCATAGTGCCAGATGCTCCTATATCTCAGTTCATCCATTATTTTAGCAATTTCAATCGTGTTTTTTTTCTGTTGTTGTTCGTGCTGGCTGTGCTTGCCTTCCTGTATCGCCTATCCAAACGTAAACAGTTGACGGTTGTTCATTTTAATGATATAGACAGTCCTTATCCGATGTTGTTGTGCATCGTTGTTTCCGGTGCTGCCGTTTTTTATGGAAGCATACAGCATTTTTCACCTGAAACGTGGGTCCAGTTTTACTATTATCCAACCTTGAATCCGTTTATACTGCCATTGGGAATGGCTTGCTTCATTGCTTGCGTCTGGTTAGTCATTCTCTTATCTGTTGCAGTGATTGATGAGGTTTTCCGGTGCTTGCTGCTGGTCGATGCCCTCACATATTTGTTGAGCTTGTCTTGCATTTGTATGCTTTGTTACATTTTCTTTTCGCTTAGTACACCATATTATGTGGGATATGTTTGTTTCCTGATGTATGTGGTATTTGCAGTAATCCGCTATCGCCGTTCCCGTCATTATCATTGTGGAGTGTGTGGCGCCGAATTACTCTCGCCTAACAGTAAGTGCCCAAAGTGTGGAGCTAAAAATGTAAGATGATTATTGGCAAAAGATCAGGAATTGCGACGGCTGAGTGGTCCAGAATACCAGGGTGACGGCAATGGTCATGGAGACGACCGTCCTCACAATGAAAGTGCTCTTGAATCGATATTTTCGCATCGAAAAGGGATGAAAAGATACTTTTTTTGAAAAAATAGTTCAAATCATTTGGATTTAAAAAATAAAGTGCATACCTTTGCACCCGCTTTTGGGAAAGAACCAAATGATGGTGCGTTAGTTCAGTTGGTTAGAATATCTGCCTGTCACGCAGGGGGTCACGAGTTCGAGCCTCGTACGCACCGCTTTCAAAACATATCTTGTCACTGTAATGGTGCGTTAGTTCAGTTGGTTAGAATATCTGCCTGTCACGCAGGGGGTCACGA
>JAKSLP010000007.1 GCA_024401115.1 Bacteroidaceae bacterium | reverse complement strand
CGCAGAGCTCCACACCAGAGAGGCATCACCCTACATGAGTAGACATGGCTGTACGTCGTACCGAAGCACCCAACATCTCACTTCTTGTGAGGTGTTTTTTTTTCTCATTAACCATCGGCTCTATATTCTCTGTTTCATTCACTGCAGTTATTCCATACTGAATCTTGACTAATGAACGATTTCTAATTCCGACCGTTAATCTAATAGTTTCAATCTCTTCACTATTGTATAATAATAAAATCATACGAACCAGTTTTTGCAGATTTTTACAACAACTCCAATTTATTTATAGTAAAGTCCCTAGAACACTTTGTTTGATTCAAAAATAGTCAAAAAATACAATGCGATTTCCGTTAAGGAGTAAATCCCTTAATAAGGTTTTCACCATACATCTTTATCATGTCAGAGTATGAATAATCCTTATCACCTACAGATATAGGATTGCCACTATTATTATAATGCAAATCGTGCATGAGCCATATTTGTTCTGCAGAGTATGAAGCTGTATCCTCATTTGTTAATTTTGCAATGGCAACTGTTACTCCACCATCATCTGTACCACGTGCTGCAGCACAATCGACAATAAACTCGGACTTGAGAGTTTTACAATCTAGTAAATAGAGTTGGAACTCTGTTTGCCACCCGCTGTTTGCAAATATTCGAGTTAATAAATAAATATTATTATTTGGTAACAAGATGTATCTAGGATACTCCATAAAACCTTCAGAGAAAAAATCGTAACCGTCATTATATCGATCGTATTTAATGGCAATTTTCTTTATCTGAGGATCCCCTTTTCCTTTATGTGTTGCTGCATAAAGGAATTTTGACCCATTTTCATCAGGTTCACTACCGCAAAATATTGTCCGATGTCTCCCATCTGGTAAGTCAAATTCATAAACTACAGATACATCTTTTAGGTTATTGGCTGACAGAGCGTTTTCTTTTTTCAAATTCTCTGTTCCACTTTCAACAACATTCTCTTCAAGTGATTTCCATTCCACATTATTAGCATTATCCTGTTTGATATTTTTATATATAAAAACACCCAATATCAAAAAGAATGCCACAATAAGACTACCTAATATAAATCCTTTTTTACTTTTATCTTCACTATATAGTTCTATATCTGGAGATTTTACTGTGGGAGGAACTGGAATTGGGACCAACTCTTTCAATCGTTCATTATGTCCGTACTTTTGAACATATTGATTGTAAAGAACACTTGCATTGGTACTGTAAGGATTCTCTCGAAGAGCTTCACTGATTAAATAGCGGAATTGTTCCTCTATTAATCTTTCACATTCTTTCTTTAACCCGTCTACCATTGGAGATGGGCTACACTTTTTCAATTCTTCAAAAGCATCCTCTACTTTTCCTGAATTGTATAATGATAATGCGTCCTGATATGCCATAATGTATAAATTACCACCAAATCGTATACCACTCTACTTGGCTAGATTCCACATAACCATTTCTGCCATCGAATAGTTTTATATGGAACCAACCGTTGTTATATCCTAAACATTTATATCCGTCTGGCATCATGCCTTCTTCGTCTTCAATTGTGCATAGAAAATCAGATGTGTCAGGAGTACGGTAAACTGAAGCCTTATGATTACCTCGTAAAATAATCTCACCCTGTCCATCTCTTGCACTATATGTTTCTACATGAAGTCCCCTTTTAGATGCTGTATATGAATCGTCTGTTTCAATAATGTAATTATCAGCGTCTTCGCCACCATAATTGCCTAACACTTCACCATCTTTATCAACTACCACTTTTCCTGTAATGCAAGATTCATCAAGAGGAACTAATCCTCCATGATGATAAATCATAAATGTCTCTTCGGGGATTGGAATTGCTTCCTCAGCAACCTCTTCTGCTTCCTCTGCAATCTCTTCTGCTTCCTCATTTTTATTAAATAGTGAAATGGCTCCTGAAGTTGTCCCCCTCTCAGTATCCCCTGAAGATTTTGTCATAAAAAAGACAACACAACCCAAAATTAATATAGCAGCTATAGCAAGAGCAACAGGTAAATTCGATGGTTTTGAGACCTGATTAGAGCTGATTTGGGAACTTGTACTTGTTACTTCAGACTTCTTTGGAAGCAGTTCCTTTAGTCGTTCATTGGGTCCATATTTTGATGAATACTGATCATATAGGTTCACGGCTTTAATGTTATTGGGACTGACTTTGAGTGCTTGCATAATTAAATAATTATACTTTTCCTCAATTTGCCGTTCACATTCCTTCTTCAATCCCTCAACTAAAGGAGAAGGTTCACATTTTTTCAGTTCTTCCAGAGCTTCCTCAGTATTCCCTGCATTGTATAATGCTAGTGCGTCTTGATATGCCATATTGTATTCGTTTTTATCTAGTTATTCTTTAATCATTTGTATTGCGGATGCTTTTGTACTTATTTCTTGGTCTATATCGGCAATTTTGGTGTTAACATCGACTATTTGTTTTTCGATAAAATCAGTTTGGTTGTTAAAATAAATAAAAGAGCCAATAATCAATACTATAATCACAAATACGCCATAAAAACAACATTTTACTATAGGATAGTTTTCCATTAATTCTTCGAAGGAATATTCCTTTTTAATTTCTATAACCTGAGGAGTTGGTTCTATGGATGGCTGTACAGGTTGTTTAGAGGATTGCTGGTTCTCTTCTTTGATAATTAAAGATTTAAGTCTCTCGTTTTCGCCATATTTTTGTACAAAATCATTATAGTAATCCTTTTGAGCAGCAGCACCTCCTATATGCCTAGCATCATTAATCAAATATGCATATTGCTCTTCTATCTGTTTTTTGCATTCTTTTAATAATCCTTGTACCATTGGAGATGGCTCACACTTAGCCAGTTCTTGAAATGCTTCTTCAAAATTACCAGAATTATAAGCTGTTAAAGCGTCTTGATATGTCATAGATTTACGTTTTAATAGATAGTAAATGATGTTGAACCTATTTTCTTATCTTTGATGTAGAACTCCATCTTGTACTTTCCTGGAGACCAATGTCCCAAATCGTCACCTCCCCAACCACCTATCTCATAGGTGCTTATGTCATAACGATAATTCCACTCAAAATCCACATTTCGGGAATAAGAATAGCCTCTCCTTGAAACTGTTCCTGTTGATAACCCATAAGGTGTTATAAATTTAACATCAACTTGGGCTTTATGTGATTTAAGGATAAGACATTCTATCTGTGGAATAAGATATGTGGTTTTTGAACTGTAAATCTTTTCTCCGTAGTTTTGGTTTTCGTTTCTGACTTTTATTCCTTTAATAATTACTGGTGATTCTTTCGCATATTTCTCTATGGTTATACTTAATACGTAGTCTTCATATTTTTTCTTTTGGTATAATGATTTTTGCTCAGTGAGTTGCTGTTCTAAATCTGCTTTTTTATAAAAGAACCCACCCCATATTATCATAAGGATAATGATTGATGTAGCTAAGCTGATCATTAACATAGTAACGCTTAGATACTCGCTTAATAGTTCGCCAAAGGTATAGTTCTTTTCCACTTCTATCACTTTTGGAGAATTATTGACTTTGGGAGAACTCTTTTGATTAAGACCCATAAGGTTTTCTAATTGACTACTCTCTCCATATTTTCTGACGTAGTCTTGATATAGTAAGTCTTGGTCGTCTTTTCGTCCATGTTTGCCTGCATCCTCAATAAGATTAGAATACTGTTTTTCTATATTTACAAGACATTTATATTTCAGAATTGTTGCCTGTGGATCTGAATCTATATCTTTCAGCATAGCAAACGCCCCCTCATAGTCTCCCGAATGAAAGAGAGTTAATGCTTCTTGATAAATGTTTCCCATTTTTGAATAATTATAACAGTGCAAGCCTTTTTGAATGGGCTTGCACTGTGAAAAGTACTTTATTGATAATTGTATTTCTCGTCAAAATCTTTTTCGTCCATCATAAGGAATTTTATACCCTCTACGAGTGTAGCAATAAATATACCGATAGGTAATGTTATTGTCCAAAAACCAAGTATGATAAACAATGGATATAACAATCCTTTACCTATCTTTCCTAAATAGATCCAGTGTGCGCCAAATGTTCCTAAGAAAAAAGACAGTAATGCAGCAGTTGTCTTATTCCTGTCATGTAGTCTTTGACGATCTGGCTGTTGAGGTGCAGCAAACATTGGTGCAACTTGTACAAATTGCTGTGGCACTATTTGTTGCTGTGGCTGTGGTGCCGTTTTGGGCTGCTCTTCGTGCATAACGGCACCACAATATAAACATTTGTAGACCCCATTACCATAGGCTTGCATCTTGTTTCCTCCACAAGAAGTACATTTCAATATTGCCATGTCATTTCCTTTTAATTCATGATTACATAGTTGCCGTATTGATTTGATCTTGGCTCACTTTCGGTGCAATAGAAAATCAATAAGATGATACCGCCAACAAAATTTACAAAAGGAATCAGACCTAAAAGAACCCATGCTCCAGGACGGCCAGTGTCATGCAAGCGTCTTACGGCAACTCCCAATCCTGGAAGAATGAATGCTAGCATGAACATTAAAGCAATAATACCAACCGTATCAGTATTCATGCTAAAAGCAAGAATATAAATAATGATAGATACCAACCAGAAGAATAACTGATAAAACCAGTATTCTGTTCTTGTTGCGCGTCCAGAGAAACATGCGTATTTTTCGGTAAGACATATTCTTATAGCATCTGTAAAGCTCATGGTTCCATGTTCTGGAGCGGGTTCTACATGGGCTGGTTCTATTGGGGCTTGATACATTGGTTGCTGAACCACAAAAATGGGTTGTGCAATTTGTTGTGGTTGTGGAGCAGCAGGAGTTTCTTGAATATCCTCTTTTTCAATTGCTCCACAATACAGACATTTATAAACTCCATTTCCCAAATCTTGCATTTTGTTTCCACCGCAAGAGTTACATTTTAAAATAGCCATATATTTATGATTTTAAATTTTTAACGCTAAAAGTCAAATCACTGATTTTCTCGTCAAGAGCTACAATCTTTTCTTTTGACCATTCTGAACTGTTACACATTATTTCAATTTCTGAAAGCGAAATTAAAACACCCTCAGCTTCATTTGCTTTTATATTCAGTGCATCGGCTGGAATAGTGGAAGCTTTGTCTGCTACAGTCTGAAATTTCATGATGATATCTTCTTTGCCATCAAAAGTACATTTACGCAATGCTTTCTTGGTGTTAAAGACATAATTAGATATTTCAGCCTTATAATCTTTCTTGCTGTTTATCTGTGTCTGTACAAACTCCTGTTTCTTTTGTGCAACATGGGCGGTAGTTGAAGTAAATAATGCTCCAAGAATAGTTAGTACTGAAATGATTAAACAGCCTACATAGAATGTAATGAAACTAGATGTATCTGCAAAGTTAATATTGTAGATAACCATCCAAACAACCATGCAGAAAGCACCTATACTTAAGTAGTGCATGAAAGCTACATTTGATAAGTCCCCCGTTCCTTTACTTATAAAGAAAAACAAGTTACATAGCCAGATGATCTCAGCAACTGCTACCACCAACATGTCAATGATAAACAAGGTGGTGTGTTCTGGGAAGATTAATTCAAAAATAAAATAGGTACATGCCAGTAGTAATAGGGTAGAACCTGCAAATTTGAGATTAAACATATTGTGAAAAGGTTAAAGGTTATACATTACATGGATGGTGGTGCTGGTGGCATAGATGGTGGTGGAGGAGGAGTCAGCATGCTTAAAATCTGGGAGATTTCAGGATCATCCTTTGCGAATATCCAGTTGGTTCCACCTACTTTATAAACATAGGTAATAGGAGTTACTTCACGATTAACTATCATTTCCTGAATAACATCAATTCTATATGGACCAGTTGTCTGACCACTCTTAGCGACGTAATAAGAAGGCAACTGAGGGGTTGGAGGTACTGCAGATGCCGTCAGATTACTTTGTTGGATGGCATTATTTACCATACCACCCATAGTCTGACCGACACCGAGTCCCATGCCCATACCCATAAAATTACCAGCTCCTTCGTTACCGGCTGCTGTCTCTGCAATATCAATTTGGCGTTTCTGGACATAGTTTACACCAAGTTTCTTCAATTTAGCTTGCTCAGCTACACCTTCCATCACGGTCTGATAGTTTTTGTCTTCCTCGTCAATATCAATACCTTCGATATTGAAGTTCAAGATTTCAACGCCATAAGCATCAAATGCATTCTGGATTTCTTTTTTTACAGATGCACTTAAACCACGGTACTCACTTGCAAGTTCGTTAATGTTGATTCCCTGCTCTTTCATGTACGATGACACAGTTACTTTGAATGATTCTATGACATCTACCCTAAACTGTTCTTCAATCAATTCTGAACTGGCAAATCCAATGGTTCCTATAACTTTATTTACAAATAAAGCCCCATCATCCACACGGAATCCATATTGACCTCTGGAAGATAACTTGATTGGTATTTGGAAATAGGGGTCCATTACTCTTAAGTTTCCTGCCCCCCAAAGGATATTTCTTTTTTCCAGTTTGCTTACAAACCAAACTTCAGCCAAGAAAGTAGTATCACCTCCACTTATGGCTTTATCTAAGATTTTACTAAGAATGGGGAAATTGGAAGTAGACAATACATGTCTACCTGGACCAAATTTGGTTATAAGCACTCCACTCTTGAAAAACAATGCCTCTTGGCTTTCATTGACAGTGAGAACACTTCCTGTGGCAAGATTATTAAATGGGAACTTATAAATCAGTTCCTCAATACTTTTTTGTTCCCAATAGATTGACCTAACGATAGGCATACTCAATATTTTTTATATTGATCAGCCCCCTAAATCAGTTCATTTATTGTTTCATATAAAAAGAAAAGCGTGGGGACTTGTTTCTTCGTAGTGTCCAAGCATCGCCAAACGCTTCACAGGTATGAATATAACAAATCACCCACACCAGTATTGCTTGTGCAAAAACATAGATACAATCGATGTGAGCGTCTTTTGCTTCTATTCCCCTGTTTAAAAATTGGCGATTTCGGACACAGAGATAAAAGAAAAACGCATTTTCTTGTCTCCACGGATTTCTCCCCGTAGGACAAATGCAAAATTATGGAAAATAATATAATTACCCAAAAAAAAACATGAATAATTGCAATTAAGATTAGTATTACCCTCATCTTTAAATTTATTCTTTCAATTATTTGAAACCAATATTGCCAATTGTTGATTCTTTGTTGTCGAGAATTCAGGATAAGTTAACCATACTTCCTAAATGATTTTGAAAGATTTCCCCACTCACACGATTGTTAGTGGGGAAATCTTAGTATTGCCACAAATCAGTAGTTACTTGGCAGTTCCGTCCTTTGCCCTTCGATGAACTGGATGTAGAAAATCAGATGGGTGGCGATGTACTTGGCATCCTCTGAACTCTGACTACACAAATGGACTTGTGTACCCCTTGTGTACACTGATATATTCGATAGACTCAGCAGACAGAAAGAAGACAATAAGAGTAGAATTGATTGTTTTTCACAGATTCTCCCCCTAAAATTTGGCAGTCCCGAAATCTTGCGCTATTTTCGCAACAGAATACATGGTGCAAGGAAAGACCATAGATGAGATGAAGGCACAGGCGCCTTACTCATCAGAGGACACCACTGGCCTAGGGATGGTCAACCCGATTGGCTCTGAGGAGAATAACCCTCCTCTGGATTTGAGATATGACACCGCTTTCAAGATGATTTTCAGTGAGAAGATCTTCATGATAGCCCTGCTCAATTCCATTCTGAACCGTACAGAAAAAATTACGGATATCACCTATCGGCCCACTGAATCGCTACCGCGTTTCGTGATAGGCAAGAAGGTAGTTTTTGACCTGAAATGTACGTTGAGTACAGGAGAAATTATTATTGTAGAGATGCAGTATGCATCTCAGAGTTACTTCAAGGAGCGTGCGCTGTACTATGTGGCGAGAAACATAGACAGCCAGCTGCAGAGGTTGGACGATGAAGTAGACAACGCCCGTACGCAGGAGGAGCTGCTGAAAAAGCTGAAAGAGTACCGCATAGATCCGGTCTGTGGCATTTTTATTACCAACTTCTCCCTGGAAAAGGAAGAACGCCTGATGCGCGACATCTGGCTGACGGATGCCATGGATGGCGATCGTAGGTTCAGTGACAAGATGCATCTGGTCTTCCTGGAACTTCCGGCGCTGAAGAGTTGGGAAGAGTGCGACACCGAACTGAAGGAATGGCTTTACATCATTAATAACAGTAAGCATATGGAACAGATACCTTTTGTGGAAGACAAGCCAATTTATAAGCAATTGGCTGAAAAAGCCCGTTTTGCCAATCTTACTCCCGAGGAGCAGGAACTCTATGAGCTGGACCGTCGTAACGAGATGGCCTATATGCATTCTTTACTCTATGCTAAGATGGAGGCAGAAGAAAAAGGAAGAGCTGAAGGTGAAGCTAAAGGCTTTGCAATAGGTGAAGCTAAAGGTATCGCTAAAGGCATCGCTGAAGGTAGGGCTGAAGGTAGAGCTGAAGGTGAGGCAATAGGTAGAGCTGAAGGATTAGCTGAAGGTGAAGCTAAAGCCTATCAGGAAAAAATGGAGAGCGCTAGGTCATTAAAGCAAATGGGACTTTCCAGTGAGCAAATTCATATAGCTCTTAATCTTCCTATCGAAGAGATTGAAAAACTTTAATTTATAACATTACCTCGCCATCCGAAAGGGTGGCGAATTTTATTATAGTTTACTGGTATGTACATGGCTTTAATACGGTTGTTTTTTCAATATAAATTTGGGTAGTAAGAATGTATTTGTTATTTTTGCAAACGAAGAAAGTAAATGAATATGTGCGATACAAATACAATCATAAATGAATTGCGTAGAGTGGCAAAAGACACCCTTCCTGAATCCGGCAATGTTATCCTGTTTGGATCACGTGCCAGAGGAGATGCGCATGAAGACTCTGATTGGGATGTTCTGGTAATTTTGGATAAGGCCAGAATTGAGCAATCGGATTATGACAATGTGTCTAACTCATTCACAGAATTAGGTTGGGAATTAGGAGAAATGATCATCCCAATCATGTATACCAAAAAGGAATGGGAAGAGCAGTCGTTTACACCTTTTTACAAGAATGTTGAACGGGAAGGAATCATAATTGCATGAGTTTAACAGACGAAGAATGTACCATGTACACAAAGTTCCCTGTGTAGTTTGAAATAGAAATAGCGGAGAAAAATCTCCGCTATTATTTTTGTCAAAGGGCTGAAACATCAACAGTTTCTTGGCAGTTCAGTCCTTTGTCCTTCAATGAATTCGATATAGTAGATCAGATGGGTGGCGATGTACTTGGCTTCATCTGAACTCTGACTGTATGGCTCATCCTTCGGGTAGCCTCCCCAGCGCCAATAGTCGGCAAGAAGTTGGAAGACTTGCTCGCGGGTTTCCTCATCGAGATGATTGGCGAGCGTTTCGATAAACTTGAGGCATTCTGGCTGGAACTTCAGCCAGTTGTGGATGGTTTTGCAATTTTTCATTTTCATATAGATTTTAGGATTATAACTCTTCTGGCACCCGGAAACATGGGCATGCCTTATTGGCAAACTCGTTGTGCCCATGGATTGACACTCCAGGGAACTCTTCTTTCAACTGCTCAATCAGGGCCAGGAGCGAATCTTTCTGCTGAGGTGTACGGGTATCTTTGGGCTTGCCATCGGCTGATAAACCTCCGACATAGCAGATGCCGATGCTGATGGAGTTGTGACCGATGCAATGGGCTCCAACTTCGGATTTGGAGCGGCCTACATGGATGCTGCCATCCCGATAGATGACGAAGTGGTAGCCAATCTTGCGGTAGCCTTGGGCTCGATGCCAGCGGTCAATGTCAGAAACGGTATAGTCCATGCCTTCCTTGGTGGCGGAACAATGGATAATGATTTCGGTTATCTTTCTCATTGCTTTCGTTGTTTGATGATAAAACAAAAAAGGCTGAATCCAAGAGCGCTCATGACACACCAGAAGCATGATCGGGTGAGATGGTCAAACCAAGTGAGCGGACGGGTGATTTCCTTTATTTCGGTGACGGTCACTTCGAACGGAATGCTATCGCATTGAACTACTCTTACCGTATCACGCAAAAGCTTATAGCGATACTCTACCGACACGTCTTTAAGATAGACGGTATCTTTAGAACGGTCAAGTAGATGATCCTGGTAAATGTAGATACTATCGTATTGTACATTAGAGAGATAGATGGTATCTTTCTGCACATGTTCCACCAACTGAGTTACTTGCTTGGTGCTGCCACAAGAGCAGCACACCAGGCTTGTAACGATGACTAAAAGGATTTTCTTCATAGGCGGGTGAGTTTAGTGATGAGTAAAACTGATGATATCCTGTACGGTGATGTCCTGATAGAACTTGCCCTGGTACTCGGAGTGCGAGAAACGGAGGGCTGCATAAACAAGGTCATCGGGGTAGAACTTACAGGTTGCGGTATTGCCTATGAGCGTGCAGACATAGCTGTTCACGTATTTGCCGCCGACTTCCTGCAGGATAATCTGGCACTTATTGAGACGAGTGCCATCAGTTTTGGTTACTTGGAATGGCTCTTTCTGATCCACTACTTTGAAAAGGTTCTTCATAATTCAGTAATTTTAAGTTGAACAATATTTCCACGGCGCATGGAGTTGTTTATGCGGTTGTAAAGTGGCATGAAGGCATCACGGGAACGGACGACCACACCCGGTATGCAATATTTACCCACGATAATCTGTCCTTTGCAATTGGTGTGAACACCGTTACCCATCTTCAAGATAGGCAAGCATCCATACTTAACCAGAATACTGCTATCGGCCGGGATTAGCGTAGGAACCTTACGATGGGCCTCTGAGCTGTATAGCAGCTCCACATCATAAAGCCCCGTTGGTATCCGGTAATCAGCATTCTCCGCACAATCGCAGACATGTTGGCCATCGATGTGTAATGTGGAGTCGCAACAGGCTCCATGAATTCTATAGCGTTGAATTTCAATTATCATAATGAAGGATTGTTGTAATTTAACTTCCAATAGTCACCAAAATCCTTATAACAGCCTTCAGGAAGGTCGTGACGGACCAGGCAACGTTTGATTTCAGTTGCTACCCGGAGAAGGTCGGTGTACAGTTTTTCGCCTGCCTGGTCTTTATCCGGGAAGATATGGAGTTTGGACGATGGGGATAGCAATGTTGCCAACATACGCATATCTTCATGATTCAGTAAGGTGGCCGATGGAATTGCAATGGTCTTTCTTCCTGAGGATAAGAGCGCCATACAGTCAGAGCTTCCCTCTGCTATCCAGAGATCCTCGCCTTCACGCAGCATTTTCAGAACAGGAAGATTAAAGATGTGGCATTTGCTTCCCCTAGGAAATTGGAACCTGGGTATGTTTTGTCTTTCACTGTTCCCAAGGTGGCGGGCCTGCACTGACATTAGTTGACCATCGGTGTCCTTATAAGGGATAAGCAGCGAAGGCGCATTGAAGTGGAATTTCTCCCAGGGGGCTCCACTCATGGGTACTGAAGTAGAAATGCTGCTCAGACCTAACCAGCGGACTACTGCCGGGTGTATGTGTCGCTCATGAAAGAGGAATTGCTGTGCTTCTTGGTTCAGGTAAGGCTGGCTTACCAACCGCGATAAGTGAATCAAATCAACTTTTGGTTCCAACCGTGGTTTCTCGGTCAATGGTTTGTACTCAGTAAGGATAATGTTGTTTTCATTGGCCAACCATTGGCAGGCATCAACAAACGGCTTGTTCAGCATGTGCATGGCCAAATCTATTACTCCACCATGCGCTCCACATGAGAAGCACCGGTAGGTGTTCTTCTTTACGTTGAAATAGAGTGATGGGGAATGGTCATCGTGAAAGCAACACAGGGAGTGGTGACGGCTGACCTGCAGCCCCAACCGCCTTGCGGCTGCCTCTACAGGCAGCTCGCAAAGCTTTTGAATCTCATATCTTTCCATGGCTCTTTAAGGTTTTGAAGGGTGTGTGGCCAGATAATCGGGGGTCTTGGTATAGAGCTTGGCACTTTCGTCGTAGGTAATGTAGCCACGGCACTGCCAGGTGTTGAGCTGGTTGGCACAATAGACCGACATGCCACGCGACTGGCGCAACTGGCAGAGCATATCCTCGGTGAACGAATCGCTTAACATGTCCAGCATATTGGCAGGGCCATACTTGCGCTGGTCAAGGATGATATGGTTGCAGCTGTTCTTCATCTGTGGTGCGAACACTGCAATCTTCGACCAGAGATCATAATATAGACTCCACTCCACAAAGTCGGCAATTTCCTTGCTCCATTTATAGCCCTCAGCAACGTACAGCAGACAGCCTTTTTGCCATGCAATGTTAACTGACCTGTGGTTCATTGTTTCGAAGAAGTCACAGTCAGAAAGGTCTGCAATCTCGTCCATCTCATTGTCGAGACGGTTGATAAGGTTATTGATTTTGGGAACATGAATCTCGCCTGTTGCAGCACGAAGTCGAATCAAATACTCATCAAGCTTCTTTATGTAGGCTTCATCATAGTTGCCCTGACGGGGGATACCCCGCTTACGTTTAGAGTCCCTGGTGAGGTAGCTGATGCCGATTCGTCCCAGTGTACCATCCAGCATGCTGGCCTTAAAGAATGACACAGCCTTTTCCTCAACACATGAGAAATTGAATTTCCAGCGCAGGAAAGGATTGCCGGTGATGCCATCGACCGTGGCACGCTGTGCTCCATATCGCTTGGTGTCATAGTTCAGGCGAATGACCTTCGTTACCTTCTTGTGTCCACCGCAACACTGGTCAAGCAAGTCAACCTCGGCCATGGTGGTGTATAGTGAACGGTTGCCCTCGCGTTCTGCATCCTGCAAAAGGAGAATCAGTGCAGGGTTTGTCATGTCGGGTTCGGGCACAAGTATAGCTGCATCGGTGGGTCTATCGGGCTTGTCCTTAGACTGGCCTTTAGATTTGTAGATGCGAGCGTATTCAGCCAACTTTTTCTGTGATTCGGAGTCATGCTGACGCAGATTTCGGATAATTGCCTCGATCATAGCGTCCAGATAACCCTTGCCAAAGCCGCTGGGAGCAATACAGCCCTCCATTTTTGAGCCTGGCTCGTGCAGAACATTGTCAACGAAACGAAACGTTACGTCGTGCATCTGTGCCGCTGAGGGCGGAAACAGTGCATTTGCAGCCGCCGGACGCATATAATCGGGAACCTTCGAGATGGCGTGCTTGACGTACCCCGGAAGGCGTTCTGGCATGGGCGGTGCAGTTTGTGATAATAAATCGTATTTCATAGGAATATAATAAATTAAGCGCTTCGCGCCATACCTCAGAGAGGATTGGTAGAAGCGGAATCATAATACTCTGATATACGGTTATACAGTTAATACAGTTAGATCTCGGAGGGTGTGCATCTTTCTCTATATCCATTTATCGCTTTATAATATATTAATATATAGATAGTTATAAAGGATATAAAAGTAGATAAACAGAAATAACCATACTTCAAAAACAAACTGTATAACTGTATAACCGTTTTGATCACTTTTCTCAGAGGTGTCAGATGCTGTTTATGCGAGCAAGCTCGAACAACATGCCAACCTGACGATGGAATTCCATCTCTGAGGCTTCTACAAGTGGAAGGGTAATCTTAATGGTGCGGTTCAATCCTTTAGGTGAGCGGCTCAGAATACCCTTACCGGTGTCGGCTAGGGTAATGGAGCGTTCACGTGAGGTGGAACCTGGCACAGCATCGGTGATATCCACTTCGCCACTTGTACTAACAGAAACACGGGTCTGTCCACTCAACGGAGTGATACGGACCGGATTCTTCAAACTAAAATCAATAATTCTCATAGTTTAAGTATTTTACGATTAAACATTTTTGTTTGTAAACTTTCCATCGACCAGATCTACGAAACTAAGAAAGAGGGTCTGCATGAACGGGCATGTAAATTCCCGTAAAATGCGGAAGCGGATGTAAGCCACCATCGCATAACACAAATCCTCTTGATCACGTTTTTTCAATCTGCGGAATACCTTACGGATAATATCCTGCTGGTATGCATCGATGAGTTCCCACAGCTGCTGCTGGGGTGTGAGACAACGTGCACCTGGTACACTTGTCTCTTTGTTAATAAACTTCTTCATTTTCTTGCTCTGTTCAAATTGTCAAAGATCGAATTTATCGCAAGAAACAATTGATTATGAGTCGCTTGTTTCTTTTGTTGCTGCAAAGGTACGTATTGATATTCAGAGAGAAAATAGTAAAAATGCCATTCGGAATGCCGCTCGGAAAATACGAACGACACTCGGAATGGCACTCGGAAAATGACATAAAAAAACCGCAACCCAAATGATGGATTGCGGTTAAAATAGAGTAATTCTGTTATATGATAACGACTACCTCAAGATAGTCATTTCACGGAAGAATCGCTTGGCAATGTTGATGCGGCGAATCTCTTCGTTGTGGTCAGTGTTCTTCCACGTGTAGTTCGGGAATTTGCCTTCTCTGTCACTTAGCTTCTTGTTGATGCTGTCGGCAGAAGGCAGTTTATGAGTGATGCCCTGAGATGTGAGATAGTCGACAAATGACTGGCCGTTGTTGAACGTAACACTGAACTTCTCCTGAAACACCCACTGTATGATGTGATAGTCGTATGAATGTACAATTAGGCCGTCAGTGATGACGGCATTGAGAGCCTTAAAGAACTTGTCGTCAATAGAAAGAGGTGTTTCAGACTCAACGCTGGCTTCACCGGATTTGACTTCCTCAAACTCAGCATCCTCGGCATCTCTGAAAAAGTCTCGCAATAGGGCTGCTGGGTCTTGGGTCTGGATGAAGACCTGACGGCAGTTCTCGTTATGGGTGGAGTTGATATATCGTTTTGTATCCATACTTTATTACGTTAGAAAGGCAGATCGCCATCAGTCTCCCAAGGTAGTGGTGACGTTTTTTTGTTTTCGAGAGGGAAAGCCTGAGCAGTAGGGAATGAAGCAGCAATCACCTGCTTGCAGTTCTCGTTCTTGGAGCTGCCAGACTCATAGAACTCGGCTTTGTCTATATGCGCAGGGGTCTCATTGTCGAAGGATTCGAGCGTAGCCTTCAGGTCGTCTGGTAATTCGATGTTGGCGCTATTTACCATTTCGTCAATGATGTTCTTGATGTGCTCTTTCTTAGCGGTGCTCTTGTTCTTTGACTGAGTGAGATATTTGCGAATGATGCGCTCTACAACCTTTGCATCGGTTTTCTCAGCCAGTTTCTTGTTCATCTTTTGTGCTTCGTCGAGTTGCACTGACAGTTCGCCGATTAGTTTGTTGAGATCATCGCACTCTTTACATTTGGCTTCGTAGTCTTTGAGTTGGGCTGAGATTTTCTTGTAAGCGGAATTTCCACTCTGTACTTGTCCCACGAAATCATGCATGACAGAGTTTAGTTGTACAAACTTGTTTCTCTGTTCAATGAGCGATTTGCACAAATCCTCAAACTTGGAATCTGCGGCAGAAACAGGTATATCTATGTCAGCATCAGTGATAGAGACTCCAAGTTCCAGGTCTAAACGATATTGCTCGAAATAGGCAGGAATCTCCTTGTCGTATTGAGGCTCATTGAAGTCGTATGTATAGATATGCACTCCGTCAAATGCTTTCTCGATGGCTTCGAGTATGGTGAGCTGATCGGCCGGAGTACTACACTTGCATATCAACTGCAGGACATACTTCTCCTCGAAGTCGTTGGTGAGAACCTTCAACGAGTGTGCGGACATTTCTGCAATCTGGGCTCCGCATGTAATTGCTGATAAACGCTTTTGGAACTTCTGTTCAAAACTTTCTGCTTGCGTCATATTTTATTTGATGCTTGATATTTATTTGTTCTTATTGCGCTCTGATTTCTGCTTTTCCTCTTCCAACCTGCGTATGGCCAGAGGCATACGGGTGTAGCTCGGAGAGTCGGGTGGGAACTGCTCGGCACGCTGGAGGGCTGTCTGCAGGCGGCCTTCGCCGCTCATCTCAGAAACCCAACGAGGGTTCTGGAGAAACTGATACCCTTTGTCGAACTTGGGCTGATACTTGCGCAGAGCCTGTACGGCTGCGGCCGAGGTGCCAAAGTGACGGTTGGTGTGCTCGTAATGGAGCAGAAACCAGTACTCGATGCTCGGCATGGAATCGCAGAGCAGGACATCGGGATTACCATCGTAGGTCTGATGAAGCTGACGCATACGCTGAGCTTCAGCCTGGTTCCACTGGGCAACATCATTGTCGAAGAGGCAGATGACGGGCTGCTGCTCGCTGACGGCCTCGTCGATGAAACGGTTGATGGCAAACATCGACTCGTTGCCGAAGACACGTGGCTGGAGCTCGTAGTTGAACCCACAAAGTGACTTGAGGTGCTTCATGTACCAGAACTCGGTGATACCGGCACCGACGATGCGGACTTTGGGTGTGCGCTGTTCACGCTTGTTTATCTTTCTTGCCATATACAATCAACCTTTGATTTCTGGAAGTGCACCGAAACGACCGTTGCGGTATGCGTTCATCATGCTGACTGCCGACATCTTGTTGAGCCCCTTGAACTCGATGAGGGCATAGAGGTCGCTGCTGCCCGATGGCTGCTTCTCGACAAACCATACGTTGTCCTTGCGGATGAGGTCGTCGATGGTCTTGAGTAATGGGTCGTAGTGAGTGGTGAAGAGCAGCTGGCCTTCGCCCTCCTGCAGCATGAACTGCTGGATGATATACTCCAGAAGATCGGGATGGAGCGATGCCTCCATCTCATCGACACAGAGGAAGGCATTACCCTTGGCTGCCTCATAGACAGCTGCCTCGATGCCCATGGTGCGGCGTGTGCCATCGCTCTGCTGCTCGGAGGTGAGTTCGTAGGTCTCACGTCCTCGTTCATTCTCCACCGTATGCTGGAAGCCCAGTGAGCGGCTTGGCATGGTGTGACGCTCCAGGATGCGCTGCTTCAGTTCCTCGGGAGCTTCGTCATCCTCCATTATGCTTCGTCTGATGGATTCTGGGATGGCACGCTCTTCGACATGACTGATAAGTCCGGTGATGTTAAAGTCGGCCTCGTAGAGGAAACTCAGAAGGTGCTCCTTGAATTCTGCATTTTCGGCAAGCATATGGTGTCCGTTTTGCAGGAGGCTGGTCTTCGGTGTGATGAGCGGCATGATGGAGTCGCGCATCCAGTCGCGCGCGTCATCTATATATTCTAGGCTCGTGTTGACTTTGCCACGGGCTGCAAAGAACGACATGTTTGGCAGACAATAGAGCGACAGGGCTTTCTGCTCCTCGGCACTCACCGATTGTACCTTGGGATTGAAGCGCAGGACGGACTGGTCGCCCTCCAACTGGCGGTCGAAGAGGAAAATAGGCTGGGTGGTCTTGTAGTAAGACAATTTTTCGCTGATGACACGGTTGCTGGTCACGCTGAGCTGATACCAGTAGCGGATGCCCTTTGTCCAGAACTTGATGCTGTATTCGGATGGCAGGTTGGGCGTATCGCGGTCGAGAAGGAATGGCTCGATAGGTGTGCGGCTGTCCATGTTCTTAGGTTCGCGGAACCAGAACGAGCGCAGGCGGTCGATGGCTTTGAGCAGGTTACTCTTGCCACTGGCGTTGGCACCCAGCACGATGCCAAGGCGAAGGAGGCGCATGCCGTTGGGCATGATGGCGACGTGGGCTCCGGTAGCGGTCTCGTCGTCGGCCTCGAAACTGAGTTCTACTTCGTCACGGAACGAGAGGACGTTCTTGAAACTGATTGATTCTATCATAAGAGTATGGATTGTTTATAGATTTACTGAATTCTGAATATGTGTGCAAATATATGAAATAAACTCTTCTTTTGCAAGAAAGAAGATGATATTTGTAGAATTTTAATGTTGTAAAAAGGCATTTATAGTCAAAATCGGCAAATAGCAGACGTAAAAATATATCTTTTAATCGATAAGAGTAATCCTCGTCTCAATGGTGATAAAGAATAATGGGTCTGCTATATCACGACACTCGTGACACGATGGTCAGTTTGGCGTGACAACTCTTCTTTTTGGGGCAAATTAGCCGTATCTTTGCAGTGCAATTCAGATGAAGCGCAACTTGTGCATTCTGGCGGTCTTAAGTTAAGACAGACGTCGGTCATAAGATAAGACCAAGCGAGGTCATAAGTTAAGCTTCGGTAAAGGACAAGAAATGGGGGCCTTAAAATTTATGCCATTTCGGCCCTTGGAAATCTGGATAACCCGTGTCAGCGGACAGGGTAAAGGAAGCCTCTTGCAAAGGCACGATTTATTTGAAAAAAAAAGAGAAAACTATGATCAACTATTCTATCGTAATGCGATCAGTGAACAGCAACCTGTTCGAGATCAATCAGGCTAAGGCTCGCATCAAGCAGGCCGAGAAGGACAAGGTGGCACCTGCTCAGGCAGATGTGGAACTGGTAAAGAGCGAGGTGCTGATCGCTTATGCCATCGCTCAGTATGCTGACGTGATGACCATCGAGAAGTTTGCCCGTCACATCGCTACCCACGGCTGCGTTTATTCACGTGCGGACATCAGCGCCATTCTTTATATGGCTGTGGACTGTATGCGTGAGCAGCTGCTGGAGGGTAAGAAGATTCGTCTGGGCGACCTGGGTGACTTCTCCGTTTCACTGACCAGCAAGGGTGCTGAGAGTGCTGAAAAGTTCTCTGCACAGAACATCACCGGTGTGAATGTGGTTTGGGACTGCGGTACCGAGTTCAAGAACCTGCTGAACGATGCCGAGTTCAATCTGGTGGCCAGCCGTAAGGCTCAGGAGGCTGTGCTGAAGGCAATCAAAGCCGGCAGCAATGTGGTGGACCTGACTAATCCAGATGGAACACCCGATGGTTCTCCATCTGATGGTCAACAGTCAACGGACAACGGTCAACAGACTCCATCCGGCGGTAATGGCGGAAACCAGCAGACTGGCGGTAATGATAACCAGACCGGTGGCGATGATAACCAAAACCCTCCAGCTTTTGGTTAAGTGACAATTGATGATTGACAATTGACAATTCTTGCTCCGCTTGGTTTCGCAAGCGAGCAGAGCTCGAGCGCTTCGCTTCGCTCAGAATGACAGAGAGGGGCAAGGAATGGCAAAAGAGAGGGTATTAATAATTCAGTACTATGAAAGTCTTCTATATCAATCTGGTTATAAGTATCGCCCTGATAGTAGGAGGCTTCTTTGTGCCTCCGGTGGGAATCATTGACGGAAGTGTGCTGACGGCAGTGGGGGAGTTGCTGCTATTCACCATTGTGGCGCAGGTGCCGAAGATTATGCAGTCCCTGAACGGGGGGAAGAGCATACGGCTGTCCAAGGGGGATTTCACAATCGAGGCTTCTGCGGAAGAGGGTGCATAAAAAAAGGAAACGATTGAATATTACTCATATTCAATCGTTTTATTTTGTTTTAATGATTCCTGTACATTGACCAAGCGCTGGTTGGCACTTCCCTTGAATAACAGGGTGATGTCGCGCTGGGCAAAGATGAAGGGGCCCTCAACCATGACATCGATGTAGGGTAGGAGTTCCATGAACTTGGGGTTCTGAATAACGTCCTCCCACAGGTAACCGGTGTAGCACCAGATGTTCTTTCCTAACTCTTCCTTGACGCGTCGGGCCAGCACGATGAGTTCGTCAATCTGCAGCAACGGGTCGCCACCGGTGAAGGTGACAGGGAAATCATTGTAGTTGATGACATGCATCAGCTCGTCTACACTCCATTCCTTTCCGCCGTTCCTGTCCCAAGACTGGGGATTATGGCAGCCCTCGCAATGATGGTTGCATCCTGCAAAATAGATGGAGGTTCTCAGTCCGGGACCGTCCACGGAAGTGCCTTCGGCAATGTTCAGTACTCTCAGCATGATTATAGGCTTAAAATTAATCCCGGATGTTAACCCGGGATTAATTGTTATTTATTTATGAACTACTCGGTCACGCAACTCAGCCAGCTTACCGCTGTTCCAACGGTCGGTGGTACCTACCAGATAACCGGTGATACGCTGGAGAGTATCGATGTGGGTTCCACCACACTTAGGACATACGGTCAGACCCTCGGTGGCATCCTCATAGCCGCAATCCATACAGCGGTTGCGGTTGTGGTTAACACTGCCATAGCCGATGTTGTACTTGTCCATCAGGTCTACGATATCCATGATAGCCTGTGGGTTGTGAGTGGCATCACCATCAATCTCCACATAGAAGATGTGACCGCCACGGGTCAGGTCATGGTATGGAGCCTCTACCTCAGCCTTATGACGTGGGCTGCAGTGGTAGTATACAGGCACATGGTTAGAGTTGGTATAGTAATCCTTATCGGTTACACCCGGGATAATACCGAACTTCTTCTTGTCGTACTTGGTGAAGCGTCCCGACAGACCCTCGGCTGGAGTAGCCAGGATACTGTAGTTGTGCTGGAACTTGGTGCTGAAATCGTTCGCACGGTCGCGCATGTAGGTCACGATGCGGATACCCAGTTCCTGAGCCTCCTCGCTCTCACCGTGATGCTTGCCGGTCAGGGCAATCAGACACTCGGCCAAACCGATGAAGCCGATACCCAGGGTACCCTGGTTGATCACGCTCTCGATGGTCTCGTTTGGATTCAGGTTCTCCGAGCCGTTCCACAGCTTGCTCATTACCAGTGGGAACTGCTTAGCCAATGCGGTCTTCTGGAACAGGAAGCGCTCGTGCAACTGCTGAGCGGTTACCTCCAGCATGTTGTCCAGCTTAGCGAAGAAGGCATTGATACGCTTCTCCTTATCCTCAATCTCCCTGCACTCAATAGCCATGCGTACGATGTTGATGGTGCTGAACGACAGGTTGCCACGGCCGATGGAAGTCTTCTCACCGAAACGGTTCTCGAACACACGGGTACGGCAACCCATGGTAGCAATCTCATACTTATAGCGCTGAGGATCGTTCACGTCCCACTTCTCGTTGAAGTTGTAGGTAGCATCCAGGTTCACGAAGTTAGGGAAGAAACGACGTGCGGTTACCTTACAAGCCAACTGATACAGGTCGTAGTTGCGGTCGGTAGGCAGGTAGCTGATTCCACGCTTCTTCTTCCAGATCTGGATAGGGAAGATGGCAGTAGCTCCGTTTCCTACACCCTCCAGGGTAGACAGCAGAATCTCGCGCATGATGCAACGGCCCTCGGCACTGGTATCGGTACCATAGTTGATAGAGCTGAATACCACCTGGTTACCGCCACGGCTGTGGATGGTGTTCATGTTATGGATAAATGCCTCCATGGCCTGATGAACACGACCAACGGTACGGTTGATGGCATGCTGCTCGGCACGTGCCTTACCGGTCAGTCCCTCCAAAGGCTTAACGATATAATCCTCCAGTTCAGCATCGTACAGGTCGGTCAAGTCGAAACCGGTAATCTGCTCCACATACTTCACCTCTTCCTTATAGGTGGCGCGTACGTAAGGAGCCAGATAGAAGTCGAATGCTGGGATAGCCTGACCTCCGTGCATCTCGTTCTGAGCAGTCTCCAGGCTGATACAAGCGATGACGCTGGCAGTCTCGATACGCTTGGCAGGACGGCTCTCGCCATGACCGGCCACGAAACCATAGTTCAGGATCTTATCCAACGGATGCTGAACACAGGTCAGACTCTTGGTTGGGTAATAGTCCTTATCATGAATATGAAGCAGATTGTTGCGTACGGCATCACGTACCTCGGAACTCAGCAGATAGTCGTCAACGAAAGGCTTGGTAGTCTCGCTGGCAAACTTCATCATCATACCGGCAGGAGAATCCGCATTCATGTTGGCATTCTCGCGGGTGATGTCGTTATTTTTAGCATTGATGATCTCGAGGAAAATATCGCGGGTCTTAGCTCTACGTGCAATGCTTCGCTGGTCACGGTAAGCAATGTACTTCTTGGCAACCTCCTTACGGGGGCTCTTCATCAACTCGTATTCTACCAAGTCCTGAATCTCCTCAACGGTCATCTGCTCACGGCCGCTATAGCCGATACGGTCAGCAATACGTTGAATCAAACTCTCGTCCTCTCCCTTTTCTGTCTGCAACATCGCCTTGCGGATGGCAGCCTTGATTTTCTCCTCGTTATAGCCTACTATACGGCCATCGCGCTTTTTAACTGTCTGAATCATGGTACATTATGAAAAATAAACTCTTCTAAGAAATTTTTGTTGATGCAAAACTAAAGATTATTGCGGATATAAGCAAGCAAAAAAGGAATTATTTTTTAGGAATTTTTCCGTTTTGGAAAACTTTCGGTCGAATGAAAAATTACAAAATGCAGTATATCATGCGATTAACAAAACAAAATGGAAAACTTTGAAAAAATCAAGTCTTCCATTTCGTAAAATCGGGCGTTTGTCCGAATTCTTCGTGTCATTTATAAAGGTGGAACATACGTTCCATGAGTTTCCACTTCTCATCCGAGGTGTCACCGGGGTTGCACAACTGGTATTGGGCATTCCAGGTCTCCCATTCCTGCTGGCGCGGGAGTGTGGCCAATTCAGCCATGGCGGTATCCCAGTCAAAGTCCAGGGGAGTCTCTACAATCATCACCAGACGGTCGCCTTGAATGTAAAGTTCCATTTCCAGGATGCCCACCTTCTTGATTCCCTCCATAATCTCGGGCCACATGTGCGCTTCGCTGTGCTGCAACTTATAGGCCTCTATCAGCCCGGGGTCATTACGCAAGTCCAGGATCTGCACATATCGCTTTACCGGCTGGCCGTAGTTTTTTACCAATATTCCTTCCATATATAATATAATGTGTAATTTTACTCCACAAAGATACGCATTATTTTTCCAAATTTTCTATCTTTGCACCAGATTAATCAAAACCTAATAGTATGCGTAAAACATTTCTCTCTCTGATGGCAATTTTAAGCACTGCCGCTTTAGTAGCCTGTGGCGGTAAAACCAATGCGACCAATGAGGCTGCAACCGAGGCTAACGATGAGCTGACCCTGAACTGGGCAACCATGAATGTGCGTCTGGACAATCCTGGCGACGGTCCTAATGTTTGGGCCAACCGACGTGACTCGATGGCCAACTTCATCAAGGCGCAGGACCTGGATATCGTGGGTATGCAGGAGGTGCTGTACAACCAGCTGACCGATCTGGCAGAGCGTCTGCCTGAGTACACTCATGTAGGTGTGGGCCGTGAGGATGGCGACAAGAAGGGTGAGGCCATGTGCATCTTCTTCAAGACCGACAAGTTTGACGTACTGGATACCAATACGTTCTGGTTGTCGGAATATCCAGACAGCATCGGCTATATCGGTTGGGACGGTGCGTGCCCACGTACAGCCACCTGGGCTAAGTTGCAGGACAAGAAGACCGGCAAGATTTTCATGGCAGTCAACACCCACTTTGACCATGTGGGCGTTCAGGCACGTCACAATGGTGCATTGCTGATCATGGACAAGATCAAGGAGATAGTAGGCGACCAGCCTGCCGTTCTGACCGGCGACTTCAACATTACCGACGATGATCCTGCTTACAAGACCCTTACCGAGAGTGAGTTCGTGTTCAAGGACTCGCACAAGATTGCCGACAAGGTGGAGGGTCAGGCATACAGCTTCCACGACTGGAACCGCTACGCCCTGGAGGACCGTCACAAGATTGACTTTATCTTTGTGACTCCTACCATCAAGGTGAACCGCTCATACATCCCTGTACAGGCCGAGGGACCAGAAGGTCCGTTCATGAGCGACCATAATCCAGTGCTGGTGAATATCACTTTCTAATTGCACAGCCATTTCTGCTTTGTGCAATATTGTTCAAAAAAGTATTAAAATAATTACAATATTGTTCTTTTAGCCGCCATTTCCTTTCGAATTGGCGGCTAAATTCTTATATTTGTACGAAATTAATATCATGAAATAATATGGACACTGAAATCCGACAGATTGCTGAACGACTGAAAGGACTTAGGGAGGTGCTGGGTCTTACCGTTCAGGAGGTGGCTGCTACAGCCGGATATACAGACGAGGAATATGCGCTGGTGGAGAGTGGCGAATCCGACATTTCGGTGGCTGCCCTGCAGAACATTTCCCGCCAGTACGGCATAGGACTGGAGGTGCTTATGTTTGGCGAGGAACCGAAGTTGAGCAGTTATTTCCTGACCCGTGCGAATGCGGGCGTGAGCATTGAGCGAAGAAAAGCCTATAAATATGAATCCTTAGCCAGTGGATTCCGTGGCAGAACCATGGAACCGTTTATGGTGACCGTAAGCCCTAAGGATACCGACGAAGTGCCTCTGAACACCCATTCCGGACAGGAATTCATCATGGTGGTGGAAGGCACCCTAGAGCTGACCGTCAGCGTGAAGAAGATGATCCTGGAAGTAGGGGACAGCATTTATTTAAATTCAGAATTACCTCATGGCATGAGAGCCCTGGGGGGTAAGGAAGTGAAATTCCTGACCGTTGTTTGCTGATAATTTTATGTTTGAGAAATTTGTTACACAGACTGATTTTACATCACAGCAGGACTTTATCGATAATTTTAAGATAATTGTTCCTGATCATTTCAACTTTGCCTATGATGTGATGGACGAATGGGCTGCACAGGATCCGGATAAACTGGCAATGCTGTGGACCAACGACCAGGGCAAGGAAGTGCGTTTTACGTATAAGGACCTGAAGTATTATACCGACCAGACTGCATCGTACCTGCAGCAGCAGGGAATAGGTAAGGGTGATTGCGTGATGCTGATACTGAAGAGACGCTATGAGTTCTGGTTCAGCATTTTAGCTTTACATAAACTGGCCGCTGTGGCTATTCCTGCCACTCATCTGCTTACGGCCAAGGATATCATCTACCGCTGTAAGGCTGCCGACATTAAGGCTATTCTGGCTGCCGGTGAGGATGTGATTGTGGATCATATCAGTGGTGCCATGAAGGATTGTCCTTCGGTGGAACTGCTGAGTGCCATTCCTCCTGTAGTGCCCAGCGAGAAGTCGGGCGACCTGTTCACCCGTGAGATTCCAGCTGCCGGCGGCAAGGTGCTGAAGTTCCAGAACCTGGAGGAGGGTATTGCCCAAGCGCCTGCCTTTGTGCGTCCTCCGAAGAACGAGACCGGCGACACCATGCTGATGTATTTCACCAGCGGTACTACCGGTGAACCTAAGATGGTGGCTCATGATTTCAGCTATGCCCTGGGGCATCTGGCCACAGGTGTATACTGGCATCATCTGCATCCCAACTCATTGCACCTCACCATTGCCGATACCGGTTGGGGTAAGGCCGTATGGGGAAAGCTGTATGGCCAGTGGCTGGCTGGTGCCGTAGTGTTTGTCTATGACCATGAGAAGTTTACGCCTGCCGATATCCTGCAGAAGCTGCAGCACTACCGCATCACTTCGTTGTGTGCTCCTCCTACCATCTACCGATTCCTGATCCGTGAGGATTTGACCAAATATGATTTGTCATCCCTGGAATACTGTACTACAGCGGGTGAGGCATTGAACCATGCGGTTTATGAGAAGTTCCTGCAGCTGACCGGTATCCGTCTGATGGAGGGATTCGGACAGACCGAGACCACACTGACATTGGGTACATTCCCATGGATGAATCCGAAACCGGGAAGTATGGGCGTGCCTAACCCTCAGTATGACATTGATTTGCTGACTAACGACGGCCGTTCGGCCGAGGACGGTGAGCAGGGAGAGATTGTGGTGCGTACCGGAAAGGGCAAGCCTGTGGGCCTGTTCAAGGAGTATTACCGTGATCCGGAACTGACTCACGAGGCATGGCACGATGACATCTACTATACGGGTGATGTGGCTTGGCGAGATGAGGACGGTTTCTACTGGTTTGTAGGCCGTATTGATGATGTAATCAAGAGTTCGGGTTACCGCATCGGTCCTTTCGAAGTGGAGAGTGCCTTAATGACTCATCCTTCGGTAGTGGAATGTGCCATTACCGGTGTGCCTGACGAGATCCGCGGTCAGGTGGTGAAGGCTACCATCGTTTTGGGCAAGGGATTCCAGTCGCGTATTGCTACTCCTGAGGATAAAGAGGTATTTATCAAGGAACTGCAGGATCATGTAAAGCGTGTGACTGCTCCATATAAGTATCCTCGCGTGATAGAGTTTGTGGATGAACTTCCGAAGACTATTTCCGGAAAGATTCGAAGAGTTGCTATTCGGGATAAGAAGTAAATAAAAAAGGTGCATTTTCAATGCACCTTTTTTATTTCCTCATGAATCATCGTGCCACCCCTTTGTCATCCTGAGCGTTAGCGAAGGATCTTTCTATTCCGAATGGCACTACTCGCGAGGTAAGATTCTCTCTCCGTTTCACTACGAGAGCGAACAAGTTCGAGCGCTTCGCATTCGCTCAGAATGACATGAGAGATTGTAATTTATTTTTAATCCATAACACGCCAAGCAGGATGCACATCGCTATCCTGATGTGACTGCTTCTGCACAATCTCATAGAAGAAATTCAGGATGGCATTGGAATCCTTGGCAAAATCAGGATTCTTCATCTTTTCCTCAAAGCGTTTCTTGAGCTCTGGATCATTAGCCAGCATCTCACGGCCCTTTTCCTCCATATACGACTGGCGTACCCAGAATTCACCTACAGGCCATACATGTCCGTTGAAGTAACCCCAATAGGTCAGTGAACCCGGAGCATTTGGCTCCAGTGCATAGATGGCCAACTTGGCATTTGGCTGGTTCATATCCAGATAGTAGCTGCCCTTAGGATAAACCAACTTCTCGGTCTGAGTGGTATAGTTGGTCTTCACTACAGGCACACGGTTCTCGCTTGGGCGGGTAGCCAACTGACCACCGGAATAACGGTAAGTCTCCACTTCCACTTCCTTAGCCTCCTCCAGACGGGTCAGCTTCAAACCGTTCAGTTCCAGAATCTCAGCAATGTTAGCATACTGAGGCATCAGGATGTAAGCCTTAGGCACCTTGACGGTAACAGTAGGTACATGCTTGGTAAACAATGGAATACGATAGGTCTTAGGCTTGTCATAACGGTGGCGAACCCAATCGGCACCACTCAAATCACTCTTGATGGTATCACGTTCCCAACCCAGGTAATCCACCATGATACTGTCGGTAGGATCAATCTTGTAATCCAATGGGAACGCCTGCTTGCGGAACTCGGGACTTGCCACATAGGCATCCGACTTCTCGATAGCCTGACGAAGTTCCTTCTTGCTCTCAGCCAGAATGAAGGCACTCTGACGGATAGCCTCAATGGTACTCATCACACGCTCCTTGTATGGTTTGTAGATATGAGTCTCCAGCAACAGACCGATACGGTTGCGGAAGGCTGCATAGCTGGTGGAGTAACGAGGGTCGAAAGCGTCAAGACTTGCACCCAACTCAGGAGCATAGCTTCTGCGGTATGAGCAGTATGGGAACATAGGGAAACCCACCTTAGTCATACGCTCATTCAACTGCTTATCGTAGATGTCGGTTGCATATTTCTTCAATGCAGGCGACATAGCCTCACCGTGATTCTCAACGGAATAGGTCATTACATACTGGAAATCAGCACCATTGGTCACATGGCAGTCGATAAACAACTCAGGATCCCAATAGTTGTACATGCGATGCCAGTCCTTCATCTCAGGCGACTCGGTCTTCAGGAAGTCACGGTTCAGGTTGAGCAGAAGCGCATTGTTACGGGTTCCCAACTCGTCAGGACCGTTCTGGTTGATACGATTGGTGGCACGGAAATCCTCATGACCATCCACATTGAACACTGGATCCAGAACAAAGCTCACGTTGTCCAGCAGTTCCTTGTCCTTACCCTTCAACACCATATCACGGAAATAAATCATGCAGGCATCCTTACCGTCAGGCTCACCGCTGTGGATACATGACTCCACCAGAATGATGATACGGCCCTTGGCACGGATAGCCTCGGGTGTGGTCAAGCCATCCTTATCAATAACCACCAACGACAATTCACGACCCTGAGGGCTGACACCGAAGCTGCTGTTCTTCACCATAGGAGAAACAGCCTCCAGACGGTGGAAGAAATCACGGGTCTCGTCAAACTTAGGGGTCTTCTTAAAATCGGTTTTCTCGCTCAATACTACAAACTCGTCCAAATTTGCCTTGATCTTCACAGGCATATTCAGCTCGTTCCTGTTTTGTGCCATGGCGGTACTGCTCAGCAGCACACAGCCAATCAGCATGTTTCTTAACAAACGCATTTTATTATCTATTAGTTTAACTTTTAATTATAATGTTCCGGTTTCCAATCGTTTAACGGCCAGATGATGACCTTGTGCAGCTGCCTTTTCATACCAGCGTAAGGCTTCTGCCAGATTAGGTTCCGATACCCATCCCTCCTCGAACGACTGGCCGATACGGAACCATGCATACGGGTCATTTCCCTGCAGGTAGGCATCGATGGCCTTCTGCAACTGCACACCCTGGCTGCTGGTTCCCTTGCGGTAGATATCGCCCAAGCTGGAAGGAGCAAACCAATGGTCACCGTTCTTGATGGCATCACGGTACCAGTCCAATGCCATATCCACATTCTTCTCCAAACCGATGCCCTCCTGGAAAATGGTGCCGATGTCATTCAGAACCACTCCATCCACGTGAGCTCCGGCCAAATAGCGCTGGCCAATGTTATAGAGCAAGGCCACATCCTGACTGCAGAAGCTCTCGGTAGTGATGCTACCGTCTGTCTGCCACGACTGAACCGTACCGATACTGACATGTTCCGGTACCTCGACGGTTATTTCTTCCTCGGGAACGAAACTTCCAGCTACAGCTTGCGGGTTCTCATGAAAAGGCAGTTTCTTGTTGCGCAACAGGTATTGGATATAGCCATAGATGCGAGGGGTGGAGGAATGCAAATCCACACCATATTCATTCAGAACCGATTCGGTGACATACCACATGGAATCTATGGGCATCTCGATGTTATAGGGAGAATGCAGGCTCATCACACACTTGGCATAGGCTATGGCATCGCCAATCCGCTCCTGAACCCAATCCTCATTGCATAATTCATAGGGATTCAAGAAGCGCATGATGTCCGGATTAAAGTTGTTCGGATCGGGCACCATATAGTGCTTGTCGGTCAGGAACAGGGAAAGAGAATCCAACAGATAGGGCAGGAAGCGGTAATCATCGTAACTGGCCAGACAGTCGAACACCACCGAATAATTATCCTTGCCGTCATATTCCAAAACAGTAGAGGTAGTGGAGTGATCCTTACGGATCAATGTCCACACCAATGTACCATCCATAGGGAAGGGACCTTCTATCTTCAGGTCCTCCACACCCAGATATTGCCCAAACTGGGCCTTGTCCATTTTCTTATTTCCCTTGATTTCAAAAACTAATGCCATAACAGGGTGCAAAGTTACACATTATTTATAATAAATGGTCATTTCTATCCTGTAATTCTTTTTTACAAGGGTGTGTTTTTGGTAGTTTGCCCGTTTTTCGCTTAATTTGTATCCGGAAATGAAAACCTTATACAAACATCCGATAAACATGAAGAAACTTACCCTACTGATAGCCTTATTCATGGCTCTTCCCGTATTTGCCCAGAATGATTTTCATCCACGTGCCATAGCCATGTGGGATTTCTCATGGCTGGAACGCCGGTGGCCGGGAGCAGGTTATGAGGATTGGGATCAGGTGCTGGACGATTTCACGGAACGAGGCTATAATGCACTACGTATCGATGCCTATCCTCATCTGGTGGGATTGGATCCGGAACGGGAATGGACGCTTACTGAGGTATGGAACCAGCAGAACTGGGGTAGTCCGGATAAGAATGTGGTTCGTGTGCAACCAGCCTTGAATGAGTTCCTGAAGAAATGCAAGCAACGCGATATCAAGGTGGGCCTTTCCACTTGGTTCCGAGCCGACATCACCCACGAGGAGATGAATATCCGTACCCCTGAGATTCTGGCCGACCGATGGATCAACACATTGAAAACCATTGAGAAGGCAGGTCTGCTGGATAACATCCTATATGTGGATTTATGCAACGAATGGCCGGGGGACATTTGGGCTCCTTTCTTCCATGAGCAGTATCCTAAGGTGTATTGGGGGCAGTGGGATGAGAAACATAGTATGGAGTGGATGCAACGGGCCATCGAACGCATCCGTAAGGCTTATCCTGATATGCCCTTATTGTTCTCACTCGATTCGCAGGATCTGACACGTTATGATCGTGCCGATGTGAGCTTCTTCGACCTTATCGAACAGCACATCTGGATGGCCAATCAGAATAACGGTGAGTTCAATAATGTGATCAGTTATAAGAACGGACGCTTTGATCCACAGTCGTATAAGAATGTGGTGGCTTATGCAGAGAAGACCTATCGTGCGCAACCCGAATACTGGAGTGGCATGCTGGTGAATCAGATTCACGCCATGGCAGGTGTGGCCAGAAAGTTGCAGATGCCGCTCATCACCACCGAATGCTGGGGCATCATCGACTATAAGGACTGGCCTTTGCTGGATTGGGGTTGGGTAAAGGAACTGTGCGAGATGGGCGTTAAGGAATCAGCCAGCACCGGACAGTGGGTTGCCATTGCCACCAGTAATTTCTGCGGTCCTCAATTCGTAGGCATGTGGCGCGATATTGAATGGCATAAACGTCTTACTTCTTTGATTAAGAACAGTAAAGTAAATCCGGAATTGCTGCAGAAAGATGCTAAGGCACAGAAATTGATGAAGAGGATGAAATAAAACGGATTATTTTCATCCTGAGTTTCTCTCTCTTGTCATCCTGAGCCTCCCACTTGTCATCCTGAGCCTCCCACTTGTCATCCTGAGCGAAGCGAAGGATCTTCCCTGGCTAGTAATGAAAGTTTTCACTACTTATATAGAAAGATTCTTCGCTTCGCTCAGAATGACAATGAAGGGATTTTATTTATAAGGAATAATTAGCTTAAATGTAGTACCGCTACCCATTTCAGTTGTAAAAGAAATACTTCCTTCCAGATTCTCCTCCATCAGCTGGCGGGTGATGCTCATGCCCAAGCCTGTACCTTTTCCAACCGGTTTGGTGGTAATCACCTCATGGAACAGTTTCTGCTGAATCTCAGCAGAAATACCGTTTCCATTATCTGCAATCAGGATAAGCAATTGGTTGCCTTCCTGTTTTACGGCAACCGATACAATAGGTTCATAGACTTCCACCTCCTGTTGAGCTTTTTCCCAAACAGCATAGAACGCATTATTAACAACATTCAGGATAGCGCGACTGAAATCCTGAGGAACCAGCAACTGCATTTTCAGGTTGTCCGGATAGTCCTCACGGATAGTGATATTGAACTTGTTGTTTCGGGCTCTCATGGCATGATAGGAGAGCCAAACATATTCATGAGTCAGTTTGCAGACATCTGTCGGCAGTTTCTCGCCAGCCTTTCCCCGGCTCTGCAGCAGAATACCCTGAATAATGCTGATGGCACGCTCACCATGTTCGGAAATCTTTTTCAGATTGGATTGCAAATCAGCTGAAATATCCTCAATATCAGCCGCTTCATCTTCGGTCAACTTATCCTTACAGTCGTCTACCACTTCCAGTAAGTCGTTCAGCAGCTTTACGGACAACTTTGAAAAATTGATCACAAAATTCAGCGGATTCTGAATCTCATGGGCAATTCCCGCACTCAATAACCCCAAAGAGGCCATCTTCTCCTGACTGACCAGTTGCTTCTGCAACTTCTCAATCTGCTCGTGAAGGTTTTCTACATTTTCCATCGTACAGTCATTTTCAGTTAAGGACGCTTCAGTATCAGCATAGTCATATCGTCAGACTGAGGATCTCCGTCCACAAATTTCTCTACATCCTTCTTGATGGCATCACATATCTCGCTGCTGCTCTTACCCTTGAGTGTAGGCAATAATGCTTCCAGACGCTCCTCACCGTAATCACCCTTCTGATTGTTGTGTGCTTCGGTTACTCCATCGGTATACATCACCAAGGTGTCACCAGGTTCCAGTTGCAGTTCATTGCTGGTAAATGGAAAATCAAACACACCAAGGGCAATGTTCTTGCAGATTGGAAGCGCCTGAACACTTCCGTCGGCTTTCAGCACATAAGGAGGATTATGACCGGCATTGGTATAGTCGATTAATCCGGTGGTAGTGTCATAGATACCATAGAATGTAGTGACAAACATAGAGTTAAGGCTCTCTGTGCAAAGCATCTTATTGGCATTAGCCATACATTCCTGCGAACTCAGTCCCTGCATACCGTAGGTACGGATTACCGTTCGGCTCACGGCCATGAACAGAGCAGCAGGCATTCCCTTACCGCTTACATCGGCAATGGTAAACGCCATACGATGATCATCCAAGGCAAAGAAGTCGAAGAAATCACCTCCCACATCCTTGGCAGCCTTCATCGAGGAACAGAGGCAAACCGGCAAATTCGTCTGTTTCAGGAAATCCTCATAATTAGGAAGAATGGCTTGCTGAATCTGACTGGCAGCATCCAAATCTCCCTGAATATCTACCAGTTTGGCATGCTCGGCCTGCGACTTGCGCACAAATTCTATCTGTTCAATGGCCTTCTCAATGGTCACGGAAAGGTCGTCCAAGTCGATAGGCTTGGTGGCAAAATCAAAGGCACCACCATTCATTGCCTGACGGATATTACCCATATCACCGTAAGCCGACACCATGATACACTTCAGGGCCGGATTATGCATCTCGTTCAGTTTGGCCAGCATGGTCAGTCCGTCCATCTCGGGCATGTTGATGTCACTCAGCACGATTTCGATATCGGGATTCTTGAGCAGTATGTCCAGGGCCTCAAGACCGTTATGGGCAAAGAAAAACTCATATTCTCCCTTGCGGATCTTTCTGCGGAAATACTGGGTGAGCAGGACTTCCAAATCCATCTCATCATCTACACTTAATATTTTAACTGCCATATTGTGTGTTTTAAACCTATTTCTGCAAAGATAATGATTTTTTTATCATTTCATGCATCGATATACTATCATTTTGAAAAAATGATGAGTTTTGCAAATTCACCGAAATTGGCTCTGTTTTTATTTGTTTTTGAATGGCAATTTTAATAAATTTGCACAATGATGAGTCAGTTCGCACATATCCGTTACACAATAGGATGCTTCCTTTTCCTGTTCCTGTCGTTCTTTTCCGTACAGGCCACAGCCAAGGAAGTAGGTTTGCCGTTATTCCGCAACTATACGGCACAGGACTATAATGCCCACAGTGTAAACCTGGATATTCTCTGCGATTCCATCGGTCATGTGTATGTGGGCAATTTTGAGGGCTTGCTTATCTTTGACGGAGTGAAATGGGTAAAGTTGTATACCCCACGCATCACCCGAATCACCAACCTTAAGGCCGATAACAGTGGAGTAGTATGGGCCTATAATTTCAATTATTTGGGCTATGTTTCCGGAGGCGACCTTCAGGGATGGGATCTTCATACGGTCATTAGTGATAACGAGGAGAAAGTTGCGTCCACCAAAGAGGATATTCCTGAAGAGATCCGGATTTGGCGTGAAACGCTGATTACGGAGAATCAGTCGGCCGGTTATCTGAATTCCAATGGCGATAAGCAAAACCGTGTGCAGTTGGACAAGAACACCTTCTTTGTGGCCACCGATCACGGTCTGATTGCCCAGGATGCCAACGGCAAGTTCCTGTACAGCATTACCGATGCCGACGGATTATGCGGAAATTCCATCAACAGCATCTCCACCGATGGCAAGGGTTCGGTTTGGGGAGCCACTAATTCGGGACTGTTCCGTATCGACTGGAATCCGGTTTTAACTATTCTGACTGATAAACAGGGACTTTTGGGCGATGTGTCCTGCATTCACCGCAATAAAGGCATCCTGTATGTGGGTACCATGAGGGGCCTGTATCGGGTAAACGGGCAACATGCAGAGCATATCAACGGCATGGATCAGATGTGTTGGGCTCTGACCGAAACTCCCCAGGGAACCCTGATAGCATCCTGTAGCGACGGTATCTACAAGATTCAGGGTGTGACAGCCACTCAACTGTTCATGACGCATTCCCTATGTGCCGTTTCCGTTGATGAGAATCGCCTGCTGTCAGCCGAATTGGATGGCATCTACCTGCATGATTCCCGTGGCAGCAGCACCAAGGTATCCGACTTGAAGTTTATTTCCAGCCTGAGCATGGATGCCAACGGTATCGTTACCGCTCAGAACGAGAAGGGTGAGATATACCAGACTGATTCCCGTACCGGAAAATTCGACTTCGTGGAAAAGGAGAGAGTGGATTCCGATCATTGGCTGGAATTAAAAAGTGCTGACGGCACCAGCTGGTATACGGATGAGAAAGGCGACCACCTGAATGTAAGTGATCCGAAGATTCATGTATGGCTCAGTTCCTTCCGCAATCATAACATTCAGGCTCTCTATCTGGATAAGGATGCAGCATGGTTGGGCGGTACTTTCGGGTTGGCCAAGGTGGACATCACACAGGCTCGCCAGAACCAGCCTTATTTGCCCAAGGTCATCATCCGCTCGCTTTATGCTGATGACCAGACCTTTACGGCATCATTTTCTACCGACAAATACGACCCGTTGGATAATGTGCTGTTCAGCTACCGACTCAGCGATAAGGATGAATGGTCGGATTGGGACGATGATAAGGAACTGAGACTGACTCAGTTGAGTTATGGCAATTACAATTTCAGTGTGCGTGTTCAGGACGGTTTCAACAACATCTCGGAACCGGCTACCGTCCGATTTAAGGTACCTTATCCTTTCTACATGAAATGGTGGGCTTTCCTGATTTATATTGTGATATTGGCTCATGTTGTCCGCTCACTCATTATTTTCTATTCTGCACGTAAGATGAGAAAGCTGAGAGCAGAACAGCATCGCATGGAAGAGGAGCAGAAGCGCTTGGAACTGCTGGTACTGGACCGTACCGCCGAATTGGAAATAGCCCATGCCGAACTGTTGCGCAAGCAGAAGGAAGCTACTGTAGGTCAGCTGACTAAGGGTTTGATCGACCGAATCCTGAACCCGATGAACTACATCAATAATTTCTCGCATCTAACCCTGGGACTCACCAAGGACTTGAAGGAGGACCTGGAGGATGATGAGGATAAGATTACTCCTGACAATTATGAGGATATCCAAGAAATTCTGGATATGATGAATACCAACCTCAAGAAGATTGAGGAACACGGACAGAGCACTACCCGAATCCTGAAATCCATGGAGGAGATGCTGAAGGACCGGAGCGGACAGTTTGTTCAGATTGACCTGAGTTCGATATGCCAGCAGGCCTTACTTTACGTCAACAAGTATTTCGAAAAGCCTGTCAGTCAATGGAATATTCAGTTGCATTGGGATGTTCAGCCCGACATCAAGTGCCAGGGAATCAACGAGCAACTGACCAAATCCATTATGAGCATGATAGCCAATGCCATCTATGCCATCAACAAAAAGGCAGAACGCCATCCTGCTAGCTATCAGCCCGAATTGAAACTGACACTTACCCGCGAAAGTCGTAACGCCAAACTGACCTTGCGCGACAACGGAATTGGTATTGAGGAGAGCATCAAGGATAAGATTTTCGACCCGTTCTTTACTACCAAACCTACGGCCGAAGCTGCGGGTGTGGGCATGTACCTGACCCGTGAAATCATTGAGAATCATGGTGGAACCATTACGTTATCCTCTGAGAAAGACCAGTTTACCGAATTCACCGTTATAATTCCTGTAGAAGCATGAAACCCATCAGAAAGATAGCACGATATAGCTTATTGGCCATATTGCTGGCAGGTGCCGGATTCCTATACCTTCAGCATCGTTCTGATGCTGCACGCATAGCGGAACTGGTAAAGGACAACCAGCGTCTGACCGATGAGGAAAAGCAGACCATTGTGGTTCAGCGTGTCAGTCAGCAGATGGAGGAGATAGCACGTGAACAGCAGAAGGTTTCTGAAAAGGAAAGGGAAGAGGCCATCAAACAGGCAGAACTGGCTAAGGAACAGACCGTTCTAGCCAATCAGATGCGTGCTAAGGCGCAATCCGAGGAGCATCTCGCCAATGAAGCCCGTATTCAGGCCGAGCAGAATGCCATAGAAGCCGGGAGAAATGCCGATGAAGCCAAACGCCAGAAGCAGGTAGCCGAGGACCGTCAGGCCGAAGCCGAACGTTTGAGTCAGGTATCCCTGGCTCATGCCATGGCCAATCAGGCTGTGAATCTGTACAATAGCGACAATATGGAGCTGGCCAACCTGCTATCATATGGGGCATGGGTTTTCTCACAACGCAATGGCGAGAGCAAGTATCAACGTGCCATCTATGCCGCCATCAAACTCACCGGAAGTCAGATGTATTCCGTTCAGCCACATAAGGCAGGACTGAATGCCATCGGCATGATTGGCCGGAATGAACTGGTGACTGTGGGCCGCTACGGTGAACTGGTTCGATGGAGCGACATCGAGGGACGGATGCGTCCGCAAACACTCTATGCCGACAACCGACAGGATTTCCGTGATGTCTATATTGATAAGGACGGACATATCTATGCACTTACCCGTAACAGGGAAGTAATGAAGGACGGTGTGTGGATGTCGGACACCAAGAATATCCTGCCGTTGTTCCCATCCGTAAAACAGGAAAAACAGATTGAGCAACTGAAACGCTCCCTGCCCCGGAGCATAGCCTCAGAACAGATTACCGCATTGGCACAATCGGCCGATGGATTATGGGCATTTGGCATGAAGGACGGTTCTATTTATTTGACTGATAGTAAGTTCAATATCAAAAATCAACTGTTTGCCCACAAATCTCAGATTAGCAAAGTGATGTTCCGTGATAATTTCCTCTACACCAGCAGCTATGATTGTACAGTTCAGCTATGGAACCTCAGTTCCGAAGTTCTGGAGCCCCTTACCATCTGCAAGTTGGAAGGCGGACGTTGGATTAATGATTTCCTGATCATGGGCAGATACAAGTGGATATCCGACGGTATCGGATCATTGACACGTATCGTATTGGAACCCACCTTGCTGGCACGGAAAACCCACGACAACCTGAAGCGCGACTTTACCCAAGAGGAGTGGAATGCGTATGTAGGAAAGGATATTCCTTACGAAAAACTGAAATGATGCCTATGAAAATGAGATATTTACTGATAGTATTATTGATGTTGATTGCCCCGGACCTGATGGCACAGGGCAGCAATGTTCGCACCATATTTATTCAGGCCGAGGAGGCGTATAATGAGGGTAGAGTGGATTATGCCCGCCAGATACTGCAGGAAAACATGAATCATTTTGATCATTCCCAACGCAGTAGTGCCTACCGCATGCTCACCCTTTGTGCCCTGTTCGAGGATTTGGATGAGGATGCACAAAAGTATGTGCAACTGCTTCTTAAGAACGATCCCAATTACACCACCGCCTTTACTGATCCGGTGCGTTTTGTGGATCTGGTCAATTCCTACCGTCACGGTGCCCAGATTACCACAGCATCTCAGCAGGCCGAGAGTATAGAGGAAGCCCCTGTTCCCGTAACGCTGATTACCGAAGAGATGATACGCACTTCCGGTGCCCGCACCCTTCAGGAACTGCTGGTGGATTATGTTCCGGGTATGAATGTGGTGGAAGGCGAGGAGAGTAACCTGAGTATGCGTGGTGTCTATTCCTATTCACAGGAGAATATCCTGATTCTGCTTAACGGTGTGCGTCTGAACAGTTATGTCACCAATTCTGTGGCACCCGATTACCGCATCATGCTCGAGAACATCAAGCAGGTCGAGGTGCTTCGCGGTGCCGCATCCTCACTTTACGGTTCGGTTTCCCTGACCGCCGTAGTGAATATCATCACCAAGGAAGGCCATGAATTGGATGGCTTTAAGGCTTCCGTAGGTGTGGGAAATATGCATACCGTTAAGGGTAACATCCTGTGGGGCAAGAGTTTCCTGGACACCGACATCATGGCATGGGCATCCATCTACAGTTCCCGCGGTTACCGTCATGACATACCGGTAAACGACAAGAATTTCTATGGCTCATATCCTTATAAGGCCTATTCCTATGTAAACGGATATAACAATCAGCCTGCCTACGATTTTGGCTTAACCCTGCGATGGAAGGATTTCAAGCTGCAACTGACCCGTCAGCACAGCAAGCGTGTGTATACCTATACCAACATGCTGGTTCCTACCTATTATGATTATGATGCCTACCAAACCATACAGAACACTAAGCCTGGCCGTTCGGTGCGTGCCACAATAGGTAATCTGAATTACAGCCATACCCTAAAGAACGTGCATCTGATAGCCAATGCCACCTTAAGCATGCAGGATGCTTCGCTTTACAACATTGTGGGCGATAGCATTCCGGAAGAGCGTCAGGATATTCTGGGTTTGCTGCCCTGGAAGGACGAAGCCTTTGATAAAGAACATACCTTAATACAAAGTGGTGTATTTCAGTTGCAGAGCTGGAAGAGTTATACAGCGGCAGGCGAATTGCGGGGCATGTACGACTATCGTGCAGGAAAAACCGGAAAGGGAAATCTGTTGGCAGGTTTTCAGTACAACTACTTCAACCTGTATTTCAATGATATGGCCTTTGGTGATCACTTCAACCGTATCCTGGTTTCCAGTGCCAACGACCGTTCCATCATTTTCTCCAATCACCGAGAGTATGGTGCATCTACCTTTGTGCAGTTAAAGCATAGTTTCAATGATCATTGGCTGTTCAACGGTGGTTTGCGCTACGACTACAAGCATCGCTTTGAAGGAAAGGACCAGCATGTGCTGTCACCCCGACTCTCATTGATCTGGAAGCGCAACAGCAACTTTAACGTGCTGCTGTCCTATGCCCGTTCTTATGAGGATGCCTCCTATTTCTACCGTGCATCACGCATCATGTATATCGGTAACGAGAGTTTGAATCCTCAGTTCCTGGATAATATACAGTTGTCCGCCACCCTCAAATTCCCCGATTTGCATCTCACCTATCAGGGCAATGCTTTCTATCACCATGTTGAAGATCTCATCACCCTCACTTCTGTATCTTATACAAATTCAGGATGTTTGAAATCTATGGGCCTTGAGCATAGCCTTACCTACCAGCACAAGGGGACAGACATTCATGCCAACCTGTATATGCAGCGTTCCATGCAATCCTCTGGTTATCATGCCGATGCTCATGACATCTATGCTGTACCTAATGTGACTTTCCACATTCTGGGCAGTCAGAAATTGACCAAGGGACTGTCGGTTAATGCAAGTATGGGAATCTCTTCACGCCAGAAATTCCTGTTCTATAATGTGGATGTTTATCAGAATGATGAATGTTTAGCAGGTAAAGTCTTGAATTTGCCAACCTATTGCCTGGTGAATCTGGGTGCACGCTACGAATGGAAGAGAGTGGAACTGGTGTGCAACGTGAAGAACGTGTTCAATCATCTGTACCGTTTGGGTGGCGACCGTATTCCTATCTATCAGGAAGGCCGCACTTTCCTGACCACTGTCTCATACCAGTTCTAAACCACTAATTGTAAGAAGAAAATGGGCCTGAAACATACCTATCCGTTATCCGAATCCCAGATGGGAATTGTCCTGGAGTGGATTCAGCATCCGGATACCACCCAGAACAACATTTCAGTGCAGTACGATTTTCCGCTCGATATGGATGCGGAACTATTGTGCCGTTCAGCCAGAACTGTATTCGCCAAGCACGCCATCTTCAAGACACATATTATAAATAAGGATGGGGAATTAGCCCAATATATTGACGATGAAATCAGCATAAATGTTCCGATGCTTTACATGAGTGAGGAGCAGTATGCCAATTACCGTGAGCAGTTCATCCGTCCGTTCAATCTTTGGGAAGATGTGCTGTTCCGTTCGGCTGTGGTGAAGACTGAAAAGCAGATTTACCTGCTCAATGACACCAGCCATGTCATAGCCGATTCAGGAACCTGGGTGAATTTCCACCACGAATTGGATACCTTCTACCGTACGGAATCTCTGGACGGTATAGAGGATTATCCGTTCAGCGATGTGGTGAACGACGATATGCAGAATCTGTCATCGCCGGCTTATCTGATGGATAAGGATTACTATGCGCAATGCTTCAACGGTTACGGCATGACGATGCTTGATACAGCCACTCCACGTGCCATTGGTGCATTGAAGCGCATCACACGCATTATGCCTTCACAGGAAGTTGGCACTTTCTGTACCACCCATAACATTACGCCCAATCTGTACTACATGGCGGTTTATGCCATCGTACTGAGCGTATTGAGTGGTGAGCCTAAGGTTTCTTTCGAGGGAATGAATCATGGCCGAAAGAGTAAGAAGCAACGTCAGACCTACGGCATGTTTGTCAAGACGGTACCTTTTTATGCAGATCTTACCCAAACGGATACGCCTGTGGTGGAACTGATGCAGCATTTTAAGCATCAGATGATGCAGAACGTGCGGCACGCTAATTATCCGTTTACTCATTTCTGTCGAGATTTGCACAGGCAACCGTCCAACTCGTTCTCTTATCAGATGCTGTCGCTTTTCATCGAAGTGGACGGCAGACAGGTGCCTATCCGCGAGTTGCCGCCACAGCTTTCCACCGAGAATATTTCACTGGTCATCTATCCCGATACCGGCGAGGACATCATAGAACTATGCTATAACGAAGGCCGGTATTCAGAGGCCCAGATGCATCAGATGTGTGATATGATCATGCAGGTGGCACTGAACATCATTCTTCATCCCGATGCAACGGTAGGAAATGTGGCATTGGTTAGTGAAACCCAGCAGCAGGAATTATTGGAGTTGGGTAGTGGTGAACCGCTTTCCTATGCGCATTCCGGTAAAGATGTGCTGGATCTTATTCAGGAACAATGCCACAAAAATCCGGATCATATAGCCATTGTTGATTGCGAGAGTAGGATGACTTACGGACAGTTGCATGCCGCCATGACCGCATTCTCACAAAAGCTTCAGCAGAGTGGAGTAGGCCCAAGCGATGTGGTGGCACTTCTCATGCCTCGAAGAAAAGAGTTCATGGTGGCCGCATTGGGCACACTCATGTTGGGTGCCACATATGTACCCATCCCTACCGATGCACCACAGGAACGGATGGATTTTATCTGTCAGGACAGTGGGGCGTGCTGTAAGGTAAATGGTCAATTAGAGATTCAACAGATACATGGTAAGCCATTAAAAAAGAGTGGAATATCCTACATTATCTATACTTCCGGTTCAACCGGCAAACCTAAGGGCGTGATGATATCCCGACGGGCACTGACCTCATTTGTCCGTTCCATGGCACAACTCTATCAGTTGTCCGAAAACGACCGCATCCTGTGTCAGGGAACATTCAGTTTCGATGCATCGGTAGAGGATTTATACCCCATTTTGACCTGCGGAGGAACCATGCATATCCTGAGGCAGTCGCTTACCAAGGACATCCACGGCATTGCCCAATATATCCGTGAGCATGCCATAACCGGTTGCAATTTCACCACTGTCTTAGGCAGCATGTTGCTGGAACTGGTACCCAATTTGCCATTGCGATACCTGACTGTAGGCGGAGAGAAGTTGGTCAGTATACCCAAGGGACTGGCGTTTCCGGTATACAACACCTATGGTCCTACCGAATTTACGGTCGATGCCACCTATTATATATGCCACAGCGGACAGGTTCCCGCCAATATTCCAATCGGTCGCCCCTTGAGCCAAAGCTTGGCGATGGTATTGGACGGTAATGCCCGTATGCTGCCTAAAGGATGTGTGGGCGAGTTGTATCTGGCCGGTGAACAGATAGCCGATGGCTATATCAACCTGCCGGAACAGACACAGAAGGCCTTTGTGCCCATGCCGTTCACCAACGAAATGGGATGGAAGACCATGTACCGTACCGGAGATTTAGTGCGCTGGAATGCTGACAACCAACTGGAATATGTGGGACGCAATGACAATCAGGTAAAGATACGTGGATACCGCATCGAATTGGGTGAGATTGAGACAGCCGCCTCTATTTATCCGGAAGTGATTCAGGCAGTTGCGCAGGTATGCAAGGTAGATGGAGCCGACCAGCTCTGCCTGTGGTATACCGCTGCCAAACCAGTCAATAATGAATTTCTTCGCAAGTTCCTGAGTAAGCGTCTGCCGGAATACATGGTTCCCGATTGGTTGGAGGTTATCAGCGAGATACCGCTGAAAGCCAACGATAAGGTAGATTATGCCCGACTGCCCAAGCCACAGCGCAAGAAGGAGAAGAAAGTGGTGATGCCAGCCATAACCGCTACCGAGGACCGTCTGGCGCGACTCCTGTCGACCGTCATCGGAGGAAAGGACATCAGTGTGACAGAAGACCTGTTTACCGAATTGGGCATCACCTCCATTCAGGCCGCACGTTTCTCGTTCTGTGCCATGGAACAAGGCTATCAGTTGCACGTATCCGACCTGTATCAGTGGCGCAATATCCGTCATATCAGCCGGAACATCACCCGTCTGCCTAATCATAAGGAATCATTTGCCTACTGGCTGGAACCGCCTACCGACCGACCAACGGTGGTACTGGATTGCGGTTACATCTACCTGCATCCGCTCTATACCGATTATGTGGAATTCTATCGCGAGCGTTTCAACTTCCTGATCCTGGAATCGTTTGTGGAATACTTCTGGGAAAAGAAGGAAATCAACCTAAAGGAAATGATGGAAGATTACAAGAGTGACATGCTTCGCCTGTTGGATGGACGTCAGGTGGATATCGTTGCCGGATTGTGCTTTGGTGCCGATTTGGCACTACTTATGGCACACGATATCTGTGAGTTGCAGGACAAGAAACCACTGGCGCTACTGTTTGATCCTATCTATCACCGTGCCCAGAGCATCGATGAGATAGACGAAATGGAATCACCCATCGTAGCCGAACGTATGCGTATATCCAATGCCCTGTCGCCACAAGTCTTTCCACCCGAATATCAGGGGCCTATGCTCATCATACTGGCAGGTGTAACACCTCAGCATATCTCGTTCGAGTTCCCCGACCGTAAGATATCCGAGGAGGAGCGGAAGGCGTTGGAGCAGGACATCATCGACAACCGGGAATGCTGGCATACCCATTATCCCGATGCCGAGATACACACGCTGCCCATCAACCACTTCGAGTTGCTGAAGGAAGATTATCTGCCCGAAGTGGTCAGCACCATGAAATCCAGTCCGTTTACCCAGAACCTGTAAAGAAAATGAAGAAAAAGAAGAATATATACAAGGAAGAGCAGTTAGAGTTCTTTAAGCAGAAAGCCCAGGAAGAGGGTATGATCGTGCTGGACAGCGGAGTGATGTACCGTTGGATAGAGCGGGGAAGTGGCGGACCCTTTCCCAAGGGCAGCAGCATTGTGTATGTGAACTATACCGGACGCCTGACCGACGGTACGGTATTCGACACCACACAGGGACAGCGCCTTCCGGCATGCTTCGTGGTGCGCACCCTCATCATGGGTTGGCAGATAGCCCTAAGCAAGATGCATGAAGGCGACCGCATGGAACTGTACATTCCGGCACAGCACGGATACGGGAAAACCGCATGTGGCGATATTCCTGCCCATTCCACCCTGATTTTCGACTTGGAACTGCTGAAGATTGAACAGCACTAAAATATGCAGACCGGATGCCCAAACATCCGGTTTTTTTTATTGCATTTTTGACCATTTTTGGCGATTTCTATAATAAAATGGGCGTTTTTACAAGAAGTTGTCAAAAAATAAGTGTTTTTTACAACAGCAAGAACTCATGGATGGAGTACATTTGCAGCAACAAAACAATAAAAACATCAAAAATGAAAAAGTTGATTTTAACTGCACTCTCTGCCTGCTTCCTGGCAACCGTGCTTACCGGATGTAAAGAGAAGACCGCTGCCAACGCAGCAGTTCCTGAACTGTGTAATACTCCTATTGCAGATTATCTGTATGGTGTGGAATATGACGATTACGATTTTGACGCAGCTGCACAGGCTATGGCCAAGCGTTTCAATTCTGCGGCACCTGCCTGTTCTGAGGTAAGAAAGGGCAACTTTGTGGGCCGCAACCTGGACTGGTACATCAATACCGATGCCGCAGCCATTATTAAGATCAACAAGAGCGATGCACGCTATGCATCCATTGGTATGATTGGTGCAAACAGCGTATTCAGCAACGAGTTTGCCAAGAGTGGCGAATACAGCCCTTTATATAATGCATTACCTATGGCTACCACCGATGGAATCAATGAAAATGGTGTATTTATAGGTGTGAACGTGATGCCAACCGGTGAAACATCGTTCGACGAATCCACCTGGGAGCATGGCAAGTGGGGACACGGTGCAGCTTACACCAATCCCGATGCCAAAGAGACCCATTGCGTGACTTACCTGGCCCGTGTTATTCTGGATCGCGCCAAGTCAGTAGCCGATGCCAAGCAGATTATCGAGAGCATCAACTGGTATGAGCCAAACGGTTTCCCTGTTCCGGGTGCGTCACAGGCTTTCCACTGGCTGATCAGCGATGCCACCACCAGCGTGGTACTGGAGTTCCTGGACAACAAGCCTTACTATTGCGAGACCACCGATATTAACGCTCCTTCATACGCTACCATCATGACCAACTTCACCAACAAGCTGATGGAAGAGAAGGGTTTGGTGCAGAACAGCGGTAACGGTTACGAGCGCTACGACCTGCTGAAAGAGGCTTATCCTACTACCGAGGAGTCATTCACCGGCATGCAGGACCTGCTGAAAGAGGTTTGGTACTCAAAGGCTTACACCAAGGAGATTGGCAGTAAGGACTTCTGGTTTACCGAGTTTGTTGAGGACGTTTCTGCCAAGGACCTGTACAAGAATCCGGATGTATGGAAGAACGAGACCTATACCAATGCCATGAAGGTTAATCAGGCCAACTTCAACGATAAGGCCAACTGGCATGTGGCAGGCTCACCGCTGTGGTACACCACACATACCACTGTATATGATCTGGCAGCCCGCAAATTCCACGTGCTGATTCACGAGGGACGCGATGAGCAGAAGGATTTCATGGAGGTAAGCCTGAACGACACTCATTTCGAGAAACCATTAGAACATAAAAAATAATACAGTTCACATTTCCTTCAAGTGGCAGGATTAAGCGTAATCCTGCCACTTTTCAGTCCAAACGTTTTTGAATGAGAAAAATGTTTCTATATGTGCTACGCATGCATTTGGGCATGTTGGCACTTTTATCGTTTATACGACTGGTAACCATGGGCGTTTTACGATCCGACATGGATGCCTCCGGTATCGGAATATCGCAATACGCTGAATCACTGTATATTGGACTCAGGTTGGACAATGTGGTGATGACCTATGTCAGCCTGTTACCCTGCCTGATTTCGCTGTATGTATGCTACCGGTATTCGGCCCTGAAGTCAGCTCAGCGATTTCTCCGTGTTTATTACGGCATTATCTGTACGGTATTGCCCTTACACGCCATTGCCAACATTCCGTTCTGCAATGAATACATGCACCCCATCGACATCTCCTCTCTAAAATGGTTGGATAATGGCGATGAGGTGCTCACTATGTTGTTGAGTGACTGGTCGTTCCTGACCTATGGTATAGTCATGCTGATCATGATTCCGCTGTGCATTTGGGGAGTGATTCACATCAGTAATGCGCCGGTTGCACTAAACAAACAAGCCGAAAGAAAAAGCATAATCACCGGTTTTCTGATCATTGCCGTGCTGTTCCTGTTGGGCGTTCGCGGCTTTAAGGTCACCGGTCATGCGCTGAACTCCAGCAATGCCTATTTTACCAGCAACCACTAAATCAACCTGTGTACGCAAAGTCCGGCCCTCTACTTTGTCAATTCCGTAAGCCGCTATCAGCGACTGAATTCCGTCTCCTTCTATACCGCCCAGGAACTACAGAAAAACATGCAGGAATTCTATGGTACTACCGATTTGAAAGAACCCTGGAAACATGAGATAACCGCTCCCGATTCCGCCCTTTTTGCCGGAAAGAGGCCCAATATCGTGCTGATTTTCATGGAATCCATGAGCTCGCACTACCTGCAGGCGTTCGGTCAGCAGGAGCCTCTCACACCTTTTCTAAATCAGTTGTACGATAAGTCGCTACATTTCAGTCGTTGTTACAGTGCCGGTTTCCGCACCGGACAGGGACTGCTGGGCGTGCTGTGCTCCTGGCCATCGTTCATGAACCGCAACATCACCAGCGAGCATCGCCTTTCTGTATTTGGCGGTCTGCCGCTCGAACTGTCGGATATGGGGTATTCCACCACCTGTTTCATCTCACACGATCCCAATTATGACGGATTGTATGACTTCTTCTCATCGAACGGCATCCGTCGCATCTATTCCAAGAACGACTATCCGGAAGAGGAGTACGTGGGCATGTGGGGCGTACCGGACGGCTATCTGTTTGATGCCGCCATTCAGGCCATTAATCGGAAAGAATTAGGCTATCAGAATGAAAACCAAAAAGATGGGCCGATTTTCATCTCCATTCTTACCATCACGCATCATCCACCTTATGACATGCCAGCCGATTTTCCTTTGACGTATGACGATGAGGATTATGATTCCGTGCGTTATGCCGATGAGTGTCTGAGGGATTTTTTTGAGAAGGCCAGTCGTGAACCCTGGTATGACAATACCATTTTCGTACTGGTGGGCGACCATGGAGTGAGCATGGAGAAACAGCAGGAATGCGAGTTGCCCGACATGATCAATCATGTGCCGCTGCTCATTTTCGGTAAGGATATTAAGGCGGGCGAGTACGATGGCATGGCATCGCAGACCGATATTGCCGCCACCGTGCTGTCCATGTTGGGCCACAGCTACACCACCAACAGCCTCAGCGTGGACTTACTGAACCACCAGCGCCCGTATGTCATCTACAGCAACGGATCATGGGTGGCCTGTCGCGACCAGGAGAACCTGTTCCTGCTAAATTATATCGAAGATGTGCGCCGGTACTACCGTGTTCTGCCCGATGGCCAAGTAGAAAATGTCACTCCCGATGCCCATCTGCTGGAAATGGAGCGCTACTGCCTCACCACCTATCAATTGGAATTAGAGCAACTGAAAAACAGATAAGTTGCCTTTTTTGCCGGAAATTTCATTGTAATTATGCCCAATTGGTGATTTTTACAATGAAAAACGACGATTTTTACAAGAAATTGGCAATAAAAAAGTCGATTTCACAATAATTCGGGTGATAGGTCCACGTAACTTTGCATCAACAAAAAACTTAAATACTCAATAAAAAAGAATTAAAATTTACCATTATGAAAAAGCTATTCAGTTTATTCGTATTGTTGATGATGGCCCTGGGCCTTGGTACCACAATGACATCTTGTAGTAAGAATGAAGATAACCCAACAGAGTATCTGGCAGTAGTAACCGTAGTTCCCGGCACCGGTCAGGCAGGCATGGCTCTGAGAGTGGACGAGAATACTGTACTGCATCCAACCAATATCACCCATTCTCCATTCGATAAGGAGGTTCGCGCATTCGTACGTTATTATAAAAACGGGACTCAGACCTCAGCTGGCATGACCGATGTAAACGTGACCTGGATGGACGACATGCTGACTAAGGATCTGGCCGAGAACAAGGGCGCAGAGAATGCCACCGCTTACGGCAGCGACCCGGTAGAGCTGTTCAACGACTGGTGCACTGTAGCCGAGGACGGATACATGACCCTGCACTTCAGCACCATCTTCGGACAGGGCGCTACCCATTATATTAATATGGTGAATGTAAGCGATGCCGATCATCCGTTGAAGTTCCGCCTGTACCACGATGCCAAGGGTGACAAGATAGGCCGTGAGAGAGATTCATTTGTAGCCTTCAAGATGTTCGACCGTGCCGCTTATGATAAGGACGTAACCATCGAACTGGAATGGGATTCATTCTCAGGCGTAAAGACCGCACAGTTCAAGCACAACGCCCCAAAGCCAGTGGCAAGCACCAGCGAAGTAACCGTAAATCATGATTGGAAATAACTAAAACTAAATAACTATGAATACTTTTATGAAAAGCGTTTCCATGCTGGCAGTAGCTGCCATGGCAGGAATGAGCATCACTTCATGTACAGCCGATAAGAACCTGTACGATCCTGAACAAGCCGAGAAGAATGTAAAGGCAGAGTACGCTGCTAATTTCGTGAAGAAGTTTGGAACCATCAGCCCAACCCAAATCTGGGACTACACCAATCCTTCTGAGGCTATTTTGCCAGGAACACAGACCGCTACCAAGGCTACACGTGTAGCTAAGCCGACAATTACCCCAAGTACCGATTGGTACAGAGTAGACAAAAAAACACTGGGATGGATGAAGAACACCCTGAAAGAAAGTCAGAATAACAGCGGTTTAGGCAACCCATTTAAGATGAGCATGCCAAACAATACATTCACCATTGTACCTATCTATGTAGGTCAGGCCGGAATGACGTGGGATTTGCACATGGTAACCGTAGGAGCAGATAAGACCACCGAGGATGTGCTGATCTGGAGAAAGGGACAAAGCATGAGACAAAAGATAAACGGCCAGTGGACTAACCTTGATGCAGGAAGCCATACAATGGATGCAGATGAGGTTGAAGCCATCCAATACACCGTAAGCGGTGTTCCTCAGGGTACCGAGTTCTACTTCTACCTGGTCATCACCTATGGTGTAGACAATTGGGCAAAGACAGGAAAGAAGCAGACCTCTATCGAGCACATGATGCTGGCGCTGAATGTTCCAACTGATAAATATCCAACCAATATCACTGAAGGCAGCAAAGTAATGATCATCGGTTGCGAAGACGCCAATTTGAGCCGTTCAGACTGGGACTATAACGATGTTGTATTCATGGTATACGGTAAGCCAGACATCCCAACTCCAGAGCGTATCGAGGATTATGACGAAGTAAAGGAATGCCGTTACATGATTGAGGACCTGGGTGCAACAGATGATTTCGATTTCAACGATATCGTTATCGATGTCAATGAAACCCGTCATGTACATTTTGAATATGATGCAGAAGGTAAGCTTATCCCTGAAAAGACTGTAATTGGCGATTGGACTCAAAAGGCAACGTTGAAGCATCTGGGAGGTACACTTCCATATCAAGTTAAAATCGGGAACACCACATTACCTTGGACAGAGCCAGCATTGGGTAAGGATATGGATCTGACCACAGAAATCAAAGGTTGGAATCCTGACACCCACAACATCTCAGCTACCGTACAGGGCAAGAATGGCGGATATGTAGAGATTCCATTCCCTAAGCAGGGTGAAGTTCCAATGATTATCGCCATGAAAACTACCAAGCAGTGGAAGTCAGAGCGCAATTCGATAACACCGGAATGGTTCAATGAATAAAAAGATAAAGGAAGTGGATTTTTCCACTTCCTTTTTTTTTACTATCTTTGCGGATAATCTACAACAAATAGACATGAAAAAGCACGTAATCCTGGCTATGGCATGCATGATGTCCGCATTTGCCACGGCACAAACCTATCAGAATCCGGTAATCGACCGTAGTTTACCCGATCCTACCGTCATTAAGGGCGCAGACGGTGCCTTTTACCTGTATTCCACCGAAGATATCAGGAATGTACCCATTTACAAATCGAACGACCTGATTCATTGGGATTTACAGGGGACTGCATTTACCAATGAAACCCGTCCCAATTTTGTAGAGAAAGGTGGCATCTGGGCTCCAGACATCAACCGGATAGGCGGGAAGTATGTGCTGTTCTACAGCATGTCCACCTGGGGCGGAGAATGGGAGGCTGGAATTGGTCGTGCGGTATCCGACAATCCTACCGGACCATTTGAGGACAAGGGTAAACTATTCCGTAGCAGCGAGATAGGTATCCAGAATTGCATTGATCCGTTCTACATAGAGGACAACGGTTCCAAGTATCTGTTCTTCGGCAGTTTCCACGGCATCTTCGGTGTTGAGCTGACAGAAGACGGACTGGACCTGAAACCCGGAGCCAAACCCGTTCAAGTGGCTGGTACGGCATACGAGGGCACCTATATCCATAAGCGTGACGGTTGTTACTACCTGTTTGCATCCACCGGTTCCTGTTGCGAGGGCGTAAACAGCACCTATGCCACGGTAGTGGGTCGTTCCACCTCATTGTTCGGCCCTTATGTAGACCTGGCGGGTAAATCCATGCTGGAAAACCGCCACGAGTTGATGATTACCGGAAACGACCAGTTCAAGGGTACCGGCCATAATTCCGAGATTGTGACAGATGCAGCAGGTCAGGACTGGCTGTTCTATCATGCCGTATCCGTAAAGGATCCCAAGGGCCGTAAGCTGCTGATGGACCAGGTTCACTGGGTGGATGGATGGCCAGTGGTACTGGGCAATCAGCCTTCAGCAGAGTACCAGGCACCCCAGATGAATAAGTAATTTTTGATAAATCACTATCCCAAAGAAAACCTAATATGAAGCACATATTTTTAGGCATTTCACTGCTGGCGCCAGTCATGGCATTTGCCCAGCATCCGAATCCAGAGATGAGTATCCTGGAAATCTATGACGTAGAGACCAAAACGCATCAGGTGATCAAGGAATTTTCTGACGTGATAGAGGCACCCAATTGGTCGCCCGATGGTAAATGGCTGCTGCTGAATAAGAACGGCAAGCTGTACAAACTGGCAGCTGACGGAAAGGGAGAGCTGCAGGAGGTCAATACCGGTACCATCAATCGTGCCAACAACGACCATGTCATCTCAGCCGATGGAAAGATGATTGGTATGAGCAGTAGCGATCCCAACGAAAAGCGCTACAACTCGTATGTATATTTTGTACCAGTAGAAGGTGGCGAACCCCACCGTATCACTCCGTTAGGCCCAAGCTATCTGCACGGTATCAGTCCCGATGGAAAGTGGGCAGCCTATTGCGCATTCCGAGGCCCCAATCAGGAGCAGGATGTATGGGTGATGCCGGTTAAGGGCGGTAAGGAAATCCGTCTGACCGATGCACCGGGACTGGATGACGGTCCTGAATACAGCATGGACGGCAAGTACATCTGGTTCAACAGTGTGCGCTCGGGCCGTATGCAGGCTTGGCGAATGAAGGCCAACGGCAAGGAGCAGACCCAGATGACTTTCGACGAGGATATGAACTCGTGGTTCCCACATATCAGTCCCGACGGCAAGAAGGTGGTGTATATCGCTTACCACGATTACGAGATAGATCCTGGCTCACATGTGGCCGATTTGAACGTGCAGTTGCGCATGATTCCAGCCCAGGGCGGACAGCCGGAGACATTGCTGGAAATGTTTGGCGGTCAGGGAAGTATCAATGTCAACTCCTGGAGTCCAGACAGCAAGAAGTTTGCGTTCATCCGCTACCGTCTGCTGGACGAGATCAATGCCCCAAAGAAGAACATCAACCTGCAGTTGCATGTCCTGCACAATCAGATTGGCACCCACGAGCTGTTTGCTCAGAACCATCCTTATGTACTGGAGCGCCTTATCCAGATGGGTTACACCGGAGTGGAGATGTTTGGTTACGACAACGGTCAGTTCCTGGGATATTCGCCAACCGAGATGGCAGGAATCATGAAGAAGGCAGGTCTGACCATGATGTCCTCATTGTGCCGCCACACCCCAAGCGCATCCGATTTGGAAAACGGCCGTTTCCAGGAGACGTTGAGCTGGTGGGATCAGTGCATTGCAGCGCATAAGGCAGCCGGCATTCCTAATATCGTGTACATCAACAACCCCGAGGTGCAGTCCGAGGCCCAGATTAAATCTTTGGCTAACTTGCTGAATGCCATCGGAGACAAGTGTAAGGCCGCCGGCATTACGTTCCATTTCCACAACGGCATGAACGAGGTAGGCCCAATGGGCGACAGCACCAAACTGGAGTATCTGATTCAACACACCGATAAGGACAAGGTATCATTCGAGTTGGATACCTTCTGGACCGTTCGTGGTGGCGTGAGCCCTGTGGCCCTGCTACAGAAATACCCAGGTCGTTTTGCTCTGGTACACATCAGTGATCAGGACGATTTAGGTAAGAGCGGCATGGTAGGTTTCGAGCCTATCTTCAATGCTTTTGCCAAGGCCGGTGTGAAGGACTATGTAGTGGACATCGACCACACCAGCACTCCAAATGCCCTGAAGGGTGTTCGTGAGAGTGCTCTCTTCCTCCGTCATGCAGATTACGTAAAATAATCCATTTCAATAGAATACCGGCTACAGTAATGTAGCCGGTATTTTTTGTCTATTTTTATTAACAACGGTCAATTTGTGCCTAAGTCGAGTGCAGAGTCAAACTTGTTTGAACTATGCCGAGGCGATGGTTCAAATGGATGCGAAGCATCAACAGACGGCCATTCGGCATTATGTTTTCATGCGGGTTAGATTGTTGGTTTTGGAAAAAACTCCATAGTTTTCTCTTTTTGTTTTCCCTTTGTCATTCTCTCTCTTTGTCCAACCATTGTCATTCTGAGTGAAACGAAGCGCTCGAGCTCTGCTCAACATGACAAACATTGAGTGTTTTTCTTATCCTTTTTTTAGTCTTCTTAGATTTCGGGGCCAAGTCATCATAGGAAACCGCCATCAGACATAAGAGAAACTCTCTTTTTTGAATCACAATACTATTCTAGTGCAAGCCGAGAGGACAACATGCTAGCTTGTTATCCCAAGGCACTGCCATGAATCGCTATGTTTTCTTTTGACATAGCAAAGTTACGAAATAATGAAGGGTTAGTCAATATATTTTTAAGAAAACCGCCATAAAATCGTATTTTACTGCAATGTTGCTCATGTTTCCGGTGTGACGAACGAACTTTAGCACTTACGTTTTATATTCAGTAAAATAATTTCTTTTTGTTCCGAGTTTTTATTGATTATCCTACCTTAAAATGCTTATTACGCTTATAATCAGCAATAAATACTTTTGAAGCGTGACAACGTGACAGCGTGACAGCAAATTTTATACGACTCCCCAAAAACTCAAATATAATTTTATATATATATTATATAATATATATATAGATAAATTTTGATAAAGACTAAGAAATAGAGTAGTGCCATAAAAATCACTGTCACGCTGTCACGTTGTCACGCTTTGCTTATATATTTTTTTGTGAATTTGTGTAAAATGTAAAATAAAATATGTATTTTAATAAATCAAATATTCCTTTATTATTTATAAATTGAATCATATATTTTGTTCTTGACATATTGTATTTGCTATTTTTTACTTTCATGTTCAACTATATAAATATTGACAACAATATACTATTTGACCCCGAAAGTAAATCAATACCTTCGGGGTCAACATGAAAATAATCACCTAAATAAAGCCCATAAGAAGGCTTTCTAAAGTTTACTTAGAAAACAAATGTCTGAAGAGCGTATACTGCCATACCTGCCAGATACCCCACTAAGGCAATCCAGGTGACATGCTTCATATACCAACCGAAACTGATTTCCTCCAGCCCCATGACCACTACCCCGGCAGCCGATCCGATAATAAGCATGGAACCACCAACACCGGCACAGTAAGCAAGCAGTTGCCAGAAAATACCGTCCTGTGCAAAAGCAGCCACCTCGGGTGTCACATCATACATACCCATAGACGCTGCCACCAGCGGCACGTTATCCACGATACTCGACAGAATACCGATAACACCGGTCACCAGATAACTGTCACCTCCGCTCACCTCGTTCAGCCATGTTCCCAGGGTTGTGAGCGCATTAATGCGTCCAAGAACAGAGACAGCCATCAGGATGCCCAGGAAGAACAGAATGGTAGTCAGGTCTATCTTTCCCAGCACCATGCTCACACGCTTGGCCATAGGGTCGTTCTCATCTTTCTTGCGGTAGAAAATCTCGGTAGCAATCCACAGCATGCCCAGGACAAACAGGATGCCCATGAATGGAGGCAGTTCGGTGTACAGATGGAACAGAGGTACCAGGCACAATCCGCCAACGCCAATGATAAAGATCTCCGTACGCTGGCGTCGTGTACAATAACTGGGGCGTGCGGCAGCGCGCTGTTCCTTGGTGGTGCTTAATACGAATGCCCCGTGCAGATGACGGGAGATGAGGAGGGTAGGCAATACAAAGCTGATCAATGAAGGCAGTATGACGTGTGAGATAACGCCACCGGCCGTAATCTGCTTACCGTTCCACAGCATGATGGTAGTCACATCACCAATAGGAGAGAAAGCACCGCCGGAATTGGCAGCCAGAATCACCGCCACATCGTACCACAGACGGTCCTTCAAGTCCGGTATAAGCTTGCGTAGAATCATCACCATCACGATACTGGTGGTAAGGTTGTCCAGCACAGCCGACAGAAGTGCGGTCATGAATACCATTCTCCACAGTAGCTTGCGTTTATGACGTGACATAATCAGGTCGCTCACAAAATTCAAGCCGCCATGCTGGTCCACAATCTCCACCACGGTCATGGCGCCCATCAGGAAGAAAAGGGTTGTACCCGCTTCGCCTAAACATTCTTCTACTAATTTACCTAATTCACTTGCCGATTGAAAACCTCCCTGTCCGAACAGGTTGCCCTCGGGAATCATTCCAGTCAGTCCGCCAATGGCATAGAAAGACCAGCAGAACACACACATCAGCAGGGCAATAGCTGCCTTGTTGATCTTGGTTACACTTTCCAGGGCGATAAATGCATAGCCTACGACAAATAAGGCTATGATAATCATAGGAAATACTGTCATGGTTGTCTTAAAAAAATAAATTATCCCGTAAAACGAATGCGAATTTAAACAAAAAATATAAGCATTCCATGTCAGGCGAACGTCTATTTTCAGCAAAAGGCGGTATTTTTGATAATTATCAAGGTTACTATGTAATGGCCCGGTGTATTCCTTATTACATATTTTTATAGATTATCCCAAATATAATTAAAGGAATACTTGAATTGATGGAATTACTTGTGTAAATTTGCAACAGAAACATAAATGACTCGACTATGAAACATCTCACTTCATGCAACAACAATGTTGACGCAGAAAACCTGATGGCACGTCTTCAGGAAATGGGTATCGGATGTGAATCCAGGGAAGAGGGTCTGAACAAGATTTACCTGGGTGGAACAGTACCGGTAGAGGTCCTGGTAGAGGATATCGACTTTGACAGGGCAACAGAGGTTTTGAAAAAGTACGAGAAGGAACAGAAGGATTTCCTACCATGGTGCCCCGAATGCGGTTCCGACCAGATTACTGCCCGGAGAGTCAGCGAAAAGCATGGCCCTGTGGCAGAAATGCTGCTGATGTGCACCATCATCGTGCTGAGCATTGCCGCATCCTTCATCAAAATATGGTTCATCTCTGTCGCGCTGGTCGGTGTAATAGGACTGTGGCGCTGGCAGCGTCCGCGAAACAGGGACGTGTATACCTGTAATAAGTGCGGACGTGAATTTACCCGATAAAATTAACGGTTTAAAATCTAATTAAAATACTTATTATGAAGAAGTTTTTATCTATCGTTGGCGTGATGCTGGCATTTGCCATGCTGTTCACCGCGTGCAGCAGTTCCAAGGATGATCCATTCGAGGACCTGTATAAATACAAGAGTACCTTATTTGCCGCTACTGCTCAGTTTGGTGGCGATGTCCTGAAATTTGTGGATATCAAGGCTACCTATACCGGCATGGACGGTACCACCAAGACCATTACCCCCAATACAAAAGGTGAGATACTGATTGACGACAGAAGCGATAAGTTGCCCATTGAAATAAAGGTGGTCTTCCAGATGACCAAGAAAGCTGACTACGAGGAAACCAAAGCCAGCCAGAAGAAATTCGACCTTTCAGTATCTACTCCTGCATTCATTCCTGCCTTTCTGAATGTTAACAATGATGTGATTGTATTAGGTCAGGGTATAAGCAGTCAGGTCTTTGATAATAAGGGCGTGAGATCGGATGATGTGGACCAGTACTTTAACCAGGTGGAGAAATACCTGAATGTTACCTTTGCCGGTGAATTCGTAAAGAAGGGCGACCGCGCAGAGTTCGTTAAGAAATAATAATATAACTAATCGTTGCGATTATGAAAAGATGGTTATCCGCATTACTCCTGTGTGTGCTGTGCACGGGTGTTTATGCGCAGACTCTGCCCCAGAACATCAGCATGGAAGTGGCTGAGTTCGAGTATAAGAAGCCAAGTGTCATGAGACAGGCATTGGGTTTTCTGACTGCTGTGCCTTCATCGAACGGTAACAACAGCCTGAGTGTTCAGGACAAGTCCATGCAGCCCCAGATGCAGGAAGCGGTAGTACAGGGTGTGAGTGATCTGCCCTGGATCAGCATCAGCACTACCGGAGATGCCGATTACCTGTTGCGTGGTTTGTTTATAAACCTGGAGAAGACCAATGGCCATCAGGAGGCCGTATCGGTTCAGGCTCAGTGTGAAATCATTGACAAGCGCACCAACAAGCTGGTGGCTCATAAGCTGTTGAAATCGTACTCCGTAACCGTGGAATCCTCTCATGTCTCTACAGATGAGCACCGTGTATACGCTGCCAGCCACCTGAGAAAGGCCATCAGCCTTTTCATTCTGGAGGCGCTGCCTATCAAGGGCACCGTGCTGCAAAAGGGCGTGGAGCAGAAGAACGGTAAGATTAAGGACAACCAGTGCTATGTGGACATGGGTGACGGTCACGGACTGATTCGCGACATGCGCGCGTATGTGCTGAAGGATGGCAAGTACATCGGTGAGCTGAAACTGAAGGAATCGATGGGCGATGAGATGAGTGCCTGGAAAATTACCGACGGTTCAAACGATATAGCCAAGGCGCTGGAGAAAGGCGAAACACTGACTGTGACCTCACAGCCAAAGAAGATTAAGGATATGTAACAAGAATAACGATGAAGAAAATACTGATAACCCTATTGGCCGCTTTGGCCGTTCTGCCTGTCATGGCACAGGACCTGCCCAAGGAGGTGGATGCCCCACAGGAGCAGTTGCTGGTGTACGAGAACCCTATGATTCCGGTATATGTGGGTGAGTTTACCTACGAGCCCCTGACCAAGGGACAGAAGACCGCCAATGTCATCACCGGCTTGCTGAACAGCGAGGTGAGCGTGGAGGATGAATCGATGGTGGCGGGTGCCATGGAGTCACTGGCTGGCTGTCTGAGAGACGTGAACCGTTTCCAGATCTTCTCGGGTGAGCCATCGGCAGAGAACCTGGAAAAGGGTTGCCTGCAGTTGACCGGTAAAGTCATCTTCTGTAATGTCACCGAGCGACTGAATGACAAGGTGATGGATAAGGAGGCACGTATTGTGGCTTACATCACACTGACCAACCCTAAGACCAAGCAGGTGGTGGTGAACAAGCAGGTGGTGGGTGCTGCCTGGCTAAGTGTGTTCCACACCATGGCTGCCCTGCGCGATGCAGCCCTGAACAACCTGTGGGTGGATGCCGCCAGTTCACTGCGACGCGCATACCCGCTGCGCGGACACATGCTGGAGAAGGGTTTCGAGAAGGGTAAGAAGCAGAAGCTGAAGGAGTTCTATATCGACCTGGGCAGTCAGGACCGCCTGTTCAGAAATTCAACGGTGGATGTGTATACCGTAAAACGGATTGCCGGACGCATAGCCCGACAGTATATAGGAAGCGGACAGGTTCTGGACGTTCAGGGTGATGACATCAGCATCTGTAAGGTAACCCGGAACGGCGACCTGATCAAGAACGCCTGGGATAACGGAGCAGAGATTGCTATTTCAGTTTATTAAATAAAAAAGAGCGATAATTATTTATCGCTCTTTTCGTTTAATGCCTTGTCTATCATCTCGGTAGAAGGGGTGAATACATGACCGAAAATTCCTAAGGAAACGGTCTTGGAATCGCCTTTCTTTACAATCTTGCCGACACTCAGGATACCGTAATTATCTACTTCCAGATACTTATCCAACAATAAGCTGGCAGCAGGTGCACCGACAGCCTTCTTTACTGCCTTCAGTCCCTGGCCAATGGCACCGGCAATGCCCTTGGTACCTACCGAACTGTCTACCTTGTCATCTACGTAAGTATTGGCAGTAGCCATCAGAGCAGACTTGTGGGCCTTCTGATCCGGACATGTCATTGCTGCGCCGGCAGCAATCAGCAAAGTCACTAAAACTAATACAATTTTCTTCATTTCTTATCTCAACATTAAGTAATTTCATGCAAATCTCGGAAATAATCCCGATATATCAAAGAAAAAGGGAGGATAATTCGTATCTTTGCATCTGTTAGAATTATTTACTTCTGACACGGAAAAGTAAACATGGAGCAAGTAAGTACAGGAGGGAAAAAACAGACTCGGGACCGGCTGATGGAACCGGAAAGATTCAAAGTTATTATATATAATGACGACTTCACTACAATGGATTTTGTGGTGTCGGTACTGAAAATCGTATTTTATAAGACCTCAAAGGAAGCAGAGGAACTGATGATGACCGTTCACAAGAGCGGACAGGCTGTAGTGGGTATATATTCATATGATATAGCCACATCGAAAGTGGCAAAGGCTACCCGTATGGCGCGAGAGGAGCAGTTTCCCTTACGCTTAACCGTAATTCCTGAATAAGTATGACGCAAAGTTCTTTTGTAACAGCTGCCTTGACGCAGGCATTCCACTTGGCAGAGAAACTGCGTCAGGAATATGTAACTCCCGAGCATCTGCTGTATGTGATTATGCAACAGAAGCCGTTTCATGAGTCGGCCTCGGATGTAAACATTGACATCCAACCGCTGCTGCAGGCGCTTGCGCTGCAAATTGAGCAACAGGAAAGGATACCCGAAGGATTGAAGGTAAAGCAGACACCCTCGGCACAACTGGCACGTACTTTTGGCCTTGCCGAGCAGATGGTCCGTAACGCCGGAGTAGATCAGTTGGAATGTACGCACTTGATATTCAGCATCATGCAGTTGCCGCACTCCCTGGCTGCCGATATACTGAAAGAGAATTTCAGTGATGAGACTCATGAAGATTTCTCATCGAACCTGATTTCTGCCTATGAGTTTTATGAGGCAGAAGGCATTGATGTGGATCTGGATGAAGAGGACAATGAGCCTTCGTGGCATCATCTGGTTACCTGTCTGAGCAATGAACCGGATAAATATGTACTGTTTGGCCGTGATGCCGAGATGCAGCGCATCATTCAGGTCATGAGCCGTAAGAATAAGAACAACCCGCTGCTGCTGGGTGAACCGGGAGTGGGAAAAACTGCCTTAGTGCACGGACTGGCCTTACACTTAAAAGATGCCAAAAAAGTGGGCAAACTGGTGGATTGCACCATCTATGAACTGGATTTAGCCAGCATCATGGCCTCAGCGCAGTTTAGAGGCGACATGGAACGCCGGCTGAAATCCATCATGGAAGGTGCCAGAAGCGAGGGGAATGTAATTCTGTATATCGATGACATTCATAACCTGATAGGTGCCGGAGGAGGAGAGGGATCGATGGATGCCGGAAATGTCATCAAGCCATATCTGGAAGACGGTTCAATCAGATTTATCGGTTCCACTACCTATGAGGAATACAACCGCTATTTCTCCAAAAACAAGGGATTGGTACGCAGATTCCAGCAGATTGACATCCCGGAACCTTCTATCGAGGAGACCATAGAGATTATCACCAAGCTATCCAAGTCGTTCGAGAAATACCATGACGTGAAATTCAAGAAGGGAGTACTGGAAGAGGTGGTTAAGTTGAGCGCACGCTATATTAGTGACCGCTTCCTACCGGATAAGGCCATCGACCTGATGGATGAAACGGCCACGTTCTGTAAGATGCAGGCCATGGAGACCGGCAAGAAAACCGTGACGATGGATATGCTGACGCAGGTGCTGGGACGGATATGCAAGATAGATGCCAATATACTGAAAGAGGCTAATAACCAGGAATTAAAGACGCTGTCAAAACGTATGCTGAGCAAGATTTACGGTCAGGATATGGCGGTAAATCAGTTGGTCGAGGCCGTACAGATGGCCAAGGCGGGTCTATCGGATGACGAGAAACCCATGGCCAGTCTGCTGTTCGTGGGACCCACCGGAGTGGGAAAGACCGAGGTGGCTAAGGTCCTGGCCTATGAGCTGGGAATCAATCTGGTGCGCTTTGACATGAGTGAATATAGCGAGCGCCATACCGTGGCCAAACTTATCGGATCGCCTGCCGGATATGTGGGCTATGATGACGGCGGTCTGCTGACGGACGCCATACGGAAATCGCCCAACTGTGTGTTGTTGCTGGATGAGATAGAGAAAGCCCATCCGGATGTATTTAACATCCTGCTGCAGGTGATGGATTACGCCAAACTGACTGACAGCAAGGGTAATAAGGCTGATTTCCGGCACGTGATTCTGATCATGACCAGTAATGCCGGTGCACAGTTTGCCAACCAGGCATCTGTAGGATTTGCCAGTCAGGTAACCGCTGGCGATGCCATGATGAAGCAGGTGAAGAAGAGTTTCAAGCCGGAATTTCTGAACCGACTGAGCGGCACCTTAGTGTTTAACGACATGGACCGCACCATGGCCTCGATGATTCTGGACAAGAAACTGCGGCAACTGCAAACCAAGCTCACCGCCAAGAATGTAGTGCTGAACCTGAGTGAAGAGGCACATAATTACCTGTTGGAGAAAGGTTTCAACAAGGAATATGGTGCACGTGAGATGGACCGAATCCTGCAGCAGAACCTGAATCGCCTGCTGATGCAGGAAATCTTGTTCGGTAAACTGAAAAAAGGCGGAACTGCCGATGTTAAACTTGTAAACGGATCATTAACTCTATGATATTTCAGCTTAATGAAGAAATAGTCTTTCCGGATCCACACCTTGGCGAGGAGGACGGTCTGCTGGCTATAGGTGGAGACCTTTCACCGGAACGACTGATTCTGGCCTATATGAATGGCATTTTCCCCTGGTATGCCTATGCTCACGGACAGATTCAGTGGTGGTGCCCGATGAAACGGTTTGTAATCTTTCCTTCGGAAATCCATGTCTCGCACTCCATGCGCACACTACTGAACAGCGGCAAGTATGAAGTGAGTTTCAATGAATGTTTTGACCGGGTGATCAAGCATTGCGGCGACTTGCGCAAGGACCAGGATGGTGCATGGCTAGGAACGGATATGACCGAGGCATATACCAAACTACACCGCTTAGGCTTATGCCGCAGTGTGGAGGTTTGGCACGGCGATCGCCTGGTAGGCGGACTTTACGGCGTGACTATCAAGAAGTCATTCATAGGTGAGAGCATGTTCTCACTGGAACCCAGTGCCAGCAAGGTGGCATTGATCGCCCTGGCCAGATGGATGGAGTCTTTTGGAGGGGATATGATTGACTGTCAACTGGAAACTGGTCATCTGAAGTCGATGGGAGGTCGTTACATTGACTATGATGAATATATGAGTTATCTGAAAATATAAATCCTGCAATATGAAACACACATTACGATTCACGACACTTGCCACCTTAGTGGCATTAGCCTCAGCAGTAAAGGCTCAGGATGTAAAAATGATCAGTACGACAAGTGACCGCCAGATGGATCTAGCAGAATCACGTCTGCCGTTCTCGTCCACCAAGGGATCCAACGTCATTCAACTGCTGCCCAATGAAACCTATCAGACCATGGATGGTTTTGGAGTGGCCATTACGGGTTCCACCTGTTACAACCTGATGCGAATGACTCCCGAGAGCCGTACCCGTTTCCTGGAAGAGACTTTCAATCCCTCATCAGGCTATGGATTCAGCTATTGCCGCGTATCTATAGGTGCCAGTGATTTTTCACTGGATGAATATACCTGTTGCGATACTCCGGGCATTGAGAACTTTGGCCTGACTGATGAAGAAACCACACTGGTCATCCCTATTCTTCAGCAGATTCTGAGCATCAATCCTAACCTGAAAATCATGGGTACACCATGGACTCCTCCCAAATGGATGAAGGTGAAGGACTTACAGAGTATGGAACCTTGGGACGGATGGACCAGCGGTTCACTGAATCCTAATCTTTACAAAGATTACGCCACTTATTTCATTAAGTGGATTCAGGCTTTCCAGCAAGCGGGTATTCCTATTTATAGCGTCACACCTCAGAATGAGCCGCTGAACAGAGGAAATTCTGTCTCATGCTATATGCCATGGGACGAAGAGGCCGCTTTCGTAAAGGTCCTGGGACCTGAAATCGAAAAGGCCGGATTAAAGACCAAAATCTTTGCATTCGACCATAATTATAATTATGATAATATTGAGTCGCAGAAGGATTATGTGGGTAAGATGTACCAGGATCCTGAAGCGAACAAATACCTGGCAGGCGGTGCTTTCCATAACTATGGCGGAAAGAAAGACGAATTGATAGCCGTCCATAACGCCACTCCTGGAAAAGACCTGGTCTTTACAGAGACTAGTATCGGAACCTGGAATGACGGTCGCAACCTGGAGCGCCATCTGAATGAAGACATGGAGGAATTAGGCACAGGTACACTGAACCGCTGGTGTAAGGGTGTCATTGTCTGGAACCTGATGCTGGACGAGGAGAAAGGCCCTAACCGTCCCGGTGGCTGCCAGACGTGTTACGGTGCCGTGGATATCAACATGGATTACACCAAAATTACACGTAACAGCCATTATTATGTCATTGCTCACCTGAGCAGTGTCATCCTACCCGATGCAGTGAGAGTAGGAACCAGTGGCTATACGCAGGAGGGACTGACTTATTCAGCCTTTAAGAATCCTGACGGCACGTTGGCTGTGGTACTGAATAATGCTAACACTTCGGATATGGATCTGACCTTTGCAGACGGTAAACGGCAGTTCCAGTGTCATGTTCCGGCGCGTTCGGCCGTTTCACTTAAATGGTAACATAACAATATATAGTATATGAAAAAGATGATTTTAGCAGCCTCAATGGCTCTGCTTTCAACAGGTGCAGCAATGGCTCAGCCTAAGCCTACAACCTACTGCGAGCCACTGAGTTATTACATGCCTCAAGAGTGGCAGTACACCTTGAATCCGGCTATTCCTACTCCAAAGCAGGAACTGGGATTCGAAGTGGGCCAGCAGCATGTTATCTGGGAACAGGTAGTGTATTACATGCAGAAGCTGGCCAGTGTTTCACCACGAATCAGTATCAAGGAATACGGACGCACACACGAGAACCGTCCTATTATCTGTGTGGTAATCACCAGCGAGAAGAACCAGCAGAACCTGGAATCTATCCGCAAGGCTCACCAGCAGCTGGCTGATCCTAATGCCAATGTTGACGTAAAGAGCCAGCCTGTAGTGTGCGAGATTATGGAGTCTATTCACGGTAATGAGCCTTCCGGCGTGAACAGTTCCTTGCCTTTGGCTTATTTCTTTGCAGCTGCTCAGGGTCAGGAAATCGACGAGTTGCTGGATAAGACGGTCATCTGTCTGATTCCGGGACAGAACCCTGACGGTATCACCCGATTTGCCTCATGGGTAAACTCTCACCGCAGTTTGAGAAATGTCATCGACCCTCAGAGTATTGAGTTCCGCGAGTATAGCCCTAGCAGCCGCGTCAACCACTACTGGCACGACCTGAACCGTGACTGGATTAATGTTACCCAGCCTGAGTTGAAGGCCATTCTGAAGGTTTATCACGACTGGATGCCTAATACCGTTGACGACCATCACGAGAAGGGAACCAACCAGTTCTTCTTCCTGGAGCCTGCCGATCCAGTGGGTTACAATCCTATCATTCCTCAGGAAAACCGCGATCTGACCTTGCAGATTTCTCAGTATAACATGAAGGCATTGGACCGCATCGGTACCCTGTACCTTTCCAAGGACGAGTTTGACAGCTGGTCATTGGGAACCGGCGATGTCTACAGCGATGTCCTGGGCTCGGTAGCCATGCTGTTCGAGCAGCCATCAAGCCGCGGTCACGTTCAGGATACAGAAAACGGTGAGGTTACCTTCCCATCAACCATCCGCAACCAGAGCACCTGTGCGTTTGGTACCATTCATGCGGCATACGACATGCGCGAGAAACTGAACGAGTACATGAACCGCTTTGCCAAGGAGCGTTACAACGAGGCAAAGAAGATGCCGGTAAAGGGTTGGGTATTCGACGGCAACGGCAGTGAGGCGGTATCGTTCCACTTCATCGAGATGCTGCGCAGTCACAACCTGGAGGTACGCAAGCTGGCAAAGACCACTACAGTCAACGGCCACACCTATGATACCGCCAATTCCTTCTTCGTACCGGCAGAGCAGAAGCACAGCATCCTGTTGCGCTCGCTGTTCGACACCAACACCGAGTTCAAGGACAGTCTGTTCTACGACCTTTCTGTATGGAACATGCCAGAGGCATACGGTTTGAACTATGCAGAGATGAAGTCGGCAGCCGGTTTAGGCGGAGATGTAATTGAAACACCATCATTCCCTGAAGGTCAGGTAATTAACGGAAAAAGCAATTATGCTTACCTGTTCGACAACAAGGAATACTACGCACCACTGATGGTAAACCGCCTGTTGGAGGGCAATATCCGCGTTATGGTATCCGGCGAGGGAGGTAAATCGGCTGCAGGTTACGGCTATGGCCCCGGTATGCTGATTGTTCCTGTAGCAGGACAGAAGGTTTCTCAGGATTCTATTTATAACGCTATCAGCAAGTTGGCTAAGGAAACCGGTATCAATGTCCGTTCAGTAAGCACCAGCCAGATGACCGACTATGACCTGGGACATCTATACAACAAGACAATTAAACAGCCAAAAGTCGGCATCCTGACCAATGGCTATGGAAGCACCGGAAGCATCTGGTTCTTATTGAACTACCGATTCCAGATGCAACCGACACTGCTGGATGCTACCACTATTGCCCGCATGGATCTGACCCGTTACAACGTACTGATTATGGACAGTGCTCCATCCGGCGGCAAGGAAGTGGAAGAGAAGATTGCGGAATGGGTTAAGGCAGGCGGTACACTGATTACCATCGGCCGTGCATATACCTTTACCAATCGCGCAAAACTGTCTGACATTAAGGTGAAGACACTGGAGAAGCCAGATAGTGCAGCATACGTGGCATACGACAAGCGTTCAGACGTGAATGACATGTACACCATTCCAGGAACCGACCTGAGAGTGACCGTTGACACCACTCATCCATTGGGTTGGGGATATACCCAGAACAGCATGCCTGTACTGAAGAACAGCACTTTGGTATTTGAGATGCCTAAGGAGGTTAACAAATGCCCTGTATGGTACGACAAGCAGAATCCACTGATGTCGGGTTTCCTGCGCGAGAAGCACAAGGAATCACTGAAGGGCATGCCTGAGGCTATCTGCAACAGGAACGGTTCTGGAACGGTCATCAACTTTGCAGACGACCTGAACTTCCGAAGCTCATGGCTGGCCGGAACACGAATGTTCATGAATGCCATCTTCTTCGGCAATATGATCCGATAAGAACACTAAACCCTGAGTTACTCATACTCAGGGTTTATTTTTTTATCCTCTTCTTCCTTAATCATATCGTCCTCATGCCGGATGGCGGTCTTACGGATGGCATCGTCGTGACCCGTCAAGGCTGCAAAGGGTGCAAACTGTCCTGCACGGTTTCTCATGCTCATCTGTGGATGATCGGGTGAAACGTGATGGGGTAAGTTGATGATATCCTCAAAATTATCTTCCATATGACCTGATTTAGGTACAAAAATAAGACAAAATTTCCTTTTGGCCATCATCCTACTGCCAATTTTCGAAATTTTGTCATGTGGCACGGCTCTTGTTTCCTTTATGATAAAAGGAAAGATATGGATAAATTCAATGAAATCATTAGCAACAGTCCGCTGGTTTTGGTGGACTTCTATGCCACCTGGTGCGGTCCTTGTCAAAAGATGCATCCGATACTGGAGGATCTGAAAGAAGACATGGGGACCGCCATACGCATTATCAAACTGGATGTAGACAGGAACCAGCAGATAGCAGAGCAATTCCGAGTACAGTCAGTCCCAACCCTGATGTTATACAAGGACGGAAAGGTGGTATGGCGACAGAGTGGGGCACAGCCGCTGCACGAATTGAAGGCTGTAATCGAAATGTACGGATAAATTTTCAGGCCTTATGACCGCCAATCTGCTGATTGCGGTCCTTGGCTGTAGCGCCATCCTCAAAATTCAAGCCTTTGAGGATGGCGTTTTTTCCAAAACGCTTCTTGATATCCAGTAAAGTCTCCTGAATCCGTCGTTCCTTGGCCAGTTTCTCTTCCTTAACCTCTTTTTCCTTTTGCAAGGCATCGTAATCAGTAAACAGATCCAGCTGAACGGGAGCCGAACTTTCCTGTTGCACTTTATTCTCATCAACTACATGATTCGTAACCAGATACATCCTGCGGACGAGTAAGCTTCTATCCACAATCTGGTCGAATAACGAAGCGGCAGCACTGATAATTTCGGAGGAGGAAGAGGTATATCCGTTAAGATTCATGCTGCCATGAGCCGGTTTGGGCACCTGGCGACCGTAATAATCCGTGGTTATTTCTCCCGAATAGGCAGCTGCTCTATCCGGATCCGACAGGTTCTCAATATCATAACCGACAGTCAGAACCAGTTGGTTGCACTTCATCCGATGATGAACCAGATGCAGGGCTGCACCATCTGCCATTTCCTGTATGACCACACGCGCCTTCTTAAAATCATACGGGCATGTCAGCACCTGTCCGCTGCTGAATGAATTGTTTTCAGGACGATAAGCCTTTATCTCACTAATCGTACAAGGTTCCCAACCCCAGGCATGGTCGATCAGTAATTCAGCATTAACGCCAAACAGACGGTAGAACAATTCCTCATTCTTAACCGACTGCCGTGCTATCTTGCCCATGGTATCAATGCCGTAACGGGCCAGTTTCTCGGCAATTCCCCGGCCTACACGCCAAAAACTGGTGAGCGGCTTGTGGTTCCACAACTGTCTGCGGTACGACATCTCATCCAGTTCCGCGATACGCACACCATCCTTATCCGCAGGAATATGCTTGGCCACAATATCCATGGCAATCTTAGCCAGATACATATTGGTACCTATACCTGCAGTAGCCGTTATTCCGGTCTGTTTCAGCACATCACGAATCATGGTCATGGCCAAGTCGTGTGCACTCATCTTATAGGATTTCAGATAGTCTGTCACATCCAGAAACACCTCGTCAATGGAATAGACATGAATATCCTCCTCGGCAATGTACTTCAGGTAAATCTGATAAATGCGGGTACTGTAATCGATATAAAAAGCCATCCGGGGAATGGCAGAAATGAAATCCAAGGCCAGTTCCGGATGATTCTTCAACTCCACATCATTGCATGATTTGCCTGTAAAAGCATAATTGGGAGCCTTTTTCCGCCGTTCATAATTGACAGAACGCACTTTTTGTGTTACTTCAAATAAACGGGCACGACCTCCTATACCATAGGATTTTAACGATGGAGAAACATCCAGGCAGATGGTCTTTTCCGTACGGCTGGCATCGGCTACGACCAGATTGGTGGTAAGCGGGTCAAGCCCTCTTTCCACACATTCCACCGAAGCATAAAACGATTTCAGGTCGATGGCAATATAAGTACGCTGCTTTTCCTCCATGGTTATTTACGCGTATTATCCAGGACTCTTCCAATCACAGCCGTAGGGTCCTCTGGCCATGCATGCTTGGGATATCTTCTCCGCAGTTCCTTGCGGACCTCGAAATAAGTCTCTTTCCAGAAGTTCTTCAGATCCTGTGTCAGTTGTACGGGTTTAAAACCCGGAGAAAGCAGTTCCATGAGAACAGGCTGGCGTCCGTCATCAATCCGTGGCGTGTCATTCAATCCGAAACATTCCTGCAAACGGACACGGATAATTGGGAATTCTGCTCCCTGACGGTATTCAATCTTTATCCTACGTCCCGAAGGAAATACAAAATGAGTAGGAGCCAGACGGTCCACTAGCATCTGTTGCTTATAGGTCAGCAAACCCCATAAAGCCTGCGTTAAGTCGATTTTCTTCAACTCGGCAGTGGTAGTCGCTTTATCCAAATAGAAAGGCAGCCATTCCTCGGTGCGTAGCAAGACAGCATCGGTTGAAAAATCCGGCAATTCCAAATCCGGATGCCATTTAGCCACCGAGGCAACCCTTCTTTGCATATTCAGTACATCCTCATTGAAATCCAGCATACTGGTTCCCCACTTATGAGCAGCCTGACAAATCACTTGGGTAATCAGCTCACGGTTATCCTCATGTATCGGTTTGGAATCGAGCAGCAAAACGCCAATACGTCTTTCCCTACGGGCAATGACAGTTCCCTGCTTATTGTCCCATGTCACATTAACCCTTTCCTGTGCAAAAGGTGTGAGAGCAGTGGGCGAAAGGGGTGCACCTAAATAGATACGGCCATTCCCACCGGCATTCATGTGTGCCACAGCTATCCACTCGTAGGCAGAAAGGTCATCAGATGCATCCAGCGTCGCCTTCTCGCCACTGGCCAACTGATAAGTGCCGAATGCACCTGATTGTACACGGGCAATACGTTCCGGATAGGCTAATGCAACAAGTAAACCAATTTCTACATCCTTTTTGCTATCAATAGGTTTTACCTGTTTATCTAAAGTAATTCTTTTAGTAATATTGTAGAAGTAATCACTGGCCAAACAGATGCGATACCACTGATGACTCTTTCGCTTTCGGGCTTGCAGGAGTTCATCCAGATACACACTGATATCCGCTCCGGCATTTTTTAATGGCAGCCCCGAGCCTCCGGCTTCAAGGATAGCAGCCAGATCGGATGCCAGGGACTGTTCCTCCGGCGTGCGGGCACTGAGCAACATCTGTGCAATACGGGGATGGCAAGGCAGTTGAACCATACTACGGCCATGTGGGGTAATCTGACCGTTCTCATCAATGGCTCCCAGCAGTTGCAGCAGTTCCCTGGCCTGTACAACCCGGACTTTAGGCGGTAAGGTCAACCAGGGCAACCGTTCGATACGTGATTCTCCCCAGGCACAACTATCCAACAGGGTAGAACTTAAATCCGCCTCCAGAATCTCGGGAGTCCTGCATTCTTCTCTACGGCATTCCGACGCAGTGCTCCACAACCGGTAGCATACACCTGGAGCCACACGCCCGGCACGGCCTCTGCGCTGATTAGCCATATCCATACTGATGGGAACAGTTTGCAGGCTACTCAAACCCGTACGGAGATCAAAGACCTGTTTCCTGCAAAGTCCTGAATCTACGACAACACGAACCCCTTCAATAGTCAGGGAAGTTTCAGCAATAGAAGTAGCCAGGACTATCTTTCGCTCTCCGGGCGCACTGGGTGCAATAGCCAGCCGCTGCTCCTGCGGCGAAAGCATTCCATACAAAGGGTAAATCCGGGTCTGTCCCATGTCACCCAGCAACTCCTGGCACCTGCGGATCTCGGATTCCCCAGGGAGGAAGACCAATATATCGCCCTCGTTTTCCCGGTGAGCATTGAGTACTGTCCTTGCTAATTCCGCCAACGCGTTGCGGTTATCGGCCCATTGCAAATCACCACAGTAAAGGGTCTCTACCGGATACATGCGCCCTTCGCTTTCCACTAAAGGAGCATCCAACGCTGCGCATATCGATGATGCATCGATGGTTGCAGACATGATGACAAGCTTCAAGTCGGGACGGATAACCTGCTGTGACTCACGTGAAAGTGCCAATGCCACATCGGAATTCAGGCTTCGTTCATGGAATTCATCAAAGAGTATGGCGTTCACTCCATCCAATGTAGGATCATCCACCAGCATTCGGGTGAGAATACCCTCGGTAAGTACCTCGATGCGGGTCTGCTTACTAACCTTACTCTCAAACCGCACCCGGTATCCTACCGTTTCACCTACCGATTCACCGAGCAAAAAGGCCATACGCTCGGCTATCTGCCTCGCAGCCAGTCTTCGGGGTTCCAGCACCAGCACCTTGCCTTCCGGGAAAACAGAAAGAACGGTCAACGGCAATAGGGTAGACTTACCGGCACCGGGAGGAGCGGTAATGACCAGCGTGTTATGCGACAACAGTTTTTCATTGACCGCATCTGCTATAGCATACGCCGGAAGAGATTTTGCTGTCTGATGCAGATTTATATCCATATTTTTGCTCACATGCCCAAAAATCCGTTACTTTGCATAGCGTAAGGGCCAGATTCTCGGGAAGATGCCGAAAGGTACATTAGAGATGAAGGCTCTTTTTTAGTTCTTGCTCAGTTTGTGCCACATGTAAATACCATAGAAGCTGTTGATCAGATATACGCTGTACTTGGCCACAACCATGAACGTAAACTCGGTATCGCCCATTCCCCACATAAAAATGTACAGAATGTTGATAATCAGCCAAAAATACCATTGCTCAACATAGGCTTTGGTGGAGATGTAGGTAGTGACAATGCTTAATACGGTGGTAAGTGAGTCCAACCATAATTGGGCATCACCGTCGTAATCCTGTTTCAAAGTCAGGAACTGCATGTCTGGCAGGATGTTATGCAGCACGCCTATCAGCCAGGGGCCGAACATTTTCAGGAACAATCCCAACGCCAAAGTGCCCAAGGCGATGGAGAGAAAGGTATAGAAACGATATCTCCAGGTCATGTAGCGGGTATGGATAGTCGTGGAGTTGTCATTGCGCTCGCGCTTGCTCCAAAATTTCCATCCGTAGACTTGCAAGGGGATATTCCAAAACAACCGTTGCAGGAAATCACCGTAAATATGGGTGACAAAACAGATATAGACATGAATAAAACCTTCCACCAATCCGAAAATCCAGTTGGCTATGGATCCTTTGGCCCCTAACACGACACAGAAAACACCCAATATGGCAGATACGGCAGAGATGCAGTTCTGCACGCTGAACTCGCCCTTGACCACAAATGAGATAACCGCAAGCGACATGATGGCCAGCAACAAAGCAACCTCAAAAAAATTGAGGGTAATCAGACTCTGTTTGACCACCTGATAATATCGGTTCTTAAACATATAACGATTGGTTAAAATTTCGCCCGCAAAGGTATAAAAAAATAAGGTAATATGTCCTATTTAGCAATAAAAGGATGAAAGAAAACAAAAATTCACTTTTGAAATGGCGTGAATGTGATTTTTATTGCTATATTTGTAGCATAATGATTGCGTAGGGAGCAATCAAAATTTGAAATTTTAACATAAATACTAGATAACCATGGAATTAACAAAGGAAAAACTGGCCAATAGCGGCTTCAAGACCAATCACGAGGAAAGAGTATTGCCAACTTACTACTGCTACTCACCAAAGGGACAGGCAGAGGCATGGAGAATTGCTGTTTCATCTGAGTATTCACCTCTGACTAATTCATTCTCTTTCAGCTGCGAGATTTCAAAGTGCAATGAGAAGGGTGCTGTAATTAAGCGTGGTTCACTGACTGATATTAAGACCGTTGAGGATCTGAACGGCATTATCGCTCTTTGTGGTATTGATTTGGAAGTTAAGTAAGTAAAAACATTATTCAACAAAAAAGGCTGGGGAAAATCCTCAGCCTTTTCTTTTGTCTTATTTTAAACCTCGCTTCTCCAGCAATGCATCGCTCGATGGTTCCTTACCGCGGAAGTTTACATACATGGTCATACCGTCATCAATTCCACCAGGAGCCAGACAGTACTTGCGGAACTTCTCAGCCAGTTCCTGATTGAAGATATCGCCACTCTCCTTGAATGCCTGGAAGGCATCGCAATCCAATACCTCCGACCAGGTATAGCCATAGTAACCGGCATTGTAACCGCCCATGATGTGTGAGAAGTTGGTCACACGGTAGCGTGGCAGAATCTGGCGAGGAATACCTCTTTCGGCCAACTTCTGCTCCTCGTACTTCATGACATCGAAATCGTCTGGAATATCAGTCAGGCAGTGCAGGTCCATATCCACCAGTGATGCAGCCATCAGCTCGGTAGTGGCAAAGCCCTGACCGTACTTAGAGCTCTGGTCAATCTTATCCAGCAGTTCCTGTGGGATAATCTCACCGGTCTTATAATGCTTGGCATATACCTTCAGAACCTCAGGCTCGAATGCCCAGTGCTCGTTGATCTGAGAAGGCAACTCTACAAATTCCAGCTCGTTACCGCCAACGCCCTCATAGTGAACATCACCAAAGAAACTGTTCAGCGCATGACCGAACTCATGGAACAGGGTCTCTACATTGTCAATGTTCTGCAAACCTGGCTTATCCTTTGAAGGAGCGGTAAAGTTGCATACATTATTTACAATAGGAATAACACGCTGGCCGTTCTCATAGCTCTGATTGCGGAAACCGCCACACCATGCACCGGCACCCTTACCGTCGCGTGGGAAGTAATCGCTGTAGAAGATGGCAATCAGCTTACCGTCCTTATCCTTTACGTCCCATGCCGTTGTGGAGCTGTTATACATAGGATAATCCTTGGTGCGCTCCTCGAATGTCAGGCCGTACAACTTGTTAGCCACATAGAAAGCACCCTTCTGAACATTGCTGGTCTCGAAATACTCAGAAACCAACTCCTCATCAATGTCATACTTAGCCTGCTTAGCGCGAGAGCTATAGTACATGTAATCCCAACCTTCCGGCTCGAAATCGAAACCGTCCTTCTTGATCTCTTCCTTGATGTCAGCAATCTCTTCCTGTGCTTTCTTAACGGCTGGAGTCCAGATGCTCATCAGCAGGTCATATACCTTTGAAGGAACCTTTGCCATTCGGTTATTGTCCAGGATCATATCAGCAGAACTGTTGTATCCCATCAGCTTAGCCTTCTTCAGGCGCAACTGGAACACCTGCTTGGCAACATCCTTATTGTTCCACTCGTTGTTCTGGTTGCCGCGGTTGTAATAGGCCTCGTAAACCTGCTTGCGCAAATCACGGTTCTTGCAGTACTGCAGAACAGGATTACAGCTTGGACGCTGCATATTGAAGGTATACTTGCCTTCCTGGCCAATAGACTTAGCCAAATCAGCTGCACGCTGGATGTTTGCCTCTGGCAGACCTTCCAAATCCTCCACCTTATCTACAGTCACATAAGTGTTGTTGGTCTCATGCAACAGGTTCTGGTCAAACTTCAAGGTCAGCTCGGAAAGCTTGCTGTTGATCTCACGCAGAGTAGCCTTGTCAGCCTCAGACAGGTTAGCACCATTACGGACAAAACTCTTGTAGGTGTTTTCCAGCAACTTCATCTGCTCCTTGTCCAAACCCAGAGTTTCCTTCTGCTCGTAAACAGCCTTTACACGGGCAAACAAATCCTCATTCAGACTGATATCGTTGCTCAGTTCAGTCAGCAGTGGCATCAGCTCTACCTGAAGAGCCTGATACTCCTCGTTGGAATCACTCTCTGAAAGACTGAAGAACACACTCTGAACCTTATTCAACAACTTACCACACTGGTCCATTGCCACGATGGTATTCTCAAAGGTAGGAGCTTCGGTGTTAGTGATAATAGCCTGAATCTCAGCCTTCTGTTCCTCGATACCCTTCAGCATGGCCTCCTTGTAGTCGTTCATGGTAATCTGCTCGAAAGGAGGTACCTCATTGATGGTGCCGTAAGAGTCCTGGAAGAACGGATTCAGATGTTCCTTGACATCTGAACCACATGCCACCATGCTCAATGCCATGGCGCACATAATAAATTCTTTCTTCATATTATTGATAATTACGAAATTTCGGCTGCAAAGGTACACATAAATTTGCAAACTGAGGACAGAATGATTAATTTTGCACAAAACAAATAATACCGATTATTGCAAACCTTGAAAGGCAACTAAACAATCCAGTGCGCAAGCGTTGGCCGCTGATTGCACCTTATGGAATGGCCCGTACCAAAAGCATCCCAAGCTCTTGGATACCGGATCATAATCGTGAATCACAATGCTGTAGGCATTCTTGCGGAAAAACTCCTTATACTCCGCCTTAGGAGCAACACGGTTCAGGTAGGAGAGATGACGTACGAAAATGCCCTTAAACTGCACACCGTCACCCGATGGCTCCGTACTTGGGCGCATTTCTCTCAGTACGCCGTCCTGAGTCGTCATATTGCGTAAAGTGGCGCTGGCAATTCCTTCAGCCTTAGTAAGATAATGCTGCTCGCCGGTCAGTTCATACATCTCTGTAAGCACAGCCATCAGCACACCCTGGTTATAGGTGTAATACTGGTTCCGGTTGGGTTTCCCGTCATCCTGCAAACCGTCCTCCACCATATATTGATCATTCAGCATTCCGGAGTTCAGCATCCAGTTCACTTCCTTCATCAGCCAGTCTTTGTACTCCTGATTACCGGTATGTTTCAGCAACCGTGCAGCCAACAGTCCGAACAGATTATTGGCAATGGCGTTCTTATACTGATGAGGATTACACTTCCAATAGATACCACCGCCAAAGTCAGCACTCCATCCGTTAGTCATACCCTTAAAGATGGTTTCAGCCATTTTCAGGTATTTCTGCTCATGAGTCATGACAAAGGCATCCACCCAAGCCAATGCCCACCATCCGCGGTCATCGTAATAGTCGTTGGCATAATCATCGCAGTATTTAGGTTGCCCATTGTCATCCTTACCCACCTGATAATGACGGCTTTTCTCGAAAACCTCATCAATCAGGGGCCACAGGTCCCTGCGGTCATTCAATCGGGTGTACTCGATAAATGCAGTCAGTACGTTAGCAGAATTCCACCAACCGGCAGTCTCCCAAACACCGGTTTGGGTGTCACGCCACTGAATCTGTGTCTGTACGCACTCGTCCGTAATGCGCTTCATCTCAAAAGGGGATACCGAAACCTGTGCCTGTGCAGGCAGCACGGAAATCAGTCCCATAAGTAGGATTGTTTTAAGTGTTTTCATTGTGTCTTGGATATAAAAAAGGAGTTGAAAGCGCAGGCCTTCAACTCCATAGATGATTAATATGCTGCTGGATGACCATCTGCAGGAATAGAAGCCTTGATGAATTCACGGATGTCTTCATTAGCCTGCTTCATATCCTCGTGACGGACATACATCATATGACCGCAACGGTAACCCTTGATGGTGAAACGGTCCTGGAACTTGCCACCCTTATCCATCTGCCAGAAATTATACTTGGCATTGAAATAATCGCAAGCGCCATCGTAATAACCGCTCTGCAGAAGCACCTTCAAGTGTGGATTCTCACGTACAGCCTGCATCAGATCAGTACCTGTATGCTCATTCTGGCGGTTCCATGGATATACGCTGGCCAGCATATGGTATTCCACATCAGTCTTGAAATTCAACTCGTTACGTACATACCAGTTGTAAGCAGGGGTAAAGGAATGATTCCATGATACCATTTCAGAATCATATTCGCCAGTCTCACCGCCAGTCTTGATGTCACGGCCACGGTAACGGCTGTCCAGACGACCGATGGTAAAGTCGCGGTCGCGCAACAGCTCCTTCCAATAGTGACGTGTGGTGATGGTCAGATTATGCTGCAGGATATCCTTCACACTGATACCGCTGTAATGAGAAACCTTCTCGGCAATGGCCTGACGCTTCTCAGCGCTTAGATGACCTCCCCATGACAAGGCAGGGATGTACTCATTGACGGTAAACTCCTCAACCTCAGGCAGAATATCATTCAAATCCTTGGTCTGCAGGTCGGTAGCCAAAGCCTTGTGATACCATGCAGTAGCACACATATATGGCAATGTCAGTGCCTCCTTTACAGGACCGTCACGCTTGATACCCAACTCGGTAGGAGAGACCAGAATCACGCCATCCAGGTACATGGAGTGACCATCCTGCAAAGCGTATGACAAACCGGAAACTCGTGGGGTACCATAGCTTTCACCGATCAGATATTTCGGTGACAGCCAACGGTTCTGACGGGTTACGAAAGTAGTAATCCAATCTGATAAGTAAGCGATATCCTCATTGATGCCATAGAACTGCTTGGTATCTTCACCCGGCATGGCACGCGAATAACCGGTGGTTACAGGGTTTACATAGCAGATATCAGCCACATCCAGGATAGAATATGGATTCTTGCTGATACCGAAAGGCTGAATAGGATTACCTTCCTCATCCATATTCAGCAATGCAGGACCCGTATAACCGATTTCCATCCATACGGCTGCGGAACCAGGACCGCCGTTGAATGAAATCATAATCGGACGGTGAGTCTTATCCTTAATACCCTCACGCTCGTAGTAAGTGTAGTTTACACCGGCTACAATTTTACCTTCCTTGTTCCAAACCGGCTGGAAACCTACGGTAGCGGTGTAGTTAAATGTCTGTCCTTTAATGGTTGTGGTATGATGTGTCACCACAGTAGTGTCAGGATTGATGCGCTCCTGAGCCTGCGCCATGATGCCGCAACAAAGCAACAGCATCAGCTGTAAAAACATCTTTTTCATCTCTTATCTGTTATATTGGTTTTATCTATTAAACATAATGGCTATTATTCCCAAAAGTAATAGGAAAAGAATTTCCATTCATAAACGGTCGCAAAGGTACTTAATTTATTTCACACCTAAAGATACAGATGCGTGTTTTTTGACAATATGTTTGCAGAAACGAAATAGAACTTGTAAATTCGCACCTTATTAAATAAAATACAATCAAAATTTAACCAATAATGAAAAAATTAGCAATTGGCGTAATGCTTCTGCTCATGGCCGTTCCAGGCTTTGCACAGAAGAGTTTTACCCTTCAAGAGGCACTTGGCGGATTCGGACTTCGTCAGGAACGTCCTGTCACCATGATGTGGATGAAGGACGGCGTACATTACCAGCAGACTGACCGTGACAGCGACGGCAAGACCACAGTGGTGGCCGTTTCAGTAAAGGACGACAGCAAGGAAGTGATTCTTACTGGCGATCAGTTGACTAACCCTGAAACCGGAAAGCCTTTCCAGTTCCGCAGCTATGAGATGAGTGCCGACAATACCAAGGCACTGCTGTATACCAATACCAAGCGTGTATGGCGTTCAGATACCCGTGGTGACTATTGGGTGCTGGACCGTCAGACCGGAAAGTTGGCACAGTTAGGTAAAGGTTTGCCAGAGAGCTCGCTGATGTTTGCCAAGTTCAGTCCCGATGGTACCCGTGTGGCTTATGTTTCCAAGAACAACATTTATGTCGAGGATATCGCAACCATGAAGTACACCAAGATCACTACCGATGGTAATGACGAGATTGTAAACGGTACTTCGGACTGGGTTTACGAGGAGGAATTCAGCCTGCGCGACTGCTTCCGTTGGAGCGGCGACGGCCAGTACATCGCTTACTGGCAGTTCGATACCAGCGGCACCGGTTGGTTCAGCATTATCAATAATGTGGATTATCTGTATCCTGAGGTTACCAAGTTCCCTTATCCAAAGGCAGGTACCACCAACAGTGCGGCTAAGATCGGCTACGTTTCTGCCAATGGCGGAACCACCACTTGGTTGCCACTCCCAGGCGATCCTCGCAACAATTACCTGCCTCGCATGGAGTTCATTCCTGGCACCAACACCATGTTCATCCAGCAGATGAACCGCGAGCAGAACACCAATAAGATTTGGACAGCTACCATCGGCCAGAACGATTTGAACAACATCTACGTTGATTCAGATAAGGCATGGGTGGAGACCAACAATAACATTCATTGGCTGAAGAACAAGAAGCAGACCTGGTTTACCTTCATGAGCGAGCGCAGCGGTTACCGTCACATGTACCGTGTACTGGCCGACGGCAGCAAGACCGAGTGCATCACCAAGGGCGATTTCGATTTCATCAGCGAGGTTGGCTTTGACGAGAAGCGCGGATTCGTATACTTCATGGCTACCGAGAACAACTTTACCCAGCGCTACCTGTATCGCGCCAAGATCTGGGGCGACGGCACTTGCGAGCGTCTGACACCTATGGATCAGGAAGGTTCTCACAGCTACCGCATGAGTCCTACTTGCGATTACGCTGTACATACCTGGAGCAACACCGGCATGCTGCCTAAGTCAGAGTTGATTCAGTTCCCTAAGGGAAATGTAGTTAAGACACTGGTTACCAACGAGGAAGCTCAGAAGCAGTGGGATGCTATGGGTCTGCCAAAGAAGGAGTTCGTACGCACCCACTCCAGCGATATCGACCTGGATGCATACTGGATTAAGCCAGCCAACTTCGATCCAACCAAGAAGTACCCAGTCATTCTGGATATCTATGGCGAGCCTGCCAGCAGTACCGTTCAGGACGGTTTCTCTACCGACGGATGGCATCAGTACCTGGCATCATTGGGTTACATCGTGATGAGTATCGACCCACGCGGTGCCAACACTCCACGCGGCCGTGAATGGCGTAAGTGTATCTATGGCGAGGTAGGTACTTTTGCCAGCAAGGACATTGCTGAGGGTATCTCAAACCTGGCTAAGGAATACAGCTTTATCGATGCCACACGTATCGGTGTAACCGGTTGGTCAGGCGGTGGTGCACAGACACTGAACTGTATGTTCCGTTATCCAAATGTGTTCAAGACCGGTATTGCCGTGGCATTCGTTGCTGACGAGAAGCTGTATGATACCATCTATCAGGAGCGTTACATGAATACTCCTCAGAACAACCCTGAGGGTTACAAGAAGGGCTCCCCTATCACCTACGCAGCCGGTTTGCAGGAGCACCAGAGCCTGTTGCTGATGCACGGTACCGGTGATGACAACGTACACTACCAGAGCACTGAGCGATTGGTTAATGAATTGGTTAAGAACGGAAAGACCTTCTATCAGATTGTCTACCCAATGCGTACTCACGGAATTTCCGAGGGTGCCGGAACCAGTCTGCATGTTCGCAAGACCATGGCCGATTTCTGGTTGAAGAACCTGCCAGCAGGTGCACGTTAATCGACACATTATAAATCTAATCCGATACAATTATGAAGAAATCTGTTGCATCTCTGATGCTTTGGGCTTGCGGAATGAGCGCTTTTGCCCAGCAGGCTTTGGGCCCAGGTACCGGTATCATCAGTCCTGAGATCAATGCCGACAATACCGTGACTTTCCGTTACGTAAACCCTAAGGCTGTGACCGTAGAGCTGTCTGGCGATTTCCTGCCAGCACAGAAAGTTGAGGTTCCTGGCCGTGGTGTTATGGAAGTTCAGGGCAAGGCCAGCCTTGTGGAGAAGGATGGTGTCTGGACCTTCACCACTGCCAATCCGCTCCCAGGTGAGTTGTACAGCTACTACTTTACTGTAGACGGCAAGCGTCAGTTGGACCCATCCAATGTTTTCATGAACCGTGACATTGCTACCTGGACCAATATTTTCACCATGAGTGCAAAGGAAGGCGATGCCGGTCATTACTACATGAACAATAATGTACCTCACGGTACACTGACCAAGATTTGGTACGATAGCGAGAACGCAGGTTTCGACCGTCGTCTTACTGTTTATCTGCCAGCAGGTTACGAGAAGAGCAAGGAAAAGTATCCTGTTCTGTATCTGTTGCACGGTTCCGGTGGTGACGAGAACGCATGGTCAGAACTGGGCCGTACTGCCCAGATCATGGACAACCTGATTGCCGAGGGTAAGGCTAAGCCAATGATTGTGGTCATGCCTAATGGTGTGGTTCGCAACCCTTCTGCTCCTGAGGTGAATGAGGTGAACATGTTCCAGCCAACCATGACCAACAGCCGCGACCAGGACACCAAGCCTATGGAGGACGAGTTCCCATGCATCAAGAAGTTCGTTGAGAGCACATTCCGTGTAAAGACCGGTCAGTACAACACTGCCATTGCCGGTTTGTCAATGGGTGGACGTCACTCCTTCTCTATCTCTCGCAGATACCCTGGAACCATCGGTTATGTAGGTATGTTCTCAGGTGCCGGCAGCGGTCCTGACAACGAGAAGGAGTTGGCAGCATTGTTCGCTGCAAAGCCAAAACTGTACTGGATTGGCGTAGGTTCTGCCGATGGCGTTAAGGTAAGTGCTTCTGCATTGCGCGACTACTGCAATGAGAAGGGTTATCCTTGCGAGTACTACGAGTCAGACGGCGGCCACATCTGGAAGAACTGGCGAGTTTATCTCACCATCTTCGCACAGAAGCTTTGGAAGTAATCATAATCATAAAAGAAGGGAGGCTGAAAAACCTCCCTTTTTTTGTTCTTTCATTCCAACGACTTATTATCATCTAATCTCTAATATCACTCTCTCCCCTCCTCGGATGGCGTGGTGTATACTCCAGTTGATAAGAGGAGGGTGGCATAATCTTTACTGTCACGCTGTCATGTTGTCACGTTCATTTTAGCTTGTGCCATGAATCATCTATTTCATCAAATAGACCAAGCCACGCTTTATCAACTGACTTACAGATTTTAATCTGTTTGAATTAATTTATATTTTGCAAAACTAAATATCCGTTATATTTACAATAATAATTCAACAACGGGCAAAAGCGTGACAACGTGACACCGTGACACCCTATTTTTTCCTAACCAACCCTGTTCTTGAAATTAATGTTTATATATATATAATATATTATATATATATAAAACTATTTTAGCAGTAATAACGAAAAGTAAGGGTATGGCAAAAAAAACAGGTGTCACGGTGTCACGTGTCACGCTTCAAAATAATGAATTGTTTGATTATCAGCATTATCATATTTTTTGGATAGACAAGATCTATAAAAATAGGCCTTGTTAGGAAATTATTTTACTAAATATATAACGAAAGTGCAAAAAATAGTGCGCCGCACCGGAAATGTGAGCAACATTGCAGTAAAATACGATTTTTTGGCGTTTTTTTTATTTTTCAATTGACTACCCCCTCAAAAAGTCGTAACTTTGCAATAACAATTTGAGAGGCATCTCTTAAGCCTGATGACAGTCTGAATAGATGACTTGGGCCCGGATTCTAAGAAGACCAAAAAAGGGATAAGAAAAGCACTCAATGATTGTCATGTCACTCTAATGTCATCCTGAGTGAAACGAAGGATCTTTCCTCGCGAGGTTGGTAATTATAAGTATGCACTACTAATTCAGAAAGATTCCTCACATGCGTTCGGAATGACATTGAGAGAGAATGACAAAGGGATAACAAAACGAGAAAACTAAAACTAACCTTTAACCTTAAAAACTAAAAACTATGATTAACTATTCTATCGTGATGCGTAGCATCAACAGTAATCTCATCGAGATTAACCAGGCAAAGGGCCGTATCAAGGCGGCTGAGAAGGCTGGTGAGACTCCTGCACAGGCAGATTTGGATCTGGTAAAGACCGAAAAGCAGAACGCTTATGCTATTGCTCAGTATGCCGATGTGATGAACATCGAGAAGTTTGCAAGACACATTAGCTCTCATG
>JAKSLP010000069.1 GCA_024401115.1 Bacteroidaceae bacterium | reverse complement strand
TACAACGTAACTTTAACTTGTTTTCTGCACCTAAATTGGTGAAGAACCTTTTTTAAGTTGTTACGCTCTGTTTAGCTCCATAAAAAGGAATTAAAATGAATTCGAATGGTTACTTAAGTAACAAGGGTATGCTTACTTAAGTAACCGCACCTATTTAGCTAACTTAACTTTGACCAAGTTTAAGGATAAATAACGCCCGTCTGTTTCCGTAATTATGAAAACAGGCGGGCGTTACTTATATCAGTGGTGAATCAGAACTGCTGAAGCAACCAATCCAGGAACAGGCGCAAAGCCTGAGCTGCAGGTTCGGCGGTCTGAACCGAAAGGGTGATGTCGGAACCCATGCCGGTAAGGATATCGAACTGATGGTTGTCATTCTTATCCATGCCCTCAATGGCCGACCAACTCTTGGCAAAGGTTACACGGTCCACACTGGCTGCAGGCCCGGTCAAGGCTTTCAGCATCAGGTTGCCCTGTGCCGCCATGGACTTCAGTTTGAGGAGGAATGGACGCAAATCGCCATAGAACAGTTTATCGCTCTCATTGCCGGTAGCCAGTGTTTCCACCTTTGCGCATGCGGCTTCAATACGTGACAGTTCCTCCTGAAGGGCTTTTGGCGATGCCTTTGTACCCTCTCTTTGGTAAGCAGTCTTAAACTCGTCAATCAGTTTGGCCAATGGAGTGCCGGCATCATAATAGCGCAGGTAAGGAACCAAAGACTCAAAGGCAGGTGCCTTATCCTCTCCTACCACTACAGGAAGTGATGCCTTCCAACTCTGCATGTTGTCGAAGGTGTTCATGTTCCAAGTGTAATCAGCCACACTGAAAAGGGCAATCTTGGACAGTTCTCCCTGCTGCATAGGATTGATGATAATGGTCTTCAGAGACAATCCCTTCTCCATACGCTCGTTGCCATCAATGTGCTTCTCATCGGCAAAATTGGCATAAGTATCGGCAGGGAAAATCTTGGTCACATCGTTATCGTTGCAAGGGTAGTTCCACCACCAGGACACCTCACCTCCCAAGTAATCATGCAAGGTAGCCAAATCGATACTGTTAGGTACCGACCAGATATTCTTGCCTGTAGTGTAGATATTTACCTTTTCAGGAACCGGGCGAAGAGACTCCCAGAAACGGCGGGCCTTATCTGGGGTTACCCAACTGAAGGCATACAGCTGAGGCACATAATGCAGAGGCTTTACCTGACTGGCAAGTGCCGTTCCCGGCTTGTTCCAGCGCTGGTCGATAAGCTGCTGAAGCTGAGACAGGCGCTCGGCACCCTGACGCAACTGAACATCATCTTCAGGAACACCTACATCGTCAACAAACACACCAAACTGACGGACACCTAAATCGTACATCAAACTGAATTTCGACATGATACGGTCCAGCACATCGGTGCTGGCAGCATCGGTAAATGTCTGTCCCGGATGAATGGCCCACACAAAATTCACCTTGGTCTGATGCGCCACATCACACAAGTGCTTCATCATGCCCTCGGTCATCAGGCCCAAGCGCTTCTGCTCGGCAGTAATCTCCTTAGGGTAAGCCTGATCCCAATAGCGCGAGTGGTAAGGGTCGCTCTTGGCACCATACATATAAGTATTCAGTTTGAAACGTGCCATGAAGCGGAACAAGTCGGCCGTCACCTCTTCGCTGTAAGGTACTCCATAATAGCCCTCAATCACGCCACGGCTTTGGACATCGGCATAATCATAAAAAGTAGCACAAGGCAGGTTCTGTGTGCCGTTATCCAGCATCTGCTCCAGAGTGGCCAAACCATAAAAAACCGCGTCGGTATGTTCACCAAGTACCACGACCTGAGCCTTTCCTCCTAAAGAAGAAAGACTGACCACATGGCGATCGTATTTAGGTTGACTGAAAACCGAACGTTTCAGCTTCAGGCCCGATGCTTTCTTATCGGCTAAGCCTTTAGAGCCGTTTACACCCAGGTAAACCACCGAAGTACCGGCAACCGGCTTATCGCCAAACTCGGCTTTCAACCCGTGCTCCTGCAGAATCTGTGTCAAACGGTCGAGGGTATAGTTATCAATGCCCCCCTCGGCCACTACACTGACCGTAGGCGTAAAGGTGACTTTTCCGGAAACTTTCACCTGCTCCTGCGGAACAGGATAGATGGTGTAGGCTTGCTGAGCCCACACATTGCTGCCCAAAAACAAGAAGAGCTGCAATAAAACAAGAATTCTTCGCATATTCATAGGTTTTAGATTTACTTTTGCAAATATACGAAATTTCTCGGTTTATTGACGTATTTTATGGCGTTGATTCAGGTTTTGGATGATGACCGAAATGATGATAAGAGTGAGGCCCATATAGAACGAGGCGTTCAGTTCGCGGGATTCGTTAAAGATAATCATAGCGAGGATGATGCTGTAGATGGGCTCCAGATTGTAAGTCAAATTCATGGTGAAGGGCGACACGTACTTCAGGGCGGCAAACTGCAGCAAGTATTGTCCGATAGTGCACACCAGTGCCAGCACCACCAGATAAATCCAGTCGGTAACTTGCGGAGTGATGTTCAGTTCCGGATTGAGCAACTTGGCCAAAGGCAGCACCACACTCAAGCATACCAGGCCGCCAGCCATCTCGTACAACACCACACTGCGGGTAGGGATATCCGGGGAAACCGACATCACCTTCTTGCTGTAAATGGAGAATAGCGAGGCCAGCAGCGAGGCCATGGTTCCCAGGATAATACCCAGGCGATAACGGGTATCGAGATGGAAGATAAGCAGTAATCCCAACAAAGCTAACGTACTGAGTAAAAATTCCTTACCATAGAATTTATGATGATTGACTATCGGGTCGATGACTGCCGTAAACATGCCTAGCAAGGCCAAACTGATGACACCGATAGAGACATTGGATGCTTGTATACTGGCATAAAAAAACACCCAGTGAATACCCAGGATACAACCCACAGCCATCAGTTTAGCGGCTATGTTCCAGGGCAGCAACTGAAGTTTTTTCTGGAAGTATAAAATAGGAATAAAAAGAAGGGTGGTAAGCAATAAGCGGTACCACACCAGCGGTATCTCCTGTAGGGTGATCAATCGGCCAAAGAGTCCGGTTCCTCCCGCCACCAGTACGGATAAATGCAGTTTCAGAAAGGCCCTGTTTTTACTATTATCTGCCATTTTTCTTTCTTTGTCATTTTTTCGGCTGCAAAGATACGACATTATGAAAAAAACACGTATTTTTGTAATGACAAATCTTTTATTAACCTAAATTCTTGACTTATGAGAAAATTCATCATGATGGCTGCTCTCCTGCTGGCAGGAGTATCAGCACAGGCTCAGGAGTTGTCGAACTTCAACTTTGGCGGTGCCAAGCAAGTTGTTTCTCCTGAAATCAAAGGCGATTCTGTTACTTTCCGTCTGAATGCCAACTATGCAACTGTCGTTCAGTTGTCGGGCAACTGGCTGGCTGGCCAGACCGTAAACCTGAAGAAGGGCACTGACGGTATTTGGGAGACCACCATTAAGGCTCCTTATGCTGAAATCTACACCTACAACTTTATCGTGGACGGTGTAGCTGTAAACGACCCTGTAAACTACATGGTTCAGCGCGACGGTACCCGTTACCTGAACATGCTGATGGTTCCAGGTGAGCGTTCTTCTGTTTATAATGAGAGTACTCAGCGCGGTACTGTAACCTACCGTTGGTATGACAGCCAGTCGTTGGGCATCAACCGTCGTATGACCGTTTACCTGCCTTACGGTTATGAGGCAAATCCTAAGAAGAAATATCCAGTATTGTACCTGTTGCACGGTGGTGGCGGTGACGAGGAAGCTTGGACATCGATGGGCCGCACCGCTCAGATTCTGGACAATCTGATTGAGCAGGGCAAGGCTGAACCTATGATCGTGGTTATGCCTAACGGTAACCCTAACCAGCAGGCAGCTGCTACCATGGGCTTGCCAACTTCAAAGCTGGACACCCGCGCTCCTGAGAATGCTAATGCTTACGTAAAGAGCCTGGTTAACGAGATTGTTCCTTTCATCGAGAGCAACTTCCGTGCCATTCCTAAGAAGTCTGCACGTGCTATCGCTGGTTTGTCTATGGGTGGTGGTCACACTACTTCTGCTACAATCTTGTTCCCTAACACATTCGACTATATCTGTCCTATGAGCTGCGGTATCCGCGAGAGCGATCATCTGGATGCAGACCTGCAGGGTATCAAAAAGGCAGGCTACAAGCTGTACTGGGTAGGTTGCGGTAACGATGACTTTGCTATGCCAGGTACCAAGATTCTGGATGCAGCACTGACACGCAACGGCATGGAGCACACCTTGTTCACCAGCGACGGTGGTCACGAGTGGAAGAACTGGCGTCTGTATCTGCAGACCTTTGCAAAGTTGCTGTTTAAGTAATTAATATTATTATAAAGTAAATGCTCCGCCGGTGCACAATCGGCGGAGCATTTCATTTGTCCATAAGTATAAAAGCATCAATAGTATCTCTCAGGCCCGGTGCATGCGGTGCATATCGGCACGTGTACCGCGATAGCGAGGGTTCTTGGCAATTCTGCGGTGATTCATCACATAAGACACCTGCTTATCGGTCAGGACCTTAGCAAACTGCTTGCGGTACTTGGCATCCAAAGCCAAATGCTTCTGCTGGTTCTTCTGGCGGTGCTTCACATCATGCTTCTTACCTGCATTGTGCTTGCGCAGCTCACGTGACTCCTTCTTATATTCGGTATAAATCTTGGTGAAGCGGGCGGTCTCTGCAGGGCTCAAGTGCATTTCCTTGGCCAGGATACCTGCCTGCTGCTCGGTATGCAGTTCGGTAGCCATTGGGTGATGATACTTCTTCTGTCCATGCTGGGCATTCATTGTTGCTACACTCATTACCATTGCCAACATCATCAAAAACATCTTCTTCATAATCGTAACGTTTTTAAGATTTACACTTTGTTTCTGTTTCACATTGCAAAGGTACGTGGGGGAAATCCCTCCCGCAAGTGGTTTTCCCTATTTGTATAGGGGATTTTCCCTATAACATAAAAATGGCAGATAGTCTCCCACCTGCCACATTATTTATTATTACTTCGTGTAAATCTTATTTCCGTGCAAAATCCACACACTGATTAATCAGTTCGTTGAACGTAAGCGTGCGCTCCAGGTCTGCCAAGGACTTCTGCAGAAAATCAGGCTGCAGCACATCCTCGCGTGTAAGATGCTTGTAGAGTTCGTAACTCTTCAATCGGTAATACTCCGCATGAGGGTCATCGGCACAGAACCCTTGAGGAACCTTCCGTAATGCAGCCTCCCAAGGCAAATGGAAATCGGGACATTTCTGCAAAGCCTCATGGAAGCGTTCAGGATTGCACATAATCTCCTCGCGGACACTTTTTAGAATATCCTTATCCGGGTTATACAGACCAGAACATATAAAATAGGTATCGGTTCCGGGCTCCAGATGGATATAATATCCGGCCATACCCGATTTTTTTCCTTTAGGACATACGTACACACCCAAATGCCACTTGTACGGACGCTTATCTTGCGAGAAACGCATGTCCCTGTAAATACGATAGGTTATATCGCCCAACTTCAGGTCATGTACCCTGCGGTCAAACCGTTCAATTCCCTTCATGAAATCCAAAGAAAGGGCATCGAATTTGGCCTTAACCTCCAGATATTGTGCCTTATGCTCGTCAAACCAAGGTTTATTGTTGTTCTGGTATAAAGCGAGCATGAAATCAAGAATCGTCTTCATCGTTTAGGAATATCTACAAAATGTTCACTCTTTCCACGCAGGTGCTCAGAGAAATAATCCACCAGGCGCCAGTAGAAATATTCATTCATATCACCAAAGCCATGACGCTGTTGAGGCAACATCAGCATATCAAAACGCTTTCCTGCCTTAATTAGGGCATTCGCCACACGGATGGTATTACCCGGATGCACATTATTGTCAATGTCTCCATGAACCAGCAACAAATGACCCTTCAAGTTGGCCGCAATCTCCGGGTTAGTTGCAATCTTGTACACAAAGGTGGTATCACCCTGTTCAGAAACCTGCTCCTTCACACCGTGATGGGTCTCACTCCACCAACGGTTATAAATACTGTTGTCGTGGTTTCCGGCACAGCTGACAGCAGCCTTGTAGAAATCAGGATAGGTGCAGATGGCCGCAGTACTCATGAATCCGCCTCCACTATGGCCATGAATACCCACATTCTGGATATCGATAAACTTATACTTGGCTGCCAGCTGCTCCACTGCATATTTATGGTCCTCCAACGGATAGTCGCGCATATTGCCGTAACCATAATTGTGATACCACTTACTACGGGATGGATGGCCTCCGCGCTGACCTACACTGATAACAATGAAACCTGCCTGTGCCAAGCGGTCGGTACGTACACTCATACGGGTAAAAGGATAATAGGTTGCCTCAACCTGTGGGCCCGGATAAACATAATCGACAATTGGATACACCTTGGTGGAATCCATATTATATGGCTTGTACATTACACCCCATAAATCGGTAACGCCATCGGCAGCCTTTACCTTAAAAATTTCAGGGAACTGGTAACCTGCGGCAAACAGCTGCGAGAAATCGCTCTCCTGCAGGGTCATGAGTTTATTACCGTTTGCATCCAGCAAATCAGCCTTTGGTACGGTATTCACGCGGGAGTAATTATCGATAATGAACTGGGCGTTGTCATCTACCTGAGCCTCATGGAAGAAATCGCCTGCAGTAATCATCTTCAATCCTGTACCATCGAAATTAACGCGGTACAGATGCTCGTAATATGGGTTCTCGTTCAGTTCCTTACCATTGGCTCTGAAATAAACACTTCGGGTCTTGTCATCCACCTTCACCACACTTTCCACATGCCATGGGCCCTTGGTCAGGCGAGTCTTGAGATTGCCGCTATCATCGTACAGATAAAGGTGACCCCAACCGTCTCGCTCGCTCCAGTGAATCAGGTTCTTTCCGGCATTGGCCAAATACAGTCCCTTGGTCTCCTGATAGGTGTTCATTCTTTCCTCGATAACCGGCACAATCTCATCGGAGCCTATGGTATACGAACAGATATCGATACGGTGCAAATCGCGGCTGCTACGGGTCAGGTAGAACTTGCTGTTGTCACCCAACCATACCGAAGGTACATCCAAGCGTTCCTGATCCTTTTTGGCACGGGGAGCGCGCTCCAAATCAATGGATTGGTTTTTCCACAATGCAGTTTTCACCTCCTTGCGGGTATTGGTGGTCAGGTCGAACAGGAAAAGATGATCTTCCGGAGCCTCTTTCTCGCCAGGCATCTGATACTTATAGGTCTCTAAAGTAGGACGGGGCTGGGCTACTGAATTGATCACCCACAACTCTTTCACCTGACGCTCATCGGTAACGATAGTGGCGAAATACTTACCATCAGGTGAGAACACACCCGAAGCACGGCGACGCTTGCCATTGCACAAGGTATCGGTGTTGAGCAAATTATGGGGCTGGCCATAGCCAAAGTCCTTAACTCCGTCCTTGGTCAACTGAATTTCGACAATGGTGCTGTCCTTCTCGTTTTTACGAGCCTTCTGATAATCCTCATAACTCATGCGGTAAAGGTTCAGGTCCTTGGCATATATGACAGTCTTCATATCAGGAGAAACTGTTCCCCATTCCATGCGCTTAGCCGGCATGTCATCCTCGGTTATCTGCTTCAGCTGGCGGCTCTGGCTATCGAACGAAAAATAGAACTTTTCCTTTCCACCCTTCTTGTCCTCCGCTGTCTTTTTCTTATCGGCTGTAGACTGAACCTCGAAATAGAATGTACGGCCATCATCGGCCACCTTCAACTGCTTGATGGGAAGATGCTGGGCATCGTATGGATCACGGACAATCTCGGTAAGCTGAGCAGCCAGCTCATCACGATCAAACAACGCACGTTGCTGACGGGTTGCAGGATTAACCAGATACCAATTGGTACCGTCACTGGTTTTGTACTCATACCAGAATCCGTTACCTGTAGGCAACCAATGGGGTTCTACCTTAGTACTGAACAGCATAGTGTTCAACTTCTCCTGGGTGAATTTCTCGGCTTGTAAATACTCTGGCAATCTTTCCTGCGCAAGAGCGTTCAGGGATGCCACAATACACAAAAGTGCGAGAGTAAAGATACGTCTCATGTTTATTTGAATTAATTGATTGTTTCTGCAAAGATACGTCAAATAGTTTTTACAATCCTATATTCAACACATAAAAAAAGAAGCCTAATCACTTAGACTTCTTTCCAAAATTGTTATATCATACCTAAATCTATTATAACTCATCTAACATGTATTAGTATAAGTTAATGTTAAAGATCGGGTTACATTGTGTGTTTTTCGAATGCAAAGGGTTCTTCACCAATTTAGGTGCAGAAAACAAGTTAAAGTTACGTTGTAATTAGC
>JAKSLP010000068.1 GCA_024401115.1 Bacteroidaceae bacterium | reverse complement strand
GTGCTCTTGAGCCATATAGCCAAACTTGACTTCCTTCTGGAAGTACTTGTTGGGCAATTCTATGGAAATCTTCCAATATGGTGCTGTTCTGGTTCATGCTGTAATAATTGATTCTTTTTGCAAAAATATATTTTTATTTAGATGTGAACAAAAAATTGATTCGTTTTTTTTGATTCAGGAGAATGTTATGGGCTTACCACTTATTATAATGCACCTTACCTGCATCCCATTGTCCTTAGGGGTGGGATTTTCTGCAGGATGGTCTCAATGGTCATTGCTCCGTTATTTTCCATGTTGTTCAAAATTAAAATTTCACCGCCTCACCGGTGCGGGCACTTTCCTTGGCAGCATTCAGGATACGGACAACCATCATGTTGTTTTCCAGGGATGCCAGGTCGTATGGCTTCAGTTGGATTTCACCGCGAACCACAGCCTTCAGGTAATAGAAGGAATCATTGTATGGAGCGGGCAGGGCAGGAGCCTCGAACACACCGCTCTCCTTACCGTCCAGGTAGGTCTGCATGGTGGTAGGCTTGAGCTGGAAGGCCGAGCCCTTGCTGGCATAGACATACATGTCCTTGCGGCCGGTAGGCCAGCACCAGGAACCCATGATCTGTACGGTGGTGTGTGGATATTTCACAACGATGGTGGCATCGTCATCCACCTTTGGATAGATGTCTGGCTTGTGCTGCTGCAATACGGCAAACACGCTGATAGGCTTCTCGCCCTTGAGCATCCAGGTGGCCAGATTGGCACCATAGCAACCGAAATCGATAACGGCTCCACCACCATTCAGGACAGGGTCGGTAAGCCACTCCAGGAAACGGTCGGAACAGTTGATTTCCTTCGGTCCCTCGTGTCCGTCATACACATTGATGCGGCGGATATCGCCCAATGTTCCGTCCTGCAGCATGCTGTAAATCTTATGGTTAGGTGCATACCATGAAGTCTCGTAGTTGGTCAGCACATGAATGCCATACTGCTTGGCCAGTTGCTCGATGCGCTCGGCCTGTTCCACGGTAGTAGCCAGTGGCTTCTCCACCATGACATGGATATGGCGTGGAGCACAAGCCTCCACTACGCTCAGATGGTCGTAGATGCTGCCGTATGCTACCACCACTTCCGGCTTGGTCTCGTCCAGCATCTTACCCAAATCCTTGTAAAAAAGTTTCTCGGGAACCTTGCCCGTCAGATCGTTGTTGTGCAGATAGCGCTCATCCTTCTCGGAAACGCCCACCACCTTGAAATCGCCTCGCTTGATACGGGACACTACCTCGCCTAAATGACCGTGGGTAACTCCGGCTACTGCCAGTCTCAGGGGCTCACTGTTGCTCTGTGCCATGGCAGGCAGAGCGAAAATGCAGGCAAATAATGCCATAATGAAGTGTTTCATCGTGTTTCTAACGTTTAGTTTATTGTAACGGCAAAAGTAATACATTTTCCGGATTCGGGCAAAAAGACAGGGCCGGAAGTTGGGGTTTAAACTAAAGTTTAAGGGGATATGTTCTTCTATCCCGGAAAAAAGTTGTAACTTCGCGCCCAAATTGTGAATTTATGGGTAGAAAGAAAAAAGAGCTTCCATTGTTGGAGAAAATCCTCATCACCGATGTGGCTGCCGAGGGCAAGGCGCTGGCCAGAGTAAACGACCTGGTGGTGTTTGTGCCTTATGTGGTGCCTGGCGATGTGGTGGACCTGCAGGTGAAGCGCAAGAAGCATAGTTATGCCGAGGCTGTGGCTGTCCGTTTCCACGAGTATTCACCAAAGCGTGCGGTTCCATTCTGCAAGCATTACGGTGTGTGTGGCGGCTGTAAGTGGCAGGTGCTGCCTTACGAGGAGCAGATTAAATACAAGCAGAAGCAGATTGTGGACAACCTGACCCGCATCGGTAAGGTGGAACTGCCTGAGATTACTCCAATCTTGGGTTCGGAAAAGACTCAATATTATCGCAATAAGTTGGAATTCACCTTCAGCAACAAGCGCTGGCTGACCGAGGAGGAGGTGAAGAACGATGTGAAGTACGACCAGATGAATGCGGTGGGATTCCATATTCCTAATGCGTTCGACAAGGTGCTGGCCATCGATGAGTGCTGGTTGCAGACTCCGCTGAGCAACGAGATCCGCAATGCCATCCGTGACTATGCTCACGAGCACAATCTGGTGTTCTATAACCTTCGCACCAACGAGGGATTGCTGCGTAACATGATGATCCGTACCAGTAATACGGGTGACCTGATGGTGCTGCTGCAGTTGCGCATCGAGAACGATGCCGACCAGAAGCAGGCTGAGGAGTTGCTGCAGTTCGTGGGGGATAAGTTCCCTGAGATCACCTCGTTGCTGTATGTGAACAACCAGAAGTGTAACGATACCATCAACGATCTGCCGGTGGTGACCTTCAAGGGCAAGGATTTCATCTACGAGGAGATGGAGGGCCTGAAGTTCAAGGTGGGACCTAAGTCGTTCTATCAGACCAATACCGACCAGGCTTACGAGCTGTATAAGGTGGCTCGCAACTTTGCGGGACTGACTGGAAATGAGTTGGTTTACGACCTGTACACCGGTACCGGTACCATTGCCAATTTTGTAAGCCGTCAGGCGCGTCAGGTAATCGGTATCGAGTATGTGCCAGAGGCTATCGAGGACGCTAAGGTGAACAGTCAGATCAACGGCATTGAGAACACCCTGTTCTTTGCGGGTGATATGAAGGACATGCTGACACAGGATTTCATCAATCAGTACGGTCGTCCTGACGTGATCATTACCGACCCTCCACGTGCCGGTATGCACCAGGATGTCATTGACGTACTGCTGTTTGCCGAGGCTCCACGCATCGTGTATGTGAGCTGTAATCCTGCCACTCAGGCACGCGACTTGCAGTTGCTGGATGTGAAGTACAAGGTGGTGGCTGTTCAGCCTGTGGATATGTTCCCTCATACCCAGCATGTGGAAAATGTAGTGTTGTTAGAGAAAAGATGAGTAGAAGAAACAATAGACCGAAACCGGATTACCTGATTGCGCGTAGCCAGAACCGCTATACGGATTACAATGTGCGCGAGGGGGCCGAGCTGTTGCCTTTCCTGATTGAGAAGGTGACCAACGGCAGCCGCCAGAAGGCCAAGTACCTGCTGACCAACCGCTGTGTGCTGATTGGCAAGAACATTACCACTCAGTACAACTTCAAGTTGGAGCCGGGCATGGTGGTGCAGATCAGTAAGCAGAAGAACCATCACGAGTTCAAGCATCCGCAGTTGCAGATTCTGTACGAGGATGCGTATCTGATTGTAATCAAGAAGAAAGAGGGTTTGCTGGCTGTAGCCACAGAGACCCAGAAGGAGCGTACCGCCCAGCATATCCTGACCGATTACGTTCGTCGTTCCAACCCGAGAGGCCGTGTGTTTGTGGTGCACCGTCTGGACCGTGCTACCAGTGGCATCATGATGTTTGCCAAGGACGAGAAGACCCAGTACACCCTGCGTGACAACTGGCACCAGATTGTGTACGACCGCCGCTATGTGGCTGTGGTTGAGGGTGAAATGGAACAGAACCAGGGTGTGGTGAGAAGCTATCTGTCCGATCACGGCATGCATGTGGTGAGCAGCCCTGAGGATGACGGCACCGGCAAGTTGGCCGTAACTCATTTCCGTACCATCCGCCGTGGCAACGGCTGTTCGCTGGTGGAGCTGCAGCTGGAGACTGGCCGTAAGAACCAGATCCGTGTACACATGAAGGACCTGGGACACCTGATTGTGGGCGACCGCCGCTACGGTGCCATGAGCGACCCGCTGGGACGTATGTGCCTGCATGCCTTTAAGTTGTGCTTCTGGCATCCGGTAACCCGCGAGCGCATGGAGTTCGAGGAGGAATATCCAGCACGGTTTAAGGGGTTGACTGTTGACAACAGACAACAATAGTTGTCATCCTGAGCAACGCGAAGGATCTTACCTCGCGAGTAATGCCTTCGGAATAGAAAGATTCTTCGTTTCACTCAGAATGACAAAAGTTGACAATTAATACATCTATATATAGTATAATTAAAATGAAAAAATTGAGATTATTGGTTGCTACATGCTTGATGGCCATGAGCATGGGCGCCTTCGCACAAGATGCTGCGGTAAAGAAAATGACTGACATGGCTGTTAATGAGAACAAGACTTGGGATTACCTGAGCACTCTGACAGGCCGTTTCGGTGGCCGTCTGTTGGGTTCTGACGCTTACGAGAACGCAGCAGCATGGCTGATTCACGAGTTCAACAAGTTGGGTATTGAGGCACACCTGGAAGAGGCAGGTGAGGTGCCTGTAGGTTTCAACCGTGGTCCTTGGTTCGGCCGCATGGTTGGTCCTGAGAGCATGAATCTGCACTTTGTAACTCCAGTATGCACCAGCCGTACCCCAGGATTGGTTCGCGGTCATGTAGTTATCGAGCCTAACAGCGAGGCAGAGCTGGCTCGCATCAAGGGTAAGGTAAAGGGTGCTTGGGTATTGGTAGGCGGTACCAACTCGGGTTGGCCTATCTATCTGAACGCTAAGGAGGACAGCATCCGTGCTGAGGTTAAGGCTAAGAACGCACAGATCGAGAAGGAGAATGCAGAGATCATGGCTAAGGCACGTGCTAACGGTGGCCGTCCTGATCCAAGTCAGCTGAAGCAGGTAGAGACCCGTCCAGGTTTGTATGCTCGCGAGTTGCTGGAGCTGGGTGCCCTGGGTTTCATCCAGTCGGGTGAACTGCCATTGCGCGCATTGTATGACCGCCCTATGATGGCTGATATGAGCGTTACCTTCGATGACCTGCCAACACACGCAGATATCAAGCTGGACGCTTCTCAGTATGCTGTTATATATAAAAAGGTGAAGAACTTCGAGGATGTACAGTTGGAGTTCGATATCCGCAACCACTTCAAGCTGGGTCCAATCAAGTACTACAACGTAGTAGCTGAGATTCCAGGTTCTAAGTTCAAGGATGAGAAGATTATCATCAGCGGTCACCTGGATGCATTCGATTCTGCTACCGGTGCAGTAGACTGCGGTACCGGTATTGGCGCTATGCTGGGTGCTGCTCACCTGATTGCCAAGAGCGGTGTGAAGCCAAAGCGCACCATCCAGTTCGTAGCATTCGCTGGTGAGGAGTTCGGTTTGTGGGGTGCTCAGGCATACTGCAAGACCCACGCTAAGGAGTTGGATAAGATTGTCAACCTGTTCAACCGTGACGGTGGTCCTACCGCTTGCACCGGTATCAGCGTTCCAGATGCATGGTACGATGACATGGTTAAGATTTGTGCTCCTATCAAGAACCTGTGGGACTTTGAGTTTACTGTAACCAAGTCAGGTCCTCGCCGTAAGGTAACAGCACTGGGTGGAACTGATGCTTCAGTATTCGGCATGAAGGGTGTTCCTTGTGTTGAGTTGAAGAACGAGGATTACAAGGGTTATGGCTTTAACTACCAGGAAATCTGGCATACCGAGAATGACTACCTGAACAAGTCGTTCCAGGATTATATGGAGCAGGCTGCTGCAGCAACAGCTATTGTTGCTTCAGGTATGGCAACTCTGGATAAGGCTCTACCACGTGAGGGTGTTTACGAAAAGTAATTGCATGATATTTAAAAGAATAAAGAAGAATTGGAAGGTTCCAAAGGGACAGCCGCTGACTGAACTGGACAAGAAAGTCCTGTCGTATCAGAACAGAGGCTGCCTGGTGCCTGCCAATGACATTATACTTAATGAATACCAGATTGATGGCATCCGCAAGAGCGGTGTCATCAATACCGGTGTTCTGGATATGGTCACACGCGAGATTCATGCGGGCATGAGTACCGCTGCACTGGACAAACTGGTGTATGAGTATACCTGTGACCACGGTGCGATACCTGCCGATCTGGGTTACGGAGGTTTCCCCAAGAGTTGCTGTATCAGCATAAACGATGTGGTTTGCCATGGCGTGCCATCGGATAATGAATACATTGAGGACGGTGATATCGTGAATGTAGATGTTAGCACCATCCTGAATGGTTATTACAGCGATGCCAGCCGCATGTTTATGATAGGCGATGTGGCTCCTAACGCCCGCCGCCTGGTGGAAGTGACCAAGGAGTGTCTGAAAGTGGGCATGGAGGCTGCCAAGCCATGGGGCTTTGTGGGCGACATAGGCCATGCCATTGAGAAGCATGCCAAGAAAAATGGTTACAGTGTGGTTCGGGAGTACTGCGGACACGGAGTGGGACTGGAGTTCCACCTGGACCCTGAGGTGTGCCACTTCGGCCACAAGGGTACCGGCATGCTGCTGGTTCCGGGCATGTGCTTCACCATCGAACCGATGATTAACGAGGGAGGACCCGACATCTGTGACGATGCCGAGGACGAGACTGGCTGGGTGGTCCTGACTGAGGACGGCTCGCTGAGCGCCCAGTGGGAACATACCTTCCTGATGACTGAAAAGGGTTTGGAGATTTTGACTTATTGATCATGAGTGACATCATTATATTGGGAATTGAGTCGTCGTGCGATGACACTTCGGCAGCCGTAGTCAAGAATGGTGTGCTGCTGAGCAACGTGACCGCCTCGCAGGCTGTTCACGAGTCGTATGGCGGTGTAGTGCCGGAACTGGCCAGCCGTGCCCATCAGCAGAACGTGGTGCCTGTGGTGCACGAGGCGCTGAAAAGGGCAGGGGTGAGCAAGGAACAGCTGTCGGCCATAGCCTTTACCCGCGGTCCGGGACTGATGGGATCGCTGCTGGTGGGCGTGTCGTTTGCCAAGGGACTGGCGTGCTCGTTAGGTATTCCCCTCATCGACGTGAACCATCTGCAGGGCCATGTGCTGGCACATTTCATCAAGGAGAGCGAGGATGACAACGACAAGCCGGATTATCCGTTCCTGTGCCTGCTGGTGAGCGGAGGCAACAGCCAGATTGTGCTGGTCAAGGCCTACAACGACATGGAGGTGCTGGGACAGACCATCGACGATGCGGCCGGTGAGGCCATCGACAAGTGCTCGAAGGTGATGGGACTGGGCTATCCGGGAGGGCCTATCATCGACAAGCTGGCCCGTCAGGGCAATCCGCTGGCGTATGAGTTTGCCAAGCCTCAGATTCCGGATTACAACTACAGTTTCAGTGGATTAAAGACATCGTTCCTGTACTCGCTGCGCGACTGGATCAAGGACGATCCCGACTTTATCGAGCACCACAAGGAAGACCTGGCTGCGAGCTTGGAGCATACCATCGTGGACATCCTGATGAAGAAACTGCGCAAGGCTGCCAAGGACTATAAGATTAAACAGGTGGCAGTAGCCGGAGGCGTATCGGCCAATAACGGACTGCGCAATGCGTTCCGTGACCATGCCAAGCGCTACGGATGGAAAATCTTCATCCCAAAGTTCAGCTACACTACCGATAACGCTGCCATGATAGCCATCACCGGATACTACAAGTTCCAGGATAAGGACTTCTGCAGCATTGATAAACCCGCATACTCAAGAGTGACTTTTAAATAAAAAACTATGGATATAGAAACCAAATTTACCAGCAGAGAGATTAACCTGCTGTTGTGGAAGACCGGTGAGACAGTCAGTACAGCAGAGAGCTGTACCGGTGGAAACGTGGCTGCAGCACTGACCTCAATCCCTGGAAGCAGCAACTACTTCAAGGGGGGAATTGTTACCTATTCTGACGAGACCAAGATGCGCTATCTGGGTGTGAATGCCGAGACCATCGAGGCACATACCGTGTACAGCGAGGAAGTGGTGAAGGAGATGGTGGCAGGCGCACTGAAGGCGTTTGATTCTACCTATGCCGTAGCCATCAGCGGTGTGGCAGGACCAACCGGTGGAACTCCTGAGCATCCAGTCGGAACTGTTTGGATTGCAGTGGGTAACGCAGATGAGGTAGTGACTAAGAAGCGTACCGAGAACGAGGGTCGCGAGCGCAATATCCAGTATGCCGTTTGCGATGCCGTAACCATGCTGTTGGACTTCATCAGAGCCCATCAGCCGGTTGCTGAAGACGCCGAGGAAGTAAAATAAATGCCGCATAAAAGCAACATTTATAAATAATTCCTTTTTTCGGGGAAATATTTGTTCAAATGAAAAAAATGTTATACCTTTGCACTCGTTTTGCAAGGACTAGTAAGTAACAATTAAATTTTAAGATAGAAATGTCTAAGATTTGTCAAATTACCGGAAAGAAGGCGTTGGTTGGTAACAACGTTTCTCATTCTAAGAGAAGAACTAAGCGTACCTTCGATGTGAATCTGTTCACTAAGAAGTTCTTCTATGTAGAGCAGGATTGTTGGATTTCGCTGAAGTTGAGCGCTGCAGGTCTTCGTCTTATCAATAAGAAGGGTCTGGATGCAGCTTTGAAGGACGCTGTAGCTAATGGCTACTGCGACTGGAAGGATATTAAGGTGCTGGGTGAATAATTTATAACAGAAGGAGAAAAGAACTATGGCAAAGAAAGCAAAAGGCAATAGAGTACAGGTAATCCTCGAATGCACAGAGATGAAGGAGAGTGGTCTTCCTGGAACTTCTCGTTATA
>JAKSLP010000067.1 GCA_024401115.1 Bacteroidaceae bacterium | reverse complement strand
CAAAAACAGCCTGTGGAGTACCACTCATACAGATGTTCAGGTTGATGAGCACTTTTGCTGAAGTGGAATTGTCACTTTTGGTGTCCTGACCTCCGTACTCACGGTCGAATGCCAAACGTCTGTTATCGCTCGATAGTGCCCAGTTCTTGCTGCTGATAGAGTCGATTTCAGGAGCACAGATATACAACCCGCGGTGGGTGTTCTGCTTCAACTCGAAAAACTGTGCATTCGAGCAGGTTGGGTTTGGCATGATGATAGGCAGATGTGGATTCTTCTCCTTATCTTTATTGCCTCCTTTGGCCAGATTCCTGTCCTTCCATTCGCGCATCTTGGCACGGTTCTCTTCATCCTGCTTGATGACATCCTGCATGATGAAGTTGCTCAGGTTTACCATCTTCGACTTGCCCGAAGCCTGAGGAGATACCAGGCAAGTCTGGAAATCCAAATGATGGTTCTCCTTGCCATTATAATTGAAATGCACATTGCAGCCCAGCGTGCCTAAGCCAGGGAGGGAGCAGATGGCCATAGCAGGACGCGAAAAATCTGGATAGATTCTTAGTAATACTTTAAAGAATCTTGGAATGTTACGTGGCAATGCTGGTGGTGCCAATGGCTGTTCTTCCTCACCTGCCAGATGGTCCAGCACTTGTGTCAATTCCACTGGTATTTTCTCTTTCAGATGACGCTTCCATGCGCTGTTCACGGTACTCTTTACTTCCTGCTCTGGCAGTCCCCAGTTTGGCAACACGCTCAGTAAGTGCTTCTCGTCCTGGGTGATGTGTGACAGATAAAGGCACAGCTGAAACAACTTGTTGTTACGGCTACCTTTTTCTGGCATCATGCCCCGGATGTTCAGCACCTTGCTGCACAACTCGCTGATAATCTCTACATAACTGATGTCCTTGTAGCAAGTTCCATCTTCCGAAATGTCTGGATTGCGAGGTGTCTCTGCTGTTGTCTCTGCTGTTTCCGCTACGGCTTCCTCTACTGGCTCTTCCGGGCTTTCGGTAGGGGTGAACAACTGCTCCTCGTCCATATAGAATACATCCTGGGTAGGGCACAGGAAGAAGGCACGGGATGGGTTGTAGCAACCCCTGTCCAATACTTCCTCTGGTAAATGGCCCTGGCTGATTAAATGGAAAATGTGAATCTGAGCCTGCAGGATGCTCATGCCTTGAGGGCAGCGGGAAATGGTGCGCAGCCCTTTTCCAGATGCCGTACGGTATACCATCAGCACATCACGCAAGTCGTCATCCAAACGTGGCTGGATCATTTCCTTCCATACCTGCTCAGGATTGAACCCCAGAGTGCCATCATGGTCGTCCAGATCCAAACCTATCAAGCCGGTACGTACGGCCTCGCTGTCCAGTCGCTTGTCGCCGGGAAAGGCTGCCTGAGGACAGATGTAAGGCAACTGTATCTTGTATGACTCGTTTCCTGTAGACTGGTACTTCTGGCACAGCTCCAGAGTCGTTGGGCTGTCCATTACTTCCTTCATCCACTCCTTAGTACAAGGCATTACCTGATTTGAGGTGACCTTTGTACCGCAATAAAAATTTACTTTTTCTTTACTCATAATCCAAGGTGTTATTGATTATGATGCAAAGATAAGGGTTTGCCAAAGGGTAGATAAAACCCAAAAATTTTATTTTTCAGGGATGGAATTAAAAGGTATTATTGGGTGGATTAAACCTTTATCAATCATGTGTTTAATAACGCATGAGCGTATTGATTTTTCTTTGATCAATTGTTCTTTTATTTTCCCGCTTCTGGCGAATTTTTCCAAAGAGACAGCATCTAAGGTTTCAGCCCCATTAAGGCCTTTATAGAAATCCTTCCAGTCGCTCAGCAGTTTCCCCGCATTGCTCTCGTCCATTCTTCTCAGTGCCTTTCTCCCCAGTTCCGAGGTGAGGTTCTTTCTCAACAGGACGAAGAATGAACCCATGGTGCGTAATTCGGTTGTCCAACCTCTTTCTACACCTATATTATATAAATGACAAGCCAGGCGGAAGCCTTTAACGGGTACACCATCCAGAATGAACTCGTTTTCTTCTTCATCGAACAGGCTTTCGATGGTTTGACAGATGATGTCGATATGCTCCTGGTAATGTTCATCCTTAATCAGATAGACACCAGGTGGGTGGCCACGTCTTACGGGCTGTTTAGGCTCGACCTTTTCAACGGTAGTCAGTTCCTGAACCTCGTCGGAGGAACCATACGGCAATGCCTTCACTGCACACTCTATCTTCTTCAGGTTAGTGCGCAGTTTGTTGGTGGAGCGTTCACCCGGAATGTTGCGGTAGGCCGTGGTCAGCACATGCACATAGGGCATCATCTCATTGCCGTCCTTGGCTTCTTCCAGTTCCGCAAGTACGTCCTCCGATACGGCATACAGCCAGCGGGCACCATCCATCGAGGAATCGTCCTCCATGTGATCTGCCAGGTACTTCACACCCCAGCATAGGGTCATGTATTTGTCGTGCAGGCTGTTCATAGGCGCTCAGGTATATCGGTGTATAGACAATTTCCCCAAACGCTTTCGCCGTCACGTGGCGGATTGATGATGTGCAGGATATGCATCTCAGGATCGTATTGTGCAAGTTTCTGGCACATGTCGGCTGTCAACTCAAAATTGGCGATGATTATTGATGGACCTTTCTTGGTCTTATCAGCAATGCATTCAAAGTCTTTATCGATTTCCAGCGGATAATAGATCTCTTCCATCATCCAATTGGTGCTGAAAGGGCTCAGGTAGAACCAATTCATCAGCAAGTCTATTAGGCGATAATAATCGTAAAAGTTATTTAGGAGGATATGGCCAATGGCCTGATTGTCGCTTTTGATGTTTTCCTCAATGGCCTTAATAGATTCATTTAAAGCGTGGTACATACTTTTTGAGGCCAAATAGCGAGCAAGGTAAGCCTCCTCTATGCCGTCTACTTGAGTACTGAATATACTCATGTATATCCTTAGCGTATCTCGAATTTGCTTCTTTGGACACAGCATTTCCAGAGGTGTCATGACATCCGGTTCCTTGTAGGGGAGCGTCCATTCTGCAAACTGGTTTCCCGGTGTGTCGGGAGTTCCCACGTAGGTGTGCTTTCCATCGGAGAGGAAGCATAATTGGGTTTGCAGGGCCAGCATATTGGTGGTGTCCGGGAAATATGAAAAGAACGGACGTGTACTTGACAATACTTGTTCCGTCAACTCCGGGTCTATCAGCACCACGGCAATGGGCCATTCGTTCACGCACAGCACAATATCCCATACATCCGCATTTACATTCTCATCGGTGCTCATGCGCCAGCAGGTACTTACATGCCAGGTGTTCCGCTCGGGATTATCCCAATTGGCCAGTCTTGACAGGTACCAGTGCTCACGTCCGGATTCGTCCTTGAGACTGCAGTCAATTCCCCGGGTAATCCAATCGAAGATATCCATGCGAAGCAGATTACTATCTGTTTCTGGATGGAGTATGCCTGGAAGGCAGACATTGGCTAACCACTTCTGCATGGCATAGCATGTCTCCTGATCGTTCACATTCTTCAGGCAACTTTCCATTCGTGATTTGGAAGGCGCATAGCCATATCCCTCTATCAGGTAGTGCTCATCGCGCTCCTTATCATTCAGGTAAGTATAGCCCATTTGCTGCAGCAATTTCACCATTCTATCGCGCAACTGGGTCCGCTGTGCTGATTTGTCCATCATCATTGTTGTTTTTATGCTACGAAGATACGCAACTTTTGGCTATTGTGCAAGTGGCGGGGTGTAAAGCGTAAATCGTAAAATTTACGTTTTGAGTATAAGCCCCCCAGAAATGGGACTCACCAATGGATGGGTAGTGTTCTAATATATATCTATAAATCAATATAATAATATAATATATAAATACTAATAAATAAGATAATAGAAGATAGAAAAGGAGGGGGGAAGAGAGGCAGATTGGTGAGAAAAGTGGAAATATTGGGATGGTTTTGTGTCAAAACCGCGCACTAACCTTTTACGTTTCCGGGGCTCTGACATTTCATTATTTACGCCTTTCAGAAATACCGTAGTGAGGGTAGTAATGTAAACCGTAAATTTTACGTTTACGCTTTTACGCATTCCGGCTTCTATTACAGGCCGTTCCTGTCTTCTCTTATGTCACCCGGGAGGCGTAACTTATGACCGAAACCGGTCTTAAGTGAAGACCCGAAAGGTGTCATGTCGGGATGGATTTCCACCCATGTGAGTCAATACCCCGTTTTTACCGAAAAAGACAAACCGTAAAAACCGTAAACGTAAATTTTACGTTTTGAGTGGTAGTGGTACAAAAAAAGAAGAGGATTTCTCCTCTTCAGTTTATAGTTTCACTTCCGCTTCACCCATCGGAAACCGTCCACCTTGGTGATGACGGCCACATCGATAGGGCCCTGAACGGATTCGGTGTCACCGGATGTGCGACTGGCCAGCTCGGCTACAGAGACCAGGTCCTCGGCGGTTTGGGCCAGACTCTCAGGACCATAGCTCTCCACCACATCCAGGAAATTGTCGCTTGCGTTATCGTCAATTTTCTTGTCTAGACGGTCTATGGCTTTCTGGCAGTACTCGTTTCTGTCCAGTTCTTCGAGCTGTGAACAGTGGACTTCACTCTCATTCAGGCAATCCAAAACCGCATGATGATAGGCGGAGAGCATACTCATCATAAGCTTGCGCACCGTTTTTATCATGGCAGGTGAAATTCCCCATGCAAAGGTCCGGATGACATCTGCCTGGCCCTGTGGAATGAGGACTGATCCATCTTTGCCCGTATCTGCATTTTTTGATATATAATACAGCAAACGGCTGTCAATGAAGGAGTGAATCTCCGCCTTAATGTCTACCGGGAAAAGCTCCTCTTCTCCATATCCGAAGAAATGGATTTCTGTTCCTCCAAGGAAATTTTCAGTCAACAGGAATGTGTACACAAAGCGCTCGAACAGAGGCCGAACCTTCTTGTCCGTTAAGCCTTCTTTTGCAAGTTCATTGCTCTGGATTTTGTCGAACTCCTGTTTCAGATTCTTTCTGAATTGTTTCAGGGTATAGTTCTCAAAATCAACACATCGGGTAGTTTCCTCATGAATGTCAATCAGTTCATGAAGACATTCCAAGAAGGTACTGTTGCGCAGCTCGTCTGTAGCCTCTTCTTCTTTATCTGCCATTCTGTTTTTCATCATCTGAATTACCTCGTTGAGAAGGGCTTTCAGATGATAAAGGAGTGCAGATTCCTGTTGCTCTACAGATTTCAGGAAAGTGCAGGAGCGCAGCCAGTCCATGAAATCCTGAGCGTACTCACGGACAGTACCAAAGCTCTTTCCTTCATTCTGCTTGCCGTACAGCCCAATGATGAGGTCCATAGGGATTTCCATGAAATCGGCGTTTCCGCAGGTGGATACGCCTACGGGCTGCCCTGGGATGAGCTGGAAGACCTTGCGGGTGGTGTTCCATACTTTCTCCTTACCGTTGTTGCATACATGGGTCAGGGCACTGTCGGCCGCTACTGCCACGGCACTTTTATTCATAATCGCTGCAATTGCTGACATAGTCTTTAGTTTTAATGGATTAGTTCTACAGATTAGGATTTGAGGGGATTTGAAACGGCAAATTCCAGGACGATGATTTGCCGCTCTCTCGTTTAGTCCTTTGACTTTTTATACACCCACACCACTAGGCATAGATAGAAATACATGCATAACAGGTCGATATTCGTCATACCCAATTTTAAGATTTTGGTTTATTATTCCGTTGACTAAAGACATGGGGGAGCGCCCCACGTCAGGCTTACTTGTGCAGATCTGGGTAATTATCCATTGCCCATTCATCAGAGTCTCTGATGACTTCCTGAATAGTTGTTCCGCGTTCCTTTTCATAAGGTTCCTGCATGATATCATAGATACCACGTGCCTGAATTTTGGCTTCCAAAACTGGCAAGCCTTTCTTGATCAACGCATGTGTAATACGCAGATACAAATCTACGTCTTTAATTGCACCGTCATCATCACGATCGCGATGCTGTGCATCTGGTAAGCAATCCTGTGCCCATTCTCTGGAGTCTGCAATAATCTGATCTATAGTTCGGGTGTTACCCTCTTTGGTATATGCTCTATACACACCTTTGGCACCAATTTTTGCTGCCGCAATAGGCACCTCAAGTTCATATACAAACTTCTTCAGAATCTGGTTGTACAGGTTCAGGTTCTTGATACTTCCGTTGTCGTTCTTGATAGTCTTCATCATAAGTATAAAAAAGTTTTAGTTAACAATTCGGTTTTTGCTGGTTTAAGGGTTTGCCTTGATTTGAAACGGCAAATTTCAGGACGATGATTTGCCGCTCTCTCTTACTTGTGCAGATCAGGTAAAGTCTCCATGGCGTAGGAATCACTACTGTCAATGATAGAATCAATGGAATCTTTCCATCCTTCCTTTACGATAAGGTTATAGATGCCGTAAGCTTGAATCTTAGCATCTATCACAGGATACATTCTATTCTTTAATTTTTGTACAATCTCGAAGAACAGTTTCCTGTCTTGGATTTCTTCTCCATCAATCTTTTCCTGATCTATTGTATCCGGAAGACATTCCTGTGCCCACTTTCTGGAATCCGCAATAATCTGATCTACAGGTTTGTTTGTCTCCATGTGTTTTTCGTAAACACTTTCCGCAGCACCCTTTGCTGCTGCAATAGGAACCTGAAGTTCGTATACAAACTTCTTCAGAATCTGGTTGTACAGGTTCAGGTTCTTGATTCTTCCGTTTCCGTTCTTGATAGTCTTCATCATAAGCTTAATAAGATTTAGTTAACAATTCGGTTTTGCTGGTTTAAGGATTTGCCTTGATTTGAAACGGCAAATTTTCGAAAAAGGGTTATTTAGTCATGTTTAGTAAGTATTCTAATAATGTCATTCTGAGCGTAGCGAAGAATCTAGCTAAATAAGTTGTGGTAATTTTGTCGCTTCCTCGTGTGGAAAGATCCTTCGTTTCACTCAGGATGACAATTCTGTTGTTTTGATATAAGGTTTTCGTCGCATTTCAAACGGAAGGAAATAAGGCCTCCCATATATAGGGTCGAATTATTGCAAAAGTGCCACGAATTCTGTCCTGTATTCCGTGTGATTGTAAACAAACTGTTCATTTATCCGCTTGACAAATGAAGATTTAAGAATCTTTAACTATTGGGTTTGAAAAATCGAGCCAAAGTTATACATAATAATATGCGTATACAAGAGATCTAGTAAACTGGCGTTTCAATAAATTACCTACGTTTGAAAACCGGTGATTTCCTTATCTGAAGAAATAGAAATAATAAATATAACTATGATCATTATACCAGATATACATGGACGTACCTTCTGGAAAAGTGCCATTGAAGGTTATGAATCAGAGAAGATTATCTTCTTGGGAGATTATGTTGACCCTTATTCGGATGAGGGTATAGATAAACAGGATGGTCTGCTATCGCTGCGTGATGTTATTCTTTTCAAGAAAGAGCATCCGGATAATGTGGTGCTGTTGCTGGGCAACCATGATTTGAGTTACATCAGTTCATATTTGACCAAGTGCAGGCACGATTATGAGAATCACGGTGAGATTCAAGCGTTATTGAAGGAGAACCTGAATTTGTTTTCCATTGCACATGAGGAATGGTTGGGCAATAAACGTTTGGTCTTTTCCCATGCGGGTATCTTGCCCGATTGGTTGAAGGAGAATGAAATGCTCTTGGGGCAGATTAAACGTGGTGATGAGGTAAGACTCCTTAATGAGGTATTTCATCAGGGACACCTCTATCCGATACTGAATGATACTTCATTGTACAGGGGTGGGGATAAGGTTGCAGGATCATGCGTATGGGCTGACATTCATGAGTTTACGGATGACTTCCATGAAATGTTACCTGGATGTTTTCAGATATTCGGCCATACACAAATCCCACAACCTGTCATCACCAGACAGTTTGTATGTCTGGATTGCCGTTCGGTATTTATCCTGGATGAGCGGTTTGAATTTATAGCGATAGATTAATCTGGTATCGAGAAGGTTGATTCTTCAACAGTATAGTGACAAAGATGAGTGATGATTGTCAGATATTTTTATGAGAGATCATTTGTTTGATTTTCTCAATAAGTCGCTTTGTGGGTTCAAACTTTTCTTCAATATCGGTTTCTGTGGCGTTAAATAGGCAGTCGTAATCTGCTCTTTCCCTCATTGTCTCCATTTGGGAAAATAGTTTTGAATCTTCTGGTGATATAAGTCCTGTTAAGACATAATACTGCCCGATTGCACTTTTCATGCCGGCATGAGTGTGTACATCATGCTGGTCAGCAAGAAGCAATCCTCTAAATGCGTTGACAAGTGAATAGTACATTCGGTTTGCTGTCATTGGCCACATACCCAGTTTCTTGGCAGCTTCCGCTTCTTCCCATGTTTGGCTAGACTTGTCTAAGTATTTATGTATCAGATCTGTTCTGGATTCACAATCTAAACTCATGCGATTCTTATCTTATCCTGTTCAACATTATGGTAGAATGGGGTGTTCTGCCTTCTTTGCCATTCTTTATAAGTGTATAAAAGTGGACTTACAGCAATAGACCGATGCCATCCTTGAAGAACAAAGGGATAGCTGAACTCGTCCTCGTCAGCGGAACCAACTTTATCTTTGTCAACAAGAATCAGAATGTCCCAATCGGAGTCTTCACGATTATCACCTCGTGCTCTTGAGCCATATAGCCAAACTTGACTTCCTTCTGGAAGTACTTGTTGGGC
>JAKSLP010000066.1 GCA_024401115.1 Bacteroidaceae bacterium | reverse complement strand
GCGAAGAGCCGCAAATTGTTCATCAGTGATCTTGGCATTCGGGTTCTCCTCGATGGGTTCCAATCCCTTCTGTTTCAGGAACTCCACCACTGTGGACATTCCCACGTTAAATTTCTTTACTACTTGATTCAGTCTAATGGCCATAATTTTTTTGGTTCTTTACAATTATTACTCTTCAGCACCTTCCTGCTCTGGAGCCTCAAACTCCTTGCTCAGAATATGCAGTACCTCATCTACGGTATCCTCTTCCAGGTCAGCCTTCTCGATCAGCATGTTGCGAGGTGCCTTCAGTACCTGGCGTGCGGTGTCCAAACCAATGCTCTTGATGGCATCGATCACCCACTGGTCGATAGCATCAGAGAACTCATCCAACCAGATATCCTCCTCCTGCTCGTCGCCTGGCTCTACGTTGCGGTAAACATCGATGGTGAAACCGGTCAGCATGCTTGCCAGCTTGATATTCGAACCACCCTTACCGATAGCCAGTGACACCTGATCTGGCTCCAGATATACGTCTGCCTTCTTGTTCTCCAGATCCAGCTCTACCGATGACACGTTGGCTGGGCTCAGGGCACGGCGGATAAACAGCTCGTCATTGCTGGTGTAGTTAACTACGTCGATGTTCTCGTTGCGCAACTCGCGAACGATGCCGCGTACACGGCTACCCTTCACACCTACACATGCACCTACCGGGTCGATGCGGTCGTCATAGCTCTCCACGGCAATCTTAGCGCGCTCACCTGGAATGCGGGCAATGCGGCGGATGGTAATCAAACCGTCATTGATTTCTGGAACCTCAGCCTCCAGCAATCGCTCCAGGAACACGTTAGCGGTACGGCTCAGGATAATCTTTGGGTTGTTATTAGCATTGTCCACACGCAGGATGACTGCACGTGCGGTCTCACCTTTACGATAGAAATCACCTGGAATCTGCTCGGTCTTTGGCAACAGCATCTCGTTGTTGTCCTCGTCCACCAGCAGGGTCTCACGCTTCCAAACCTGATAGATCTCACCGCTGATCACCTCGCCTACACGATCCTTGAAGGCATTATACAGGTTGTCGTGCTCCAACTCCAGAATCTTGCTGGCCAGTGTCTGGCGCAGGTTCAGGATGGCACGGCGACCGAAACTAGTAAAGTCCACCAGCTCAGAAACCTCCTCGCCAATCTCATAATCCTGGTCGATCTTCTTGGCCTCGCTCAAGGTAATCTCACGGTTGCGGTCAGCCAGTTCATTGTCTGCTACCACCTCGCGGCTGCGGTAGATCTCACAGTCACCCTTGTCTGGGTTTACGATGACATTATAGTTATCATCGCTGCCGAACAGGCCTGCGATAACCTTGCGGAAACTCTCTTCCAGCACGCTCACCATGGTGGTGCGGTCAATGTTCTTGTTCTCCTTGAACTCCTGGAATGTAGCAACCATATCGATTGCTTCTACTTTCTTTGCCATAATTCTATTTTCTTTTTTTATTTAAATCGAATAGCGTATTTGGTGTACTTCACCTCATCGTAGCGCAGAGGCACGTCCACCTCTACCAGCTTTGGACGCTTGGCGCCCTCCACCTTTACCTTCTGATTGGTAGTCACCACAAAATGTTCCTCATCGGCTTCTTTCAGCACACCGGTCATCTTGGTGCCCTGTGCGGTCAGTACCTCCACCTCACATCCCACGTGATTCAGATACTGCTTGATTACCTTGAATGGCTGACCGATACCAGCTGAGCCGACTTCCAATTCAAAGTCTTCTGCCTCGCGATCCAGGTGATCCTCGATGAAACGGCTCAAAGCCACACAATCTTCAATCCAGACACCTTCCTTGTGGTCAATTTCCACCACAATACGGTTATCTGCACTTACAGAAACATCTACAAGGAAGTACTCCTGGCCTTCCAACCACTGCTCAACTAGCTGAGTTACAATTTCTTTCTTAATCATTTACTTTTATATTTAGTACCAAAAAAGGAGGCTTTATCAAGCCCCCTTTATCAACAACGCTGCAAAGATAGCGGTTTTATGCGAATCTCAAAAGAAAAATATCAAAAAAGTTTTGATAATCATTATTTTTCGAATGGCATCTCCATCTTGGTAATGTCGTTCTTGTCGTAGGTACGGCGCAGGATGATGCGGCCGCTCTTACTGTTGATGTTCATGTTCTTGGCCTGTCCGGTCTTCACGTTACCCACACTTAGCAGGTGCTGCTCGTCAAACGGCTTGACGGTGATGGTCACGGAATCGTTGGGTACCAGGTCAAAATACAGCACGCTGTCGTTCATCATCACCTGAATGGAATCGCCGGCAAATCCCTTGGCCAGCTCTATGCGGTACTCGTTGCGCTCTATACTCAGTTCCTCGGCTTTGTCAAAGCACATCATCAGGAAAATGCCCACTACGCAAAAAACGGCAAATACCATTACAAAGATGCCCACCATAAACTGGCGGTTCTTGTTCAAATGTTGGGTACTTCTGCTCATGTCTGTCTTATTTACTGTTTCTTTAAAAGGCTGTTGTATTTCTCGGTATCGTTCAGCAGCTCTACGGCCTGCTTGGTCAGTTTATCGTATTTCAGCGATTCCTGCACCGAACCAGCCTGGTAGAAGTAGCGTTTCACTATCTCACCCGACACCAGCATCATGATGTCTTCCTTGTTCTGCTGCAGGTCGAAGTCGATGTTGTGGTTCAATTTCTTCTCCAGGGCCTCAAACTCGGCTCCGGCATCGGTCAGATAACCCTCAAACTGGGCAATGTCCTTAAGGCGCTTCAGTAGGGATTCGGTCTGCTTGTCATACTTGAAGTCACTGTTCTTAACCAGTTCACAGAACTCCTGGAAATCAGCATCGGTCAGTTTGAACTCAGCTACCGATGCAGGCGCCTCGTGTTTCTGGCAGTACTGAGTGCCGTAGTCAATCAGCACGTCATCAGCCGACAGATAAGCGGTGATATTAGCCACGGTATCCTCTTTCACCACCACATCGGGATAGATGCCACCACCGTCACGCATCTCACGGCCGGCTTCGGTATAGAACACATTGGTCAAACTGTCGGCTATACGTTCAGCACGTCCGGCAGCATTGCGATGGGTATAGTCGATGGCCTGCACGCAGCGTCCGCTAGGCAGGTAGTACTTAGCAGTGGTGAGTTTGATGCTGCCGTTATAAGGAAGGTCGCGCGCTGTCTGCACCAATCCCTTGCCGTAGGTGCGGGCACCCATAATCACAGCACGGTCCATGTCCTGAAGGGCGCCGGACAGGATCTCTGACGACGAGGCGGTATTGCCGTTTACCAACACGACGATAGGCATCTGCAGATCCAGCGGCTCTCGCTTGGTGGTGTATTCGGCCGATGCAGATTTGTTCTTTCCCAGCAATTTGGCCACAGTCTTTCCCTTAGGCACGAACAAGTTGACAATCTCCTGTGCCTCACTCAGCAAACCACCGCCGTTGTCTCGCAAATCCAGCACCAGCTTGGTGGCTCCCTGCTGACGCATCTCAATAATGGCTCTGCGCACATTGGCCGAGCAGTTGTCCGTAAACTGGGTGAAATCAATGTAACCCACGGTTGGGGTCAGCATGCCGTAATAAGGCACGGCTGGGGTGGAAATGGTCTCGCGTGTAATCTTAAAGGAGAGAGGTTCCTCCACGCCCGGACGCTGCACGGTCAGTACAAACGATGTCTGAGGATCGCCTCGCAACATGTCGCTCACCTCCGAGGTGTTCTTGCCTCGCAAGTCCTTGCCGTCAATGTCAATCAGCACATCACCCACCTTCAGACCTACCTTGGCGGCCGGTGAACCCTCATAAGGTTCGGCAATGATCACCTTATCCTTCTGATACAGGCGGATCATGGAACCGATACCGGCATATTTTCCGGTAGTCATCATCTTCAGGTCGCCCATGTCTTCCTGTGAATAATATACGGTATAGGGATCCAGCTGCTGCAGCATGGCATCGATGCCCACCCGGATGGTTTTCTTGGCATCAAGGCTATCCACATAATACATGTTCAGTTCCTTGCAGATGGCACCCAGCACATCAATCTGGCTAGCCACCGTGAAATTGTTGGCAGAGTGGTTTTGGGCAAAACCCAATCCGCAGCACACGCACAACAGGCAGGCAAATACAAACTTCCTCATTATTTTTACATTTTAGACACAAAAGTAGTACATGAGAGCCAAATTCAGCACTTTTTGAGCATCTTTTAACGATTTTTCGTGCTAGAACGATATTTTTTTAGGGGAAATGTTGCACAATTCAAAAAGTAGCCGTACTTTTGCAACGCTTTTCCGAAAGGCATCTGCTTCAATAGCTCAGTTGGTTAGAGCACCTGACTGTTAATCAGGGGGTCGTTGGTTCAAGCCCATCTTGAAGCGCAAAAAGGAGGTTGAAAAACCTCCTTTTTTTGTTTAGCAATAAACAAAAAAAGGTGTGTCTCATTGACACACCCTTTTTTTATTATTTCACTGTTGGACGAACCTTAGGCAGTTTGAAAACCTCCTGAATCTCAGTCATGGCCTCATCGGTCATACCATCTGGTTCAAAGCCCATGTTCTTGGCACTCATATAGATGCAGGCACTCTTGTTCAGCACATCAATCTGGTCGAATGCATCCATCACATCCGGAGCCACAGCCACAATACCGTGCTTCTCCCAGAATACCACATCGTAGTTCTGCTTAACCAGTTCCAGAGTAGCCTCGGCCAACTTTACAGACGATGGCATCTCGTATGGCACCATGCCCAATGCCAGCGGCGCAAAGGCCAGGGTTTCAGGAATCATGCTCCACAGCACACGTGTCCACTCCTTGGAATCCTGGAAACGGGCGTTATGGCTCATAGCCACCAGCTCGATAGGATGGGTATGAACAGATGCCTTGTAGTTGGTACCCGATGCTATCAGGTAATCCTGCAGCATGAGGTGTGAAGGCAACTCACTGGTAGGATTTACCGGATTGTCGGCAATAATCACATAGCTGGCGCAGTCGTCCAGGATACGGATGATAGAACCGTTCTCCATTGGCCAGCGAGCCAAGTCGCGCATACGCTTGCCGGTACCCTTGCAATAGAAATAGCATCCTTTAATATTAGGCAGGGTTACACCTATCTGCTTTACGTCCGAGATGGCAGGCAGAGCCTTAATCTCATCGTCTACATATTCTGTAATGTTTACGGTAATGTTACCGCCGTTGCGCTCTGCCCATCCTTTCTGCCACAGGTAACCAGCCACTTCGGCTATCTGGTTGATTTCACGCTCCAGGGCAGGGCGTCCTTCTAAAATTGATTTCATGATATTTATTTTTTATTCGTTCTTATCACCTTGTTTTCACTCTGTCATCCTGAGCGTTAGCGAAGGATCTTTCCCCGTGAGTATGGGCTCCGCATTAGTAAGATTCTTCGTTTCACTCAGAATGACATTATTTTAATCTATCCTATCAATTGTGGCAGGAATGAAGAGAAAATCAGCACTACCAATCCCAATACCAGCACTACGATGGTTTTCTGGCTGCAGCCCTTCCACTCCTTGAGGATGATACCCCACACATTGCTGAAGGTTACGTTCAGTGCCATCAGAATACAGAACGAGAAGGTCATCAGGTCTGGGCTTTCGGTCAGGAAGCCCTGTCCCAGCGACAAGCCAAAGAACTGACTGTACCACAGGGCACCGGCCAGACAGCAGAACAGGGCGTTGTTACCCCATACGCAACCCTTCTTGTAATCACTCCAGGTGCCGTTCTTGGTGTTCTGGTAAAAGCAGTAGATGGCGTTGGTCACAAATCCGCCGATGGTTACCAGGAAGGTAGCAGGCAGCGACTTGAACATAGCGCCTGTCTCAGGGAAGTTGATGTCGGCACCGAAAGCCAAACCCACGTTAAAGCAACCGCTCATGAAACCTGCCAGCAGGGCGATGGTCAAGCCTTTAGGGAAGTTGAAATCCTTAACGGCAGCCTTCTTCTCCTCTTCAGACAGTGCCGAAGATTTCATGCTACCGGCCACACCGATGATGGCAATACCTATCAGGGTCACCACCACACCGATGATTACGGCTGCGGTCAGTTTCTCCAGAGCATTCTGCTCAGGGAAGAACACGTTCAGCAGCACAGGACCCATGATGGTTCCCAGACCGGCACAAGTTCCCAGGGCAATGCTCTGTCCCAATGCCACACCCAGATAACGCATAGAGAGGCCGAAGGTCAAACCGCCCACGCCCCACAGCACACCAAAGAAGATGGTCATCCATACACTGAACGAATCCACCTGACTGAACAGTTCCATGAAACCGTGACCGGCAGGCACGGCCAACAACGCTCCTAAAAATGGCAGGAGGAGCCAAGCAAAGACACCCTGGACAATCCAGTAGCTCTCCCAGCTCCAATCCTTGATCTTATTGATAGGCACATAACTGCTGCTCTGGCAGAATGCACCTATCGCTATGATGATTAATCCGATGATAATTTCCATATCTTACTTTTTTGTCATTCTGAGCGTTAGCGAAGAATCATGCCAAGCCGGATGGCATATCCTCAAGGAAAGATGCTTCGCTTTGCTCAGCATGACAGTCTTTATCTCTTTAAAGTAACGGTATTCTCGTAAGCGTCAATCTCAGCCATGAAGTCCTGACCTACAGGCACATTGTTGCGGAGGCAGAACTCATCGTAAACAGCATTCCATGGCATAGCCTTCTGCTCCTCCAGCAGAGTCAGCACGTGGTGGTTCTTACCGGCCAGCTCATACTGGCTGATGGTAGCCGATGGCTCCAGCAGGGCGCGCAGCATACACTTCTGTGCCGAGCGTGAACCGATAACGTATGCAGCAATGCGGTTGATGGCACCGTCGAAGAAATCCAAACCATAATGAACACGATCCAGAGCATTGGCACGAACGATTTCAGCAAACAACTCGTAAGTTGGGTCATCCATGATGGTTACATGGTCAGAATCCCAGCGTACAGGACGGCTCACGTGCAGCATCAGCTCGTCTACGAATGGCAGTACGGCACTTACCTTGTCAGCAGGACTCTCTGTTGGGTGGTAGTGACCGGTATCGATGGTCAGCAGGGTGCCGTTCTTGGCAGCGTATGCGGTATAGAAGTCGTGTGAGCCAACGGTGAATGACTCCAAGCCGATACCGAACACCTTACCCTCGATGCTGGTCTTCATCATTGGCTGCTCTACAGCCAGAATCTCATCCAGGGAAGCCTTCAGCAGGTTGCGGTACAGAGCGTGATTCACGCTGAAGTCCTTGCAACCGTCATGTACCCACAGGTTCATGATACATGGGTCGTTCTGTGCCTGACCGATGGCGTTTGAAATCTCACGGCAGCGTTTGGTGTGCTCTACCCAGAACTGACGGATACCCTCGTCTGGGTTGGCCAGTGTCAGGTTGCCGCTCTTTGGATGTGAGAACGATGAAGAGTTGAAATCCAGAGGCAACTGATTCTCCTTTGCCCAGTCAATCCAGCTCTGGAAGTGCTCTACGGTCACCTCGTCACGATCCACTGCCTTGCCCTTGAAGTCACCATAGATCTCGTGCAGGTTCAATCGGTGAGAACCAGGAATCAAGCTCAGTGCCTTCAACACATCGGCACGCAGCTCATCGATATTGCGTGCAGCACCCGGATAGTTACCGGTACTCTGGATACCGCCGCTCAGGTCGCCTGCCTGTACCTCAAAACCCTTCACGTCATCTGCCTGCCAGCAGTGCATGGACAGGTGGAAGTCCTGCATCATGTTCAACACTTTCTCGGTATCGATACCGATTTCTGCATAACGCTCCTTGGCGATTTCATACGCCTTCTTGATTAATTCTTCTTTCATAATATATTAATGTTTATTTTATTCCATTTCAATTGTCATGTTGAGCGAAGCGAAACATCTTTCTATAGCGGAGCCCTTACTCACTGGAAAAGATCCTTCGCTACGCTCAGGATGACAAGGATCAAATATCCTCGTGATAAACCTTCAAATACTTCTCATAACCCTCATCCCACAATGCTGCGTCCTGAGGCAGGAACTCTTCAGTCTCAATGCTCTGGCTAATCAGCGCACGCATCTCACCGATGGTATTGACCATGCCGGCAGCCTTAGCCTGCAGCATGATGTTACCGATGGCGGTACCCTCTACTGGGCCGGTGGTGACAGGCAGGTTGGTGGCATTCGAGGTGAACTGGTTGAGTTGCTTGTTGCGTGAACCACCGCCAATGATGTGCAGTCGCTCGATAGGGAAATCGGCAAAGTCGCGCAGCATGTTCATCACCTGACGGTAGCGCAATGCCAGTGAGTCAAATATGCAACGGGTCAGTTCACCGATGGTTTGTGGCACGTACTGTCCGGTCACCTCGCAATAGCGCTGAATGGCCTCAATCATGCTGGACGGATTGGCAAAGCAACGTGAGTCAGGGTTGATGATGCTCTGGAAAGCAGGCACTTTCATGGCGCCCTCAATTAAGGCATCATAGCTCATGTTGTCCTTCCACTCGCGTCGGCAGCTCTCCAGCAACCACATGCCGCAGATGTTCTTCAGGAAACGGGTAGTACCCTCAACGCCACCCTCATTGGTGAAATTGGCTGCAAAGCTCTTCTCATTAATAATAGCATCCTTGGTTTCAATACCCATCAGGCTCCAGGTACCGCTGCTCAGGTAGGCAAATTTCTCATTCTGTGCAGGTACCGATGCCACAGCCGATGCGGTGTCGTGTCCGGCTACGGCAATTACAGGCACAGCGCCCAATCCGGTCATCTGCTGCACCTCCTCGGTCAGCACGCCAATCGGTGTGCCCGGGTAAACCATGTCGGCAAACAGCTGGGGTTTCAAACCTATGGCAAACAGCAGTTCGTTGTCCAGCTGCTTGGTCTTCGGGTTCAGGATCTGCGAAGTAGATGCGATAGAGTATTCTGTCACCATCTTGCCTGTCAGCATA
>JAKSLP010000065.1 GCA_024401115.1 Bacteroidaceae bacterium | reverse complement strand
ATACAACAGGCATTGACTGCATGGGAGGCTTTACAACCGCTCAGCCAGAAGCAACGTGACCGCTTGAGTAGAAAGTTTACGGTAGAATTCAACTATAATAGTAATCACATCGAGGGAAACACTTTGACTTATGGTCAAACTGAAATTCTGCTTCTTTTTGGCAAGGTTTCAGGAACAGCTGATATGAAGGATTTCGAGGAAATGAAAGCCAGCAATGTAGGTCTGAAAATGATGATGGAAGAGGCGAATCTGAAGGATGTGCCACTGACACAAAACTTCATTCGCACCCTGCATAAGACTCTTTTAAGAGAGGATTATACCGTCTATCGGAATCTGCCTGGAGGCATGCAGACAAGTTATGTGATACATGCGGGTCTGTATAAGACTCGCCCGAACTCTGTGATTACCCGTTATGGAGATCGGTTTGAGTATGCATCTCCTGAAGAAACACCGGCATTGATGTCTGATCTTGTGGATTGGTATAATGAAGAAGAGCAAAAGGGAAATCTTACACCGTTTGAACTCGCCACTTTATTTCATTATCGATATATACGAATCCATCCTTTCGAGGATGGTAATGGACGCATTGCCCGTCTGATGGTCAATTATATCCTGGCTCGACACAGTTATCCGATGATTGTTGTAAGGAGCCGAAATAAGAGTGAATATCTGGAAGCGCTGCATAAGGCAGATCTGGAAGTCGGAACAGCACCTTCTAATGGTTCACATGCTACCCTACAGGAGATAGCATCTTTTGCTAAATACTTCATTCAGCTGATTGCCGATGAAATTATGTCGGATGTAAGATTCATTAGCGAACCTGATGATAACGTATGGTGGTACGATGGCGAACGAGTTCAGTTCCGCACAGAGAATTATAACAAGATACTCAGAGAACTGCGCGTTAATCCAACCGCATCGTATTCTGAACTTCAGGAAATTACAGGCATCAACCGCTCGGCATTGCAGAAACTCATCCAGCAGTGCATTGATAAGAAATACATTATCCCGAATCCGGATGGAGCAGGTTGGCATGTTGTTATTACTCCTTCTGTCTAAAAATGGATATTATGAAAAAAGGAAAAATACTGGTAGTAGATGATAATCAGGGCATCAGAAAAGCCTTGAAGTTGCTGCTTACACCTCATTTCGGTGAGGTGGAGATCATTGCATCCCCCAGCACACTGGTGAGAACCATGGAGAACTTCAAGCCCAACGTGGTGCTGCTGGACATGAACTTCAATACCGATATCAATACGGGAAACGAGGGACTGTTCTGGACCTCGGAACTGAAGAAAATGTTTCCGGATGTGCAGGTGGTGCTGTTTACCGCCTATGCCGATATTGCCCTGGCAGTGGAAGGCATGAAACGCGGAGCCTTTGATTTCATTGTGAAGCCTTGGGATAACGAGAAACTTATTTCTACCCTTCAATTGGCATACGAAGCTACTCCCAAAGGGGCAAAAACCACGGTTAAGAGCACCAATGACAACGAAATGTACTGGGGCGATAGCGCTGGCATGACCGTGATTCGTCACAAATTGGAACGCGTAGCTCCTACCGATGCCAATGTGCTGATTACCGGCGAGAACGGTACCGGTAAGGATGTATTGGCCCGTGAGATTCATGCCACCAGCAGTCGCAGACACCAGCCCATGGTTTGCGTGGACGCCGGCGCCATTACCGAATCCCTGTTCGAAAGCGAGCTGTTTGGTCATGTAAAGGGAGCCTTTACCGATGCGCATACCGACCATATGGGCAAGTTTGAACAGGCCAATGGCGGTACGCTTTTCCTGGATGAGATTGGCAATATTCCCCTGCATCTGCAGGCCAAACTACTGCGTGTGATTCAGAACCGCACCGTAACCCGAGTGGGTTCGGAAAAGCAGATTGCCATTGATATCCGACTGATCTGTGCCACCAACATGGATCTGGAGAAGATGGTACGCGAGGGCCGCTTCCGCCAGGACTTGCTGTACCGCATCAATACCGTACGGATGCACCTGCCGGCTTTGAGGGATAGGGCTGGCGACATACTGCCTCTGGCTGAGATTTTCCTGAAGAAATATGCCGTGAAATACCGCCGTGAAGCGGATGCCATCGCTGCCGATGCAGCCAGGGCACTCACCTCACATGCCTGGAGCGGCAATATCCGTGAGTTGCAGAACGTGATAGAGAAAGCGGTGATCCTCTCGGAAGGTAAGACACTGAAGTTGGCCGATTTATCACTAAACGACTCTTCCCGGAGCACGACATCTGCCGGACAGACACTGGAAGAAGCAGAGGAGAAAACCATCCGAGACACCATGGTACGCTGCAACGGCAACTTGAGTATGGTGGCCAAGGAACTGGGCATCAGTCGTCCTACATTGTACAGCAAACTCAAGAAATACGATATCTGATGGAACTTTGGCAGGTCATAATTCTCGTACTGGCTGTATCGGTGGCAGTAGCCATCGTCACAGCCCTTCATGTGCGTGAAAAGGACCGCAAGAAACTGGAATATATGCTGGATGCCTTTGAGGACGACGAGTTCAACTTCCGTTTCAAGGAGAATTCCAAGTTCAACAAGACGCTGAACCGAGTGAAATGGATAGTGGAGCGCAGACGCCAGCAGTACGAGCAGGAATCGTGGACCAAACTGATCCGTGTACTCACCCACGAAATCATGAACACGGTCAGTCCCATTGCCTCGCTAAGCCAAGCCATGAGCCAATCCATCGGCCAACCGGATAAACCTATGGACCTGAAAGCAGGACTCGAAACCATCGCTTCGTCTTCGAACGACCTAATCAACTTTGTGGAATCCTACCGGGAACTGGCGGGTGTGGCCAAACCCATTCTGAAGGCACTGATGCTGAACCCATTGGTAAACAAGGTGGTAGAACTGACCCGCGAACAGTGCAACGAAGCTGAAGCGTTGTGTTCCTACCATCCAAAGACTGATGATATTCTGATCTATGCCGACGAGTCGCAAATCAGCCGCATCCTCATCAACCTGATTAAGAATGCCGTACAAGCCGGAGCCAAGCACATCGAGATAACAGCAGAAATAGACGAGGATGAGCAGACCTTAATCCATGTTTCCAACGATGGTGTACCCATCTCACCAGAGAGTCAGGAACAGATCTTCATTCCTTTCTTCACCACCAAGGCTGAAGGTTCCGGCATAGGCCTCAGCCTGTCGCGCCAGATTATGCGTGCACATAACGGTACGCTGGATCTTACCCGAAGCGATGAGCAGGGTACGGAATTCACCCTTACCTTCAAATAACAAAAGAGGCAGAATCCTCAAATGGGAACCTGCCTCCGTGATACTTCTTCATCAGTTTTTTCCTAAACGCCTCAATACATCCTGTGGCGTCTCGCCATAGAAGTCGCGGTAGCACTTGCTGAAGTACGAAGGACTGCTGAAACCTACCTCGTAGGCAATCTCGGAAATATTCTTCTCGGTAGTAGTGAGCAATAGGGTGGCTTTCTTCAGGCGCTGGGCACGCACCAGCTCGTTGGGCGAGTAACCCGTCAGCGCCTTGGTCTTGCGGTACAGCTGTACACGACTAAAGCCCAGCTCGCGACCCAAATCCTCCACGTTCAGTTCCGAATCCTTCAGATGCTTGTCGATGGCTGCATAAAGTCTCTCGATGAAGGTCTTGTCCAGCGAACTGATAGACTGTGCCTCCTTTTCGGTAGCCGGAGTCTTGGCATCGCTGTTGAAATACCGCTGCAGGCGATCATGGCTCTCCAGCAGGTTGGCGATGCGCGTCTTGAGCAATTGGCTGCTGAACGGCTTGGATATATAGGAATCCGCACCGCAGTTGTAACCCTCTATCTTCTGGTCATCCATGGCATAGGCGGTAAGCATCATCACCGGGATGTGCGAGGTCTGCAACTCCTTCTTCAGGCAGCGGCAGCACTCCATTCCGTCCATGATAGGCATCATCACGTCGCAGATAATCAGGTCGGGCACTTCCTTCAAGGCCATGTGCAGACCCTCCTTGCCATTGGCTGCCTCGATGACATCGTACTGCTCCTGCAGCAGCATGCGCACATAGTCACGCACATCTTGGTTGTCATCGATAACCAAAATCTGTTTCTTCTCAGTCTTCAATCCCCGCTCCACCGGTGTTTGTAGAGATTCCTGCTGGGCATCCAGCAATGCGCCTTCCTTCAGGCTATCCATGGCAAAGTTGCGTTGCAATCCTTCATCCAAGGTACCGGCCTGACGCAACGGAATGATAATCTCAAAGCGGGCACCCTCATTTTTCTGGCTCTGTACCTCGATGGTTCCCTGGTGCATCTCCACGAACGCCTTGGACAGTGCCAAGCCAATGCCCGAACCCGTATGGTGCACATCCACCTGGTAGAAATTCTCGAAGATGTGGCGCACATGCTCGGCAGGAATACCCACACCTGTATCGCTGACTACCAGTTTCAGGCAGGTACGGCCTTCACGATCGCTCTGACTGATGTCCACTGAAATCCTGCCGTTCTCGGGCGTGAACTTAAACGCATTGGACAGCAGGTTGTACAGCACGCGCTCAATCTTTTCCGAATCGGCAATCATGATGTAAGGCACCTCCGACTCTGCCACATTAAAGTTGAAACGGATATGCTTCTTGAAAGCCAGCGCGCGGAACGATGACGACCATTCCTCAATGCGGTCCACCACATCAAACTCCGAGAGTTGCAGTTTCAGTTTGCCGCTCTCGAACTTTCGGAAATCCAAAATCTGGTTGACCAGACGCAGCAGGATGGTGACATTCTTCTTAATCATATTGGCCAGGAACTGAGTATTCTCGTCCAAATCCTTATTCTCGACCAGTTGGTTCACAGGGTCGGCAATCAAGGTAAGCGGTGTGCGGAAATCGTGCGACACATTGGTAAAGAACGCCAGCTTGGCATGGGTGGCCTCCTCCAGTTTCTTGGACAGGTCGACTAGCTGGTCACGTTGCTCGCTGATCTCACGGTTCTGCGACTGCAGCAAGCCGTTGTTCTTGGTACGTGTCCAGTATGCATGATAAATGAACGCACAGAGAATGATGACCAGCATCAGGATGATGAACACCGAAGTAAGCAGCAATTGCTGCAGGTTGTACTGCTCCAGATAATAATCCACCTGCGAGGTCAGTGCAATGACACGCTGCGTCTCCTCCTTGACCAGGTTGTCCTGCAGCATCATGATACGTGCATTCGTAGAATCCACGATAGCCGAAGAGAATGTTGTCTCACGGTTGAACGATTGTCCCTTAAGAATGGAAGAAGCCAACAGGACAATGTTCTCGCCCCCCGTAGGATAGATGGCACTGGCCAGGAGCTCGCCGCGCATGATACGCTCCACACCCATATCCGGCAAGGTCAGTGCATCCACACCGATAAACATCAGTTGCTTGTCCATTCCCACCTTTCGGGCCGCATTCAGCGCACCGATGGCCATACGGTCGTTCTGGCACAGCACCAAGTCGAAATCCTTGCGCACGCGGAACACACTGTCCATGGCATGCTCAGCCGTTTCCATGGTCCAATCGCCAGGTATCAATCCCACCATTTCCACATTCGGAGCATCGTTCAAAATCTCCTCCATGCCCTGCCCACGCTCGATGGAAGGCGAAGAAGAAGGAAGACCGGAAATGGCCATCACTCTCGTATGATGGTCCTTGGCTAGATTGCGCACATACTCACCCAGGGCATGACCAATCTGGCGGTTGTCGGCACCTGCATACGCTGTGTATTTATCAGAAGAAATCTTTCGGTCGGTAGTGATGACCGGAATGCCAGCATCGAATGCCTTCTCGATGATGGGAGTAACCTTCTCCACCTCATTAGGCGATACGATGAGCAGATCCACTTTCTTATCAATGAAATACTGAATGTCCTTGATCTGCTGGTCAGTATTGTCCTTGGCCGACCGGAAATCCAAGGTGATGTTACGCTCCACAATAGCCTCGCGCTGCATCTCCTCGTTCTGTTTTTCACGCCACTCATCCTGGCTGCACTGCGACACACCGATGGTGTACTGCTGCGATTGCGGCCGGCACGAAGCTAAAAGCAATAGAAAAATTAGGGCAAATAGGTGTTTCATGATAGTTGGGTTATAGGTTCTTAGGGTTGTCCGGCTTAAACGCCAAAGCCATTGCACCAAAAAAAGACTTGGCACAATGACTTGGTTCTAAACCTATTATTGAGTACGATAACTCTTATTTTGCTCTGTCAGTCAGTTCTTTAGGCAGCACTGGCATAGCACCGTTCTGGGTACATACGAAAGCTGAGACCTCGACAGCCAACTTGTGAGCATCGGCTACAGGCTTGCCATTCAGCAATGCACTGCAGAAAGTAGAGGTGAACGAGTCGCCTGCACCAACGGTATCGGCTACAGTTACCTTTGGAGTTGGCTGGAATGAAATCTGTCCTGGAGTGAAGGCATAGCTGCCATCGGTACCGCAAGTCAGAATCAGGGTATCCAAGTTGTACTTAGACAACAGAATCCAGCACTTGTTCTCTGCCGACAGCTCAGGGTAACCGAACATCTCGCCCAGGATTTCCAACTCCTCATCGTTAATCTTCAAGATGTTGCAACGACGCAGGTTATCCTCAATCAGTGTCTGGTTATAGAAATGCTGACGCAAGTTGATATCATAAATCTTCAGGCTCTTGGCTGGCATAGCCTCCAGGAACTTCTGGATGGTAGAACGTGAAACCTCGTTGCGCTGAGCCAAAGTACCGAAGCATACTGCTCTGGTCTCCTTAGCGATAGCCTCGATTTCAGGAGTCCAAGGAATGTTGTCGTAAGCCACACCCTCGCAAATATCGTACTGAGGGATTCCTTCACCCGACAGGGTTACCTGTACGGTACCGGTAGGATAATCTACAGTCTCCAGACGGGTCTGCAGGTTCTTCTCGCCCAACTGATCCAGCACTTCCTGACCCAGTTCATCAGGACCAATGGCGCTGACAGCAATGCCGTTCAAGCCAAACTGAGAAGCATGGTATGCAAAATTGGCAGGAGCGCCACCCAACTTCTTTCCATCAGGAAGACAATCGAACAGGATTTCTCCCAGACCTACGATATACTCTTTGCTTATTTTTTCAATATTGCCCATAGTATTTAGGAATTATAATGTTTACTTTTTGATTTTAGTGATGCAGAACAACAGGTAGCAAACGCCTACTGCCATTACGATGACAGCACCCAGCTGACCCATGGCATCGCTGGCATAACCCATAGCCAATGGGAAGATGGTTCCACCGAACAAACCCATAATCATCAGACCTGAAACCTCGTTCTTCTTGGCTGGCAGGGTCTGCATGGCATTAGCAAAGCAGATAGAGAAGATGTTACTGTTGCCATAACCTACCAGAGCGATAGCAATGTACAGGATCATCTTGGTGTCGCCAAAGCTCATCAAAGCCATGGAAGCAGCCATGAACACCACGCTAATGGCGAAGAACAGTTTGTTGCTCATCTTGCTCAGAATGATGGAACCGCTGAAGCAACCGATGGTACGGAAGATAAAGTACAAACTGGTAGCAAAGGCAGCCTCATTCAGGTCCATGCCGACACGCTCCATCAACAACTTAGGTGCAGTGGTATTGGTACCTACATCGATACCTACGTGGCACATGATACCCAGGAAGCAGAACAGGATCATTGGGTTACCCAACAGTTTGAAGCAATCGGCAAAACCGCTGGCCTTACCCTCAGCCTTCTCCTCCTCGATAGGAGTAATACCCAACAATACGATGGCAGCGATACCCAAAACCAGATAAACAGGGAACAGTACTCTCCAGCCCAGGCCGAATGAAGGCATAGCCTGTACGGCACCCCACATAGCGATGTATGGAGCCAGGAAAGAAGCAATAGCCTTGACAAACTGTCCGAAGGTCAGGCTGCTGGCCAGCTTATCGCCCGAGATGATGGACGACAGCAGCGGATTCAGTGAAGTCTGCATCAAGGCATTACCGATACCCAGCAGAGAGAACGAAATCAGCATGGTCATGTAAGTCTCACCAAAGATTGGGATCAGCAGTGACAGTGCGGTAACAATCAAACTCAGCAATACGGTCTTCTTACGGCCAATCTTGTTCATCAGCATACCTGTAGGCACTGAGAACAGCAAGAACCAGAAGAACACCAACGATGGGAACAGATTAGCCTGGGAATCGGTCAGGCCCAAATCCTCCTTTACATAGTTAGAGGCAATACCCACCAGATCCACAAATCCCATTGCGAAGAAACAGAGCATCACAGGGATGAGTGTCAGATAGAAAGTCTTTTTCATAGAGATTTATTTTAATTTTATAAACATTCTAATAATTGACTATTTGCGGTTTAACTTAATAATAATCCTGAACAATCTCCTTACCCGCCAACACCTATCTGAAAACACTCAATAATACCTAATCAAAGGTAACCCTAAAACACCAAATATTCCAAAAATTAAATGCTATGTCGTTATCTTATGTTTGCAAAGATAGACACATTATAACTAATATACGTGAAATTTTCGTTCACGGCCTTGCAAATATAGTTCAATTATCTGATTTTTTACCCTTTTGAATCAATATTTTTAGAAAATCCCCCCAAGGGCATCAAATGCCCGAGGAGGGACTGACTACTAATATTAGAAACTATAACCTGGATTCGTTATTAATAGGTAGAAACCTGAACGTCGGAAACGGTTACGCTACCACCGTAGCTGTTGATACTCCAGCAGTTCTTCTGTGCGCCATAGATGCGCTGAGTGGTTCCATAATCACCGTTTACATAAGTTACTACTACAGAGTTGTCAACGAAGATGTCAATCTTATAAGTATTGTCTGCAGGACGAGGGAAGATATAACCATCAGCGCCCTCGATAAACCACTTGCAATCTGAAGCTGAACCCTGCTGCTCGAAGTTGACCTTTCTACGGCCATTCTCCCATTCTGGATTGAACACGAGACTGTAATACTTATCAGACTCCTCGCCACGAACGAAAGAAACACCGAAACGGTCTGCATCACCGGCAGTCTTAACAGTGAATGAGATATGGTTATGGTCACCTAAACGGCTGTACAACACATAAGCATCACCGGTCAAAGCACCATTTGCATAGCCATTGCTATTCATCACATTAACTTCGCATGGTACGTTGAACTTCTCAGCCATTGCAGGAACCATACCAACAGTTAGCGTACCATCCTCATGCTGAATCAGCTTGTGGCATACCAGAGCACCAGACCAGTTAGGCTCGCCACCTGCACCCACGTTGATGTTCTTATCGTGGATGGTAGAACCTGTACGGAATGGAGTCCAACCCCAGATATATCGGTTGGTACCATCAGTAGCAGTCTTACCTGCATAGAATGCACGGGTATCCAAAACACCTTCCTTATCATCCTTTGGCCAGTTAGCACCTGGATCATTGAAGCAAGCCTTCAGACCCTCCCAAGAGTCAGCCATCATGTACTTCACCTTGCGGCTCCAGCTTGCACGGAAAGCCTCGCTGTAAACCAGATACCAGTAATTACCCATCTTGAAGATATCTGGACACTCCAGCATACGGTCCCAAATCATAGGGA
>JAKSLP010000064.1 GCA_024401115.1 Bacteroidaceae bacterium | reverse complement strand
GATGAAGGCTCAGTCTGAATTGAACATTGATGCCATGAAAACCATCCAGAGTCAGGATATTCTGAATCGTGGAGCAAATCTGGAAATGGACAGACAGATGCGAGCACAGGATTTGGAAGACCGTGAGGAGCGTATGCGTATACAGAGAGATTTGGGTGAAAAGGCATACAATGCCCAAATTGACGAACTACAGAAAAGCGGTAGAATGGCTATGGGTGGCATGATGGGCATGGGACAGCCAATGAATGGATTTACTCCATCCGGATTAAATCAGATTGGTGCACCAAAGCCTGTGTCACAAATTGGGCAGCCATCCGCACTGAATATGGGAGGAGGAATTAATATGGGCGGCACTACACCTCCACCAGCAGTAGCGCCTGCTCCACAGATTCCACCACAGATTCCGCAAATCAGTATTCATGTGGCTATCGGTGGTCAAGCTCAGGGCCCATTCGACTATCACATGCTGAAGGAAATGGTGAAAACAGGTGCATTAACCCCACAGACTTTGGTTTGGAAGGAGGGCTTGGCCAATTGGACACCAGCTATTCAGGTGCCAGAGGTAGCATCTATCCTGAATACACCTACAACTCCACCTGTACCTCCAACTATGCCTCCAGGTGTTCCACCATCATTATAAGGTATAATTATGAGTCGTCTTGCAGAGATAGAGAACAGAATAATAAATGCACAAGCCGGAGGACAAGCATTGTCTTTCGGCTTGACTTCTTGTGCAACAGATAGTACCATTTATCCGGATAAAATCTCGATATCGTCCAAGTGGCTTGTCCGAAAGAAGAAACAGGAAGAAGAGGAAAGGCACTTGAGAGAATTAGAGGAAGCCCAACAAAGGAGGGAAGAAGAACTTTGGAGAAAACGGGAGGAAGAAGAGCGCCTAAGAAATGCACTGATGCAGGAACGCCTGAGACGTGGTACGGCAGAACCGGTGGATATGGGAGTGAGTGTGTTGTGGGCATCACATAATTTAGGTGCCCGTGGCAGTGAACACCCCGGTGTATATTCAACATGGCTTAATAAAGATGAATCTCTAGAGCTTTGGGGTGAAGACTGGCGGTTCCCTACTCAGCAGGAAATGCTGGAACTGATGCAACGGTGCCAATGGATGTGGACTTTGAACAATGGTATGCCAGGCTTTGTGGTTATTGCTTCCAATGGTAACCGCATATTCCTACCTGCTGGTGGTTCGTGCATAGCCCAACAATATGACTCGTATGGTATTGCAGGGCGCTACTGGTGTGATACAGCCGACAATCTGTATCCAGAACGCGCCATGTATTTGGAATTCAACCAGTGTAGCGGAAACATCTATAGTATCACCAAGACACTACAAATGAATGTACGGCCAGTTAAGGATAGAAAATGAGGAACGATGGAGACTTTAAACTATATCAAGGATTTGTTGGATGAGTATATTCATGCTCTTTCTGAAATAGATGCAGAGACTGAGTCGGAGTATCAATACAAGTTGAATGCTACTCGGGAACAGTTTGCTTCATTATTCAATGCTTTACGAAATTCATATCCAGAACTGTTGCATTACAATTGGTCGGAAAGCATGACCGATGATGAGTGTGAACGCACGGTTAATAGAATGTTCCTGAACGCATCTAGCCGATATTCGGCAGTTTTCTTGCCTACAGGTAATGTGGCGGTTGATCACATCATGGATGATGTTTTCGTTACTCCTACTTTCATGCCATGGCAATGCGAGGGGAATAGAAAGCAGAACTTTGTCATCTCTTATGACAGTAATCTGTGGTACGAGGCACAAAGTCTGCAAGCCACTTTGTTACAGAACATGCTGCTTTGCTTTGCTCCAGGAAAAATTCGCTTCAATATATTCGACTTTTCCATGACTGGCATGTCCGATGCCATCACATTGAATTACAACAGTGATGTGTATAACGAAAAAGTAATCATGGAAGATAGAGATGCCACAGAATGTATCAGACGCTTACGTGAACGCATGCAAGCTGTGATGCAGAAGTACGGTGATATGGCCAGATACAATGAACGGAAAAAAGCCATTGAAATACCTTATGAGGTGGTAGTACTGAATAACTATCCTGAGGGCTATGAAAGATATACGAGTCAGTTGCAACCTATTTTTGAAAATGGATATAAAGGAGGCATTTACTTTGTGATAATGCATAATTCTGGTGCAAAAGTACTACCTGAGCATGTGCCGGATTTGCTTTATAGCGAGAATAAAACGGTTATTCCTTTTCTTCAGCATAGTCAAGAAGGAACACTGGTTAATCATACACCGATACTTCAAAATGAAGCATTGATAGATGCTTATCGCAGAAACTTCCATCATTTGCTCTATGGTGAAGATACAACTCCCACACCAGTAATTGATTTCTCTGATATGATGTCTTCATCATACACTCAGACTTATTCAGAGATTGCTGCGCCAATTGGCAGTAAGGATGATGGTGAAGCTGTAGCATTCAAGATGGATGTAAACAAAGGGCATTACCATGCTTTTATCATTGGAGAAACGGGTTCTGGTAAATCGCGTTTCTTGCATGACATCATCATCAATATGATTAGTAGGTATAGCCCTGGAGATGTAGAACTTTACCTTATGGATTTCAAAGGAGTAGAGTTTAACGATTATCGAGACATTAAGCACTCTAGAGTTGTATTGGTGGATAGAGCGGATGAACGTATCACTTACGAAGTGATTTATGAATTGAAGGAAAAAATGGAGGAGCGTCAACGCATCTTAGCTTCTGCTGGAGCAAGCGATGTGGATGAGTTCAATAAAATATCCAAGGATAAGCACCTTTCACAAATTATACTGATAGCAGATGAATGCCAGACGCTTTTCTCTGATCGCTCAAGGAATAGCCGCTTACAGAATGAAATGATTGATATCATTGCGCTGATAGCCCAACAGGGACGTGCATATGGTGTTCACTTGCTTTTGGCTACCCAGTCGTTGTCCAATGCACCGCAATTAGGTAGAGACATTCTGAATCAGATAGGTGAGCATTACATTTTGCCATGTTTGCCAGCTGATGCCCGGAGACTGGTTCCTGACCACGAGCAGCAGGAGACCGAGAAGGTGGTAAGCAAGATGGTTAAGGGCAAAGGCCAATGCTATTATCAGGGTGCAGACGGAAAATTCCTGTTTACCTTTAATTATATAGCAAAGGGAGAAGAACAATCACGCCTGATAGATTCTGTAAAAAACAAGACTACAGAATGTGTATCCAACGGTCAGGTATACTTCAGTGGTTCTCTTCAATATCAGCTCACCCCTCAAATGGTGGCTGAACTTGCATCAAAAGGTAAACAGCAATTGGTAGCATCTCCAGGACAAGGTATCAACCTGAAGCAGGCACCTCTGTCCATAGTACTTCGGGATGATATGAGTGAGAATATCCTGCTTATGGGTATAAATGACCGCCATTATGTGACTCGTGTGGCTTTGAATACTTTGATTTCACTGATGGCAGTCAACAAGGCAAAAGGTGTGGATTGTGAATACATCGTATTGGATTGCTATGAGAATGATGAGGCCAATTACTATGAATTGTTGGATACACTCTTTGCAAAGGGATTATGCCGGATTGTGCGTAAAAGTGAATGCATTAGTACTCTGCATGGTATATGTGAAGATATAGCAAAAGGCTATTCTAAAAGACAAAAGGTACTTTTCATATTGGGTGAAGAAAATTTCCGTGAGTTGAAGTACAACATGTCACTAGAAGGAAATGACCAAGGTAAAAATGCTACGGAAAGTAATAGTAAGCCGGAAAGTTATGAAGATGCTTTAGCAGCCATCTTGGCCATGAATAATCCTGTGACAGTTACTACATCTGCTCCAACAGAAGATATTTCTCATTTGAAGACCATAGCCGATGCCTTGGAGTACATATTGTCAAAGGGTACAGAACGTGGGGTTCACACCATTATGCAGTTAGACAAAGCTGATAACCTGTATTTGGGTAATGACGGATACATGAATGTAAAATCCCTCTATTCCAAGTTCAAGCATTTGATTCTATTAAGAAGTAATGAGAAGGACATTCCGGTATTAAGGTTGCCGGATGACGTCCGTCCTGACAGATTGGAAAACAATGCCGAACGATTGAGGGCTTATTATTATAATGAGGGGAACAATACCTTTGCGTTGTTTACTCCTTATATGCAAATAACATCTGAACAAATTAATAACTTAATTAATTAATAATTATGGGAATGCAAGCCGGTGTAAAGAGTGTAGCAGAACTTCGTCAGTTCAGTGCAAAATTGAATCAAGCAGCAGATGCTTGTTCTGTTCTTTTCCAGAATCTGAACAACGATACCCATCGTATATGTGAAAGTTGGGAAGATGAGAAGGCTACCAAATTCATGCAGACATTTGAGGTAAGTCATCGTAACGTAGAAAAGATAGCTCAGGAAATGAAAGAATTTTCCGCCTATATTACTCGATTGGCTGAAAGGGTAGAGGATTATACCAACCAAAGATAACCGGTGATGGCAGACGTTGCTGTTAAAGAGGTTGCCGTATTAAAGGCCTATGGTTCTAAACTAGGAGACTTTAAAACTGGCAGCACTATAGTTGGTGCACTGATTGATAGGCAAATAAGGAAAATCAAGGATGACCTTTCAGACAAGTCGAATGACGTAAGGAATACCTATCATTTCATCGAAGAACATACTCGCGAGGTCATAGATCGTTATGATTTTGCGATGTCTAAATGTGCAAATGCTCGTCCCTATATTGGCGAAACCGATTATGAATGTAGAAACAAACTGAAAGAGGCGGAAATGCTGGTAGAGCAAATCAACAGTCAAATCCGTCAACTCCAAACGGAATTGGAAAATGCAGGCCAACATACTAAGAATTTCTGCTTGCAGGTTCGAAACATGGTTGATGGATGCCAATCTAGTTTAAATGGGATTGTAGATAAGTTAGATCGCTATATAGAACAAAACTGATATATTTATGTTTTTCAGACAGATTTCAGATTTTGAGGAGAACTTTAAGTTTCTAGATCGATTGAACGACGTACTTTTCAATGTTTGGAAAGATAATAATGCAAACGCATTTAAGACTCAATCCATAGATCAACTTGAAATGTTCTATAGAAAATATGTGAATGAGATGCGACAGAAGAGCAATGAAATGTCTACCCTTCTGAAAGAAATCGAAATGAATGTTTCAAAACTTGAGAAGCTCCAAAGCCAGGTATCTGATTTATCTACACACCCAGAAATAAAGGGATGCAAGATGTGCTGGGCTACTGGTCGTCTTTCTGAACAGATGTCTGGTGGTGAGTATTTTATTGCCAGGCCCAACGAAAGTGATTATGAGGAAATTGCTAGTGAACGTTGTGGGCAGCTCTATGATATTGAAAATGCTCAAGTGCAACAAGTATTATGATAAAGGTATTATAGATATCTCTTTTATCGCCATTTACAAAAGACGTCTTAATACTCATCAGGGAAAATAGTTGGAGCATCTAAGGATGGCACAACTGCGGTTCCATGCGTAGCGTTTGATTCGGTTTTTTGCACTTGGTACCTAAATAGCGCTATCAGCACCTTTGTAATTATCGAGTAATCCTGGCTGCAAAGAATTTATCGTATAGTTCATAAACTCCTAAATTGCAGGTTATCATGTGGAGTGACAAAAGTGCTTTTGTTCATTTTCGGCAAAGATACAATAATTTATACAATTATCCAAAATGGATTATCCAAAATGGATAATAAATATAAAAATGTATGTTCCTGCAGCATCCAGACGAGGAAAGCGACGAGGTTATATTACCGGAACTCGAACCATTATTATAGAGTACTGAGGATACCGCTAAAAGAACTATTTTGCTGAAAATAGCCAACTCTCCACTAAGTAATAATAACATTATGATTATCAGTGAAATATTTAGTGGAGAGTATATTTCAACTCTCCACTAACTCTCCACTAACTTTCCACTAACTTTCCACTGAATTACCAGACGGGAACTTCATACATCTGGTCAAAACCGTTCGCAGGGAAATTCCATCCTACCTTGGTGGCACATTCGCGGATGTACGACTGCTCGGTGGGGGAGAGCAGACGGTTGCCTGCTCTCATCTCATAATACACGGTTTTGCAGATGTCTTTCATGCAAACGCTCTGGAACTTCTTTCGGGTTGTATCATCCATGCGACATACCTGTCCCATAAATCCTACTGCCATCATCTGTGTACATCCTAATGTCTTGTAGTGCACACAGTTTCCTTCCGATTGCAGGTAAGGATTCAGTACTTCGATAACCCTGTCCTTGTCTTTGTGTCCCTCAAAAAACAGTTTGTGAAGACAGGTTTCGGCCTGAGGACAGTTCTCCTTTAGGCAATACACATATTTCAAAGGCTTAGTGCGCATCGCTTCCAGGTCTCTTTCTATTTTTCGGGCCATGCGCTCCTGTCTTGCTCTATTGATTCGTCTCATAATTTTAAGCGGCTTTTCGTGGTACAATGAAATACTCCTGACCTTTGGCCATGCATCTGCGCTGGAACTCCATCTTTTTCAGGGTTACACCCAATTTGATGTTGAATCCTGCCGTGTTCTGAATGTCTGGATAATTGCGCTTCAGCACATCTGCTATCTGCTTGGTATTCATAGGGGTAACCAATTCGCCCTCTTCTGGGTGGCGCAGACAGCAGTCGATCATGGTGCTCAAATCGGCAATTTTCTGGAAATCGGCATTCAATTCCTGAATGCGTTTTACCTCTTCATTGGTAAACCAATAGCGCTCGTTCTTTACGCGCAATTCGTACACGGCTTGGGCATACAACTGCTCGTAATTGATTTCGACTTTGTTCTTAATCTCTTCGCCATCAGGAATTTGTATACACAGATATCTGCGGCTTCCGGTAGGGTCGCTTAGGGGGCGTGGATTATTGGTGGTTCCCACAAACGAGGCATAACGATGACGAATACGCTGGCTTCGGCCATAGATAGGTCGGCCGTTGACTGTACTTTTTGACAAAGTCTGCTTCAGTTCGGCATGCTGGCCAGGTTTAATCTGATCCAACTCATCCAAATTGACCAGCAAATTGTTGGTCAATGCCATTTCCTTGTCGTTCTTATTGCCTAAGTTGATGTGATCCAGATAATAAGAGCGCAAGTGAAATGGTAGGATTTTGGCACAGAAAGTGCTCTTTCCGCAACCTTGCTGACCAATCAGCGCAATAACAACCTCGTTGCCGTGAAGGGTATCCATCTTAAGCCAATGTGCCACTGCAGACAGGAACCAGATAGAGCACAGATGTTCCAACTCGGAAGTGATACCTGGAATACAGCCAAACAAATCTGCGATGTAATTGTGACCATCCCATTCAGGAAGGTTGTTCAGGTAATCGCCGATAGGGCTGTAAGTCTCGGTGTCCTCGGAGTAAATGATTTCCTCCAGGTTCTGCTTCAGGCTTGGAATCTCCAGGCCTTTCTTTTTAATACGGTGGCACAACTTGTTGAATACCTCGCGAGTAATAGGACGAAAGTCTTTTCCTTCTTCACGTTCGCGAATTTCAAACTTGTCCGACAACTCGTTGTAGCGGACTTCATAATTCTCAAAGAGACACTCTTCCAGCATCTCAATTTGCTCCTGTAGGGAGCCAGTGGTAGCGTTCATGGTATTTTCTGCCATAAATACGGAGTTTAAGTGTGAACGAAAGTTAAATTAATGTTAACAAATCCGATTTATGGAACTCTAAAGAAGAAAGGCAATACCTTTGCAGTGCTAGTTTAAGGTTCCGTTACTGTTTGAGTGGCTGAGGCTACCAATCGGGAAATAACCTTTTAATCATCCTGTACTGTTTGCCGACGGTGCAGGATTTTTTTCGCCACTTTCTCTGTTAGCTTTTCATTGTATTTACTGGTTTTGAAATCGGACGCAAATATACGACATTTTATATGCAGTTTGCAAGTTTTTCCTCATATTTAATCCACCTTTTCCCATGACTTTTTCTGGAATAGATAGATAAAGAAATATGCCTCAATTCTTTAGCTGAAGTGATAAAAAAATCACTAAAAAACATGTTTGCAGATTGGGGTACTTAGTGACCTATATTTGGATTTGGTTTAGTGGAGGGTTAGTGGAGAGTTAGTGGAAAGTTAGTGGAAAGTTGAAACTAACTCTCCACTAGTTTATTATTCAGTAAAACAATGATTTATGTTGTGTTTAATGGAGAGTTTACCTATTTTTACATTTTATGTTTTTGCAGTAGAGTGAATGGTCTGCATCCACTTAAGTGACCGAAATATTCCGTGCTTACGGAAAAGGTTTAGCTACTTAGGTGATGCAGCTGTTCCGTGCCTACGGAAAAAGTATTCCGTGCCTGCGGAAAAAATATGTCATTATGATTTACGCTCCAGCTCTTGCAGCGTTTCCATCTTCTTGGTCTCAAGGAACTCGTAGATTCCGCAAAGGTGTTCCTTGACACGCTGGTGACCAAACTCATATACCTTATTGACTAAGCCGTCCAGGAAATCACGGTCATGACTTACCACAATCAAGGTACCATCGAAATCAATCAGCGCCTGCTTCAGAACATCTTTTGTCTTTAAGTCCAGATGGTTGGTAGGCTCATCCAGAATGAGCAGGTTTACGGGTTCCAAAAGGAGTTTCAGAATGGCCAGACGGGTTCGCTCGCCACCACTCAGCACTTTGACTTTCTTCATGCTCTCTTCAGGACCACCGAACATGAAAGCCCCCAACAGATCACGGATCTTATTGCGGATCTCACCTTTAGCCACATCGTCGATGGTCTGGAATACGGTCAGTTCCTCGTCTAAAAGCGAGGCCTGGTTTTGGGCAAAGTAACCGATCTGTACATTGTGGCCTAAGGTTAATGTGCCCTCGTGCTCCAGCTCATTCATGATACACTTTACCAAAGTGGATTTTCCCTCACCGTTTCGGCCCACAAAGGCCACTTTCTCTCCACGTTCGATGGTGAACGATGCGTTCTTGAAGATGGTCTTTCTGTCAAATGCCTTTCCCACACCATCGGCAATTACCGGATACTGGCCGCTGCGTGGGGAAGGAGGGAACTTGAGTCGCAATGCGCTGGTATCTTCCTCGTCCACTTCGATGATTTGCAGCTTTTCCAGCATTTTCACACGGCTCTGTACCTGCAGCGTCTTACTGTAGGTGCCCTTGAAACGCTCGATGAAGTCTTTGGTTTCCTGGATCATCTTCTGCTGCTCCTCATATTGCTTCTGTTGCTGAGCACGACGCTCCTTGCGCAATTCCAGATACTGGCTGTAGCTGGCTTTGTAGTCGTAGATGCGTCCCATGGTCACCTCGATGGTACGGGTGGTGATGCTGTCTACAAACTTACGGTCGTGACTGATGACTACCACAGCTTTGCTGCTTTCACGGATAAACTGTTCCAGCCATTGGATACTGTCAATGTCCAAGTGGTTGGTAGGCTCATCCAGCAAGAGCACATCCGGATTTTTCAACAGCAACTTGGCCAATTCGATACGCATTCTCCATCCGCCACTGAATTCACTGGTAGGACGGTTGAAATCGGTACGCTCAAAACCTAAACCCAGCAGTGTTTTCTCGATATCCTCCTCAAAATGAGTCATATCGATAGCATAGAACTTTTCACTCAGAGCACTTACTTTTTCAATCAGTTGCATGTACTCATCGCTATCGTAATCGGTGCGGACAGTCAGCTCGTTATTCAGTGCCTCAATTTCCTTTTCAGTTTCTTTCAGATAGGCAAACACCTGTGCGGTTTCCTCGAAAACGGTACGTCCGTCCTCGGTCATCAGGTGCTGTGGCAGATAAGCTACTACACAATCCTTAGGAGCGGAAACCGTTCCGCGGGTAGGCTGTCGTACACCGGCAAGTATCTTCAGAAGGGTACTCTTGCCAGCACCGTTTTTACCCATCAGAGCTATGCGGTCCTTTTCATTAATCTGAAACGAAATACCTGAAAATAAAGTTGTTCCACCGAATTCAACGGCCAAGTTATCTACTGTAATCATGGAGTGTCATTTTGAATTGAGGTGCAAAGATAGTTAATATTTTTGAGGATTTCGGGAATTAGGCTATATTTGCAGCACTAAAAATGTAATGTAACATTGAGGATAATCATAAATATGAAACACGTACTAGAATTGGCAGCTATTGCCGGCTTATTTATTTTGGTATCATGCACCGAAGGACAAGCTTCATTGGATAATCAGGAATTTAAATTGGTAGAATTAAACGGAACAGCCTTGGAATCAGAAGAGGAGAATCCGTGCATGATCTCATTTCAGGATAATCGCGTGAATGCAACCGTAGGGTGTAATTCGATTTTTGCAGTATATGCTGCAGATTCAGATGGAAGCCTTAGTTTCACAGAGGGTGGTGCAACCAAGATGGCTTGTCCGGATGAGATTCGGGAGGACGAGTTCCTGGCTGCATTTAATAAAGTGGCTCGTTATGAGTGGCAGAACGATGCTGTGATTTTCTATGATGGCGAGGGCAATAAGCTCTTTAAGGCACAAAAATAATTTCTTCAAATAGGAAAAGACGGAATTGATGGGTTTTACCGATTAGTTCCGTCTTTTTTTGCAGCATCTTTAATTATTTAATAAGGTGTATTTTGGAAAACGGATTTATTTAATAGTTTTCATTAAAATAAAAGTTCATATTCTTGGGCAATTAAATTTCTTGCCGTACCTTTGCATCACTTTCGCAAATAAAATATGGGTTTTCATATTACAGGCGAAACAAGAAGATAAGCGATCTTTGATAGACTGAGAAAAACAAACAGAAGTAGTACAAGAG
>JAKSLP010000063.1 GCA_024401115.1 Bacteroidaceae bacterium | reverse complement strand
GGTAAGCACTGCAACTGGTCTTTAGGTACCGATACCGGCACACTGCTGTTCGGCCCTGGCAAGACTGAGAAGGAGAACCTGCGTTTCATCACCTTCGCAGTGAATGCGCTGATGGCTGTTTACAAGCACAACGGTCTGCTGAAGGCTTCCATCATGAGTGCTACCAATGCTCACCGTCTGGGTGCAAACGAGGCACCTCCTGCAATCATCTCTTCTTTCTTGGGCAAGCAGCTGTCGAGCATGCTGGATGCTGTAGAGTTCAGCGAGGGCGACCTGATGACTGGCGAGAAGATCGGTTACAACATGGAAATTGCTCAGATTCCTGAGATTATGCTGGATAACACCGACCGCAACCGTACCTCTCCTTTCGCATTCACCGGCAACCGCTTCGAGTTCCGTGCCGTAGGTTCACAGGCCAACTGTGCAACTGCCATGATTGTGCTGAATACTGCCGTAGCTGAGCAGCTGACCAAGTTCAAGGCTGAGGTTGACGCCCTGATTGAGGTTGGCGAGACCAAGGAATCTGCACTGCTGAAGGTGCTGCGTGAGTGGATCAAGGAGTGTAAGAACATCCGCTTCGAGGGCAACGGCTACAGCGACGAGTGGAAGGAAGAGGCTGCCAAGCGCGGTCTGGACTGCGAGACTAGCTGTCCTGTTATCTTCGACAGCTACCTGGCTCCAGAGTCAGTGGCTATGTTCGAGCAGATGAACGTGATGACAGCCAAGGAGCTGGAGGCACGCAACGAGGTGAAGTGGGAAACCTACACCAAGAAGATTCAGATTGAGGCCCGCGTTCTGGGTGACCTGACTATGAATCACATCATTCCTATCGCTACTGAGTATCAGAGCAAGCTGATTGACAACATCTTCAAGTTGAAGTCTATCTTCAGCGCAGAGAAGGTTGAGGAGCTGGCAAAGGAGAATATGGTACTGATTGAGAAGATCGGTAAGCATACCGCCTTTATCTCTGAAAATGTAGAACTGATGGTTGAGGCACGTAAGGCTGCCAACAAACTGACCGACGAGCGTGAGAAGGCTATCGCTTATCACGATACCGTTGAGAACTTCTTCGATCCAATCCGCTACCACATCGACAAGCTGGAGCTGATTGTTGATGACAGAATGTGGACCCTGCCTAAATACAGGGAGCTTCTTTATATTTAATTATTAATAACACCAATTCCACCTGTTCCGCGAGAGCGGCGCAGGTGGTTACTAACAATAAATAAGAGAGTATGGAACAAGTAAATAAAGGACTTTACAACCCACTCTACGAGCATGATGCCTGTGGTGTGGGTATGGTTGTCAATATCCATGGCAACAAAAGCCATGAGTTGGTGGATAACGCTTTGAAGGTATTGGAGAACATGGAGCACCGCGGTGCCGAGACCCGCGACAAGACGGGTGACGGTGCGGGTATTCTGCTTCAGATTCCCCACGAGTTTATTCTGTTGCAGGGTATTCCTGTTCCTGAAAAGGGACGTTACGGTACCGGTTTGATTTTCCTGCCTAAGGACCAGAACCGCCAGGCTGATATCCTGCGTGTGATGATTGAGGAGATTGAGCGTGAGGGACTGCAGTTGATGCATCTGCGCAATGTGCCTGTGAACGATGATGTTCCGGGTGTGGGTGCGCGTGCCGAGCAGCCTGACATCAAGCAGGTGTTCATCACCGGTGTAGCCGATGAGAACGTTCCTGTACTGGACCGTATCCTGTACAAGATCCGCAAGAAGATTGAGAACCGCATCGACGACGAGGATTTCTACATCTGCTCGTTGTCTTGCCGTGACATTATATATAAAGGTATGCTTACTTCAGGTCAGTTGCGCCGCTTCTTCCCTGATTTGAGCAACAATTACTTCACTTCCGGCCTGGCACTGGTACACTCGCGTTTCAGTACCAACACTTTCCCAAAGTGGAAACTGGCTCAGCCTTTCCGTTTCCTGTGCCACAACGGTGAGATCAATACCGTACGTGGCAACCGCGGTTGGATGAAGGCCCGCGAGAGCGTTCTTTCCAGCGAGGCACTGGGTGATATCAAGGATATCCGCCCTATCCTGCAGGAGAACATGAGCGACTCTGCCAGTCTGGACAACGTATTTGAGTTCCTGGTAATGAGCGGTTTGTCGTTGCCTCAGGCCATGGCCATCCTGGTTCCTGAGTCGTTCAATGACAAGAACCCTATCAGCGAGGAACTGAAAGCTTTCTATGAATATTACTCTATTTTGATGGAGCCATGGGACGGCCCTGCTGCCCTGATGTTCAGCGATGGCCGCTATGCCGGCGGTATGCTGGACCGTAACGGTCTGCGCCCAAGTCGCTATACCATTACCAAGCAGGGCATGATGGTAGTGGCATCCGAGGTGGGTGTGATGGACTTTGAGCCTGGCGATGTAGTCAGCAAGGGCCGTCTGCAGCCTGGTAAGATTTTGCTGATTGATACTCAGGAAGGTAAGATCTATTATGACGGTGAAATCAAGGAAAAGCTGGCTAATGAGCATCCTTACCGTCAGTGGCTGTCAACCAACCGTATCCAGTTGGAGAAACTGAAGTCGGGCCGTAAGGTGGAGAATTCCGTTCCTGACTACGAGCGCAAGCTTCGTGCCTTCGGTTTTGGACAGGAGGATATCGACAAGACCGTTATTCCTATGTGTACCAACGGCCAGGAGCCTGTGGCTGCCATGGGTAACGATACTCCGCTGGCTGTCATCTCTGACAAGCCTCAGATTCTGTTCAACTATTTCCGTCAGCAGTTTGCTCAGGTAACTAACCCTGCCATCGACCCTATCCGCGAGGAACTGGTAATGTCGCTTACCGAGTATATCGGACGCGTGGGTTCCGGCATCCTGACTCCGGACGAGAGCAACTGTAAGATGGTGCGCCTGCCACAGCCGGTATTGACCAACACCGAGTTGGATATGCTGTGTAACATCCGCTACAAGGGATTCAAAACCATCAAGTTGCCTATCCTCTTCGAGATTTCCAAGGGCGAAAGCGGTATGCGTTCTGCATTGGACAGCATCTGCAAGAAGGCTGAGGAGAGCGTAGATGAGGGCGTAAACTATATCATTCTTTCCGACCGTGATATCGATGCCACTCATGCGGCTATCCCATCTCTGCTGGCTGTAAGTGCCGTGCACCATTACCTGATTAATGCCGGTAAGCGTGTACAGACTGCGCTGATTGTAGAGAGCGGTGAGATCCGTGAGGTGATGCACGCTGCCCTGCTGTTGGGCTACGGTGCCAGCGCCATCAATCCATATATGACATTCGCCGTACTGGATAATCTGGTAAAGACACACAAGATCCAGGAGGAATACAAGACTGCCGAGCACAATTACATCAAGGCCGTAGACAAGGGACTGAAGAAGGTGATGAGTAAGATGGGTATCAGTACCATCCGTTCCTACCGCGGTGCAAAAATCTTTGAAGCCATCGGTCTGTCAGAGGATTTGCTGAAGAAATACTTCGGTACCGAGACCAGCACCATTGGCGGTATCGACCTGCGTGATATCACCAAGGATGCCATCCGTCTGCACGACGAGGGTTTTGCGCCTAAGACCCTGAAGCCATTCCTGCCAAATACCGGTCTGTTCAACTACCGTAAGGATGGTATTGATCATGCATGGAACCCTGAAACCATCGCTAATTTGCAGATTGCTACCCGTTTGGGTTCCTATAAGAAATTCAAGGAATGGGCACAGATGGTGGACCAGAAGGAGAAGCCAATCTTCCTGCGCGACTTCCTGGGATTCAAGAAGGCAGCCACTCCTACTCCTATGGAGGAGGTTGAATCGGTTGAGAGCATTGTCCGTCACTTCGTTACCGGTGCCATGTCATTCGGTGCCATCAGCATCGAGGCACACGAGGCACTGGCCATCGCCATGAATAAGTTGGGTACCCGCAGCAACACCGGTGAAGGTGGCGAGGACAACGAGCGTTACCACAGCAGTGTGGATGGCGTGAGCCTGTCATCCAAGACCAAGCAGATTGCTTCCGGCCGTTTCGGTGTTACCGCAGAATATCTGGTCAATGCCGAGGAAATCCAGATTAAGGTTGCTCAGGGCGCTAAGCCTGGCGAGGGCGGCCAGTTGCCTGGTTTCAAGGTAAATAAGATTATTGCCAAGACCCGTAACTCTATTCCTGGCATTACCCTGATCTCTCCTCCACCACATCACGATATCTATTCCATCGAGGATTTGGCACAGTTGATTTACGATTTGAAGAACGTGAATCCTAAAGCTGCAGTCAGCGTGAAGCTGGTAGCCGAGAGCGGTGTAGGTACCATTGCAGCCGGTGTGGCTAAGGCAAAGGCTGATTTGATCGTGATTTCCGGTGCAGAAGGCGGTACCGGTGCCAGCCCTGTAAGCAGTATGCGTTTTGCCGGAATCTCTCCTGAAATCGGTTTGGCAGAGACTCAGCAGACATTGGTTCTGAACGGTTTGCGTAATCAGGTGCGTCTGCAGACCGATGGTCAGTTGAAGACTGCACGCGACGTGATCATCATGGCTATGTTGGGTGCTGACGAGTTCTCATTCGGTACATTGCCACTGATTGTCCTGGGTTGTGTGATGATGCGTAAGTGTAACACCAACACCTGTCCTGTGGGTGTGGCTACTCAGGATGAGAAACTGCGCGCCAAGTTCCGCGGCCGTGCCGAGTATGTCATCAATTTCTTCACCTTCCTGGCAGAGCAGACCCGTGAGTACCTGTCGGAAATGGGTGTCAAGAAGCTGAAGGACATCATCGGACGTACCGATCTGATTGAGGTGAAGCCTCAGGACAAGAGCACCAAGCAGGGAACCATCGACTTCTCACGCATGCTGTACATGCAGCCAACTGAGCGTCCTCTGTTCTGGGACCGTGGCGAGTTCACTTCTGTGGGACATGTCAAGGATGATGAGATTATCCGTGCTTGCATGGGTACCATCGAGAGTGGCGAGGAACTTAATCTGGATTATGCCATCAAGAATACCGACCGTGCCGTAACTACGATGCTTTCAGGCGTTATTGCTAAAAAATACGGTGAAAACGGTCTTCCTGAGGGTGCTATCAATATTAAATTTAAGGGATCTGCAGGTCAGTCGTTCGGTGCATTTGCCGTTAAGGGTCTGAACCTGAAGCTGGAGGGCGAGACCAACGATTACTTCGGTAAGGGCTTGTCTGGTGGTAGAATTGCCATCCTTCCTCCTGCACGCATCAACAGTGAGTTTGTGGCTGAGGATAACATTATTGCCGGAAACACCGGTTTGTATGGTGCAACCAGCGGTGAGCTTTATGTCAACGGCCGTGTTGGCGAGCGTTTCGCTGTTCGTAACTCAGGTGCCATTGCTGTTGTGGAAGGTGCAGGCGACCACTGCTGCGAGTATATGACTGGCGGTCGTGTGGTAGTTTTAGGTGAAACTGGACGTAACTTCGCTGCCGGTATGAGTGGCGGTGTGGCTTATGTCTGGGACAAGAACCACAACTTCGACTACTTCTGTAATATGGATCAGGTAGAGATCAACCTGGTTGAGGAGGCTTCTTCACGTAAGGAACTCCACGAACTGGTACGTCAGCACTACCTGTACACCGGTTCTGCTCTGGCACGCAAGATGCTGGACGATTGGAACAGCTACATCGAGGATTTCGTACAGGTTATTCCTATCGAGTACAAGCGCGTATTGCAGGAAGAGAAAATGAGAAAGTTACAGGAGAAGATTGCAAACATGCAAATTATTAATAACTGATTGCAAATCAGTTATTAATTAAAAATTTTTAAACATTAAAAATTTTTCAAATGGGAGATCCAAAAGCATTTCTGACTGTGCCTCGCGTAGAGGCCGGATACAGACCATTACACGATAGAATCCATGACTTCACCGAGGTGGAGCAGACATTAAATAGCAGTGACCGCAAATTACAGGCCAGCCGTTGCATGGACTGTGGCGTTCCTTTCTGCCACTGGGCTTGTCCGCTGGGAAATAAGGCTCCGGAGTGGAACGATGCCTTGTTCAAGGGCGATTGGGAACTGGCATACCAGTTGCTGAACGATACAAACGATTTTCCTGAATTCACCGGTAGAATCTGCCCTGCCCTGTGTGAGAAGGCTTGCGTGCTGAATCTGACTGATCATGCACCTACCACCAACCGTGAGAACGAGGCTGCCATTACCGAGGCTGCATGGCGTGAGAACTACATCACTCCTCAGGTTTATGAGCGTAACGGCAAGAAAGTGGCTGTTATCGGTGCGGGTCCTGCAGGTCTGGTAGCTGCCAACCGTCTGAATAAGATGGGTTATCAGGTTACCGTTTTCGAGAAGAACGAGGATGCCGGAGGTTTGTTGCGTTACGGTATTCCAAACTTCAAGTTAAACAAGGAAATCATCAACCGCCGCTTGCGTATGTTGGTTGCAGAAGGAATTGAGTTCCAATTTAATGCAGCTATTGACTTAAACGAATTGACTAACACTGATGGCTTGGCTGGAAAGTTTGATGCCGTGGTGGTTTCCACCGGTACTCCTACTGCACGCGACCTGAATATTCCGGGACGTGAACTGAAGGGCGTACACTTGGCACTGGAGCTGCTGTCGCAGCAGAATCGTGTGCTGGCTGGCATGGAGTTCAGCAAGGATGAGCGTGTTACCGCCAAGGGCAAGGACGTATTGGTAATCGGTGGCGGTGATACCGGTAGCGACTGTATCGGTACCTCACACCGTCAGGGCTGTAAGTCGGTAACTCAGATTGAGATTATGCCAAAGCCAGTGGAGGGTCCTGAAGACCCACAGAACCCATGGCCAAATTATCCACGCGTGCTGAAGACCACCTCTTCTCATGAGGAAGGCTGTACCCGCCGCTGGAACATAAATTCCCTTGAATTCATCGGTAAAGACGGCAAGTTGACTGGAGTTCGTGTTCAGCCAATTGATTGGAAACCAAATCCTGAAGGCGGTCGCCCATTGATGGTGGAAGCCGGTGAGCCTGAGATCATCAAGTGTGAAATCTGCTTCCTGGCTATGGGATTCCTGAAGCCACAGCACCCAGAATACGCTAAGAACGTATTTGTATGCGGTGATGCTGCCAACGGTGCCTCTCTGGTTGTCCGTGCCATGGCTTCTGGACGTGATGCAGCAAAATTAGTTGATAAGTATTTGAGTAAATAATATCGTCTTCATAGTTTTGTCATTCTGAACGAATGTGAAGCGCTCGAACTTGTTCGCTCTCGTAGTGAAACGGAGAGAGAATCTTTCTAAATAAGTAGTAGTAATATTATAATGGCACTACTAGCCAGGAAAGATCCTTCGTTTCACTCAGGATGACAAAAGGATGATAATAGGATGACAGATAAAAAAAAAAAATTCATATGTGCGGAATAGTATCTATTTTCAATATTAAGGATCAGACTCCTGAATTGCGTCAGAAGGCGCTGAAGATGAGTCAGAAGATCCGTCACCGCGGACCAGACTGGAGCGGTATTTATTGCGGTAAAACCGCCATTTTGGCTCACGAACGTCTGAGTATCGTAGACCCTGAGAGTGGTAAGCAGCCCCTGTTTTCTCCCGATGGAAAGCAGGTGCTGGCAGTAAACGGTGAAATCTATAATCATCAGGATATCCGTCGCCGCTATGCCGGTAAGTACGAGTTCCAGACAGGTAGCGACTGCGAGGTTATTCTGGCTCTGTATCGTGATAAAGGCATTGATTTCCTGGAGGATCTGAGCGGTATCTTCGCTTTCGCCCTCTATGATGAGGAGCAGGATGCGTTCCTGGTTGCCCGCGACCAGATTGGCGTTATTCCATTGTATATCGGTTTTGACAGCGACGGTAAAGTATACGTTGCCAGTGAGTTGAAGGCTTTGGAAGGCAACTGCGAGTATTACGAGCCTTTCCTCCCAGGCCATTACTACTGGAGCAAGGAACCAGGTATGCAGCGTTGGTACCAGCGCGACTGGATGGAATACGATGCGGTAAAGGACAATTATGCCAGCAGCGAGGATATCCGTCAGGCCCTGCGTGAGGCAGTGAAGAAGCAGATGATGAGTGATGTGCCTTACGGTGTACTGCTTTCAGGTGGTCTGGACAGTAGCGTAATCAGCGCCATTACCCAGAAATTTGCCGAGAACCGCATTGAGGACAACGGCAGTACCAAGGCATGGTGGCCTCGCCTCCACTCTTTTGCTGTGGGTTTGAAGGGTGCACCTGATTTGGCCAAGGCACGCTTGGTGGCTGAGCATATCGGTACCGTACATCACGAGATCAACTACACCATTCAGGAAGGTCTGGATGCTATCCGTGATGTGATCTATTTCATTGAGACATACGATGTAACCACCGTCCGTGCATCTACTCCTATGTACCTGTTGGCCCGTGTCATCAAGTCCATGGGTATCAAGATGGTGCTGAGTGGCGAGGGTGCTGATGAGATTTTTGGCGGTTACCTGTATTTCCATAAGCCACCGAATGCCAAGGAATTCCACGATGAAACTGTACGAAAATTGGGCAAGTTGCACCTGTACGACTGTCTGCGTGCTAACAAGAGTCTGTCTGCTTGGGGTGTTGAGGGCCGTGTGCCATTCCTGGATAAGGAATTCCTGGATGTAGCCATGCGCACCAATCCATCGGCTAAGATGTGGCCTGGCAGCAACATTGAGAAGCGCATCGTTCGCGAGGCATTTGCAGATATGCTTCCTGAGGAGATAGCATGGCGTCAGAAGGAGCAGTTCAGCGATGGCGTCGGTTACTCGTGGATTGATACCCTGAAGAAGATTACCGAGGAGGCTGTTACCGATGACCAGATGGCTCATGCAGCACAGCGCTTCCCTATCAATACTCCGCTCTGCAAGGAGGAATACTACTACCGTTGCATTTTCGAGGAGCATTTCCCAAGCAACAGTGCCGCTCTGAGTGTGCCTCACGAGGCATCCGTAGCCTGCTCTACGGCTATCGCTCTGGAATGGGATGCAGCATGGAAGAATATGAACGACCCAAGCGGACGTGCTGTTAAGGGTGTTCACGAACAAGCATATTAAGAAATGGAACAACTGAAACATGAGTGTGGCGTGGCTATGATTCGCCTACTCAAACCGCTTGATTATTATAAGAAAAAGTACGGTACGTTCATGTATGCCTTGAATAAGATGTACCTACTGATGGAGAAGCAGCACAACCGCGGACAGGAAGGTGCCGGTCTGGCTTGTGTGCGACTGAATGCCGAGCCTGGCGATGAATACATGTTCCGTGAGCGTGCGGCAGGTACCAGTGCCATTACTGAGGTGTTCAACTCCATTAATGCCGATCTGGCCAATGGGGTTACGGCCGAATCACCTTTCATCGGCGAGGCTTATATGGGCCATCTGCGCTACAGTACCACCGGAAAGAGCGGTATGGAGTTCATTCATCCGTTTCTGCGCCGCAACAACTGGCGCGCCAAGAACTTGGCTCTTTGCGGTAATTTCAACCTTACCAATGTGGATAAGGTTTTCGAGGAGATTGTAGCTCACGGACAGCATCCGCGTAAGTATGCCGATACGTATATCATGCTGGAACAGGTGGGACACCGTCTGGACCGTGAGGTGGAGCGTTGCTACAACCAGTGCATGGAGGAAGGCCTGGAAGGTATGAACCTGACACTGGAGATTGAGAACCGCGTGAACCTGGCCAATGTGCTGCGTACCAGCAGTTGCTTCTGGGATGGCGGTTATGTGATCTGTGGTTTAACCGGAAGTGGCGAGTCGTTTGCCATCCGTGATCCTTGGGGAATCCGCACCGCATTCTGGTATTGTGACGATGAAATCATGGTTTTAGCATCCGAGCGTCCCGTCATTCAGACGGTTCTGAATGTCAAGGCCGAGCAGATTACGGAACTGGAACCGGGACAGGCTCTGCTGATGAACAAGTACGGCCAGATGCGCCTGGAGCAGGTAAATGCTCCTCAGATCAAGCGTGCCTGCCAGTTCGAGCGTATCTATTTCAGCCGCGGAAGTGACGTGGACATCTATCAGGAGCGCAAGGAAATGGGTCGCAACCTGGTGGAGCAGATTCTTCCAGCCGTGGATTATGATGTGGAACACACCGTCATCTCCTTCATTCCTAATACAGCTGAAGTTGCTTTCTACGGTTTGCTGGAGGGTATGGATATTTACCTGAATGAACTGAAAGTGAAGAAGATTGAGGCGTTAGGACACAAACCTGACCATGCTGAACTGGAGAAAATCCTGTCCATGCGTGTGCGCAGTGAGAAGGTGGCCCTCAAGGATATCAAGTTGCGTACCTTCATTGCCGAAGGCAACAGCCGTAATGACCTGGCTGCTCATGTCTATGACATCACCTACGGCAGTCTGGTGCCTCATGTGGATAACCTGGTGGTTATTGACGACAGCATCGTGCGCGGTACTACCCTGCGTCAGAGCATTATCGGTATCCTGAACCGCCTGAATCCGAAGAAGATCATTATCGTATCCTCTTCCCCTCAGATCCGCTATCCGGATTACTACGGCATCGATATGAGCAGCATGGAGCAGTTCATCGCTTTCAAGGCAGCCATCGCCCTGCTGGAGGAACGGGGCATGCAGCATATCATCACCAATGCCTATCGCAAGGCCAAGCAGCAGGAGAACCTGCCGATGGAGCAGATTGTCAATGTGGTGAAGGATATCTATGAGCCGTTTACCGATCAGGAAATCTCGAAAAAGATAGTGGAATTGCTGAAACCATCGGATGTCAGCACTCCGGTAGAGATTATCTATCAGACAATCGAGGGACAACAGAAAGCCTGTCCTAACCACACCGGTGATTGGTATTTTACCGGTAATTTCCCAACCCCTGGAGGTTACCGCATGTTGAACAAAGCATTTATAAGTTATATTGAAAAAAATTACGCGTTCTAGTACGAAGTATTTATTGTTATCAAATTGGTGCATCCCAGACGTTGTGAAACGTTTGGGATGTCTGTTTTTACCAGGTAACTACACAAGGGGACTTCAATGGTCTTTACACCCCCTTCGGTTCCCCCGTTATCGGGGGACGGAAACCC
>JAKSLP010000062.1 GCA_024401115.1 Bacteroidaceae bacterium | reverse complement strand
TTGCCCGTCTGGAACATAGGAGCATACTTAAATTCTACGTTTGCCATAATATTATATTATTAATTAGTGTTTATTCTATTTCACCAGATTCATCATACTTCTGGAATAGGAAATCGTTATATGGATACTTCTGTACATGAAGTTCACGGACCTTCTGATAGATTACGGTCTTCAGTTCCTCCAGATTGGTCTTCTCGCGAGCAGATATAAACAGGCAGTTCTCATTCAACTTAGCCATCCAGGTCTTCATCAGTTCCGGAAGCGTGATATTATCCTTTGTCTTCGGAGTCAGGTCATCCTCGGCCTTCTCCACATAGGTATAAGCGTCAATCTTATTGAAGATAATCATCTGAGGTTTTTCACTGCATTTCAAATCAGCCAGTGTCTTGTTCACCACCTGAATCTGTTCCTCAAAATCAGGATGTGAGATGTCCACCACATGCAACAGCAAGTCAGCCTCTCTAACTTCGTCCAGGGTACTCTTGAACGATTCCACCAAATCAGTAGGCAACTTGCGGATAAATCCTACAGTGTCGCTTAGCAGAAAAGGCAGATTTTCAATGATAACCTTTCGGACAGTGGTGTCCAAGGTTGCGAATAATTTGTTCTCCGCAAACACGTCACTTTTTGCCAGCACATTCATCAGGGTAGACTTACCGACATTGGTATATCCTACCAAAGCTACACGAATCAGTCGACCACGTCCCTTTCGCTGAGTCGTTTTCTGCTTGTCAATCTCAGCCAGACGCTCTTTCAGCAATGCCATACGATTCAGAATGATACGGCGGTCCATCTCCAACTGGGTTTCACCAGGACCACGAAGACCTACCATACCCTTACCTCCACCGCCACCGGAGCCACCGCCCTGGCGTTCCAAGTGAGTCCACAAACGCTGCAGACGAGGCAGCATATAACGGTTCTGAGCCAACTCCACCTGAGTCTTGGCATTGGCGGTCTGTGCACGCATCGCAAAAATGTCCAAAATCAGGGAAGTACGGTCCAATATCTTTATTTTCAGGATCTGTTCAATATTACGCAACTGCTTGGCAGACAATTCATCATCAAAGATGACCATACCCACGGGGTCTTCCTCGTCCTCCTTCTCCTCGATGTAAGCACGAATTTCCTCCAACTTACCCTTTCCGACGTAAGTGATAGAGCTGGGACCATCGACACGCTGGGTAAAGCGACGAATAGTCTTAGCTCCTGCCGTATCAGCCAGGAACTCCAATTCATCCAAATACTCAGTGGTCTTTCTTTCGTCCTGTTGAGGAGTGATCAACGCCACCAGAATAGCGGTTTCCGTTTGAGCTTCCGATATAACGAATTCTTTCATTCAGTATTATCCAAAGTAATTTCCGACAAATATACACTTTTCTTTTCAAATACCCAAAAATACCTGGATTTTATGTACTTTTGCAACTCAAAAGAAAGCACTATGGCAGACAATTACTTAGAGAACCACTACGAAGACTACTTAAAGCGAAAAGCCGAGTGGGAGAAGAAGAAAAAGAAAAAGACATCCAAACCGAAATCCATCAGCAAGCCGTCCTCGCCCAAAGGTGAAGGACCGTTCTGATTTTTCTGGCTTTTCGGGGGGATTAAGGAACCATGATTACCTGACCGTCATAGGCCAGATGAAAGTGCTCGGGCAGGTTAGCATCTTCCTGCGCATGAGGCAGAATATGATGCGACATGTGGATAAAATAGGTCTCGCGGGCACCAATCCTTTGTGAAAAAGCGGTAGCTTCCTCTATGGTCTGGTGACTGCGGTGAGGCTTATGGCGGAGAGCATTGACAATCAGGGTTTCCACCCCTTCAAGATAGGTCAGCTCCTCTTCTGGAATAGATGACATATCGGTTATATAAGCCAATTTTCCCATGCGGAATCCCACAATGGGCAATTGGGCGTGCATCACGCGGATAGGAATGATTTCCAATGGTTTATCTAAATCTTTTACCATCAGTCTTTCATCAATGATACGCTGGCGCTTGTCTCTCATCCGACTCTCCATGTAACGTTCATCTATCTGTGCAGGTTGCTTCAATGCAATCCGTATTGGGACATGGGGTTCTAAAGGCAACAGATTAATGGATGGCACGCCTGGATAACGTTTCTCCTTCGGAGTAAAGCAGTAGGGTATCCGCTCCAACAAATGATCGATACAGAACTGCTCGGCATAAACATCCACATCACCGAAAATACTGAATGGGCGAAGATCGTCTAAGCCACCCACATGGTCATAATGCTCATGGGTAATCAGTACAGCATCCAAGGGGCCGAAATCCACCCGGAGCATTTGCTCGCGGAAATCAGGACCACAATCTATTAAGATACGCTTACAGCCGTCCTCCACCAGTGCCGAACAGCGCAACCGTTTGTCACGCGGATCGGCCGACTTGCAGACATCGCACTCACATCCTATCTGTGGCACGCCACAGGATGTTCCTGTACCTAAAAGCGTTACTTTCATATAAAATTCACCTCAGGATGGATAGTTATTCCAAATTTCGACTTTACATCTTGGCAGATGGCATCGCTCAAGGCTACAATCTCCTCACCTGACGCCCCTCCGTGATTGACCAAAATTAAAGCCTGTTTCTCGTACACACCGACATTGCCTATTCTCCTACCCTTCCATCCGCACTGTTCTATCAGCCAACCAGCTGGGACCTTTACTCGGTCTTCATCCACCTCATAGAAGGGCACAATAAAGCCCTGTTTCTCCAGCAGCATGTGCAGGTCTCTGCTTATCACTGGATTCATAAAGAAACTGCCTGCATTTCCTAGAACTTTAGGGTCCGGCAACTTGGCATGACGGATATTTACAATGGTCTCTCTCAACTGAGACAGAGTGAGAATCCCCTCGTAGTTTTCACCCAAATTCCGTTCCAGTTCTGTACGGATATTTCCATAATCCAACTTGGGTACAAATGATTTTTGCAGTCTATAGGTCACCGACAAAATAATGAAACGACCCTTCCACAAATCCTTGAAAATGCTATGGCGGTAACCGTAGCAGCAGTCCCCGTTGGGAATCACGAATATCTGGCCCGTTTTAACCTCCAGGGCTTCCATCTCGACAATCAGATCCTTGGCCTCCACGCCATAAGCACCGATGTTCTGCACGGCACTGGCTCCAACCTCGCCCGGAATGGCCGAGAGGTTTTCCATACCGCTCCATCCGTGCTTTACCGCATACGACACAACATCGTCCCACACCTCGCCCGATGCTGCTTTCAGCAATACGGAATCATCGTCTTCCTTCACCGAAATTCCTTTTATTCCCGAATGCAGTATTATACCATGAAATGGTTTGGTAAACAACAGGTTACTTCCTGCTCCGATTTGAAGAAAAGGGGTATTTTGCAAGTCGGGTAAAAGAGAAAGCAACTCGTCCACAGACTCGTATTCCACAAATCGGTCAGTGACGGCATCAATGCCAAAGGTTGTATGGTTTACTAACGAATAATGATGATATTCTCTCATGCTTTTTTATCAATAGATCAATAGCTCGTATCCTCAAAGGATACCAACATCCAACGGCCGCCCTGACGGGCAAAAGTCAGGATGTTATTTATTCCATTATTGCACCCGTGAATACACAAAGTCTTGGTAGCAATACCCACAGGATAGGTCTGTCCGTAGTTCACATTCGTCAACTCGTTTTCCGGCAAATTCGGACGGAAAGCAAACCACTGGTCCAACTCCAAAGTTGTCTCTATCACGCCGAAGTCATCATCCGGATCTGTCGTAATAAATGTCAGAGGATCGGTCACATGCTGGCGCTGAAACACAGAATCACAAGCAAATTGCTTATAGAAATCCAAGAATTCATAAGCATCTACTTCCGGATTCATATCCTCCTCATCAATGCCGTAAAGGCACCATACGCCCACACCCTGGTAACGCTTAAACTGGTAGCGCTTAGCCTTCTTTTTTTGCAAGTTCAAAAATTCCACGCGAACTTGAATAAGCGACGTATCCTTTTCCAATTGCAGTTCATCCTCAGAATTGAAGATAACGGTATAAAAATCACGATTAGAAAAAAGAGGGTCATGCTCCCACTCTTTTTTCTTAATGACAGTCTTCTCTCCGTCTATAGAATAAGGCAAAGGGAAAAAAGTGCGCACGTGTTGAACAGCAGAATCAGTGGAGTAGTTAAAGATAAAATCATCAAACAGCTCGTCCGCACGTGCCGGCAAGGCTTCCTCTGCCTCTGCTAAATCCAGCGTGTCAGACTCCACTGTATCTTGAATCACAATCTGTTCTTCCTCCGTGACCTGAGTTTTGCTGCCATTACATGCCATTAGCAGAACTAACGCACAAAAAGCCCAAACCAACTTCTTCATCACAAACTAACTTGAAAAGTATTGCAAAAATACATCTTTATTTCTTAATTTAAGCCATAATTGCAATTAATTGTTTAACTTTGCGCAGAATTTTTAAATGTAACAAGTAAACCTCAAAATATGATTGATAAAATTCAACAGTTGCTTGCTGAAGTTGAGACTCTGAAGGCAGAAAATGCCGAGCAGTTGGAGGCTCTCCGCATCAAGTATTTAAGCAAGAAAGGTTTGATTCCATCTTTGATGAATGATTTCCGCCAAGTTCCTGCCGAGATGAAGAAGGAAGTTGGTATGAAGATGAATGAACTGAAGACCAAGGTTCAGGACCGCATCAACGAGTTAAAAGAGACATTTGAAACAAGCGACAATGGCAGTGCCGATTTGGACCTGACCCGCACAGCCTATCCAGTGGCATTGGGAACCCGTCATCCGCTGACCATCGTCAAGAACGAAATTATCGATATTTTTGCCCGCATGGGATTCACCCTGGCTGACGGCCCTGAGGTAGAGGATGACTGGCATGTATTCTCAGCCATGAACTTTGCCGAGGATCACCCAGCACGCGACATGCAGGACACATTCTTCGTAGAAAGCCATCCTGACATCATCCTGCGCACTCATACTTCTTCTGTACAGGCCCGTGTCATGGAACATACCCAACCACCTATCCGTGTCATCTGCCCGGGACGTGTATACCGTAACGAGGCTATCAGCGCACGCGCACACTGCTTCTTCCATCAGGTAGAGGCTCTGTATGTGGACAAGAATGTAAGCTTTACCGATTTGAAACAGGCTTTGTTAGGTTTTGCACAGCAGATGTTTGGCGAAGACACTAAGATCCGTCTGCGTCCAAGTTATTTCCCATTCACCGAGCCTAGTGCCGAGATGGACATCAGCTGCCACCTGTGCGGTGGTAAGGGATGCTCTTTCTGCAAGGGTACCGGTTGGGTTGAAATTTTGGGTTGCGGTATGGTAGACCCTAACGTTTTGGAACTGAACGGTATCAACAGCAAGGAATACAGCGGTTGGGCATTAGGTATGGGTATCGAACGAATCACCAACCTGAAATACCAGGTGAAGGATTTACGTATGTTCTCAGAGAACGACACCCGATTCCTGAAAGAATTTGAATCTGCAAACTAAAATAGCAACAAAAAAGCCTGAGCATTTTGCTCAGGCTTTTTTATTATGCTAAGGAACGGTTAAATGACCGACAACCATAAATCATCACCACAATAAAGCAAATCAGCGGCAATACGAACGAGACGTTCTCGGCAGGCATGCCAAACACCTCATGCATATCAATAATGGCAGCCTGAGCAGGAGGCAATACCGAACCGCCCAGGATGGCCATAATCAAGCCAGCAGAACCCAACTTGGCATCATCGCCCAATCCGTCCAGGGCAATACCATAGATGGTAGGGAACATCAGGCTCATGCAACCGCTCACAGCCACCAAGCAGTAAAGTCCCAGCCTGTCCTGTAATCCGATAACACCCACTGTAAATACCGCACCGGCAATGGCAAATATCATCAGCATCTTTCCGGCATTGAAATACTTCATCAAATAAGTGCTCACAAAACGGGAACAGATAAACAGCACCATAGCAGCTATGTTATACGACTGCGAAAGCACCTCTGCCTCCTGTTCTGCCATTCCTTCTGCCACAAATACACGTGTGCCGTATTGGATAATGAATGTCCAACACATAATCTGCACGCCCACATAAAAGAACTGAGCCAGCACACCCTCACGATAATGCGGCAACGACAGAATTCTCCGCAGAGAATCACCAAAGGCCAGTCTTCCGGCTGTGTCGTTATTCTTAGGCATCTTCTTGAGAAGTATGACCACAAACATCAGCGCAATGATTAATCCTATCGCCAGATAAGGATTAATCAGCACCTGCAGGTCACTCTCTTTCACCGCCAAGAACTCCTCATCGCTCAGCAGTGCACGTTGTGCGGTATCCATAGGGTTCAGTTTGTTCTGGATAAAGTTCATAGCCACGAACATACCACATAGCGAACCGATAGGATTAAAGCACTGTGCCATATTCAGTCGACGGGTGGCAGTAGCTTCACTACCCATCGAAAGGATGTAAGGATTGCAACTGGTTTCCAGGAACGACAATCCGCAAGTCAGGATAAAGTAAGCCACCAAGAATGGATAATACGAACCTATCAAGGCTGCAGGATAAAACAAAAAAGCGCCAACAGCATACAATCCCAACCCGCATAGTACACCAGCCTTATAACTGTACTTACGGATAAACATGGCTGCAGGAAAAGCCATTGCAAAATAACCGCCATAGAACGCCACCTGCACCAGTGTTCCGTCAGTCACGCTCATTCGGAAGATTTTGCTGAATGCCTTCACCATCGGATTAGTGATGTCATTGGCAAATCCCCACAAAGCAAAACAAGAAGTAATCAGTATAAAAGGAATAAGATAGCTCACCCCATTGGCTGAGATGAGACTATCTTTCTTATTGCTTTCTGTCATATGGATGGACGGTTTTTATTTGTAGATAGGGCCAAAGTTCGCGCAGGCACGATAGTCCTGACCTTCCTTATCCATACCAAATGCATTCCATGCAGCAGGACGGAAAATGTCAGCCTCTGGCACATTGTGCATGCACACAGGAATGCGCAGCATAGAAGCCAAGGTTATCAAGTCCGCACCAATGTGACCGAACGCAATGGCACCGTGGTTGGCACCCCAGTTGTTCATCACACTATACACATCCTTAAAGGCATCCTTGGCAGGATCCAAACGTGGAGCAAACCAAGTGGTAGGCCATGTCGGATCAGTTCGCTTATCCAGGGTATTGTGTACATCAGCAGGCAACTCCACGCTGAATCCCTCGGCAATCTGCAAAACAGGTCCCAGTCCAGCCACCATATTCAGGCGCATCATAGTCATCGGCATGCCGCCTTTGGTCAAGAAATGAGATGAATAGCCTCCGCCACGGAAATAGTCTCGGTCAGCAGGCATCCACTGGGTTGCTTTGAGGCAAGCCTCAGCATCAGCCTCAGTCATTTCCCAAGGAGTCTTCATGGTTGGATTGCCCTCAGCATCAGTCATGGCACCGGTAGCATCCAAAGTCGTAGCACCCGAATTGATCAGATGGATGAAGCCATTGGCAGCACCACCCTCGGCTGTCCATCCGGTCACACGCTTCACGGCATCAGGACTCCAATAAGTACGTACGTCGCTGAACATCACGCCACGGTTGGTCAACAAATGACCGAACAGCATGGAGATACCGTTCAAAAAGTCGTTCTCGGTAGCCAACACCTTAGCCTCTCGAATACCGTTCCAATCATAAGATGAGCACATCAGAGACTCTGGAAAATCAAAGTTGGGCTTATAGTCTGTCCACTGGCGCTGTCCCTGAACACCGGCACAGATAGCGTTGTGTCCTTTGGCCTCCTCTTTATATCCCATCTCCAACAACTTAGGATTACCTTCCATCAAGTCGCGGATAATCATCATATTCTTTACGGTAAACTCCCAGTCCGCATCTTTCTCCTCACGGTTCTTGCCCTTGCCCTTGCCGTTGAAAGTAGTCATAGGTGTGCCAGGGAACAGCGGACGGTCCTCGTTATAGTCGTGTCCCTCATTGGTCTTGCAGAATTTCTCCACCCATTGCATGGCCTTTTCATACTCCTCTGGGTCATAAATACCAAAGTCCACGCGGCGCAGAATTTCCACCAAATCCACATATTCAGTACGCATGCCCAAGTAATGCTGCAGGAAGTCAGCATCCACAATAGAACCGGCAATACCCATACAGGTATTACCCAAGCTCAAGTAGCTCTTACCACGCATGGTAGCCACTGCCTGTGCAGCACGTGCCCAGCGCAGAATTTTCACTGCAACATCAGCAGGGATAGTATTATCATCCAAGTCCTGCACGTCATGGCCATAGATGCCGTATGCAGGCAAACCTTTTTGTGCATGAGCAGCCAGTACGGCAGCCAGATACACAGCACCTGGGCGCTCTGTACCATTGAAACCCCACACAGCTTTAGGATAATGAGGATTCATGTCCATGGTCTCAGAGCCGTAGCACCAGCACGAGGTAACCGAGATGGTGGCACCCACGCCCTCACGCTCAAATATCTCTGCACAAGCCGCAGTCTCAGCCACTCTACCAATAGTAGAATCGGCGATGACACACTCCACAGGGCTACCGTCACCGTTCTTCAGGTTAGTGCTGATTAGCTCTGCTACAGCCTTGGCCAGGTTCATAGTCTTTACCTCCAGGCTTTCACGCACGCCGCCCTGACGTCCGTCGATAGTAGGGCGGATTCCAATTTTGGGATATTTGTTCATAGTGTTATTAGGTATTAGATTTTTGGTGCAAGATTTGTTACTTTACCTGAACAACCAAGTAGCGGCTTACGCTCCAGAATACATTAGGATTGTTGATCTTCAGAACATACTGGCCTTTAGCGTCCTTCTCCAAAGAGTACGAGCCCTGAGGATGGTTGGTCAGGATGGTAGCATTCTTTGAGAACAGCTTAATTTCCTTCTGAGTGCGGATATCGATTTGAGTGAAGTAATCCTTATTAAAGTTACCACTCTTCAGCACGTCACCCTTCTCCAAGATTTTCTGTTCCTTCAGCTCGCTCTTGGTGCCGAATACAAACCATGCGGTGTTCAATGCCTTGTCCTGAGCAGCCACCTGCTTTGACTTCTCCTCGTTCTGAGCATTCAGGTTAGCCACATTCACATTCAGGTCCTCAATAGTCTTGTTCTGCTCATCAATCTGGATGTTCTTGTTCTCCAGTTCCATGCGCAAAGCCTCCAACTGATGATCCTTCTCCTCCAACTGGGCAGTCAACTGCTCAATGGTCTCCTTCAGCTTTGATGAAGCCAAAGTACTCTTCTGCAGATTAGCCTTCAGTTTAGCAATCTGCTCGCGGTTCTGCTGCATAGTCTGCTGGATGAACTGAATGTTCTCCTGAATCTGGGTACGCATATTCTGTCCCTCGCCATTAGCCTGCTCAGCTACCACACGGCCCTGAGCATCATTAATCTGACGGAAACCCTCGTTAATCTCATTAACCATGCCCATCATCTCATCCAACTCAGCATCACGCTGGCTGATAGCCTGCATCAATGAATCACGTTCTCTATTTACCTGAGCCTCTGCCTCTTTGGATGAGTTACCACAAGACACCATCACTGCGGCCAAGCAGATAGCCATAAACCATGTAATCTTTTTCATTTTTAATCTTTTAAATTGTAAATTACTCGTCTTCAGTTATTAGTTCTCTATATTTATTCTTTTTTTCTTTTACTTTCACTTCCTCCTTACCGGCCAGCACCACCACAATTTCACCCTTGGGCTCGGTCTCGGTAAAATGATGGATAACCTCTTCCAAAGTACCTCTCACACTCTCCTCGTGTACCTTTGATATTTCACGGCAAACCGAAACCTGACGGTCAGGACCGAAGAACTCGGCAAACTGGGTAAGTGTTTTCAGTAAGCGGTAGGGAGATTCATAGAAAATCATGGTACGGGTCTCGTCAACCAAAGCCTGCAGGCGCGTCTGACGGCCTTTCTTCTGAGGGAGGAAGCCCTCGAAGCAGAAGCGCTCATCTGGCAATCCAGAAGAAACCAAAGCAGGGACAAAGGCTGTAGCACCCGGCAGGCACTGCACCTCTATGCCGTTTCGCACACACTCGCGCACCATCAAAAAACCCGGATCGGAGATGGCTGGAGTGCCTGCATCCGAAATCAGAGCTACAGTCTCACCACCTTTAATGCGCTCCACCATTCTTTCCACCGTCTGATGCTCGTTGAATTTATGGTGAGAGAGAAGCGAATTCTTGATTTCGAAATGTTTCAGCAGTATGCCCGAGGTACGGGTATCCTCGGCCAAAATCAAATCAGCCTCCTTCAACACCCGGATAGCCCGAAATGTCATGTCCTCTAAATTACCTACAGGAGTAGGCACCACATACAACTTTCCCATACCTTTTTCACATTAATAGGCAAATGTAGGCATAAAAAACATGCCACACGCTAAAACATACTTAAATTTAACGTGTTTTGTCAATTTCCAAGGCAATAAAGGCAACTTTCGAAAAATATCTGTATCTTTGTCTGCAAAACTATATTATGAGCAAGAAAATCACTTTCGACGTTTTCATTCGCGGCTGTATCACCATTGGTCTTGCAGCATTTGCCATTCTAATGATCAATTACCTCAGCAGTGTACTTTTACCATTCTTTGTGGCACTTCTGATGGCCTACATGCTGAACCCAGCTGTCAATTTCTTCCAAAACAAGATTAAATTGCACAACCGAGTACTAAGCGTCATTGTCACTTTATTAATAGTCATCCTTATTCTGGGTGCCTTCATTGCCCTGATTATTCCCCCGCTGGTTAACCAGACCATTAAGCTGAAGGATGTAGCCTCTAACTACATCAGCCATCTGGTCAGCACCGGCGTTCTGCCCAACGACATCAGCACCTATGTAGAGGAATATATTGCCAGCTTGCAACTCACCAATGCCGATTATTTCTCTATTGTCCAGGAAGTAGTACCCAGAGTAATGAAAGTCATTGGCGAAACTGCCAATTTCTTATACGGTCTTACCTCCATCATTTTCATCATTCTCTACCTGGTGTTTATTCTGATAGATTATGAAAAGATTTCAAAGGGATGGGTAAAATATATCCCCATGCAGCATAAGCGCAGGGTATTGGATATCTTCTACAATGTCAAAGACCAGATGCAAGGTTATTTCCGCGGCCAGGCACTGATTGCCTTTATTGTCGGCATTCTGTTTGCTACCGGATTCACCATCATCAATTTTCCGCTGGCCATCGGTTTGGGCCTGTTCATCGGTTTGCTGAACCTGGTGCCCTACCTTCAGACAGTAGGACTAATACCTACCGTCATGCTGGCTCTATTGAAGGCTGCCGACACTGGCGACAATTTCTGGATTATCCTGATTCAGGCATTAATCGTATTTGCTGTGGTTCAAAGCATTCAGGATATGTACCTGACTCCTCGCATCATGGGAAAGGAAATGGGACTGAATCCTGCCATCATTCTGCTGTCACTGTCCATCTGGGGAGCCTTGCTGGGCATGATTGGACTAATTATCGCCCTGCCACTCACATCGTTGCTCAAAGCCTATTACGGGCAGTACATCGAACGCAACAATCAGCGGCATTCTGCCCCTATAGAATCTGAGAATCAGGTCTCCGAAGAGTAATTTTTAGCTAAAATATTTGCAATTCAGAAAAATTGCCGTATCTTTGCACCCGCAATTCCGATAAAGGATTGCTTGTTTAGGTAGATCCGCTAGCTCAGCAGGTAGAGCACATCCCTTTTAAGGATGGGGT
>JAKSLP010000061.1 GCA_024401115.1 Bacteroidaceae bacterium | reverse complement strand
TCCGTCCTAGGATAGGCAAAGCGGTAATAATACTTCCTGTAAGGGTCATAGACTATCCGGCCATAATAAGGATTTGTGCAAAACTGCCTGCAACCCTCGTCAAAGTCCATGCCTTTCGGAAAATCCGGAATCTTTAGCTGACCGATATATTTACTGACTGCTTTCTTATAGCTAATATCCTTAAAATCCATGGACATCACTATCAGGTCCTCATTGTAAGCGAAACTATAAACCAATGACTTGCCATTGAAACATTTATCAACATGACCGACCTCACTTTGAGTCTCAACCTTTCCAATCTCATAATTCTTTATCTCTTCGGATTCCAGATTTGGTGAATGAACGAACTCTTTGGTCTTCAGGTTCAGAGCTATCTCGGTAGGGCTGTCTTGAAGACTATGATCCTCTCCTCTTCTAGAACTCTGATAGCTATAAAGTGTATCGCCTTTTATGACGAAAGGATTAGAGGCATAGCTTTCAAAGCCGGTAACGCCCTCCACCTCACTGAAATCCATCTTTTCACGAATCGTTGCACAGCTGTCAAGGATATAAATAGTCCGGTTCTGACCTGGAATCAAGAACTCATTCCATGATTTCATATAATGGGAATAAACGACACCAATGCCATCGGGACCTTCTTTGTGATAATTCACCACCTTGACCGGTTCGCCTCCGGTAATGTCGTACATAAAAATCTGGGCAGTCCTGCGGTTCAGGAAGGTGGCATATTCCCTCCCGTCTGTATCATTGAACACCTGGAAGGAATGGTTGTAGGTCCTGACATCCGGAGGGATGTTAAAACACACCGTATCAGAGGTCTCAACCAGGGAAACCTCTGATACGGTATTTGTCCCAAAGCCTTTACATGAAACCAGGACACAGAACAATACAATGATAAATGTCAGATTCTTAAAGCTCACCATAGTCCATGCCGCAATAACACATATCTCCATGGTTTTCTGGTTTACAAGTCCAGGATTTATCGTTAAGGTAACATGGCTGTTCCAGATTTACATTGCCTAATGCCTCAAGATTTGCCTTGGCCAACTCTGACAGTTCATCATCAGTCACACTCGCTCTGTTATAGCAGATATAACCTGCCACTGCTGCAAATAATAATGCAACCGAAAAAAAATAAATTCTTCATAAATGGCATTTATTTATAATCTGTTGTACTATATTTCATCAGCATGGATAGCGACTCTTTTTTAATTCTTTTTCACCTCAAACTTCACGAATTGAAATGCATCATCCGTATATCCCGGATTCTTGTAATGGTTGCAACTGATATAGAAACCGTCCTTACAGACAAAGTAGAGGTTGGAGCGGAAACGGTCACGGGGAAACATCGTCTCGCCTATCACGTTCAGGTCCTCGTCCAGAATGATGATGGAAAACTCATCGCGACCGCTCTGGGTAAGGTCATGCCAATCCGGTTCTTTTTCATCCAAATCCGTTTCAGGATAGGCAAAACGGTAATAGCATCTTCTATATTTGTCATAAATGATTCTTCCGTATTCGGCACCCGTGCAGGCACGACGCATCACAGCGCTAAAGTCTGAGTCTTCAATTACGTCAAGCGACACGCCATCAGGAATGTACCGGCTCCTGGCTAACTTCGTTTCTATCTTTTTAAAGTCTGGAGACATGATTATCAGTTCTTCGTTCCCAAAGAAACTATACACAAAATTCTTTCCGTCATAGCATCTGGACTCTTCTATGAATTTGCCGTCAGCTGTATTGCTGTGGCTCAGCAAGTCCAATGTTTTTGAAGGAAGAAGACACGGTGACGTTTCAACCGTCAAATCCCGGGTATTAATGGCTATCTCAGTCGGGCTTTCCATCAGCCCTGCGCCTGAGGGGGAGCGGCGGGGATTCTGTACGCTATAGATCTTATCGCCAATGAACACCAGGGGATTGTACAACTCATTATGTATTGAGAGTATGCCTTTATCTGTCAAGTCCAGACTTCCCGTTTTCTCGCCTGAGCTGTTCAATACGCTAATATAGGGTCTTTGATAGTCAGGGAGCAGGAACTCGTCCGGATGTCTATACAGACAACTGAACACCTGACCAACTCCATTGGGGCCCTCTGTCTCATACTGAATTCTTTTCATGACGGTATCTGCACCTAATGCATACAGGTAGATGCTCCAGTTGTTTCCGTCAACAAACGAGATAAATTCATTACCCGAATCATCCTCAGATAATAATACAGAATGGTTGTATACCGACACATTGGAATCCAATTGAAAGGTCAGGGTGTCATCTGTCTCAAATAGATATGCCTCATTTTTAACCCCGTTTCCTGAATTACAGGAGATAAGGCATACAAGTAAAAAGAGAGAAGGGAACAACAGTTTCATAAGCCACAAACACACCCAATATTCCAATATTCGGTAGAGCATATCCAAATGTAATTGTTCATATGACATCCATAAGGAGCAGATGCTAATGCCTCAATATTAGCCTTCATCAGGTCAGACATCTCATCATCACTGGCATTCGAATTGTTGTAGCTGGTGTAACCTGCTACTGCTGCAAATAATACTGCAGCTGAAAAAATAATCTTCTTCATTTTTTAATTGATTTTTATTGGTTAATAGTAATTATTATTATTATTTCTCTACATTCCCATGGATTTGCACACAGACAGGAGAATCCTCCGTATTGCAATAAATGTACACATCCTTGAAAAACTCTCCGGCTTCTTCTGGAGTGAACTCAATCTGAATCTCTGCACTCTCTCCAGGGTTAACAGCCTCTGATGATGGTGTCGCCCTCACGCAGTCGCAAGAAGTAATCACATCTTTGATTAATAAAGCATTCCTGCCGATATTGCTTATCCCAACACTCCGCTTTACTGGTGTACCAAGTCTAAGAGTGCCCAATTCCAACAGGCTGTCGCTTACAGATGCACGAGTAGGATCCGGAGTGGTCATATCTTCCTTCTTTCCCGTTATCACCTGAAGATAAAGTTCCTTGAGGGTGGGATTCAGAACTGGGTTGCCTATCACTCTGACCTTGTTCTGCTCATCCAGCAGAAACACATGGAAGGAATCATTCTCCGGAAACCGGTTGGCTGCATTGAACCTGTCCGCTCTGTCTATGCAGACAGGATAGTCAAAGGCATTGCTCTTCATGAGAATTTCCACTTCCTTCAAATCGTTTTCCTTCGGATGGAAATAGAAGAAGGATGAAACCTTTTCGTCTGAGAGCGAATCCACCTCATGTATGAACCTCTTCCATTCCTCCAGTTTCAGCTTGCAGCTCATGCATCCCAGGGAATCCACATAATAGACTATCTTGAATGGGGTATCCAACGGTGGTGATGGACACTCTTTGCCATCAAGACCAGAAAAAGAGCAATCCTGTGGAAAGACGATCTCCTTTCCTTCCCATTCCTTTACCAAACGGGACAGTTTACTCTCTTCTGATTCCTGACAGGAGAATAGAAGCAGAAATGAGACCAGATATATGTATCTATACAGATTTGTCATTTATTATCATTTGTGAGAACCTTATAAGCAAAAACAGCCGTCTCTATTAATCTGAGATTAGCGATTAAACTCTATTAATTATTGCTTCTCGTGTGATAAAGCCACAAAATGAATCCTCTAATTGCAGCTCTCACTTCCATAGTACTTTTTAATGGCATCTTTCATTGAATCAAACCAGATAATTTTACTTTCGGGATTAATCGTATAAGTTGTGTATGTACTTAATATGCCGTTATATATTATGTCATCACGCTCAAATGTACCCAATGATTTTGAAAAAGAAATAGTATTGCCTGTAGATTTTTCCAAATAGAAATTTTCTTTATCTTCCGATATTAACTCCTTCGTTTGGGTATCATAGGTATATTGGAGAGGGAATGCATACCAATCAGTTGAAAGGAATGCTGAAATAATACCATATAGCTTTCCATTTACCATTTTCTTAAAGATAAAGGGACCACCTTCGTCTTGGTATTCTGCACTACGTATCATCTGGTCGTCCTCTATGTATGCATATTGAAGATTATCTGGCTGCACCCATGAGTGATCATCATTGGGATTTGACATGTTCTCAAATCTCTGGGCGAATTGTTCTACAGAATCCCAACGGCCCAAGGTTGAAACAACATCATCATTGCTGCATGACACCAAGACAAAAAGGCATAAAATTGATAAAATCACTTTCATATACTATATAATTTGATTAGTAAAAAACATGAAAATCATAATTATAACTATCTATCGGAAATGCTGCTAAAGAATAATCATTATCGTCATGACTGTCATTCCATCCCCAATTCATTCTCATGAAAGATTGTTCAGAAGTGCGATTTTGAATAACAGTGTACTCGAACATACTTTCATCATAAGGCGGATTTAAATTATAAATTGGTTGTCCTGATCTATCTGTTTCTATCCAACCGTATAAACATCGAGACAAGTGACTTTCTTTTCTGAGATAATCAATGATTAATGAATGTCCTCCGCCACTAGTTTCATGCATGCTAAAAAGAAGAGCACCTTTTGAGTAGATTCCGGAAGTAATATTGTTGGCAGTATAACTATATGATGATAATGAATACCCAAAACTATTGATAAATGGCACCAGCCTGGTAGCAGTAGATGAAGAACTTGAGCTGAGTCCAAATTCGGTACCTACACTTTCAGCTACATATCCAATGAGTAAATCACGGTAATGACTATTAGAAATATTGTTCCAGACTGTAGCGCTATTTCCAAAAAAGCTATAGTGGGCTCCATCCAAATTTAGTGATGCGGTATTTACAATTGTTGCAGGTCTGTGATTCTGAGTGTACAGGTAATACAGATATTGTGCGCCTGCAACACCCACGCATCCAGCTACACATTGATTAGGGATGTAAGTATTCATGTGTTGATCCCAATGCGTAGTTATTGCATGAGGATGTGTCGTTATATTAGTACCTAAATCAGTCTGTGATAACAACAGCCAATATCCATAATGCTCTTCCCCGTCATCTGGATCTTGCGACAAACGGGTAGCCTTTTGGTTATGGATTATTTCTTCCGGAGAAATGCTCTCAGCCGGAAGGTAATAAACGCTCCAGTCTCCATGGATGGTATCATTATCCTCAAACTCCCTGTTGTGTAGCATATACTGCTGGTTCAACATCTCACGGATGAAATCAGCTGCTGCCTCGTTCTCGGAATCTAATGAAAATCGTCCGCTTTCAGAGCGTGCCAATACTAATGGGGAACGTCTGTCGTTGGACAACAGTTCCCATCCTTCATCGTAGTTTGCAATCCACGCAACAGTATCGCCATCCATCACATAAGGCTCAAGCATGGAACTTACCTCTTGCATGGAACGGGTCTGTCTGCCGTCAACACCAAATTTGAGATACTGGACAACGTTTTGATAGGTTGATGTTGCAACTCCAACGAAGTTTCCTGTACTGAGGTTCTCTTCGCTGACATTCTCTTCATAGAAAAGAGAACCTTCTCCTTCAATCAGCATAGATTCCTGATTGCAGGAAAATAATGCTGCAACACAAAGCATAGATAATTTTACTCTCTTTTTCATGGTTTTGATAATATTTAAAATTTAAAAACGCAGTTCACATCATCATATAAGTTAAAAATATCCCGGGGATGATATTTCTTTTCCTTCCCATTCCTTCACAAGACGGGACTGTTTACTCTATTCTAAAACTGCCAATATACACATCACCATTTCCTAGGGTTACAGTCATCTGGTAAAGACCCTCAGCATAACCGGTAAAGTCCATACTGATTGTATCATGCCCATTTATATAGTAGGTGTTAGTGATTACAGAACTTCCATCAGTAGCCATAACAAAAACTTGGACATTCCCCAAATACCTATTGACATCAATACTGAGCACATCATTAAAGGCCTCAACTTGTACAGATGGTGTGACACTTCTTGCACCATTCTTTGATTGATGTTCGTTTTCAACATCAATTCCTAAATCAATAATTGATGCAGACACAGGATGCCATGCTGTCAAGAACATTGAAAATGCTAAAATTATTCCTTTTTTCATTTTTACAAATATTTAAAATTTGATAATGCAAAGTTATAGCAAAAAGCTATAAACCACATCTCATTTAGGTGAGTTTTTAGATTTTCATATACAACTATATATCATCAATTTACCCCCCTACAAGGTAACTAAAAGGTGAGTTTTTACCTATTTTAGCCATTATTTTAGAAGTTTTGCAAGTATTTTCTCAACGAAACTGACGAATCATTCAATCCCAATTTATGCTTAAACTTTCTCTGCTTCTGTTTTAAAGAATCCTCTGAAATAGCATATATTTCAGCTAAATCCTTTATGCAGAATCCCAATCGTAACAACATACAGAATATGAGATCAATCTGGGTTAAATCCGGATGGACTTTCTTTAAACGGATTACAAAATTGGACTCCACGCTATTGAGAAACTTCTCAACTTCCAACCATAGGGCATCATCAATAAAGACATCACGCTTTTCTTCTTTCCAAGCATCCTGTATCCTATTCTTCAAATTCACTATGGAACTAATGTAAGTTTTCAACATTTTTATTTGCTCTTCTTTTTGCTGCAAACATAATTCCTGCTTTTCTCTTTCTGCTTGATATTGTATCATTTCTATTTCCTTTTCTTTCTCTACTTCAAGCGCTCTGCTCCGATAAAGAAGGGTTCTGCTTCTATAAATAAAAGCCAAAAGCAGTAAAATGAATACCAATGTCAAGACAGAAATCAAATATGTGTATCTTTGTCTTTCCTGCTCCCTTTTCATTGATTCCAATACCACAATTTTCTGACTATTGGCCTGAAAATAAGCTGTTCTATCCTTTAACGCAGATTCATGCGTTTGACGATAAATAGAAAGAGTGGAATCTGTATATTCCCAAGCTTTATGAAGATTACCGGTACGGAATGCGCACTCAGTCAATAATTGATAAGCCCCTCGCCGAATCTTGGAATTTTTAACCTGACAAAGTTGAGTTAAAATATCCATGCTTTGAGTTACAGAATCTGCTATAAGATAAGCGTATGCCAAATTGGATGCTAAAGAATAATCTTTTCTGGGTGCAATATCCCAAGAGTATTTTGAATAAATCAGTGCGGAATCATTCTTTTCCTGTTTCCTCATGATTATTGATAATGATTGATACGCGCTGCTTAGCAGTTCTGCATCACCAGATTCTTGAGCACAACTCAAAGCCTGATTCAAGTAATTACGGGCTGAATCTATCTCCGCTGCAAGACTAAAACTATTGCTTATCCCCAGTAATAAAAAGAATCGATTAGAAAGATTATCATTGAATTTATCGGCAAAAATCTGATAAGCTTCTTTTGCATAGTTCATAGCAGCTTTAGGATCACTACCATTTAAAGATTTGCTTAGTTTTTCCAATGCCAGATATGCGGTATAATAATCCTCATTTTTCTTGGACACCCGTATGGCATTGGTGAAACACTCCTCTGCCATTCGGGTACTGTCATTCAGCAGGTAATACTTTCCCATATAATACTGGCACTTGGCATAAAGGGAATCCTGCTCACGGCCCTTAAAATAGCTGTAGGCTATACCTATCAGGGAATCGGAATCTACATCCCATCCGCTCTTGTCCTGGGCGATGGTGTAAAGCAGGGAATAAACGGCATGGTCTTTTTCAGAAAGACTCAGCCGATCCACCTCTTCTAGAAGGGAGAGGGCACTGTCGGGAGCGGTATTCAGCAATCCATACACTTGCTGGAAACGGGTGTTGACTCTGCGGGAAGAACATCCGCTACAGGCCACAAACAATAAAAATATAGCAACTAATAGCCAAAAGGTTCTTTTCATATCATAAAACTCATGTACTAATTTGCAAAATTAGTAATTAAAGCCTAATCTACGAAGAATTACAGGTGAGTTTTTACACCTTAGCTAAGTTGCTATATATTAACTTTTTCTTATTTTACAGGAGTTAGCAGAGGTGAGTTTTAGCACTATTGATGGTGATCCGTAAGGTGCCTTCTGACTCAGTAAAGGTTATTCCCTGCCGTCCAAAGGCACGCTGCAGGCTACCGTCTCTTTGCAGTTCCTGTGGGGTTCCTATGTTCAAACGGTTGGGCTCCATCAGCCATACCTTATCGGCCAACTGAAGGGCTATCTCCAAATCGTGGGTGGACAGGAATACGGTCTTGCCCATGGTGTGGGCCAGCTTGGCCAGCAGCAGCATCAGCTCCACCTTGCTGGGATAATCCAGAAAGGCTGTAGGCTCGTCCAGGAAAATAATGGGCGTCTGCTGAGCCAGCGCCTTGGCTATCATCACCTTCTGGCGCTCTCCGTCACTGAGGGTCTGCACCATGCGGCCCTGCAGTTTCTGTATGCCTACCTGATTGATGGCATCCTGCACAATGGTTTTATCCTCGTCCGACAAGGTGCCCCAAAAACCGGTATAGGGACTTCTTCCCAGTCCTACCAGTTCATCCACGCTCAGGTTCTGTACGTCCAGCTTATCGGTCAGTACCACACCTATCACCTTGGCCAGATCCTTGTCGGTATAGCTCTCCAAAGGTTTCTGAAGCAGAGTGACCTGTCCTGAAACGGGCGGGATGAAGGCACTCAGGGTGCGCAACAGGGTGGATTTGCCAATACCGTTTACTCCTACCAGACAGGTCAGTTCGCCTCCATGCAGAGATGCGTTTATGCCTTCGGCAACTACCTTTACCGAAGACTTATGCTTGTAGCCTATGGATAAATTCTTAAGATTAATTGTTTCCATTTTTCTGTTATTCAAAGCGTAGCCCCCAAATAAATAGTGTCATCCTTCGATTAACTCAGGATGACACTATTATTGATTTATTTAATTACAGGCAGAATAACGCGTGATGCAGCCTGTGACTGATGATAGACACTGATGGTTTCGTTCTTCAAATCATCTACAGTACAGTGGTAGGTATCAATGAACTGCTGTGGGTTGCGGTCCACCAATGGGAACCAGGTGCTGTGAATCTGAACCATAATCTTATGGCCTGGCAGGAAGGTGTGAGCCACGTCATACAGACGGAAGTTAACCGGTGTAACCTGATTTGGAACGAATGCCTCAGGCTTCTCGAAGCTGTTGCGGTAACGGCCGCGGAACACCTCACCACGTACCATCAGCTCGTAGCCGCTCATCGGATAGTTGCCTGATACCTGTGCTGCCACTTCCTTAGGATAGGTGAAGTTCTCTGGATATACATCGATAACCTTTACCACAAAGTCGGCATCGGTACCGGTCATGCTGGTGAACAGCTCCACATCGATAGGACCACCCAACTTGACAGGCTCGGTCAGTACGTCAGAGCAGAAGGTGATAACGTCTGGACGGCCCTCGGCAAAACGCTGGTCATCGGTCATATAGGCTGTAGTACGGCTGCGCACTGGATTGCCTGTAAATGGCACTGGGTGCTGCAGGTCGCTGTAATAGCTGGTGCAAGATGCCGACTCGGTAGGAGCCTGGGTGTTCAGCGCACCACCCTTGTGCAGGTAGTATGGAGTGTAGTTTACATTAGCCAATGGCCAGTCGGTCAACTTCTCCCAATTGTTGCTGCCGGAATAGCAGATGTTGATGCGGTTTGGCTTCTCGCCCTTTCCTTCCAGATAGTAACGGAAGAATGGCCACTCAATCTCGTCCTGATAGTAAGCGCTTACGCCCTCGCCAAAGTATACATTACCCAGGTGGTTGTAGCCGCGTGAACTCCATCCGCCATGATACCAAGGGCCGAAGGCCAGATACAGCTCGGTGTCAGGAGACTGCTTCTTAATGGCCTCGTAGGTTCCCCACGCTCCGTAGCAGTCCTCTGAGTCGTAGGTACCGCCCACTACAAGCATGGCTGGCTTCAGGTTGTAGCAGCTCTGGCGTGCATCGCGCTCCTGCCAGAATGTATCGAAGTTTGGATGGTTCTTGATGTCTACCCACATCTTCACGGTAGGACCTACCATCTTGTCGGCATCGGCAAAGGTACCCAGCTTCAGGTAATCGGTATATACATCGTTCTTCACAATGTCAGGTGTCACACCACGGCCCTGACGCTCACCTTCCAATGATGGCAGGAAGTTGGTGGTCTGCAGGAAGGTGAATGCACCGTTGTGATGACGGTCATCGCCACGGAACCAGTCGGTTACCGGAGCCTGTGGTGAAACGGCCTTCAGTGCTGGATGAGCGCTGCTGGCTGTCATGGTAGCATAGAAGCCATCGTAGCTGATACCCCAGGTACCCACGTTACCGTTGTTGTTCTGTACGTTCTTCAGCAACCAGTCGATGGTGTCGTAGGTATCGGTAGCCTCATCAATGTTTACCTTATCCTTCAGCGCCTTCTTGCTGGTACGGTCCTTGATGTTTGGGTTCAGTGGACGCACCTGAACAAACTCGCCCTCGCTGTGATAGCGGCCGCGTACATCCTGATAAACGAACACGTAATTGTTCTCAAAGAAATGAGTCTTGGAATAGATACCCATAGTCATCTGGTCGCCGTAAGGGCTGCAGCTGTATGGGGAACGGTGCATCAGGATAGGATGCTGGGAAGACTGATCCTTAGGCTGATAGATAGCAGTGTACAGTTTCACACCGTCACGCATTGGAATCATCACCTCAGTCTTGGTGTAATGGGCACGAATGATGGAATCAATCTTCTGACGATCCATTCGTGGCTGTGCCTGAATGCACAGAACGGAAATCAAAGCCAAAAGGCTTACTAACAGTTTCTTCATCTTATACTTTTGTTAAATTTATTATCGACGGCACAAAGTTAATCAATTCATAAAAAATGAGCAACCTTTTCACAAAGATTGCTCACCTAACACTTTCAAAGTCAAACTAATCAATTTTAAAATCCTTCTTGGATCTCTACAAATATCTTTCCTCTTAGTACTTTATACCAAACAAGTCATTATGTTTGCAAAGATATAAACTTTGAGAAATTCAGTTGTTTATAATGGGTTAAAATTGATGACGCATCTGACTTTCTTGATTTATATCAATATTTATCGAAGTTATCGACCTATTAGATCCTAATCTTTTCCTCTCACTAATCCCAAAGATTCCCAATTTTGATATGCAAAGGTACACTTTTTCCATGTTTCATCCTCACAAAGCCTAAAAAAAACAACATTTTAGGCATAATTTTATGTACTATAAAAAAATAGTAGTAATTTTGTCCCGAAAAGCGTGTTTAACACATTTATACATAATTATGGATAGAAGAGATTTTATTAAGAGCGCTTCAATTCTTTCATTGGGCGCATTGGCTGGCTGCGGTTCTAAGGAAGCAGCAGCTCCAGCTGCAGCTGCTGCAGCAGCTACTGGTGACAAGGAGTTAGGTTTGCAGATCTACACTCTGGGTGATGAGCTGTACAACGGTGATTTGGCAGCTAACCTGAAGAAGATTGCTTCTTTCGGTATCAAGAACCTGGAGTTGGCTGGTTATGACCCAGCAGACCGCAAGATCCACGGTGTTGAGTTGACTGAGTTCAAGAAGATGACCGAGGATGCTGGTTTGAAGATCGTAAGCTCACACGTTAATCCTCCTTCACTGTTCAGCGGTGCTGCTGGTCGTGAGACCCGTGACGGTAGCGATGGCCAGTTCGATACCAGCAAGAAGGACAAGATCGTTGAGGACTTCAAGATCATCTCTGAGGACCACAACACTCTGGGTTGCCAGTATCTGATCCAGCCTATGATGCCTGTTACCGGTGTTGACACCGAGGATCAGGTTAAGGCATTCTCTGAGATTCTGGAGTTGACCGGTGCTTCTGTAAAGGCTGCTGGCTTGCAGTTCGGTTATCACAACCACAACATGGAGTACTGTATCTGCGGTCAGAACCGTCAGATGGGTGATATCTTCACTCGTCCAAAGGAGGGTAAGATGCTGATCGACGTTATGATGGAGAACACTACTCCTGAGAACGTAGTTTGGGAGATGGATATTTACTGGACCGTAATGGGTCAGAATGATCCTGTTGAGATGCTGACCAAGTATGCTAACCGCATCAAGGCTCTGCACATCAAGGATCGTTGCATCCTGGGCGACTCTGGTATGATCAACTACAAGAAGATCTTCGAGAAGTTCTATGCTAACGGTTTGCAGTATCACTTCATCGAGATCGAGGATACTACTTCTGGTATCCAGATGGATCGTTTGGAGGCATCTGCTAAGTTCTTGAACAGCTGCGACTTCATTAAGTAATTTTACTTAATACAATAAAAAATCCCGGGTGGTTGACCACCCGGGATTTTTTTATTTCTAAATCCCGTTTTACCCCGTACACCCGGTAATATCACACAGTTAACGCGCATAAAATAGCATATGGCCCTCGTATCTCAACTGCTTGCCGAAAGCGGAGTGTCTTCTTCGCAAGCCTTTAC
>JAKSLP010000060.1 GCA_024401115.1 Bacteroidaceae bacterium | reverse complement strand
TCGCACATGATGCTCTAATGAGATGGCATAGATACGTCCCTCGGTACTGGTATTGCTGATATACAAGCCACTGGCTGCATAAGTGTCGGCAGTCCAGATGTCCTTGATGGCACCGCCACCGTTATCGGTAATCCAAAGGCTCCAATACTGGGTATCCCATGCCTGATCCTGCCCCCGGTTATAAACAGGTGTTTCCGGTGAACTGACGGTTGGGCCGTTTCCTCGCGAACCGTAGGAACCGTTAGCACTCACCACACCCGGTTTACCCATAGTGCCATGACCACCCACAAACTTCACATCATTCAAGTACGAATCGGCACCTGCTGTCCACTTCAGACCCACTGCCCTATAGTTATAAGCACCCGTATTGATACCGATGCCGTTCAGTTGAGTGTCTCCTCCCGGAATCGTCTCTACCAAAGGCACAGGCGATCCGAAACCACTGAACGTAGGTTCGCTTTCCTTCAGCTTCAACTGGGTTCCGAATGGATGAAGACCAATCAGTCGGGCATCCTTAGGCAACTGTAGGGTGGATGTCAGGCGATACCATCCCTGAGGCACATACACCACCTTATTTTCTTTCAAGGCACGCTCAAAGGCAGGGGTATCATCGGTTTGGCCATCACCCTTGGCACCATATTTCATTACGTTCACCCACTGTTCCATTGGAGGGAGCAGTGGCAAGGTATGAGCCGCATGCTGAGGCCATGCCGAAAGCATGGACAGCTGTTGGTTCTCCTCAAACTTTCCCTCGGCATCCATGCTGGCAAACTGATAACCGCTGATCACCTCATCGGCCCTGTACATCTTGCCAATGCCTGCTATCTGCTGATTGCCGTGGCGGTGCTTCACCAGTACAGGCACATTCTTGCAATCCACCCCTTTCAGGTTTAACTGTCCAAAAGTATTGTCATCCACACTCACCAGCACACCTGTCTGCACATTCTCCCATGCCGAATTCTCCACATACAGACGGTCCACCACATTATCAGCCATCTCAATAGCAACCGGAGCATTCTTCACCTGCATGTTCACCAGTGCCATACCCACCTCACGGGCATAGATGGCAGCCTGTGTCTGCCCCTCGAAATAGGTATCAACCAGCATCATCGGCCATCCTGGCGAGGTGCGCTGGGAAGTGATACCGAAACGGCCGCCAAAGATGCGCACATCTTCCAACTCATTACCCACATCCCAGATACCGGCCAGACCCTGACCTGCCTGAATATCCACATGGTTAATAAAACTATGCTGGGCAGCATGGCAACGGATAGCCACGGCCTGCGGGTTGCCCTTATCAATACGGAAATCGATATTGCTTACGGCACTGTAGAAAGTACCCGCACCGGCATCCTGAGCCTTGTTCACATCAGTAACTGCCCCACCTCCGGTAAACCAAACCATGGCTGTCTGCTCTTTTTGAAAGGCAGGAGTATTGGGCGCCACATAGAAAACTGGGCGCTTGGCACCATAACCAATCAGTCGTATGCCCGATGGGATCATCACAGTCTTGGTCAGACGGTAATTGCCTTCCGGAATAAACAGGATGCCAAAGTTCTTCTCCTTTTTCACCTGATTCATGGCAGTCTGTAAGGCATCGCTCACATCGCTCTTACCGTCATGGATAAAGTTGTACTTCTCGGGAACAAAGTAGAATGCCTCGGGGTCGTCCGGACGCAAGGTATAGACAGAAGGTCCGGCCATAACCTGGGCAGAGTAGCACCAAACCATCAACAGGGATAGCAGTGCACAGAGCGTAGATTTGTACTTCATATTTTGTGTATTAGATTCATTTCTAGTAGAAAAAACGATACAAATATAATCATTATTTTTGAAGTACTGCCCAATTCCCAGAGTTAGAGAACAAATTGTCCCTTTTTTACAAATTGTTTCATCATTTTTTCCGTACCTTTGAATCATCAAAATAAGTTCGACCAACAGAACTGACTACTTTAAACTAAAAACAAATGAATAAGACATGGAAACTCACCTCGCTCGACCTGTTTTCTCTGAATATGGTTATCAAAGGAGCGTGGATTTACCGTCAGATGCCTGACATTCATAGCATGCGAGAGTCGCTGAAGCAGCTTATCCGTACCTATCCGCACCTGACGGGTCTTTACCAGGAAAAGAAGAAAGCCCTGGTTTGGGAAAGCGATTATAACGACGAACCGGCTTTGGAGGTTATTCCCAACATGCTTTACACCGTCAACGACCTTGTGGGCAATTCCTCGCTGACCTACTCCCTGGTGCAGGAATACGACATCAAGGCTTTCCGGAAGGGCAAGAAGATGCCATTCTCTGCCACATTGGTCAAGGTGAAGGATGGAGCCGTACTTATCGTGCAATGTGCCCATGCCACCATGGATGGCTATAGCTTTTATCATCTCATAGAGCAGTGGGCTGCGCTGACACGAGGCGAATCCATACAACCGATGACAGTCGATCAAAGCCAGATTCCACAAAAAGATGCCTTCACCAAGGCCATGACATTGGAACAAGTTAAGCAGGGTGGATGGGTAAAGATGGGACCAAAGCAGCTTATCAGAATGCTTTGGAACCTGTTCCGAATGAATTTCGTGAAGGATACATACATCCAGGAGGTATCGCAGGAGGAGATTGTTCACCTGAAGCAGGAATCAGGAGCCGGCACCCATGCGGTTTTGTGCGCCACGGTAGCCCAGGAACTGAAGAAACACTCCGTACAGATGGATGACTTCAGGGTCATTTCGGTAGCCAACCTTCGCGGACATGTGTTGGGTGTTAGTGAGAACCTGATGGGCAACCTTTCGCAACCTTTCTGTACCCAGGATGCCTTCTCACCGCAGCTCAATCAAATGGAACTGGCACGTGCCATCCAGCAGCAGAACGATACTGTTCTCCAAAGCGACACCATTGACCGAGATCTGCGCCTTACAATCTGTTCCAGCCATTATGGGTTACCTTACGTCTCGTTCGACCCCAGCGAGATGTTCTCACCTCGCCCTTCGAATCTGTACATCAACAACCAACTCCGGTTTAAGGCGTGCGAACTCAACTTTGGTCAAGGCCTTCCGCTGTATGCCTTCCCTAATGCATTGCCTGATAGCGTCAAGTTCTGGCAACCCGTTTCCGGTGGTCCTGTACAGATTATCTATATGGGATTTTTGGCCAGAATCATGAAAAGCTGATCATACAACAATTGTCCGGGTTTCGACATTAATAGTGTCGAAACCCGGACAATGATATGAGCGTCACTTTATTCTTCTCCACCGGCAAACTTATTCATGCCACGGATCATGTGACGGAGGGAGCCGATGAGTTCCTGACTCTCCTGCAAGATGTGAATAGTGAGCAGAAGTGTATTCAGATTGGCTGTTCCTTCCTGCATGCTGTCCAAGGCACGCTTGCGGTCACCCGAAATTTGTTGCTGCACATGGGTCCTTACTCTTCAGAATCTGAATGAACAGGCTTTCCACCTTACGCTCCTCTTTCTCAGTCTTCTTGAAATTGCTGCGGATAAGTAGGTAGATGGCCAGACAGATGGCTAAAGTCATAATCACATAACTGCCAAAATACATGGCATTGGTGAGGAAGAAACAGAAAATAAAGGCTGCACCAGCGGTAATGAACCAACCACCGATGACACTTACCACACCCGTGATGCGGAATACAGCTGACTCACGGCTCCAGGCTCTGTCGGCCAGGGATGTACCCATAGCTACCATGAAGGTGACATAAGTGGTAGAAAGCGGCAATTTCAGACTAGTACCGATGGCAACCAGAAGGCCGGCCAATACCAGATTGACAGCAGCACGGATCAAGTCGAATGCTGCACCCTGTGGCAATTTCATCTCCTCGCTGTTGAAACGGGTATCAATCCAGTGCAACAGGAAGTCCGGCATGATGCGGCTCACCAGCTTAGAAGTCATATTGCCCTGACGTACCAAGGTACGAGCCACTGGAGACGAACCGAACATTTCATCACCCTCATCCTGACGGCTCAGGTCAACACTGGTCTTCACCACATTCTGTGCCTTCTTAGAGAAAATAAGCGAAAGCACCATCACTACACCAGCCAGAATGAGAAAGATGACAGGAGTATGTGCACTGTCCATCAAAGAACTCATGAAGTAAGTATCCGGATCACCGGTGCCGTTGGCCACATAATCCTGATAAGCCTCCAAACCAGTGAGAGGCACACCCACAAAGTTTACCAGGTCATTACCCGCAAAAGCCATGGCCAGCGCAAAGGTACCCAATAATACCACGAACCTCAGTACAGGCAACTTTAAAGCACTCAGGGCAGTCATAATCACACTGAACACCAGCATACCACCACCCAGGATATACCACGTGTTCTCATTGATCATATCCTTCAGCTCCGGAGACATGAAGGAACTGCCCTTCAGGCCGTTAATGAGCAGGAACCAGATAATACTGGTCACCGCTATGCCCGAGAAGATACCAATCTTCAGCGAACTGCTGGTCAGTCCGCCCATATTGCCGTTATACGCCGTAGTCTTACCGTTCACCCGATAGGTGAAGGTAAACACCATACGGCTCACCCACATCACCAGCATACCGGTCACAAAGGCGATGGCCACAGACAGGAAGATACCCATAATAACACTGATGGCTTTCTCCGTATTAAGCAGATCGCCCAATCCCAATAAGGTGCCGTCTGCCGCTGTGGCTCCATGCACCAGTTTCAGGATGGCCACCGCAAAGGCACCACCCAGCAACTCGAACACCATACTTACGGTGGTGGAGGTAGGCATGCCCAAGGTATTGAAAATATCCAGCAGGATGACATCTGTCACCATGACCGCCAGGAACACACAAATCACCTCGTAGAACGAGAAATAAGCTGGGGTCATGATGCCGTGCCGGGCCACATCCATCATACCGTTGCTCATGGCCGCACCGGCAAATACACCGATGGCTGCAATAATCACTATCGTACGGAACTTGGCCACCTTAGCACCGATGGCCGAGTTTAGAAAGTTCACCGCATCGTTGCTGACACCCACCACCAGGTCGAAAATGGCCAGCACACAAAGGAATATGACTATTCCGAGAAAAACTGTATTCATTTGTTATAAAGTTAAATACGCCAAAAGTCCTACAAACAGGAGAATCATCACTAAGCGGAAATAATCATAATACCGCTGAATCTTCATAGCTTTTTCTTTGTTCATAATTCAGTATCAATTATTTGAATTTCTTGTCTTGCAAAGGTCACTATTGGTTGTTACAGAAAGATTGCAAACATATTTCATTTTGATTATGAAAGTTATTATAACAATATCGTCACAAGATTGTAACAGGTTTGTAACATCTTCGTAATACATTTGCAACAAAATTTCCAACTTATGGATACATTACTGAATATTCTATCTCTTTTAGGCTCTTTAGGTCTGTTCCTTTTCGGTATGAAGACCATGAGCGAAGGTCTTGAAAAATTTGCCGGAGACCGTCTGCGCAGCATCCTTGCCGCCATGACCAAGAACCGCCTGATGGGCGTATTCACCGGTATCATCGTAACCGCACTTATCCAGTCCTCATCAGCCACTACCGTCATGGTCGTGTCGTTTGTGAATGCAGGCCTGATGAACCTGGCACAAGCCATCGGCGTAATTATGGGTGCCAATGTGGGTACCACCGTTACCGCATGGATTATCTCTGCCATTGGTTTTAAAGTCAATATTGCCGCCCTGGCATTGCCTCTGTTGGCTTTTGGCATTCCACTGATATTCAGCAGTCAGAGCAAGCGTAAATCCATCGGTGAGTTCATCTTCGGCTTTGCCTTCCTGTTTATGGGCTTGAGCTTCCTGCAAAAGGCAGCCACCGATCTGGACATCGGTTCGATGGTAGCCATGATGCTGGCAGGACTGGCCGACGGAGGTTTCCTGACCATTATTCTCTTTGTCTTTGTAGGCGCACTGGTCACCATGGTTGTCCAGGCCTCAGCCGCTACCATGGCCATCACCCTGATGCTGTTTGACATGCATATTCCGGGCTTTGGATTGGAGCAGGCAGCCGCCCTGGCCATGGGTCAGAATATCGGTACCACCATCACGGCCCTGATGGCTTCCATGACCGCAGGCACTCAGGCCCGCCGTGCTGCATTGGCACACATGTTCTTCAATGTGTTCGGTGTGGTAGTGGTGCTGATGATGTTCTATCCGTTCTGTAATGCCGTAAGCTGGTTTGTAGAGGAAGTGATGATGGCGGGCGGAAACGACCTGTTCAAGCTGTCCATGTTCCATACGGCATTCAATATCTTCAACACGTTGCTGCTCATCGGCTTTGTACGCCAGATAGAGGCATTCGTTTGCCGGGTTCTGCCACTGAAGGAAGAGGTGGAGGACAAGGGCTTGAAATACATTTCCGGAGGTTTGTTCTCTACTGCCGAGTTGTCCATCCTGCAGGCCCGCAACGAGATTGTTTACTTTGCCGAGCGTTGCCAGAAATCGTACAACTATGTGCTGTCCATGCATGCCAACGACGAAGAGGAGAAAGACCGCTTCCAGAAACTGTATGCTAAAGTGGAGCACTACGAGAGCATTACCGATAATATGGAATACGAGATTGCCCATTACCTGCAACAGGTAAGCGAAGGCCGTCTTTCCGATGATGCCAAGCGTCAGGTACAGCGTATGCTGCGTGAGGTGGACGATCTGGAGAGTATAGGCGACTGCTGCTTCTCACTGGCCCGCACCCTGAGCCGTAAGCGCGAAAACTGTCAGGAGGACTTCACTCCTCAGCAGCTGGAGCAGATTCAGCGCATGGAAAAACTGGTATCCGATGCACTTAATCTGATGACTGAAACACTCCAGCAGCCCGAGGGTGAAGGTCACGACATTACCCGCAGCTATATGATTGAGGACGAGATTAACGCCCTCCGTGCCCAATTGCGTAACGACAACCTGCAGAACATTGCTTCCGGCCTTTATGACTATAAGTTGGGTGCCTTCTTCATCGATTACATCAATGGTCTGGAGAAACTGGGCGACTATGTACTTAATGTCGTACAGTCCAAGGCCAGACAGACCCGAGTATAAAGTTGTTGCAATCTTGTGAAATTTAAGGGAAAAAATAGAGGAATCCCAATAATGTCCTTGGGAATATGTAACTTTGCGATAGTAAAACATAGTGTGTATGGCAAAACGAATTCTCATTGTAGATGACGAACCTGATATCTGTGAGATTCTCCGTTTCAATCTGGAAATGGAAGGATATGATGTGCTGACTGCCGAAGGAGCCGAAGAGGGACAGAAAATCGTAAACAAGAAGCCCATCGACCTGATTCTATTGGATGTGATGATGACCCACAAATCGGGATTCGAATGGGCCAGGGAACTGAAAGCCAGCCCGCACACGGCCGAGATTCCCATCATTTTCTGTACGGCAAAGACCATGGAGGAAGACCTGCTGCAAGGATTTGCCTTGGGCAGTGATGACTACATCTGTAAGCCGTTCCGCATCAGTGAGGTGAAGGCCAGGGTAAAGGCCGTACTGAGAAGAACCCTGCCCGAACCTATAGAAGAAGTGGAAACTCATCAGGAAGAGGATGTGATCCGTTACGAAGGAATCGTACTCTATCTGGACCGCAAGGAATGTTTTGTGGATGACGAGGAAGTGCCATTCACCAAACTGGAATTCGAGTTGCTGGCCCTTCTGCTTTCCAAGCCGGGGCAGGTCTTCTCGCGTGAGAAAATCCTGCAGACGGTATGGCCCAGCGATGCCATCGTGTTGGACAGAACGGTGGATGTGAACATCACCCGCATACGCAAAAAGATAGGCCGCTATGGCGAGTGCCTGCGCACCAAGTTCGGTTATGGATACATGTTCAGCAGATGATAAAGACCAAGCTTACCAATAAGATATTTATCACGGCCACCATCTTGGCCAGTGTGTTCACGCTGTTCTTCGGCATTTACGAATACCGGCGCGAGCATGCCTTTCGTGTGGATATCCTGCATTCACAACTGCAGCTCAACAACTACCATTTTTTGGAAGGACATGCCGATGGCAGTATTCGTGTGACCGTAATTGATACCTTGGGCAATGTGCTTTCCGACACCGAGGAGGAAGATGTAAGCCGCATGGGCAACCACCTGCAGCGTGAGGAGATTCAGGAAGCTTTACAGAACGGCAGCGGACATGCCATCAAGCGAGCTTCAGAGACTAACGGTGAGAAGTATTTCTATTCGGCTACCCGTTTTGACGACCGTATAGTACGCTCATCTGTACCTTATTCTGCCGAGCTCACCTCGTCGTTGGAGCACGACTACACCTTCTTTTACTATACCATCAGTATCCTGGCACTTATTGCCACGGCTTTATATTTCCGTTTCCGTTACGAGCATAGCGAAAGGGAAAAGCAGCGCATCAAGCGGCAGCTCACCGAGAATGCCGCCCATGAACTGAAGACTCCAGCCGCCACCATCGAAGGCTATCTGGAGACCCTGGTAAGCAATCCTGCCATGCCGGCAGAAAAGCGGACTGCCTTTCTGGTGAAGTGCCATGCACAGAGCCGCAGAATGAGCAGTCTGCTGACAGACATGAGTACACTGACCCGTCTGGATGAGGCATCCATCACACGTCCTCACACACCCATCGATGCCGCCAGCATACTGTGCCAGATTCAGGACGAGACCACAGCACAGTTCCAGGAGCAGAACATCCAGTTGCAGCTGCATGTACCCGACTCACTGCCCATGCAAGGAGATGCTTCGCTTGTCTATTCCCTGTTCCGTAACATCTTCAGCAATACCCTGGCCTATGCCACCGATGCCACTTACTTCCGAGTACAAGCAGAGGTTTCAGGAGACAGGTATACATTCACTTTCACAGATAATGGAGCAGGAATTCCCATGGACCACCTGCCCCACATCTTCGAGCGTTTCTACCGGGTAGACAAGGGCCGCTCCCGCCGATTGGGCGGTACCGGATTAGGCCTGGCCATTGTTAAGAATATCGCCCTTCAGTATGGCGGTTCTGCCGTTGCCTCACAGACACCTGGAGGAGGCCTCACCATTGAGGTGGAACTGGCAAGAAAACAATCCTAACCAGGGCATTCAGCAAACAGAATAAAAATATTTTTAAAATTAGCGGTACTTTTTAATTAAGCTACTGCTTTTTTGTCGTATATTTACAAAGTTAATTCCATTAAATTCTAACCATGAAAAGACTATTTGCTATTTCAGTAGCAGCATTCGCTCTAACAGCCTGTTCTAGTCCTGACACAAAAGAGGCACTAGAAGAACTTCGTGCCGGATGGGAAAACCCTCCACAGGAGGCACGCACCCAAGTATGGTGGCACTGGATGAACGGTAACATCACTAAAGACGGAATTGAGAAAGACATCGCATGGTTCAAGCGAATCGGCCTTGGCGGTTTCCACTGTTTTGATGCAGCCATGAACTCCCCGGTTATTGTAGACGAAAGACTCGTTTACATGACCGACGGATGGAAGGATGCATTCAAACATGCCATCCAGTTGGCCGACAAGAACGGTCTGGAGGTAGCCATTGCCAGTTCACCGGGATGGTCATCGACCGGTGGTCCCTGGGTTACGCCTGAGGATGCCATGGAGAAACTGGTGTGGAGAACAGCCTATACCGAAGGCGGCAGACAGGTGGAGATGACTCTACCCGAGGCATTCACCTCTACCGGCACATTCCAGAATTTAGGTGCCAATGCTCCTGTTGACCCAACCAAGCAGCACTACGAAGATATTGCCGTCATGGCAGTGAAGGTTCCAGCATCCCAAAAGACGGCTATGGAACTGGGCGCCAAGGTTTCTGCAAGCTCAGGCACTCCTAACCTGGCACTTCTGACCGACGAAGATGTAGAAAATGGTTTCCAGCTGGCAGCTGATGCTCAAAAAGGCTATGCCTGGATGGGTTATGAATTCCCTGAACCTACCACCATCTATGGCATCAGATATGCCGGAGGTGAAGGGCTCTCCTTGATGACCAGTGAAAATGGCACAGATTTCACCAAGGTTTGCGACATCGAGTCATCCACCGGAGTGGCACAATCTACCGTAGCTATTCCTATTACTAAATCCAAATATTTCAGAATCTGCTACCCTAACCCCAAGGCTAAATCATCACCATGGGGGTTCGGCCCCACTCCTGCTGCTCCTAAGTTCACCACGGTTGCTGAGCTGGAACTGCTGCCTTACAGCAGGGTTCATCATGCCGAGGATAAGGCAGCATTCTCCGAGGCCGCAAAGGCATTTCCAACCATGGAAAGTCCTGTCACAGATGAGACATTTGCACAGGCAGCTGATGTGATTGACATCACTTCCTGTGTTAAGGATGGTAAGATTTCTTGGAATGCTCCAGAGGGTAAATGGAAAATCTACCGTTTCGGATGGTCACTTACCGGAAAGCAGAACCACCCTGCACCAGCCGAGGCCACAGGCCTGGAGGTGAACAAGTTGGATCCTGATGCCTGGACCCGGTTCTTCCACAATTATATCGACATGTACAAGGAAGCCTCTGGCGGCATGGTAGGCCAAAAGGGTATCCAGTACATCCTGACCGACTCGTACGAGGCAGGCATCGAGACCTGGACACCAAAGATGTTCCAGGAGTTCCAGAAAAGAAGAGGATACGACCTGCACACCTGGCTTCCAGCCTTAGCAGGCGAGATTATCGGTTCGGCAGAGCAAACCGACCAGTTCCTGTTTGACTGGCGCATCACGCTGAATGATCTTTTTGCGGAGAACTACGACCGCATCTCTACCATCGCCATTCAGGAATATGGCATGAAGGGCCGCTATACCGAATCGCACGAGAACGGAAAGGTGTTCCCTGGCGACGGTGCCACCCTAAAGCGTTCTGCCCAGATTCCGATGTCGGCCATGTGGGTCAATGCGCCATGGATCAGCTATGACCAGGACGAGACCGGACACTGGAGAAGAAGCATGTACAAGGCCGACGATAAGGAATCATCATCAGTGGCACATATCTATGGACAGAATATTGCAGCCTGCGAGTCCATGACATCTGCCGCACACAACTATGCCAACTATCCAGGTTTGCTGAAAGAGACAGCCGATGATGAACTGGCCAGCGGTATCAACCGCTTCATCATCCATGAATCGGCTCATCAGCCATCAGACAATCATGTTCCGGGCACATCGCTTTCAGGCATTGGACAGATTTTCACCCGTCACGAGACATGGGCCGAGATGGCAGAATCCTGGATTACCTATCTTTCCCGCTCCAGCTTCATGCTTCAGGCCGGAAAGAATGTGGCAGATATTCTGTATTACTATGGCGAGGACAACAATGTCACCACCGAATTCGGATATGCCGACAATGCCCCTCAGGTTCCTGACGGATACCAGTGGGATTATTTGGGAGCAGATGCGCTTATGACTCAGATTTCCGCCACTAAGAATGGATTTAAGTCAAAGAGTGGAACAGAATACAAAGTGCTCTGGATGGACAGAAACATGCAAAGAGTTTCCGTTCCTGTATTGAAGAAGATAGCGGAACTGGCCAAGACCGGTGCTTTCATCGGCGGTCTTCGCCCAGGTGATCCTGCCTCTCTGTCTGATAACAAAGCAGAGTTCGACGCCCTAGTCAAGGAAATCTATGACAGCGGCAGAGCCAATGTGGTAGAAACCACCAGCCTTCAGACCCTGCTTGACAAGGCGGGTGTGAAGCAGGATGCAGCCGTTTCTTCCGACCTGCGATTCCTGCACCGTACTTTTAAGGGCATTGAGATTTACTGGATTAATAAGCCAGCAAAGGATGTTAAGGATGTTACCATTTCCTTCCGCACAGCAGGCCTGGAGCCAACCCTCTGGCACCCGGAAACCGGAGTAACCGAACCTGTATCTTACAGGGTGGTGGGCGACAGAACCGAGGTTTCCTTCACCATGGTTCCTGAAGATGCAGTCTTCATCGTATTTGCCGGAAAGGGTCAATCCAGCCTCAGCATTGCACCGAAGAAAGAAAGCACTGTAGCTACCGTTGATTCTCCTTGGACTGTCAAGTTCCAGGCCAAGAGAGGAGCGCCTGAGAGTGCCACATTCGAGACCTTGAAGTCATACACTGAGTTTGAAGAATTCGGTATTAAATACTTCTCTGGTGTGGCTTCTTATAACAATACGGTACAACTGGGCAAGACAGAAGGCCAAACCCTCCTAGACCTGGGTGAGGTTCAGCACACCGCTGAAGTTTGGGTAAATGGCGTTTACTGCGGTAGAGCCTGGAAACAGCCTTATAAGGTGGATATCACCCCTGCCGTAAAGGAAGGCGTGAACCAGATAGAGGTTAAGGTGGCCAATCCTTGGATCAACCGCCTGGTAGGCGACCTGCAGCCTGACTGTCCGGAGAAAGTGACTTACGCAGACAACAGGGCTGCCACAGAGGCCACTCCTCTAGAGAAGTCGGGTCTTATCGGACCGGTTAAGATTCTTAATGTAAAATAAGATAAATAAGGTTTGGATTTTTCCAAGCCTTATTTTATTTATTCTACAAGCAAAGAAAAGTATTTGTAAAAGAATTATAGCGAATATACGCGATTACTCGTCACTCATCACCTTTTACCTTTAATCGTGTGATTATTAGAATGATACAAGGTGACGAGTGGTCGTTGACTCATCACCCACTCATCACAACTTGTACTTACTGATTGACAACGGTTACTTAAGTAAGTTGATGGCGGTTACTTAAGTAACTTGCATTACTTACTTAAGTGATATGTCTGCTCTCTGGTAGACGATACCATGCTGTCAGTTCTATGACCGTTCACTGCCATAACTGGGACAGCGAGGCAAGGATAAGCAATACATAGCATTTTTCTAAGGGTGATGAGTGGGGTGACGAGTGCTTTTCCACTCATCACCTTATAACTATCTTTTATTCAAGATGATAAATACAAAAGGTGATGAGTGACGAGTAAATGCGTGTATTCGTTTATATTCAAAAGAAGCCACCAGTCAGTCGTCTATAAGTCTTGATTCTTAAGACTTATAAGTCCTTCGCCGAAAGACTGCGCAGTCTTTCGGCGAAGGACTTATAGAAGATGTTACACAAGGATAAGTAAGGTGTAGGGGCACAAATAGTAGACACGTATTCTTACTTGCCTTTCACCTCAAACTTCACGAATTGAAACGCATCATCCGT
>JAKSLP010000006.1 GCA_024401115.1 Bacteroidaceae bacterium | reverse complement strand
TCACAAGGTCCGCTAAGAGTATAGAGGCATCTTGTAAACGTTATAATCTGAAATGTTTAAAGAAGAATCTGACCAATAGTGATGAGAACTCAATAAAGGATATTGAGTTTTTATTGCTGTCAGTGCTGGAGCTTATGGCGGCATGATTCTTACCATGCAAATAAAGCAGGAATGTTATTTCTCACTTGTGAATGAACCTTGTGATTATAGGGGTTTGGGCCCTTTTAGGTGAAGGTAAATTCTTGGTTGAAATTATATCTGCGATAACTAATTCGCAAATTAATTATCGCAGAATACCATAGTTATTTCATGCTATATTTAGCATAAAGAGTAATATTGTCATCTGATACAAATACCGAATCAATTTTTTCTCCAGACTCAGAATAATAACCATCAAAAGTGGCTCCATTATCAAGGCCACAGAATGGTTCCCATAACTTGAAAACAGAGTTTTTCTTTGCCATGTAGGCATATTGAAGGGATTTTTGACCATTCTCAAGATCGTATATCTTTATTGTTACAAACTGGTCTTCTCCATTATCCACTGACCAAAGTTCAGAAAGGAGTTCAAGCCTTCTATTAAGAAAATCTGTAATTACTGTTATTTCATCGGCTTTGATTCTTTTTTCATATTCCTTGGCGATGTTATTTGTGAAACCGTGGCCACGTTGTATCTGGTCAGGTGTATTTTTTTTGTTGTTTAGAAGAATATCGTGAGAAAGACTATTGTATTTCTTAATCAGTTCTTCATGAAATTCATTAGAAGAAAGTAATGGCATCAATTCCTCGTTATAGAGATTCAATAATCTTTCCATAAACTCAGGTTTTGAGTACAATCCTCCAAATATTGAGTATTCATCGCGAGCTGTCCAAAACATATTATATTGTCTGCTTCTTTCAAAATAGTTATGGGTCCCAAGAGAAAGATCTGCATCCCACAAAGGTGAAGCGTACATTTTGTTACCATGCTTAAATAAATAGAGACTTGCTACTCCAGCATCGTTATTCATGAATGTCTCTTGTATTAAGTAATACTTAACAAATGAATCGAGATCAATATAATCAAGATAAGATTTGCCGGTTACATGATTGATGCCGTCTTCAGAAAGAATGGCCTCCATCATGTTATTGTAGAAGTCACTTATGTATAAAATTTGTTCTTTTGTGGCATATTTAGGAGAAATAAGGTCTACAAACATTCCAGATTTTGGGATAAAACCTGATATTTTTTCACGGTATCTGCCATGTTTGAAATTAATTTCCATTAAATATCCATCTGTTATGTCCTTAGGATTTATTGCACCCTGAATGCCCTTAAGCAAGCCTATGGTATCATTACGGTTGACAGAAAATCTAGGAAAATCTTTCAGCTTGTTTGAATTTAACTTTTCTGTTTCAGTTTCAAGATCGTGTATATTTACTACATCTTTTCCAATTCCACGTTTGTTGGTAATTTGATATAGTCCATTGTAATGTCCATTGAGATATACAGCAACATGCTCAGATTTAATGGTTTGAGGCATCTTCATCAATTGAGAAACACGCCCCATTAGCCAGTTTCTAATATGTGAAGGATCAAATGCATTAGAGATGAGATAGAATGATTTGCTTGCATTCAAGCCCAAAAATGAGACTTTATCTTTCAACTTAATTCCATATGATTTTTTTTGAGCTATTTGCCATGATGAACTACCATGGCCTTTGATTTCATCCAATTGCCCTTTATACCTGAGGTCGCCAATACTGTCGAATATTTGTATCTTCCCGCTCTCTTCATGTGATTTATCCCTGCTATGATTGATTTCATTCATTGTGTCACTATCAGTATCAATGAAAATGGCTGCGAGTTTAGATTGGAATGGCGTAATAGTAATCTGTTTTTTTATTCCAATAGCTGAAAGGTCCAGTTTTGTTGGGTGATTCAGCATGAACTCTACTTTGTCATTTGGTCTTTCATTATACATCTCTTCTGAGAGTGGGTCATCTTCATCTTCAGATTTCAGCAAATCGGAATGAACCATGTATGTGTCATTTATGTCCCAGCCGGCTGGGAATACAATAACATAACCAGAATCAGTACTAAAAGGATGAATGCAATAATCAGTCTCGGAACCCTGTACGAACGCGAGAGACAGTTCTACTAAATCGTGTTTTTCCTGTGGCACTCTTCTTGAATCACGAATGGAGAATGCCATTACTGCAAATAAAAGCAGAATGACAACGATTAATGACAATAATGTTTCTTTTTTAGGATTAATCTTCATTCCTTTGGAAGTTTTACGATTTCCTCATCAATCATATCTTCATCGGTTGGTTCATACCAGACCTTAATAAGCGCCATGTCTTTTAAACAATCTATAGCTCCTATCTGATATTTAACTACCTTTAGCTCAAATCGCTCCTCGATGTCTGCTATCAGTTCAGTTCTTTTGCTGTATTTGCATAGGTCAATTCGGTCATATTTGATGTACTTTATGCCCTTACGTTTATAATTGAGAATGAGGTCTGCAATGATAATAATAATTACGAATGAGATATTGGCAACAGCCAGTACATTCCATCCCAATCGTATGCCTAATGCATTGATGACGGAAAGAGTAATCAGTACAAACAAGTATGACATTTCCCGAACAGGAAGGGAGATGGTACGGTATCGAAGTATTCCGAAAACAGCGAAAAGACCGAGTGCAAAACCTACTTTCATCTTTATGCTGCTTAACAAGAATATAATCATGAAAATACTTACAGAGATAAGTAGAAAAGTAAAATAGTAATCCTGACGGTGACTTTTTTTATAGTATAGGAAATGAATTATTCCCCATACAAATATTAGATTAAAGCAAAGATGCTTTAAGAGTCCAATGGCATTTATCATGTTGCCCGAGTAATTAAATGCATTTAGTATCTGTTCCATATTATCAGATTTTCTTGAATATTATTGATTTGTTGAAATTCTAAATCGTTTTACTATGCGTAGTTTTTGTTTTAGATTATTTTGTCTAAGGTTTCTGTCTGTCATGGCACAACCAATACAATACTTTGAGAAGCCCATAGTGTGGACGTGCATGCGAATGAGGAGATCTTTCATCGGTGAGAATGATAGACCATCACGTTTTAATTCAATAATGGCTATATGGTCGCAATCTGTTGTGTTATTATTACGAAGATTGTGGAACTTTAGCCCAGTGTCGATAGTTAATCTTTCTGTGCGTGATTTATTCACAAGTGTAATGCGATTGAAACGATTTTCCAGGGTTGGAATGAGTTGTTCCATGTCGTAATTTGATTTACTTGATAAAAAATCAGTCGCTTCATAGTTTTCTTGCACATTGTTTATGCTAGGGATTACGATTCGTTTTTTCTTGGTCCGCCCGTGATTGTTCTTTTTCTTTAACTCTAGAAAGGTTTCTCCTGTATCCAAGTATGTACGCATTCGTATTTTCTGTCTGGTTTTGCGTCCTGTTTCATGGATGGTATACATGTGCATATCTATAGTATCCATATAAATAGTATGATATGCAGCCATACGTTCTCCATCTGTATTTGTCTGTACAAAATACAGATCCGAGGATCGTTTTAGGATGTCAACCAAAGTTGCTAATGGGACTACATACTTTGTGTCGGTACGGTTCATTAGTTTTACCTCTTTCATCTCCTTCAGAGTAATTGGTGGGAACGATTGAAGAATATTTGATATTTCTTTCAGCATAAAAGTATTATTCGCGTACCTGTTCTTTTTATCAATGATTATTTCTACAACATGATAATATAATTTGCAAAAATACGATTATTTCTTTAATTAAATTATGTTTTTAAGAAAATGTTCAAAAAATAAATTGAATGACTGCAGACGATGAATCATATTGGATCTCACAGTGCTTTTTTATTCCTGTTATTCTGTAAACACTCCCTTTCTGTAATGATACTTTATCTTTATAAAACTTTTCGTGATAAATTTGTCCTCATAAGATTATTTTCTTATTTTTGCAAAAAGTATGCTTATATGAAACACTACGATTACCTTATAGTTGGTGCAGGCCTCTATGGCGCCACATTTGCTAATAAGATGACACAACAGGGCAAATCATGCCTGGTTATTGATAAACGTCCACAATTAGGTGGAAACATTTATTGTGAGGATAATCATGGAATCCATGTGCATAAGTATGGTGCTCATATTTTCCATACTAGCAACAAGAAGGTCTGGGACTTTGTAAATTCAATTGTCCCTTTTAATCGGTATACGAATTCTCCAATTGCTAATTATCATGGTGAATTGTACAATTTACCATTCAACATGAATACCTTCCGCCAGATGTGGGGCATTAAGACTCCACAGGAGGCAATAGCAAAAATTGAAGAGCAACGCGCCCAGGCCTTGGCTGAATTAAACGGAAGAGAACCAGCAAATTTAGAAGAACAGGCTTTGCTGTTAGTTGGAAAGGATATCTACGAGAAGCTGATTAAAGAGTATACGGAGAAACAGTGGGGTAGATCATGTGCGGAATTACCAGCATTCATTATCAAGCGTCTACCGGTTCGATTAACCTATGACAACAACTATTTCAATGATGCTTATCAGGGTATTCCTATTGGCGGATACAATAAATTGATTGATGGTTTATTGGAGGGCTGTGATACATTGACTAATACCGATTTCTTTGAGAATCGTGAGAAATGGATGTTTGTTGCTGATAAAATCATGTTTACCGGTAAGATAGACGAGTATTTTGATTACTGTTTTGGTAAGTTGGAATACCGAACGGTTTCTTTTGAGGAGGAACTGATTGAAACTCCTAATTACCAGGGTAATGCGGTAATGAATTTCACTTCTTCAGATGTTCCTTATACACGTGTTATTGAGCATAAACATTTTGAAATGTTTGGCCAACATGTCTATGAAAATCCTGTGACTGTTATTTCTCGTGAGTATTCAACGGAATGGAAACCAGGTATGGATCCTTATTATCCTGTAAATGACGAGAAAAACTCTCAACTTTACGCTAAATATAAGGAATTAGCAGATAAAGAAGAGAATGTCATTTTTGGTGGCCGTTTGGCGGAGTATAAATACTATGACATGGCACCAATAGTTGAAATTGTAATGGGCTTATAAAAATGAGATATTCTGTAATTACCATAAACTTTAATAATGCGGATGGATTGCGCAAGACCATCCAGAGTGTTGTTTCACAAACATCTAATGATTATGAATACATCATCATTGATGGTGGCAGTTCGGATGGGAGTGTTGACGTAATCAAGGAATATGTAGACAAAATACATTATTGGGTGTCTGAGAGAGATAAGGGTATCTATAATGCTATGAATAAGGGTATTGCCCAAGCGCATGGTGATTATTGTATCTTTATGAATTCGGGAGATATCTTTTATGATTCAGAAGTGTTAGCAAATGTCACAAAAGCCGGTTATGCAGAGGATGTTTTTGTTGGCCGTTTGTTAAGCCATGATGAAAAACGCAGAGAACTATTTGCTCCACCTTCTGGTGAATTAACCTTATATTATCTCTATTCTGGGACTTTAGCACATCAAGCTTCTTTTATTAGTACTAAATTATTGCGAAAATTTCCGTATGATGAATCATTAAAGATTGTATCTGATTGGAAATTTTATGTTCAAGCCATTATTCTAGAAAATTGTTCATTTAGGTTTATTCCTGAAAATGTGGCATTATTTGATATGGAGGGAGTGAGTACATCTAATCCAGAAAAAACATGGAAAGAAAAGGAATCGGTATTAAATAGTTTGTTCCCTAAACGAGTTATGGATGACTATATGAGACTTAAAAAGAGTGAATGCTTGTCCATGTCTCTTATGCCGCAACTAAGGGCACATTATTCTATTGATCGTTTAATATTCCAAATAGGTAGTATTTTATTAAAGATTGTAAGAAAGTGATGAAGGTCTCTGTACTTGTTCCCATTTATAATGTAGAGCCTTTCATAGGAAAATGCCTGGAATCCATTATACATCAGACTTATTCAAATTTTGAATTAGTTTGCTGTAATGATGCATCTACAGATGGTAGCCGCAAGAAACTAATAGAGATTTTTTCATCTTATCCTGATCTAGATTATAAGTTAATTGATCATCCTGTTAATCAAGGAATCGCTCAGACAAGAAATGATTTGTTGAATGCTGCAACGGGTGATTATATCCTCTTTGTTGATAGCGATGACTGGATTGAGCTAAACATGATTGAAATCATGCTTAACAAGTCAATCTTGAGTAATGCGGATTTAGTTGGATGCTATCATTATAACTCGCGTATTAATGGGTCTGAATCAGTTAAAAAGGTTCTATATTCGGAATCAAAGGATGAGTCGTTACGAAGAGTAATCACTTATCGTATTTGTTCAGAATTATGGAAACTGTTGATTAAACGCTCTATAATTGAGGATAATAACATGAGATTCAGTTCTGGAGTAAATATTGGTGAGGACTATTTGTTTTCTATACAATTATACTATTATGCCTCACGTTTCGCATTTGTAACTGACCCTCTCTATCATTATGTGCAATATAACCCTATCCGTTATAGCAAGCCCTCACTCAAAGGAATTGAGGACCATATAGAGGCTATTAAAATGGCTGAATCTTTCTTTTTGAAGAATAGAATATATGATTCTTATAAGGAAGAGCTAATGTTTAGGAAATTTAGGATTAGAAGTAATTTTGTCTTAAATAAATTGTTCCGGGATACCAAACGATGGAGACGTTTGTTCCCGGAAACTAATTATCTTTGTTGGAAATCACCAATTCGTGACAGGATAAAATATTTTTTGGCTTATTTACGGCTTTTGTAGAACAAGAATTTAAAGTTATCTCTCCATTTCCATAATGTATATCTTAGGTTGGATGGATTGACAAATGGGGTGTCAATTGGCATTATGATTGGGACATGCTTAATTCTTAATTCATGGTATTCACAGAATACATTGATTAAGCGTTCACTCATGTAACCATAGATTCTGCTCTGTACAGGGTCTGCTTTAGGTGGACAACGCTTTTCTACTTCAAACAGTATATCAAACAACCAAGTAGAATAAGTATCAAACCATTTCCATGATGTGATAAACATATTATATCCAGAATATCCATTGCTTTTATCCATGGTCTTCTCAAACGCAGGGATATACTCTGGATGACGCTCTTTGATAATCGTGCGCAGCATTTCCCAATCCTCTGATATATGCCACCTTCCATATTGTTCAGTAACATTATAAGGATAATGTCGCTTAGGAGGAAGAATAATATCACATTCTTTTAGCTCTTTATCCAAGTCGGGAAACAGGTATGGTTTCCCAATAAAACTATCAATAGTACAGAAACTTCTGTCGGGAGAGAAACTTGCCCATTTTCGCTCAAAATCAAAGAATCTGCGATAGTGGTTTAATCCAACAATATTTACGTTCTTAAGGTTCTTCCATGCCCAATAATGGCATGTTAATTCACAGAAATGAGGATTCTTATAGGATATGTTATCTCCTTCATCGTCAGGTTGATATTGAACAATATGCTCATGAAGAGCAGCGCCAGCTTGGATTGGCAGGAAACTTTCATTCTCAGGAAGATCAACTTGTTTATGTGCACAGATAAATATTGTTGTTTTCATTGCAATATGATATTTATGTGTTGTTTATTCTTTTGTGTAATTTTGAGATAAAGATATAATTGAATCTGTTTAATAAATCTTTAAATCCTTTGCAAAAGAAGAAAGCTAAAGTGGTGATAATTATGAGGAAAATTATCGCACTAAGCGCAGAGTTAATACACCATTGAAGATAGTTTTCAGGTGATGTGTAAGGAAGATATTTATGTATTTGATGTGCAGTAAAAAAGCTAACAATCGAAACTAGGAAATTCCTCAAAGCTCCTTTCCAATACTCCACTATTGGTAAGTGTAATCCATCAGTGAATAAATAATAGGGTTTCCAGATCACAATAATCAAGAATGTACTTACTATTTTCCCAAGAAGAATGCCGACAATTCCCCAATAAAAGCCTGCAATTATAGTCACTGAAACATTTATTGCTAATTCTGTCCATGCTGCCCATGTGTCTCCATATAGTCCATGAGCTAGATTAAATGCGTCTACAGCTCCTCTTGAACCACTAATATATTGATAAATCACCAATAGGATTAAAATATTTTTACTTAATACATATTCACTACCCAACCATAATGTAATAAAGGGTTCAATAAAATGAAAGATACAAAAACAAATAGTACAAGCTACAAGATGTCTAAGTGTCATTAGTTCCCAGAAGATCTTTTTAATTTGCTCTTTGTTACCTTCTGCAATTAAATTACCAACACTTGCAACCACACTATCTAAAACAGCACTAAAAAACTGACCAATTTTTGAAATAATGAGTGTATAGTTTCCATAGAATGCAACCATTTTCAAGGACACAAAGAAGAACACAAATAATTGGTCACTCTGTGTTAATATGAAATCTTTGATTTTATGAATAAATACCTGTTTCGTCTTAGTTATAATTTCACCATAGCTTTTAATTAAGGTTTTTCCTTTGTTTTTCTCTGACTTCAGCCATGGATACTCTTTGTTGATTCGCCAGTTTAAAATAATACAACCAATAATTGCAAAAATGAACTCCACTGTAACCCAATAGTATGGGTTGCCATATTTGTATGCTAAATATATCTGAATTATTGTTTTTATTAATCCAGAGGATTGATAGTATACAGTTACTAGATATTTTTTTTGATCTGCATTTAGAAGTATTTCTCTATAATTGATAAAATACCCAATTAATGCAGAGCTCAAAATGGCATAAAAAGAATAAAATACTAACACTATGGAAATGTTAGAATTTTGGAAAATAAAAGGGAAAGACAGTGATATACAAAGTCCTGTAACTAAGATAATAAGACCAATCTTTGAATATAGATATCCGAATAATGAGATTATATCATTAATCTTCTTTTTATCATCGCATTGTAACGGTTTAAATAAATGGTAACTAATGCTTGCACCAATACCCAACTCCGCTAAATTTAAATAACCTAAAATGTTGCTGAGAGTTCCTGAAAGACCAATGAAATCAGGCCCAAGATAATTTAGAAATATCTTCCTGGAATAGAAAGACAGGAAAAGAGCCAAGAAGTAGAATACAACATTGACTTCTGCGTTTATAATGCTTTTTCTTAATCTGTTTCCCATCTAGTTGAGCTATGATTTATTTATTATTGGATATTCTCTCTGTTTTATAGATTTCTGTGCAAAGTTAATTATTAAACTTAGTATTTACAAGCTTGTCGCTTAGTTTATTACTTGCAGCCATGCGGAGAAATCATTATAATCTTCTGATTTTTTTAGTGATTCTTTTGATTTAGTTTCTAAATCGGAATGAATCATGTTAAGCATGCATTCTGATAGTTTTTCAAAATTGCCATTTGGAAATAATTGTGCAAAGGTTTTATTATTAAGTAATTCTTTACTTATTGATATGTCAGAACTGATAATGGGTAATCCGTGAGCCATGGCTTCTGCTAAAACCAATGGCATTCCTTCCCAACGGGAACTTAGGATATATATACTGGCAGCAGAGTAATATCTTTGTATTTGGTTGGTAAATGGATGTATTGTTATTCGAGAATCAAGGTTATATTTATGAATAATTTCCTCAACTTTTTCTTTCTCAGGACCATCTCCTACAATATCTAATGTCCAGTCTTGATTTTTCTGGGCAAAAATAGCAAATGCTTTAATAAGGATGTCAAATCCTTTATGAAGTGGCACCATTCGTCCAATGGTTAGGAATTTTTTGGCTTTAGTATTACACACTTCCCCTGGAGTTAGGGTAAGTGGGTTATATATTACGGTTGGTTGTAAACCTAAATTTTTGCGGAATGATTGTGCATCTGAATGAGAAAGTACGATAAAGTCATCTAGTTTTCTCATTTGCCATTTAAAATGATCTTTTAATCCCTCGTAATAGGCCGGTTTGTTGACAAAGAAAGCATCGTAGCAGTTGTGCATCCAACCGATTACTTTCTTAGCATTCAGTTGTTTGCGTATTGTGGCTATTTTCATGCTTATGCCACCATGAACTCCAACAATTACATCAAAATGTTTATCATTTAAACAATCAATTAATGCTCCACGCAGAGTATTTGGAAAAGAACTTTTGGAATAGATGTTTGAGGTTAATAGGTTCTTAGGTAAATAATGCTTATATAAACCACTTACTATTTTATGCGTTTTTTCCTCCCAAATTGAAAGACGTGGAAATCTAAAAAAAATGAAATTAATTTCTGTTTTGTTTAAATCATAAATGCTTTTATCACAATTAGGATGATCTTCAAGAGTGAGTATTGTAACATCATATTGTTCTGCTAGTTTACTGGCTACCACAGCCAATACACGCTGGACGCCTCCTACAGAAAATAGTGAGTTTGTAATAAAACAGATTTTACGTTTATTCATCTTGGACTAATAAGCCGTTTTCTTGTTTATTTAGCATTTTCAAACTTAATTTCAGATATAATGTTTGCCGGAACACCTCCGACAATTACTCCGGAAGGCACGTCCTTGGTAACAACTGCTCCTGCAGCAATGACCACTCTTTCCCCAATGTGTACACCTGGTAATATAGTTACATTTGCCCCAATCCAAACATCATCATCAATTATGACTGGATTTAGTGTTACAGGTTGATCAAAAATGAACTTATTTGGATCCTTGTATTGATGATTCAATCCGGTAATTACAGTCCCTTGGCCCACATGACTATGATTGCCAATCGTAACCGGTCCAATAATCGTAGCATGTAGCCCGATTCTTACATGGTCTTTTAATATTACATCACCGGATGCATTATTTATGCAAGCAAAGCTCTCAACTATACTTTTTTCACCTAATTCGAACTTACGAAATGGAGGAGTATCCATTCTTACGCTTTTATATATTTTACTAGACCATGCTCTTTTCTGGTAAAGTGGAGCAAAAATGCGTACAAACCATCTTGGGCGACATTCAACATCGCTCATTATAATTCTGTATAAAAATGATTTCAGTTTAGGATCCATAATTTCTATATTTAGTTATTATTCTCCATGTTCAGTATGGATAAATTTCTTTGCTGCTCCTTTTAAATGGAACATGTTTAATATTGTGAGTATTATTAGTTTTGGAATCTCGAATAAGGCTTTTACTGTCTGTCTGTTCTTGTAGTATTGGGGTACTGCGATGTACATGGCCGTAAAGAAGCAGAGTGTCATTACTATCCATTTAATGCCGTGTGCAGGGCTTATAACTGTAACGATGAAACTTAGCACAACTAATAAAAAGATATTGATTAATCGTGGTAATATAGCTTGTTGACAGGTTTTGTCCAAATAATCCCAGTTGATTGGCTTTAATGCACTGGAGATTTGACTCATCATTACTGATAGTGCATAGAACTGAGCCGCAATCCATCTTCTTCTCTGCTGTTGGAAATTACCACTTTTCTTGACCTTCTCGTCATAGACATACAAATCTTCTGCATAGTGTACATGGATGCGCTGTTGCAACAGACGCTGTTCCAGTTCTTTATCTTCACCTGCGGTTGAGAGGTGAACCACATTTTTCTTAAACCACTGGTAGTTAAAACACATACCGGACCCAATCAGGGCTGATGACAATCCTACATTGATATGACCTTTGCGGAAAATGGAATTGTTAATCTCCTCGCTGATGGCATCTAAGCGGGAAACTGCAGTCTGTCTGGTTGGGCTTGCAATACGGTGGCACTGGATAGCTTCATAACCATTCTCACAGATGACATTCAACTGTTCCAGAAAGTTTGGTTCTACCATATTATCGGCATCCAGAATCACCACATGGTCGTATTCCCTTGTTTGTTCTTTAATTGCTAATTTCAATGCTTTGGCTTTGGAACTGTTGTCGTAAGTTGCAATGATGTTCTGGACCGGTAATTGGTTCAGTTGCTCATTGGTTTCATCCGTATGGTGGTCACTGATCACAACCACTTTGAATAAATCCTTAGGGTAGGTGAGATCCTGCATGCGTGAAGCGGTCTCTACAATCACTTTATCCTCAGCATAAGCTGGAATGATAATTAAAAATGACCTCAAAATATTTGTTGATGGATAAGTGAAAGCTTTCTTTTTTGTAGACGCTATACTAAAGGCTACGATGTAGATAACAGAAAACCCGACCAGGATAAATAATACCCAGTCAACAATGCTTAATATGGTCCAAACTGTCATCATTTGGTCGTTATGCTATGTTCTGTATGTTCGAATTTCTTATCTGCTCCCTTCAAATGGAACAAGTTGGTTACGGCACCCCACATGACATTTGGCACACCTTTCATGAATTTGTATTTGAAATCTGGGGTAATCAGATAGTCTGGCAAACACATGGCATAAATGAAAACAACAACTGCTCCCATAATATACCATTTGGATGCGGCTACACCGCTGAAAAATGGTAGGACAACACACATCACCAAGATGATTCCCATTAACAGCGTTCTTGGAATCAGCATCCATTGGATTACCTTATCAATGTAATCGTATTGATGTTCAAGTAAAGCCATTGGAAGATTTTTAATATTATGACGTAATGCTGCCAACTGTGCCGCCATCCAACGGCGACGCTGTTTGTTGAAATTGTCAGCCTTTTGGGTTTTTTCATCATAAACTTTTACATCGTCCAGATATTCTACATAGTTGCCCTGTCGGAGCAGTAAAGCTTCAAATTCCTTATCTTCACCGGTGGTGAAAACTTTTGTAACATTGTCACGAAACCATTCATACTTAAAACCAATTCCAGATCCCACCAATGAGGCTGAATATTCCCAATATACATGTCCTTTACGGAAGATACTGTTGTTGATTTCTTCAAAACAGGCATCCAGAAGGGCAGAGGAGGTGTTTATGTTCTTAGACACACGATGCGCTTGAATGATGTGAATTCCTGCTTGGAAGGCGTTGTTCATTCCTTCTAAGAAATCTTCATCTACTTGATTGTCCGCATCCAATACAATGACCATATCGTAATGCTTTAAACCGGGTAGATTCTTCATGGCAAAGTTCAAGGCTTTAGCTTTAGATGATTCACCTTCAGGGAACTTAGGTAATGCCAGATGAATAGGGTATTGGGCCAGTTTAAAATTGGTCATCTCGCTCATGTGGTCAGAAATGACCATAATGTCATAGTCTCTCTTGGCGTAATTCTGATCCAATAATGACATGATGGTAGTTTCAATAACCTTATCTTCGGCATATGCCGGGATAAGTACCAAAAAACGGGCTTTCTTAATTGCGTATGGATAACGGTCATGTTTATAGAGTAGTGAACCAATGGCAAAATATAGCATGTATAGAATAGTACATGCTGTGATGGTGAAAAGGGCCCAATCTATGATGGAGAGGTAGATGTTCATAAGCAATTGTTTAACTTTGCAAAGATACGAAAAATGTAGAATATTAGCAAAATAAAGTTTCTATTACTAGCCTAAAAAAGATCCATTGCCTACCTCGGCTTCGCCTCCTACGGCGACCGTTGGTTCGCTTTGCTCAGGATGACATTATATGCGTTTTTTAGGTCTGTTTGCCAAATTTACCAGTCAGGAAATGACGGATACCTTGAAGCATTGCACCTCTTAAATCGGGACGTCTTTCTGCAGTGTATTTGGAATAGTCCCTTGCTCCAACCACAAAGATAAGGTAACAGAGAGACATCAGTTTAAAAATGCCTTTCTGAAATTTGCTGGCGTATTTCAGACGGTTACGGGTGAGGTAATAGATTTTTAGGGGAGAGCTCTGGCCTGTACTTTGGCTTTCTTTGTGGTAGATGGTTTGAACCGGATTATATTCAATGCTATAACCAGCATTGCGGAAACGGATGGACCAATCCATTTCTTCGTAGTAAAGGAAGTAGTCCTCACACATAACACCAACTTTTTCCAGATGTTCTTTGGAAACCATCATTGATGCACCATGAGCAAAGAAGGTTTTGGCGGGTTTATCATACTGGCCTAAATCGGGTGCTCCATATCCAATGGCTTGATTGCGTAGGGTGATGGAGCTTAGATCCGTAAACCCTGCATATTGCACATTATGCGGTGCTACGCTGAAACAGAGTTTGGGACAGAGCAATCCAGTTTTAGGTCCGTATGCTTTAATGAATTCGTCAAAGTGATCTTCTTTGATAAATGTGTCGTTATTGATAAAGAAGAGGTATTTTCCGCTTGCTGCTTGGATGCCTAAGTTATTTCCCCCAGCAAAACCAAGATTTTCTGTGGATGGAATAAACTTTACTTTAGGCATATTAAATAATGTGGATAATGCTTCCTGATTTTGGGAAGCATTATCCACTACTATGACTTCATAACTGATAGACTTGACGGTATTGGCCAAGGATTCAATGAGTTCCAGGGTGTCTTTTAGCCCATTGAAATTAACTGTTATGAATGAAATATCAATCATCGATTAATTCAACATCTTGTACTTCTAGGTTTTCTAATTCTTTTTGTTCCTTTTCTTCTTGTAATTTTTTGTCCAAATATGGGCCTAAAAATACAATAGTTTGCATACCAAAAACAATCAGTGAATTTGGATACTGGAAATAGACCTGGTTCGCATAACCTGCAGCAAACCATCCTGCTGCAGCTGCTGTAAACAAAGCACAAATGGTTTGTAGCTCCGGGTCCTTAATTTTAAACCAGACTTTATAAGTACAACAAGCAAGTATTATGAAACATACTAAAGTAAATAGAGATACACCTACTATTCCTGTTTGCATCCAAAAATAGACGAGCGAAGAATCAGGTGGAGTATCCACTACTAGGTAATACCGGTTGTATTGGGGTACATTCGAACGATCTTTACCCAGTCCAATACCTAGTGGTGCTTCTGCTAAATATTTACTAAGCGCTTCTTTATTTAAGTCTCTGACTTCTACAGATGCTTCTTGCTCCAAATTGAATGCAGAACGCATACGTCTTACTGCTTGAATACTATTTCCACGATTTGTAAATATTAGGACTCCAACAAGGACGAGTAAACCAAGTGCTGCATATCCAAACATTTTTGCATTGCGCGAAAGTATTACGTATGCGAAAATAGAACCAAGGAATACAAAAATCGCTGTTCTAGTGCCCGACATGAACATTCCATATATGCAGCAAACGGCTACGACTCCATAAAATAATTTAGTTTTCCATTCTTTTTTATTGTGGAATAAGGCTAAGAATCCATATACGCATCCAAAAATGGCACAATGACTTCCATAATTAGCAGCATCGCTAAAGAAAGAAAAATAACGAGTTAATGTTCCACCATTAATAATATGTGTTCTTGCTCCATACCCTTCCAACCAAGCTGATTCAGCATAGTCAAAACCAAATGTTTTTTGCCAGAAACATTTTATACCCGCAATAATTAATATAACACCAATTATTTGTAGGAATTTCTTTACATCTTTCTTGCTGCATATAATCATGGCAAATATGGTCATGCATAGCAAAGGGTCGTAACCGTAGTAGCGTACATCTTTAAACCATGCAATAACATCAATGCCTAAATTGCAGGTGTCATTAATAATCTCTAAGGTACAATATAATGTCCAAATTCCATAGATTGCAAACAGTGAAGCCGGTATTTTCCCGTCTTCAGTAAACTGGTCCTTTTTAGAGAATAGGATTATGATATATAATATGAATACAGCCTCTATTATTACTGAGATAGGTAATGGGATTGTAGTGTATCTTCCTAGTCCCATTATGAAATAGTTAAGCACAATGGTCATAATAAACCCTGCCCATGGCTTTGTACAAAATAAGTATAAGCCATAAAAAAGAACAAGAATTCCTAGTGCTAATATAACTGCTGTCATGAATGCGTTATTTAATAAAGCCGATGCCGTTTGCTGACGACACCGGCTTTATGTTATACGTGATCAATAAATGATTTACTTGTTATGTGCATTTTCCTTTGCTGTCAGACCCATCTGAGATATGCGGTAGAAATAGTTACTTATCATGGTGTATGGAGGCAACTGTCCTACGAATTCCTCTACAGCTGGGCGACCTGCTTGTGTCAAATAGATGAAGAAGTTCTTCTTTGTTTCTGGAGTCATCTTACTCATCAATTCCTTGTATGCCTTGTTGTCGGTATCCTTCCAAGTACGGGTAGCACGTGCCAACATCAAGTTCAGTGTTGCCTCGTTCAGCAAGGCAGGATTTACTGCACTATTAGATAGCTCTGGGTATTCTACCAGGATGATGTCATTGTCGTTGATGTCTGGATATACCTCCTTTATTGACTGTGCCAAAACGAACTTGCTATCTTCTGCTAAGAAATCTTCATCGTAAGTAACCTTGCGGACATTCAAACCCATGGATGACCAATACTCTTCCAACAGAGTGGCAACCATGCTCTTACCATCACCTTCCTCGGTAGAAATCAGGTTGATGATATTTGGCTGACCTTCCTTCATAAATGGCAGTAAGGTCTTGCTGATCTGACGTAATGCCATGTCGTTAATCACCTTATTGAAACGGCGGTAGCGGATGCCCTGTTCTGCTGGGTATGCACCGATTACTTTACCCTTGGTCAGACGCTCTGTACGCATTCTATCACGTAAAGTCTGGTCTAACAGCTCTAACAGGAAGAAGTAAGCTGCAGTCAGAATCAAGGTGATAAAATAGGTAGCTAACAGAATCATCATGCGGTTAGTTGGCAGTGAACTCAATGGGAACAATGGTGGATTCAATACCTTCAGTGTTGCAGTGCTCATCTGAAGGTTCTTCTGGCGCAAACGAGCTGCATTCAGCGCATTCAGCATGGCCATATAGTTGTTCTCAATGAATCCAATGTGGCGCTCCTTGCGGCCGATGGTGGCACCGATTGGAGAGAAGTATAAGAACTGCTTGTCAAGGCGTTGACGCATTACGTCCATGTTTGCATTACGGGCGTCAACTTCTTCCTGAACTAATCTTGCAGTTAACCATTTTTCAACGATTTCCTGCATTTTGACGCCGTTGGTTCCAGACATTGCTTTGCTAATATCTAAAGTGATTTCCTTAATTTTGGCTTCAGCATCTGCCAGTTCCTTTTTTGCAGCATCTAACTTAGCTTGAGTCTCTTCGTTTCCATCCTCGTTCATTAACTCCAAGTTAGAAACGCGTGATTTTAACTTAGAAACAATGTTCAACTGGGTTATGAATTCATCATTGCTGGTAATAATCTTTTTCTTTTCACCCAACTGATCCTCTAAATAGTTTACAGTGGCATCAGCAACTGCTTTATTCATCAACAAACTATTGTCATCAGTTTGGAAATCACGATCCATGTTGGCAACCATCTTGGTCTGCTCACCGTAGTTGATGATACGCTTTGCCACGTTGTAGGCAATCAGACTGTCTTCTGCGTTTACCAACAGACGATACAAACGCGCAGTTTCACCTTCGAAGAACTTAATTACATTGTTGGTTTCACCGAAACGAATCTGCTGATATTGATCGATGAACTCGTCATTTAGGATGTCCAATGTGTTGTAGGCAATACCTGGGTCGTTGGCATTGTATGTAATCTGGATCATATCGGAATTACCCAAACGTACTACCTTCAGTTTTCCTGCTATACCTTGGAAACTGAACCATGGGTGGCCAAAATTTAAAATTCGGTAAATGTAGTTATTTTCTGCTGGGCGTTCGTATGCCAACAGGTTGGCTACAGTACGTGCCTCATCTTTCTTGTCAATAAGATTCTTCACTTCCTGTGGAACTGAGTTGTTCAGTTGAGCGAAGTGTTGTGCTGTAATGTAGTTGTTGTTTTTTTCTGGATCACCATACATCATACTGCGGGCGAATAAACGAAGACCCACACGCTTGATGGTAGACTGTGTGGTAATAATGTTCATCAGGTTAGCCATGTTGGTCGCAGAATTACCTGTTGAGGCTACTGATACACCTGTTTCCAAATTATAGCCCGAGATTATACCGGTATAAATGGTGGTCTCTACATTATATTGCTTTTCCATGCTTCGTGTCATATACCATGCAATAGCCAAAGCAATTAAAGGCAGAATCAACAAATACCAGCGGATGCGGTATAAGAATCGTACAATATATCTAAAAAAATCCATAATTTACAATTTTATCGTTCTACTTATTTTAATGCTTCTCCCTTTTGTTCCAATTTCGTTTTGGCAATCACATTGGTAATGATTGGGGTATGAGTCATGATTTCCAGGATCAAAATATCTGTTGTAATGGATGATTGCAGTGTCTGATACTGTTGGATTGCAGTATTTTCCCAGCGCTTAGTTTCAGCTAAGCTAGTAATTTCTACTTCACCTACTTTAAACTGTTGTTCCTGCAAATGGCCGGCACCCTTATAAACTGCTGCATTCTCGGCAGATGTCTTAATGGCTACCAAGTTATTGGTGATACGTACATATAAGGTAGCAATTTGCTGCTTCAATGCCTCGTATTCAATTTCTTTCTGCTTTTCTGCTTTTTCAACATTCAGTTTCTGACGTTTTACGCGGCCGCCCAAATCAAAGGCATCATCCAATGGAATGTTGACTTGTGCTCCCAAGTTCCAGTAATGCTGTTTGGTTCCTACGTATTGGTAATAGATAGGAGTCATTACATCCGAACCACTGCCGTAGTTATCCATAATACCATAAGTGTACTGGGCACGAGCGTGGAACCAACTTAAGAATTCTTTCTTTTCTTTCTTTAGTAATTCTGCTTCAATTTGACGTTCTTTCTCCAAAAGTTCAATGCTCGGATTGGATCGGGCATTGTCAAACAGTGTCCCCAACGGAGGCAACTGGAAGTCTGCATAGTCGATGGTAGCGAGCTCGCTAGAATCGAAGTAACCGCCTTCAACCATGGGCTCGTTATTGACCTGTGCCTGGGCACATGTCATACTGAGCATGAAAGCGGCGCAGCACATGAAAAGTCCTTTCATTTTCATAAACAGTGTATATTATAAATTTAACTTCGTAAAATTTATGAACTTGGGCGGCGTCTCGGCATAGTTCAAACAAGTTTGACTCTGCTCTCAACTTGCACCAAGATTTAATTATTATTTTTTCTTTACTCGCGGGGTAAGATTCTTCGCTTCGTTTTACTACGCTCAGAATGACATACCATATTATACATTCTCTTTTTGTATGAAGGCGGTGAAGGTCTTGAAGATGATCTTCATGTCCAGGGCAAAACTGTAGGTGCGGCCGTACTTGATGTCCAATTGCTTACGTTCCTCTGCACTCAGCTTTCCGCTGTCGCCTCGTTTCTCTACTTGCCAAAGACCGGTTAGGCCGGCTGGGGCCATGAAGCGGTCAATGTACTCGTCAGCTGTCAATACCTCGGCTTCGTAGAGTGGGAGAGGGCGGTTGCCCACTACACTCATGTCGCCCTTTAGGATGTTGAACAGCTGTGGCAGCTCGTCAATGCTGTACTTGCGGATGAAATGACCCACTTTGGTAATACGGGGGTCGTTCTCAATCTTTACGAACGCATTTTCCTGCTGCTCGCTCTTGCTGGCCTGGAAACTCTTCTCGTCAATGACAAAGTCATCGCTGATCAGGATGATGTCCTCCAGGTTTTCCTGACCCAGATCGGTAGACTTGAACACATCCTCTGCTGTATCTACCTTGATCTTGCTGTCGTCTATATTATGCTCTTCAGTGGCATACTGGTTGCCTACTGTCTTCTGCAATTCTTTCAGTCGCTTGTCGGCATCGCTGTACATACTGCGGAACTTCAGAAAATCAAAGATCTGATAGTTCGTGCCTACACGCTTGCTGCTGTACCAAATAGGTCCCTTGCTCTCTAACTTGATGGCCAATGCGGTCAACAGGAAGATGGGGCTCAGACCGATAATGGCGCATGTGGCAAACACGATGTCGAATGTGCGCTTCCATGCGGGTATCTTAAAGTGAAGAATAGGCTTTTCTGCATGTTCCTCGATGAAAAGCTGTGACTTTCGATCGCTGATGAAAGTCACCTTCTGGTGTATCTCGGTCAATGATGCGCTCTTGGAGATGGTGTCATTGATACCGCACTGCAGGTAACGGTGACGCTCAGCGTCGGTCAGGGCATCTGTCATTAATATAATGTACGCGCGTGACCCGCATTCCTTTTTCAAGGAAGCCATTACTGTCAGGTCCTCATTCAGGTTCTTCCGCTCTAAGAGGATAATAAACAGGTCATCCTTGCTGGCTGCACTAAACCAGTTCAATACCTCAACATAGTTGGGTGTCTGTCTGAAAAGCTGATTGGGCAGGTATTTCAGACGGGTGGCCGTGGTGATGTCGGAACCTAAATAAATGAGTTGTAACATACTCTACTCTCAGATAATCTTCTTTACACGTATTTTTAATTCCATTGGGTTGAAAGGCTTTACAATGTAGTCTTCCGCACCAATCTCCAGCAGTCGGATACGCTCACTAGTGGAATCTTCACTAGACAGCATAATCACAGGGATATGCTTGAACAGTTCGTTCTGCTTAATCCACTCCAGGAACTCGTCTCCACGCATTCCCGGCATGCGAATGTCTGAAATGATGAGGTCGGGTGTATTACCGTCCTGTAACCATTTCATGCCCTTTAAGCCGTCAGGCATCCAGGTGCAATCGTATTCGCTCATTAGGTAAATGGACAAAACTTTAGCGATAGTTTCCTTATCGTCCATTATCAGTATTCTCTTTTTCATAGCATATGCACACTTTAATTTTGCAAAGATAAGTTTTTTTTATTTATTTTATGATATCATAAGTAGAAAAAATTGGTCCGTTTTGCCGATTTTTGTAAAAAAAGAGGTTTTTGCTTTTAAAAACGGAATAAAAAGTATAAATTTGTAGTGTCAATACTATGCAAAAAAGTTTATTATGTATTTATTAGGATATGATATAGGCAGTTCGTCGGTTAAGGCGAGTCTGGTGAACGGTGATACCGGCAAATGCGTGGCAAGTGCGTTCTATCCTAAACAGGAGGCTAAGATTACAGCCGTGAAACCTGGATGGGCAGAGCAGGATCCTGAGATGTGGTGGGCCAACCTGAAACTGGCTACGGCCGATGTGATGCAGCAGAGTGGGGCTACTCCTTCGGAAATCAAGGCTATTGGTATTTCTTATCAGATGCATGGCTTGGTGTGTGTGGATAAGAACCAGAAACCTCTGCGTGATGCGATTATCTGGTGCGATAGCCGTGCGGTGCCTTATGGCAACCGGGCATTCGATGCTTTGGGTGAGCAGCAGTGCTTGGGTCATCTGTTGAATTCTCCGGGTAACTTTACTGCCAGCAAACTGGCTTGGGTGAAGGAGAATGAGCCTGCCATTTTTGAGCAGATCGATAAGATCATGCTGCCTGGTGATTATATCGCCATGAAACTTTCAGGTGAGATCTGTACGACTATCAGCGGTTTGTCTGAGGGAATGTTCTGGGATTTCAAGGAACAGCAGGTGGCCGGTTTCCTGATGGAGTATTTCGGCTTTGCCATGGACTTGATTCCTGAGATTAAGCCTACTTTCAGCGAGCAGGGCAGGGTGACTGCACAGGCGGCTGCTGAATTGGGTCTGGCAGAGGGTACTCCTATCTGTTACCGTGCAGGTGACCAGCCTAATAATGCATTGAGTCTTAACGTGTTTAACCCGGGCGAAGTTGCGGCAACTGCCGGAACCTCAGGGGTTGTGTATGGTGTGTTAGGTAGTGTAAACTATGATCCGTTGAGCAGAGTTAACACTTTCGCCCATGTTAATCACGGACAACGGACAACGGACAACGGACAACAGACGGGCCATGCGGCGTTGGGCGGCGACATTGCTTCGCTCGTCGCAGATCAAATGACTAAAGACGGCCGTGCGGTTTTGGATGGCGGCTTTGCTTCGCTCGCCGCAGAACCATTGACCCGTTTGGGTGTGTTGCTGTGTATTAATGGTACAGGTATTTTGAACAGTTGGATGAAGCGTAATGTAGCCCCTGAGGGTATCAGCTATACCGAAATGAATGAGTTCTGTGCTAAGGTGCCAATCGGTGCTGAGGGCCTGAGCATCCTTCCATTTGGTAATGGCGCGGAGCGTATGCTGCAGAACCGAGAGACCGGTTGCAGTGTGCATGGCATTCAGTTTAATATCCATTCCAAGGCTCACCTGTTGCGTGCTGCCCAGGAGGGTATTGTGTTCAGCTTTGCTTATGGCATGGAGATTATGCAGCAGATGGGCATGGAGATGAAGACAATTCATGCCGGTCATGCCAATATGTTCCTGAGTCCGCTGTTCCGTGACACCTTAGCTGGTGTGACCGGTGCTACCATCGAGCTTTACGATACCGACGGTAGTGTAGGTGCTGCCAAAGGTGCCGGCATGGGTCTGGGATTCTATAAGGATAATAATGAGGCGTTTGCTTCGCTGGAAAAGATTCAAATCATTACTCCAAATGAGGCGCTGAAGGATAGATATCTGGAGGCGTATAATCGTTGGAAATCATTTTTATAATGCTTTCAGCCGCTTTGTCATTCTGAGAGGAGCGACGAATCTTATTAAGCGAGTTTGCTATTCAGTTTAGAAAGATCCATCGCTTTGCTCAGGATGACAAGAGGACAACAAATTTTTAATAATTAAATTTAAATCTAAATATTATGGCAAAAGAGTATTTCCCACAAGTGGGTAAAATTCAGTTTGAAGGCAAGGATTCTAAGAATCCAATGGCTTTCCACTATTATGATGAGAACAAGGTAATCATGGGTAAGACCATGAAGGATTGGTTGCGCTTTGCAATGGCATGGTGGCATACTTTGTGTGCTGACGGTGCTGACCAGTTTGGTCCTGGTACCAAGACTTTCCCTTGGAACGAAGGTGCTACTGCACTGGAGATTGCTAAGAACAAGGCTGATGCCGGTTTCGAGATTATGACTAAGCTGGGTATTCCTTATTTCTGCTTCCACGATGTGGATCTGATTGCTGAGGGTACCAGTGTTGAGGAATATGAGGCTAACATGAAGGCTATCGTAGCTTACCTGAAGGAGAAGATGGCTGCTACTGGCATCAAGTTGCTGTGGTCTACTGCTAACGTATTTGGTAACAAGCGTTACATGAACGGTGCTTCTACCAACCCTGATTTCGATGTTGTAGCTCGTGCTATCGTTCAGATCAAGAACGCTATCGATGCTGGTATTGAGCTGGGTGCCGAGAACTATGTATTCTGGGGCGGCCGTGAGGGTTACATGAGCTTGCTGAACACTGATATGAAGCGTGAGAAGCAGCACATGGCTACCATGTTGCGCATGGCTCGCGACTATGCTCGCTCTAAGGGCTTTACCGGTACTTTCCTGATTGAGCCTAAGCCAATGGAGCCTACAAAGCATCAGTATGATGTGGATACCGAGACTGTTATCGGTTTCCTGAAGGCTAACGGTCTGGATAAGGACTTCAAGGTAAATATCGAGGTTAATCACGCTACTCTGGCTGGTCATACCTTCGAGCATGAGTTGGCTTGCGCTGTTGACGCTGGCATGCTGGGTTCTATCGATGCAAACCGCGGTGACTATCAGAACGGTTGGGATACCGACCAGTTCCCTATCGATCCATTCGATTTGATCCAGGCTTGGATGCAGATTATCCGCAACGGTGGTCTGGGTACCGGTGGTACCAACTTCGATGCTAAGACCCGCCGTAACAGTACTGATTTGGATGATATCATCCTGGCTCACATCAGCGGTATGGATGCTATGGCTCGTGGCTTGGAAAACGCTGCTAAGTTGCTGGAGGAGAGCCCAATCAACCAGATGGTTGCTGACCGCTACGCTTCTTTCAACGATGGTTTGGGTAAGAAGTTCGAGAATGGCGAGATGACCCTGGAGGAGGTTTACGAGTACGGTAAGACTGTAGGTGAGCCTAACCTGACTAGCGGTAAGCAGGAGTTGTACGAGGCTATTGTTGCGATGTATTGCTAATCGCGTGGCGATTAGCAGACAACGGACAACGGTCAACAGACAACGGACGGCCATTCGGCATTGGGTGGCGGCATTGCTTCGCTCGCCGCAGAAAATTGATAATTCTCTCTGCACTTCGCTCGAGAGCTAAAACTATAGGGATGTCATCCTAAGCGTTTTTTATTACGCTTAGGATGACATTTTTCAATCTCTATTTTGTAAATATGTAAAAAACATTTAAATTTGCATCTCATCTTAGAAATTGTGCAATTGATAGAGATTTATGAATAACAATAATACTTTGGTCATAATGGCCGGTGGAGTGGGTAGCCGCTTCTGGCCTATGAGTACTACTGAGAACCCTAAGCAGTTTATCGATGTGCTGGGTGTAGGTCGTAGTATGTTGCAATTGACTTTGGACCGCTTTAAGGAGGTGGTACCGATGGAGAATGTTTGGGTGGTTACTTCCGAGAAATATGGTAAGATGGTGGCTGAACAGTTGCCAGAGATTCCTGTAAATCATATTCTGTTGGAACCTTGCCGCCGCAATACGGCTCCTTGTGTGGCGTATGTAGCTTGGCGCATCAAGAAGGAGAATCCTAAGGCTAACATTGTGGTAGCGCCTAGTGACCATCTGGTGCTGAACGGCAAGGAGTTTGAGCGGGTAATCAATAATACGCTGAGTTTCACTGCAGAAACTGATGCTATTGTGACCTTAGGTATGAAGCCTACACGTCCTGAAACGGGCTATGGCTATATCGAGGCGGACTTGTCTACTCCAAGTGCGCGTAATAAGGAACTTTTCCGTGTGGACAGTTTCCGTGAGAAACCTGATTTGTCTACTGCACAGCGTTATATCAAGAAACCAAACTATTTCTGGAATGCGGGTATCTTTGTGGGTAGCGTAAGCACGTTTGTGAATGCGTTCCGCATTTATCAGCCTGAAATCTCACAGCGTTTCGAGAATCTGCTGCCAATCTATGGTACTGACCAGGAGCAGGAGATGATCAATAAGGTTTATCCTGAGTGTGAGAATATCTCTATCGACTATGCTATCATGGAGAAGGCTGAGGAGATTTTTGTTCAGCCTGCCGATTTCGGTTGGAGTGACCTGGGTACCTGGGGCTCATTGCATGAGAATTCCAAAAAGGACATCTATAATAACGTGCTGATTGGTGAGAACATTCATATGTTTGAATCGACCAACTGTGTGGTGCATACCACTCAGGAGAAAAAGGTGGTTGTTCAGGGGCTGGATGGGTATATCATTGCTGAAAATGATGATAAACTGTTGATTTGTAAGTTTACCGAGGAGCAGCGTATCCGTCAATTCTCTGAAGCCTGATGGAGTCGGTTGCCTTTATCCAGTGGTGTCTGGACAATTTGAATTACTGGACCATCGCCTTACTGATGGCTATTGAGAGCAGTTTCATTCCTTTTCCTTCGGAGGTGGTTGTTCCTCCTGCTGCCTATAAGGCGGCTATTCCGGGGAGCGACTTGAATGTGTTGCTGGTGGTGCTTTCGGCTACCGGTGGTGCCATGATTGGCAGTATCATCAATTATGCGATTGCGTATTTCCTGGGTCGTCCGGTGATTTACGGTTTTGCCAATAGCCGTATCGGTCATATGTGCCTGCTGGACGAGCAGAAGATTAAGACGGCTGAGGATTATTTCAATAAACACGGTGCCATTGCCACCTTTACGGGCCGACTGGTTCCGGCTGTCCGTCAGTTAATCTCCCTTCCGGCTGGCCTTGCCCGTATGAAAATGGGTAATTTTCTGTTGTTTACTTTCCTTGGTGCCGGTATCTGGAACAGTATTCTGGCAACTATCGGTTATTACCTGCAGAGTGTGGTTCCTGAGGACCAGCTGATGGGGCAGGTGGAGAAGTATAGCGAGGAGCTGAAGATTGTCATTATCGCCGTCGTGGTGCTGGTTGTGGGTTTCCTGTTGTATAAAGGATTGAAGAAAAAGTGATTTCCCATTGTCATCCCCTTTTGTCATCCTGAGCGTAACAAAGTGAAGCGAAGGATCTTTCTAAGCAAGTATGTCTTACTAGCCAGGAAAGATTCTTGCTCCACTTTGTTACGCAAGCGAGCAGAGCTCGAGCGCTTCGCTTCGCTCAGGATGACAGAGTGTATTATTTTCCCTTAGCTTCCTTCAATCCAACTGTAGAGTTAAAGACTGGATGCTCTGGTGTAGAATCTGGATCCACATTGAAGTAACCGGTACGGGTGAACTGCAGGTATGACAGTTCTGGAAGGGCAGCGGCATACTTCTCTACAAAGGCATTCTTATTAATGTTCAAGCTGTTTGGATTCAGGAATGGACGCATGGCGTCGATGCCGCGTACACCGTTCTCCTTCTCATACTGCTTGATGGCATCGCGTGGGTTCTCGCAGGTCCACAGGCACTCGTAGTTGCGTACCTCGGCTGGTACACAGTGTGCGGTAGACAACCAGTGGATGGTACCCTTCACCTTACGGTTGGCACCTTCGGTTCCTGCCTTTGAGGTTGGATCATAGGTACAGTAGATTTCCTCTACATTACCGTTCTCGTCAGCCTTGAAACCTGTACAGTCTACGATATAGGCACCCTTCAGGCGGGTTTCCTTACCTGGAGTCATGCGGAAGAACTTCTTGTCTGCCTCGGCCTTGAAATCGGCACGCTCAATCCACAACTCACGAGAGAACTCGATGGTGTGGGTGTTGCCTTCCATAATCACATTGCCCTCGGCATCCTTCAGCTCTGGGTTGTTCACTACTTCCAGTTCCTCAACCTGTCCCTCTGGGTAGTTGGTGATGATCAGCTTCACTGGGTCCAAAACGGCGCTTACACGGGTAGAACGCTCGTTCAGGTCGGCACGGGCTGCGGCCTCCATCAGTTTCACGTCATTCAATGCATCGAAGGTGGTATAACCGATGCTGTCAATAAACTTCAGGATTGACTCTGGGCTGTAACCGCGGCGACGGATACCACAGATGGTAGGCATGCGTGGATCGTCCCAACCGTTTACAACACCTTCCTTGGTCAGGATGAGCAGGTTGCGCTTTGACATCAAGGTGTAGTTCAGGTTCAGCTTGTTGAACTCGAACTGGCGAGGGCGGTTGTCCTCGATATCCTCACCGTGAGGATGACCTTCCACAACCTTGCCGGTCTCCTTGGCCCATTCCTTTATCCAAGTAACGAACAGGTCGTACAACTCGTGATGAGGTACGAACTCCAGAGTACAGATAGAGTGGGTAACACCCTCCAGATAGTCGCTCTGGCCGTGGGTAAAGTCGTACATAGGATATGCGTTCCAGGTGTTGCCGGTACGCCAGTGTGGCATGTTCAGTACACGGTACATGATAGGATCACGGAAATGCATGTTAGGAGATGTCATATCAATCTTGGCACGCAAGATGGCCTTTCCCGGTTCCATATTACCGCTGTTCATCTCGTTGAACAGTGCCAGGCTCTCCTCAACCGGACGGTCGCGGTATGGGCTGTTGGTACCAGCCTGGGTAGGAGTACCCTTCTGGGCTGCAATCTCCTCCGAGGTCTGCTCATCCACATAAGCCTTGTTGTTCTTGATACACCATACGGCGAAGTCCCACAGGTTCTGGAAATAGTCGGAAGCATATACCAACTTGCCCCACTTGAATCCCAGCCATTCAATATCGCGCTTGATGGCCTCTACATACTCGGTATCCTCTTTCTGAGGATTGGTATCGTCCATACGCAGGTTGCACACTCCGCCAAACTTCTCAGCTACTCCAAAGTCCATTGCGATGGCCTTGGCATGACCAATGTGCAGGTAGCCGTTAGGCTCGGGTGGGAATCGGGTCTGGAGACGACCTCCATTCTTTCCCTCCTTCAAGTCGTTCTCTACTTTTGCCTCGATAAAGTTCAGACTCTTCTTTTCTACAACCTCGTTAGAATTATTTTCTGCCATAATCGTTGTGATTAATTTTTTATGTCACAAAGGTACGGAAATATGGGGTATGTGCAAAGTGATTTTAAATTATTTTATTTAATGTGCGAAGATTGTGCGATTGTTGTAAACGCACACAATTTTAAAAGAGTGAAAAATGTCAAAAAAATCACTGAAATTGTTCAAAAAACCTTTTGAATTGTTTGTATGGATTAAAAATTCCTTATATCTTTGCAGTGTTATCCTGAAAACAATCTTTTTACCTTAAAAAAACTAATACCTTTTGAAAACTTTAAAATCGCTCTTTGTGAAAAGGGCGATTTTTATTTTTTATAGAAATACTCCCTTGTCATCTTGAGTGAAACGAAAGATCTTTCCTGGCTAGTTGAGATTTTTTGTTACCACTACTTATTTAGTAAGATTCTCTCTCCGTTTCACTACGAGAGCGAGCATAGCTCGAGCGCTTCGCTATCGCTCAGAATGACAGGGGGGAGAAAACTAAAAGGGTCCTGTGCTTCGGCACAGGACCACACTTTTTTAGTATTTTCTTTTCCAAAGAAACTCCATTCGTTGCTTGAGCTTATCCTCTGATGGATTGGGCTGGGGAGTCCACAGCCGGGTGCCTGCCAGATTGTCGGGCAGGAACTGCTGTTCCACAAAATGGCCCTCGTAATCGTGAGCATATTTGTAGTCCTTGGCATAGCCCAACTGCTCCATGAGTTTGGTGGGGGCATTGCGCAGGTGCAGGGGAACGGGCTCGTTGCCGGTTTGCTGTACTACCTGCAGGGCCTTGTTGATACCCATATAGGCGGAGTTGCTCTTGGCACTGGTGGCCAGGTAGACGGTAGCTTCGGCCAATGGGATGCGGCCCTCGGGCCAACCTATCTTCATCACGGCATCAAAGGCGGCATTGGCCAGCAACAGGGCGTTGGGGTTGGCCAGACCGATGTCCTCGGAGGCTGAGATAACCAGTCGGCGGGCAATGAAGGCGGGGTCTTCGCCTCCTTCTATCATGCGGGCCAGCCAATACAATGCAGCATCGGGGTCGCTGCCGCGGATGCTCTTGATAAAGGCGGAGATGATGTCGTAATGCAACTCACCGTCCTTGTCATAGGCTAATGGGTTTTGCTGCAGCCGCTCAGTGACCATGGCATCGGTGATGACCACGGGATCGTTTCCTTCGGCTTCGACTACGAGCTCTATTATATTAAGGAGTTTGCGGGCATCGCCGCCGGAATAGCGCAACAGGGCGCCGGTTTCCTGCAACTGGATGTCGCGTTCCTTCAGGATGGCGTCGGTGGTAATGGCGCGGTGCACCAGTTCCAACAGGTCGTCCTGCTCCAGGGATTTCAGTACATAGAGCTGGCAACGGCTCAACAGGGGGCGAATCACTTCGAACGAGGGGTTTTCGGTGGTGGCGCCTATCAGGGTGACGGTGCCTTTCTCTACCGCGCCCAACAGCGAATCTTGCTGGGATTTGCTGAAGCGGTGGATTTCATCGATAAACAGGATTGGGCTCTGCTGGTTGAAAAATCGGCTCTGACGGGCTTTCTCTATCACCTCGCGCACGTCTTTCACTCCGCTGGTCACCGCACTAAGGGTGAAGAACGGGGTCTCGAGCTTGTTGGCGATGATCTGGGCTAGGGTGGTCTTACCCACACCGGGAGGGCCCCAAAGGATGAACGAGGAGATGCGACCGGAGTCTATCATCCTGCGCAATACGGCGCCCTGACCGACCAGGTGTTTCTGGCCGATGTATTCATCAAGTGTCTGGGGCCTGAGCCGCTCTGCTAAGGGTGCTGCCATTCTGTTTAGGGTATGTTTTGCTAATATTTGTGCAAAGATATTTCTTTTTTTGGTGTTAGCCAATTTATTCCGTAATTTTGCACCGTATGAATAAGGAGATTTTAAACAATATGCTGGAGCATGCCGGCATTAAACAATTGAATAAGATGCAGGAAACCACCCTGAAAACGTACGGCGGGGGTGGCAACCTGGTGTTGCTGTCGCCTACGGGATCGGGTAAGACCTTGGCGTATCTGTTGCCTTTGGTCATGGACCTGATGGAGCACCGTACCGAGGGTGATGCGGCATCGGAGGAGGCAGCGGTTCAGGCTATCGTGCTGGTTCCTTCGCGTGAGTTGGCCTTACAGACCGAACAGGTGTTCAAGTCGCTGGGCTCGCCTCTGCGTGCAGTGAGCTGTTACGGCGGCCGTCCTGCTATGGAGGAGCACCGTTCGTTGCGTGGTATTAAGCCTGAGGTGGTGATTGCCACGCCGGGCCGTATGAATGATCATCTGGGTAAGGGCAACCTGCAGGCGGGTACCGTGCGTGTACTGGTGATTGATGAGTTTGACAAGTGTCTGGAACTGGGTTTCCAGGACGAGATGTGCGATGTGATACGCAAATTGCCGCAGTTGCGCCGCCGTGTACTGCTGTCGGCTACCGATGCGGAAGAGATACCTAACTTCACCCGGGTGGGCAAGGACCCGGTGCGACTGGATTTTCTGGAGAAGAAGCCGAGTGCGCGTATTCAGGTGAAGGTGGTGCATTCGCCCGAGAAAGATAAACTGGATACCTTATATAATCTGTTGGCTCAGCGTGACGGTGAGTCGTCGCTGGTGTTTGTGAATTACCGTGAGTCGGTGGACCGTGTGGGACAGTACCTGAAGAAAAGGGGAGTGTTCTGTGAGATGTTCCATGGCGGTATGGAGCAGAAAGACCGTGAGCGGGCTCTGTATAAGTTCAGCAACGGCAGTAGCAATGTGTTTGTGTCAACCGACCTGGCTGCCCGTGGTCTGGATATTCCGGATGTGGACAATATTATCCATTATCACCTGCCCACCAGTCCTGAGGCCTATACTCACCGTAACGGCCGTACGGCACGATGGGAGGCTGAAGGCAACAGCTTCCTGATTTTGGGACCAGAGGAACAGATGCCGGAATATATCGGCAATATCCAGTCGTACCGTTTGGAACTTGTGGCGGAGGGTCACCGGATGAACCTGCCTGAGTGGGTTACCTTATATATAGGTAAAGGCAAGAAGGATAAGTTGAGCAAGGGTGATATTTTGGGCTTCCTGTGCCAGAAGGGCGGTTTGGATAAGACCGAGATTGGTCGTATAGACGTTAAGGATCATTATGCCTTTGCGGCCATTAGCCGCAATAAATTGCGTGACACATTACGCCAAGTACAAGGACAGAAGATTAAGGGCATGAAAACACTGATAGAACCAACCAAGTAAATTCTGTTATGTTTCATTTGCTCTCTGTCATGTTGAGCGTAGCGAAACATCTTTCCTGGCTAGTTTGCCATCCGGTTTAGAAAGATTCTTGCTCCACTGTGTTACGCAAGCGAGCAGAACTCGAGCGCTTCGCTCTGCTCAGAATGACATTTTCTATTGGATACACTAATCAAATTCAGGATTACATAAATCTGCTCAAAACGAACTAATTTGAGCAAATATATGTAAACTTTTAATCATTGTCGACTTTGCAAAACGAAAGTTTGTAACCAAATGCTTTAAATGGCTTGAAATTTGTTTTTTTTAGGCTATTTTTATTTGCAATGTGAAATAAAATGTCTAATTTTGCTGTCCGTTGCGAAAATAAGAGAGTAAAATTATAATTCCAATTAAAGATGAAGAAGCATAATTTTAATGCGGGACCTTCAATTTTGCCCCGTGAAGTAATTGAGCAGACAGCTCAGGCTGTCCTGGATTTTAATGGATCAGGATTGTCTATATTAGAGATATCTCATCGTGCTAAGGATTTTCAGCCAGTATTGGACGAGGCCGTAGCCTTGTTCAAGGAATTGTTGGAGATTCCTGAGGGTTATTCGGTATTGTTCCTGGGTGGCGGTGCCAGCATGCAGTTCTGCATGGTGCCTTACAACTTCCTGAACAAGAAGGCTGCCTACCTGAACACCGGTGTATGGGCCAAGAAGGCTATCAAGGAGGCTAAGGCTTTCGGCGAGGTGGTAGAGGTGGCTTCGTCTGCAGATACTACATACAACTATATCCCAAAGGGCTATACCGTTCCTACCGATGTGGATTATTTCCACTATACTTCCAATAATACCATCTATGGTACTGAAATCCGTGAGACTCCTCAGGTGGGTGATGTTCGCATGATCTGCGACATGTCATCGGATATCTTCTCTCATCCGGTAGATGTAGCCAAGTATGACTGTATCTATGGTGGCGCACAGAAGAACCTGGCTCCTGCAGGTGTGTCTTTCGTTGTGGTTAAGAACGATGCCTTGAATAAGGTGGACCGTTATATTCCTACCATGCTGAACTATCAGACTCATGTGGATGGCGGTTCGATGTTCAACACTCCTCCTGTGATGCCTATCTATACTGCACTGCAGACACTGCGCTGGCTGAAGGCTCAGGGTGGTGTTCAGGAAATGGCCCGTCGTGCCAAGGAGCGTGCCGACGTTCTTTACAGCGCTATCGACAGCAGTAAGATTTTCCGTCCTACCATTCTGAATGAGGAGGACCGTTCATACATGAACATCTGCTGGGTCATGAAGGATGAGTATAAGGATATTGAGGCTGATTTCCTGAAGTTTGCTACCGAGAAGGGTATGGTGGGCATCAAGGGTCACCGTTCAGTAGGCGGTTTCCGCGCATCTTGCTACAACGCTATGCCATTGGAAAGCGTACAGGCTTTGGTTGCCTGCATGAAGGAATTTGAAAATAAGTAAGCTATGAAGGTATTAGTGGCTACTGAGAAGCCTTTTGCTGCTGTGGCAGTGGAGGGTATCCGCAAGGAGGTAGAGGCTGCCGGTTACGAGCTGGCCTTGCTGGAGAAATATACCGAGAAAGCACAGTTGCTGGAGGCAGTTAAGGATGCCAATGCGTTGATTATCCGCAGTGATAAGGTGGATAACGAGGTGCTGGATGCTGCCAAGGAACTGAAGATTGTGGTTCGTGCCGGTGCCGGTTACGACAATATCGATCTGGAGGCTGCTACCGCACATAACGTGGTGGCTATGAATACTCCGGGACAGAACAGTAATGCGGTAGCTGAGCTGGTGTTCGGCTTACTGGTGTTTGCTGTGCGCAACTTCTTCAACGGCAAGGCCGGTACCGAGCTGATGGGTAAGAAGTTGGGTATCCTGGCCTTTGGTAATGTGGGCCGTAACGTGGCTCGCGTGGCTGCCGGTTTTGGCATGGAGGTATTTGCCTACGATGCTTTCTGCCCTAAGGAGGCTATTGAGGCTGCCGGTGTTCATGCGGTGGACAGCCAGGATGCGCTGTTTGAGACTTGCGATGTGGTTTCACTGCATATTCCTGCTACTCCTGAGACCAAGCAGAGCATTAATAAGGCACTGGTGGGCAAGTTGAAGAAGGGTGGAATCCTGGTGAACACTGCCCGTAAGGAGGTTATCAATGAATCTGAGTTGCTGGACCTGATGGCAGAACGTACCGATATCAAGTATGTAACGGATATCATGCCAGATGCTCATGCTGAGTTTGCCGAGAAATTTGCTGACCGCTATTTCTCTACTCCTAAGAAGATGGGTGCTCAGACTGCCGAGGCCAATATTAATGCCGGTATCGCTGCTGCCAAGCAGATTGTGGGCTACTTCCAGACCGGTTGTGAGAAATTCCGAGTAAATAAATAATGGCGGTAATTAAACCATTTAAGGGTGTTCGTCCTCCACAGGACCTGGTGGAACTGGTGGAGTCCAGACCGTATGACGTGCTGAACAGTCAGGAGGCTAAGGCGGAGTGTGAGGGCAATGAGAAGTCGCTGTATCACATCATAAAGCCTGAGATCAACTTTGACCCTATCTGTGACGAGCATGACCCAAAGGTGTACGATAAGGCAGTGGAGCAGTTCAACCTGTTCCAGCAGAACGGCTGGCTGGTACAGGATGAGCAGGAAAATTACTATATCTATGCTCAGACCATGAACGGCAAAACCCAGTATGGTCTGGTGGTTTGTGCCTATGTACAGGATTACCTGAACGGGGTGATCAAGAAGCATGAGCTGACCCGCCGGGATAAGGAGGAGGACCGTATGAAACATGTGCGCATCAACAATGCGAACATTGAGCCGGTGTTCTTTGCTTACCCTGATGACGAAGTGCTGGATGCCCTGGTGGCAAAATATACGGTCAATACACCTGTGTATGATTTCATTGCTCCAATTGACGGCTTTGGCCATCAGTTCTGGATTATTGATGATGCATCTGATATCCAGACGGTAACTGAGCGATTTGCCGCTATGCCGTCGCTGTATATTGCCGATGGTCACCATCGTTCAGCTGCGGCTGCCCTGGTGGGTGCCGAGAAGGCTAGGATGAATCCCAACCACCGAGGTGATGAGGAGTACAACTATTTCATGGCGGTATGTTTCCCTGCCAATCAGTTGACTATCATTGATTACAACCGTGTGGTGAAGGATCTGAATGGTCTGACAGCAGAGGAGTTCCTGGCTCAGGTGAGCGAGAACTTTGATGTGGAACCGAAGGGAACAGAGGTTTATAAGCCTCAATGTCTGCATAATTTCTCGCTGTATCTGGAGGGAATGTGGTACAGCTTGACCGCCAAGCAAGGGACTTATGATGACAGTGATCCTATCGGTGTGCTGGATGTCTCGGTTTCTTCGAACCTGATTTTGGATAAGATATTAGGTATAAAGGATTTGCGCAGTGATAAGCGCATCGATTTCGTGGGCGGTATCCGCGGTTTGGGTGAGCTGAAGAAACGTGTGGACAGCGGTGAGATGAAGGTGGCCTTGGCGCTGTATCCGGTATCCATGAAACAGATTATGGACATAGCGGATTCGGGTAACATCATGCCTCCAAAGACTACCTGGTTTGAACCGAAACTGCGCTCCGGATTGGTTATCCACAAATTGGAAGATTAACTTAAACAACTGATAAACACCAACAAATGCAATCCGACGAATACAGAACAATAGCCCGTCCCGCTGAGGGAACCTATACAGAAAAGCGAAGCAAGTTTCTTGCCTTCGCTTTTCCGGTTTCTAATCTGGACGAGATAAAGGGTCATATAGAGCGTATCCAGAAGGAGTATTACGATGCCCGTCATGTGTGCTATGCGTACATGCTGGGTCATGAGCGGACCAACTTCCGTGCCAATGATAATGGCGAGCCTTCGGGTACTGCCGGTAAGCCTATCTTGGGACAGATCAACAGTAATGAGCTGACGGACATCCTGATTTGTGTGGTCCGTTACTTTGGCGGTATCAAGTTGGGTACCAGTGGCTTGATTGTAGCCTACAAGGCGGCTGCCCAAGAGTGTCTGGCCAATGCCGAGTTTATCGAGAAGACGGTGGATGAAACGGTAGACATTGCTTTTGAGTATCCTTTCATGAATGATGTAATGAGGGTGGTAAAGGATTTGAGTCCCAAGATTCTGGATCAGGGCTATGACCAGGACTGCACCATGCAGTTGCAAATCCGTCAGTCCATGATGCCACGATTGAAAGATCGATTATCTAAGGTAGAAACCTTACGGATAAAGAAAGAGGAGGAATGATGAATTCCTCCTCTTTTTTTGTTAATTATGTCCACGGCCTCCGCTTCTGCCGCCACCATTACTGTGGCCTCCGCTTCTGCTCATGCCTCCTCTGCTTACGCTACCGTTGCTGCGACTTGGAGCTGCAGAGCTTCGTGTTACGCTGCGTGATGGAGCAGATGTACTGCGGGTAACCTGATTGCTTCGGCTGCTCTGGCGTGGGGCGCGTGTCACATTATTATTACTTTTAATCTGTGACTGACCGTTGATTACACGTCCATTGCTACGGTTCACACGGCTTTCCTGGCGTACACCATTGTTGTTGTGGCTTGGCGTATTATTGCCACGGTTTTCTGGACGGCTGTACTGTCCGTTCCCGTTGCCATTACCGTTATTATGATTGTCATTGCGACGATAATTACCGTTGCCGTTGCCGTTGTTATGGCTAATACCATTGTTGCGGCGGTTGCTGATGCCGTTGTTATGACCTACGTTAGGACGTAGCATCTGAGGACGACGCTCGTGGATATTGGCACGTGTACCGCGGTTGATCACTGCGCGGTGATGCATGTCGCGACGGCTCAGGTAATAGTTGTGGTGCATATGGTGACCGCCGTGATAGTTGTGCCAGTGGTGGTTGTGGAAGCACCAGTGAGTGCGTACGTAGTAGTTGTATACTCCGAATGCCCAACCGCCGTGATAGATATATACAGGACGCAGGAAGTAGTCGCGCAACAGGAACTCGTTCCACTGCCAGTCGTACAGCACATAACCCAAATTGCGGTAACGCAAGTCATATTCCATATCGTAATTGCCGGTCACAGGACCCAGACTGCGGAAATAGTCATAGTTGATCTCATAGATATCCTGCAACTGCTCATCGGTCAGGTCCAGCTCATAGGCCATCTTGTCGGTCAGGAATCGAGCTTCATCACGAGAACGAGACTTGCTAAGCGCATTAGCATTTACCGTTACCATCAGAATGGCTACCAGGCTAAGTATTATCTTCTTCATAAGGCGTAAAGTTTAATTGTTTTCTTTTATCTGTTGCAAAGATAGGAGAGTATTTTCCTCCATGCAAGAGGAAATCCCTAAAAGAATAGGGGAATTTCCCTATTTATAAAAAACGAATGGATGACATCATCACGACGGCATCCATCCTCAAACTTAAAACAACCAACAAAAGAAATAGATAACTTATATATAATCAGTTATATATTATCTGATAAATAAGATCTCACGATACTTAGGAAGTGGCCAAATCTCATCATCGATGATCATCTCCAACTTATCGATTTCCTCACGAATCTCGTTCAGGAAAGGCTCTACGGTATCGTGGTAGGCAATGGCCTTGGTACGCTCGCAGGTAATACGGTTGGCACACTTGCGTGCCTCGATCATTTCCTGTACCTTGGCAGTGATGGTCTTGGTGCGCATGGAGATTTCACGAATCAACTTCATGTTCTCCTCGCTCAGTCCAATAGCCTCCTCACCGAAGATGTCCTTTACCTTGTGCACATTGTCAATCAGTGCACTCTGGTAACGGGTGGCGATTGGGATGATATGATTGATGGCCAGGTCACCGAAGATTCGTGCTTCAATCTGCACTTTCTTGGTGTAGGTCTCCCATTTAATCTCATTACGTGCCTCCAACTCCTTCTCGGTCATGATGTTCAGCTTCTCGAACATTTCCACGCTCTGCTTGTCCAGGTAGCGGTCGAAGATGATAGGGCAGCTCTTCTCTACATCCAGGCCACGCTTGCCTGCTTCTACTACCCATTCATCTGAATAGCCGTTGCCGTCGAAACGGATTGGCTTACAGGTCTTGATATCGTCGCGCAGCACCTTCAGGATTGCTGAATTCTGAGCCACACCCTGTGCGATGAGCGCATCCACACGCTCCTTGAAACTTACCAATGCCTCGGCTACTGCAGCATTCAGGGCAATCATGGCCGATGCACAGTTGGCTTCCGAACCTACCGCACGGAACTCGAAACGGTTGCCGGTGAAGGCAAATGGCGAGGTACGGTTGCGGTCGGTGTTGTCAATCATGATCTCTGGGATGGATGGGATATCCATCTTCATGCCATGCTTGCCGTCCAGTGTGATCAGGGCATCCTCCTCAGTCTCCTCCAGGTGGTTCAGCAGGTCGGTGAGCTGCTTGCCCAGGAATGACGATACGATAGCAGGAGGAGCCTCGTGGGCACCCAGACGGTGAGCATTGGTGGCACTCATGATAGAAGCCTTCAACAGACCGTTATGCTTATATACACCCATCAGCGTCTCTACGATGAAGGTGACAAAACGCAGGTTCTCCTCTGGAGTCTTACCTGGGTTGTGTAACAATATACCGGTATCGGTGCTCAGTGACCAGTTGTTGTGCTTACCCGAACCGTTGATGCCGGCAAATGGCTTCTCGTGCAACAGGCAACGGAAACCGTGCTTACGTGCAATCTTACGCATCAATCCCATAATCAGCATGTTATGGTCGATAGCCAGATTCGCTTCCTCAAAGATAGGGGCCAACTCAAACTGGTTGGGCGCTACCTCGTTATGGCGGGTCTTGCATGGAATACCCAGTTCCAATGCCTGAATCTCCAGGTCCTTCATGAATTCAGCCACACGCTCTGGAATGGAACCAAAGTAGTGGTCATCCATCTGCTGGTCCTTTGCCGAGCTGTGTCCCATCAGGGTACGGCCGGTAAGCAGCAAGTCAGGGCGTGCGCTGTAAAGACCCTCGTCAACCAGGAAGTACTCCTGTTCCCAACCCAGGTTGGTGATGACCTTCTTTACATCTGTATAGAAATACTTGCATACATCGGTCGCCGCCTTGTTGACTGCGCTCAATGCCTTCAGCAGTGGTGTCTTATAATCCAGCGCCTCACCTGTATACGAGATGAAGACGGTAGGAATCATCAATGTATCACCGATGACAAATACCGGTGAGGTAGGATCCCATGCCGAATAGCCGCGTGCCTCGAAGGTACTGCGGATACCGCCGCTGGGGAATGAGGATGCGTCAGGTTCCTGCTGGACGAGTGACTTTCCCTCGAACTCCTCGATCATTCCGCCCTTTCCGTCGTGGTCGACGAATGCATCGTGCTTCTCGGCGGTGGTGTCGGTCAGTGGCTGGAACCAGTGGGTACAGTGGGTTACGCCCAACTCCATGGCCCATTTCTTCATGCCTGCTGCCACCTGATCAGCAATTTCGCGGTCCAGTGGTGCTCCGTTATCCATAACGTCACACATCTTGTCATAGACCTTCTTTGGCAGGTACTTGAACATCTTCTGCTTGTTGAACACGTACTTTCCAAAGAATTCTGAAGGCCGCTCTGCAGGGGCTGGCACCTCGACAGGCTTCTTGGCAAAAGCCTCGCTTACTACCTTAAATCTTAATTTTGATGACATAATTATTACGCACGGCCCATACACCCTGTACAGGTCCTATTCTATTTGTTGGTTTATATATCTATTTATTGTTATCGTTATCGTTATCTTGTTGGCCTTATTTGTCTAGGCCTTATTTAATCCAATTCTTCAGTCGGCTTACAGCCTCCTCGCAATCCTCGCGCTGGCCGAAGGCGGTGAGTCGGATATATCCTTCTCCCGAAGGACCGAAGCCTACACCCGGTGTGCTGACCAGATGGGCATCATACAGCATGCTCTCGAAGAAAGACCAGCTGGATTCTCCGTGCGGAGTCTTGAACCAGATGTATGGGGCATTCTCGCCACCAAAGGTCTGGATTCCCAGTTCCTTCAACGCGCCACTGAGCAGGCGGGCATTGTCCATATAGTAGTCGATGGTCTTCTTTACCTGCTCCTTACCCTCTGGGGTATAGATGGCTGCTGCACCACGCTGGGTGATGTAAGAAGCGCCATTGAACTTGGTGCACTGACGGCGCAACCATAACTGGTTGAGCGATACCTTATCACCGTTCTCGGTCACTGCCATCACTTCCTTAGGGATGACGGTGTAGCCGCAACGCACACCGGTAAAGCCTGCAGTCTTGGAGTAGCTGTGGAACTCGATGGCGCATTTCTTGGCTCCCTTGATCTCATAAATAGAATGAGGCAGGGTAGGGTCCTGTATAAATGCCTCGTATGCTGCGTCATACAGGATGATGCAGTCGTTTGCCAGTGCGTAATCCACCCACTTTTTCAACTCGCTCTTGGTAATGACTGTACCGGTAGGGTTGTTTGGGTAGCAAAGATACACAAAATCTAAATGTCTGTCAGGAATTTCGGGAATAAAATTATTCTCCGCGTTGCATGGCATGTAATGAACATTGCTCCAATAGCCCTTTTCGTCGATGACACCTGTACGTCCGGCCATGACATTCGAGTCGATATATACCGGGTAAATAGGGTCGGTAACCCCGAAAATGTTATCCAAAGCCAGGATATCGCCAATGTTACCGGTATCGCTCTTGGCACCGTCGCTGATGAAAATCTCAGAGGTGTCGAGCTTAATGCCGCGTGGGGCAAAATCGTTCTTAATAATCTCTTCCTGCAAAAAATCGTAACCTTGCTCAGGACCGTAGCCGTGGAAGGTCTCCTTGCTGCTGAATTCCTCAACGGCCTTGTGCATAGCCTCGATGCAGGCTGGTGCTAAAGGCTGGGTTACGTCGCCAATACCCATGCGGATTACATTTGCCTTAGGGTGTGTGGCCTTAAATGCATTTACTTTACGGGCAATATCGACAAACAGGTAATTTTTCTGCAATTTCAGAAAATTCTCATTCACTAATGCCATACTCTTATACTTTATCTTTGTTTATTCTGGTAATTCTATCACTCCCTCAAATGCGGTAGCCGCAGGGCCGGTCATATAGATACGGTTGTCGGCTTCACGCCATTCAATCTGTAAAGTTCCACCGTCCATCTCGATGCTGACGTTACGGCCGGTCTTCTGGTTCAGGATGGCTGCCACTGCGGTGGCGCAAGCTCCTGTTCCACAAGCCATGGTGATGCCAGATCCGCGTTCCCACACTCTCATGCGGATACTTCCGTCGGGACGAAGCTGGGCAAACTCAATGTTGCAACGTTCAGGGAAGATGGGGTTAAACTCCAACTGGGGACCAATCTGGGTGAGCGGTATACTCATCACATCGTCCACAAAGATGACAAAGTGAGGATTACCCATACATACGTAGGTTCCGGTGAATGTATCGTTACCGTTCGTAATCTGTCCGGCAATCATACCTCCGTCAGGGGTGGCCAACTGCTGAGTGTTCTTCAGAATAGGCTCGCCCATATCGACTGTTGCTCCGGTGGCCTTCCCGTCCTTTACTACCAGGCGGATGACCTTGATGCCGGAAAGGGTCTCGAGGGTAATCTCTTCCTTATCAGTGAGTTTATGATCATATACGAATTTTCCTACACAGCGGACGCCGTTGCCACACATCATGGCCTCGGAACCGTCGTTGTTGAAAATACGCATGGAGAAATCGGCAATATCTGACTTGCCAATCAGAATCAATCCGTCGGAACCTACACTGAAGTGAAATCTGCTCCACGCAACCGAAGCAGCTTCAGGGTTCTCAATGGGATAATCAGGGGTGTAGACATATATATAATCATTGCCTGCACCATGCATTTTAGTAAAATGTATGTTCTTTGCCATTTTGCAATAAAAAATAGAATAAATCTATCATTTTTTCTCTTATACAATGCAAAGATAATACAAAATTCTAAAATACCCTGTTAATCTATGAATCTTTTTGTCAAATCACCGAATTTTTCTATTCTACGGTCACGAAGGAACGGCCACCAGCGGCGGACATTCTCACTGCGCTCCATGTCAATCTCGACCAGCATGTTCATTTCCTTATTAATAGGAGCCTGGGCAATGATCTCGCCCTGAGGGCCGGCAACAAAGCTGCTTCCCCAGAAAGAAATGCCATTGGTCTGACCGCTTGGATCGGGTTCCAGACCTACACGGTTTACGGCGATAACCGGCAGGCCGTTGGCTACAGCATGACCGCGCTGTACGGTAATCCATGCCTCACGCTGGCGGGTCTGTTCCTCGACGGTGTCGCTGCTCTCATAACCGATGGCTGTAGGGTAGATGAGCAGTTCGGCACCCTTGAGTGCCATGAGGCGTGCTCCTTCCGGATACCACTGGTCCCAGCATACCTGAACACCCAACTTGCCTACCGAGGTTTGGATAGGCTCAAAACCTAGATCTCCAGGGGTGAAGTAGAATTTCTCGTAATAGGCAGGGTCATCGGGAATGTGCATCTTGCGGTACTTGCCGGCAATGGAACCGTCCTTCTCAAACACTACAGCAGTGTTGTGATAGAGACCTGCCGCACGCTTCTCGAAGAGTGAGGTGACCAGCACAATGCCAAACTCGCGGGCAATGGTGCTGTAAAAACCGGTAGAAGGACCAGGGATTGGCTCAGCCAAATCAAAGTTGTCCGTACTTTCTACCTGACAGAAATAAAGCGAGTTGTGTAATTCCTGCAACACCACCAGCTGTGCTCCGTTCTGAGCCAGCACCTTGATGTTCTCATACAGCTTGGACAGGTTGTACTCCAGATTTGGCGTACATGACTGTTGCACTAAACCGACTTTAATCTTTCTCATAGTTATGGGTTGTTTTTGTTATTTCAGAACTCCAACAGGGAACTGCATGGTGACACAATGCAAGGAACCGTGCTGCTTAATCAAAGCCCGGCAATCCACACCTACAATCTCACGTGAAGGGAATGCCTGTTGCAGGACATCCTTAGCCTTTGCATCGTTTTCGGGTTGATTGTAAGTAGGATATAAAACGGCCTGATTCATGATCAGGAAATTTGCGTAAGTGGCAGGTAGACGCAAACCGTCCTCATCGTAAACCGCACTGGCCATTGGCAAAGGCAGCAGGCGGTAAGGCTTACCCTCGAGAGTGCGGAAGGTCTTTAACTGTTCCTCCATCAGGTGCAACTGCCCGTAATGCTCATCCTCATTGTCTAGACACTGTACATAGGTGATGGTGTCGTCAGGGCACAGACGCGCCAGCGTATCGACATGGCTGTCGGTATCATCGCCAGCCAAAGATCCGTAATCCAGCCACAGAATCTGCTTTAGGTTGAATAGCTTAGTCAGGTAACCGTCAATCTCCTCCTTATCCATAGGCTCATTACGGTTGGGTGCGGTAAGACACTCTGTAGTGGTCAGCAGGGTACCGCAACCGTCACTCTCGATGCTACCGCCTTCCAACACAAAATCCAGGCTGTTCAGGTAACGTCCATTCAACAGACTTGAATTCATCAGTTTACGGCAAATCTGATTGTCATAGTTGGCTGCAAATTTCTGTCCCCAGCCATTGAAGCGGAAATCAACCAATTGTGCCTCCTCCTCGGTCTTAAGCGTGATAAAACCATGATCACGTGCCCATGTGTCGTTGGTTGGACACTCAAAGAAACGGATGTTCTGCATCAGTTCCTCCGCTGTTTTACCTAATGGGAGTTTGTCAGCCTGGAACCAGGTTGCCAGTTCTGCCTTGGTGTCTTCTACTGAAGGTGTGACGATGAGCAGTGTCTCGCGGGCTGCAATCTCTTCCGCCAAATGACGGTAGCAGTCCTTCACCTCGTCCAGCATGTAAGCCCAATCGGTGTCCTCGTGAGGCCAGGTAAGCTGAACGCCACTCTGCAACGCCCATTCGGAAGGCAGGTACACGATTTTGGACTTCTTTTGCGTATCAAAAAACTCTGTGGCGTTAAGCCGCAGAGTTTTTCCTTCGTCCTCCTGATGGATGATGTTTGCTATTAATCCCATAGATTAACTTATTTCTTCAATGCAGCGATGCTTTCCTTGAGCGATGCAATCTTACTCTCGGCATCAGCCTGCTTTTTCTTTTCCAGTTCTACGACCTGTGCAGGAGCATTGGCAACGAAGCGCTCGTTGCTCAACTTCTTCATGACACCGGTCAGGAAGCCTTCCAGACGCTTAATCTCAGCTTCAGCCTTGGCAATCTCAGCCTCGGCATCAATCAGGTTGCCCAGAGGCACAGCGTATTCGGTGGTACCTACCATGAAGGCAGCAGTACCCTCGCTCTTTGCTGCTACTGTATTTACCTGGCTGATGTTAGCCATCTTCTGAATCATAGCGTTGTAAGCCTCGGCAGGGTTGTTCTCCACTACCTCCAGTGTCAGCTCATCCTTTGGAGAAATGTTCTTCTGCTGGCGGATGGCACGGATGCCTACAACCACTTCCTTAACCTTCTCGATATCAGCTACCAGCTGCTTGTCTGCCTCGGTAGGCTCGGTGAAGCTCATGGTCTGAACCATCAGGCTCTCGCCGTCCTTGCGCTCCTCCAGTGCCTGCCATAACTCCTCAGTGATGAATGGCATGAATGGGTGCAGCAACTTCAGCAGGCCGTCGAAGAAACCTAAGGTTGCATCGTAGGTCACCTTATCAATAGGCTGGCCGTATGCAGGCTTAATCATCTCCAGGTACCAGCTTGAGAACTCGTCCCAGAACAACTTATATACAGCCATCAAGGCCTCGCTCAGACGATACTTGGTAAACAGGTCTGCCAGTTCGGCTGCGGTGCTCTTCAACTGAGCATCGAACCATGCGGTAGCAATCTTGCTCTCGGCAGGCTGCTCGATATCCGCAGATACGGTCCATCCCTTAACCAGACGGAAAGCATTCCAAATCTTATTGTTGAAGTTGCGACCCTGCTCGCACAGACTGTCGTCAAACAGAATATCGTTACCTGCAGGTGCACTCAGCATCATACCCATACGTACACCGTCGGCACCGAAGCGGTCGATCAGATCAAGAGGGTCAGGGCTATTGCCCAATGACTTACTCATCTTGCGGCCCAGCTTATCACGAACGATACCGGTGAAGTATACATTCTTGAATGGCATGTTGCCCTGATACTCGTAACCCGCCATAATCATACGGGCTACCCAGAAGAAGATGATATCCGGACCGGTTACCAGGTCGGCTGTAGGGTAGTAGTAATTAATCTCTTCGTTGCCAGGGTTGTTGATACCGTCGAACAGCGAGATAGGCCACAACCATGAAGAGAACCATGTATCCAGGGCATCCTCGTCCTGACGCAGGTCGGCTGCGGTCAGTTCTGCGTTACCGCTCTTCTCGCGAGCCAGCTCAACTGCCTTCTCGATAGTCTCTGCTACAACATAACCGCCGGTAGGCAAGTAGTAAGCAGGAATACGATGGCCCCACCACAGCTGACGGCTGATACACCAGTCCTTGATGTTCTCCAGCCAGTTGCGGTAAGTATTCTTATATTTTGCAGGATAGAACTTCAGTTCATCGTTCATTACAGGTGGCAGAGCAATGTCAGCAAAGTGCTGCATCTTCAGGAACCACTGCATACTCAATCTTGGCTCGATTGGCACATTGGTACGCTCGCTGTAACCCACCTTATTGTTGTAATCCTCCTGCTTCTCCAGCAGACCAGCCTGGTTCATGTCCAGTGCAATCTGCTTGCGGCAGTCGAATCGGTCCATGCCGATATACAGACCGGCAGCCTGACTCAGGGTACCGTCTGGGTTGAATACGTCGATAGCCTCCAGGTTGTACTTCTCACCCAACATATAGTCGTTCACGTCGTGAGCAGGGGTAACCTTCAAACAACCGGTACCGAACTCAATCTCAACATACTCGTCCTGAATGATAGGAACCACGCGGCCTACCATAGGAACGATGACCTTCTTGCCCTTCAGCCAGGTGTTCTTTGGGTCGTTAGGGTTGATACAAACAGCCACATCACCCATGATGGTCTCAGGACGGGTAGTAGCAACAACCGCATAACGGCGGCCGTCAGTATCGCGGTGTACTACCTGAACCTTTACGGTTGGGTCGAACTCCTTATCGTTGTTGCAGATAACAATAGCATCAGCTTCCTCACCGTCGGTGCTGCCAACAGGCTCATCTACATAGTACTTCATGTAGTACAGCTTGCTGTGCTCGTCGTGATAGATTACCTCCTCATCACTTAATGCAGTCTGGCGCTCTGGGTCCCAGTTGACCATACGCACACCGCGATAGATCATACCCTTGTTGTACAGGTCAACGAATACCTTGATGACACTCTCGCTGCGCTTCTCGTCCATGGTGAAAGCGGTGCGGTCCCAGTCGCAGCTTGCACCCAACTTGCGCAACTGCTTCAGGATGATGCCACCGTGTTCATCGGTCCATGCCCATGCATGCTTCAGGAACTCGTCGCGGGTCAGGTCGCTCTTCTGAATGCCCTGCTCAGCCAAACGCTTGATAACCTTAGCCTCGGTTGCAATGGAAGCATGGTCGGTACCAGGTACCCAACATGCGTTCTTGCCCTCCATGCGGGCACGGCGAACCAGAATATCCTGAATGGTATTATTCAGCATGTGGCCCATGTGAAGCACACCGGTTACGTTTGGTGGAGGAATCACGATGGTGTAAGGCTCGCGGCCATCAGGTTTAGAACTGAATAATTTATGATCTAACCAATACTGATACCATTTGGCTTCAACATCAGCGGGATTGTATTTACTTGCTAATTCCATTTTGAATAACTTTATTAATTTTCGGGTCGCAAAGATTCAAAAAAAGATATAAATAAATGAGGTGCAGTTTGGAAAAAATCATTGTTATGGCCATATTTGTAGCATAAATAATATGCTATGCTTGCCAATTACCGAGAAATTGAGACCGTAAAAGATGTCAATCATTTGATTGCCACTCGCAGAATAATCACTCACTGTGCCTTTCAGGACATCGATTTTAATGAGTGCTGTTGTGATATTGAACATTGTCATTTCCAGGATTGCCTGTTCCTGGGGTGCACCTTTCCGAAAGATTTTTATCTGCGCACCACAGAGGGTTGCCTGATTTTTGAATCGATGGATGTGCCCTATAATGCGTTCCGCTCCCAACTCTATAATGCCGTCAGTCTTTATGATGGTTTTGATATGAATACTCCTGACCCGTCTAAGACCTGCTTCGACAGTGTCGTTTATCAGCGTTATCTGGAGTATGGTAAGTCTACCACCGATATAAAAGAGTCTTTGGCACGGTCAGTACATGATAATTCCATCAGTGGAGCATTGCATACGCTGCTGGCAAAATATTCGCCTTGGCAAGTGGTAGGTGTAATGGGCGGACACGGACTTAAACGAACAGGTAATATGTTTCGTCAAATAGTGTTGCTAAGTAAGAAATTAACCGAACTTGGTTCACTTATGGTTTCAGGTGGTGGACCCGGTGCTATGGAGGCCACTCATCTGGGATCATGGATGGCTGGTAGAACGCTGGAAGAGGTGGAAGATGCTCTGTCGATTGTAGCTCAAGCACCCTGCATTAGCGACGAGAAATGGTTGCAAAAGGCTTTTGAAGTGATGGAGAAATACCCACAGCATCAGTATGAGAGTTTAGGTATTCCTACCTGGCTCTATGGGCATGAACCTTCCACTCCCTTTGCTACGCACATAGCTAAATATTTTGACAACAGTATTCGTGAGGATGGCATTCTGAGCATTGCCATGGGTGGCATAATCTATTCTCCTGGAAGTGCCGGAACTTTACAGGAGATATTCCAGGAGGCCGTGCAGAATCATTATCTGACCTATGGTTATTCCAGCCCGATGATTTTCCTCGGCAAGCATTTCTGGGAAGAGGAAGTTCCGGTTTATCCGCTTATGCAACAGATGCTGGAGGCTGGGACCTATAAGAACCTGATTCTGTCCATTACGGATTCGGCAGAGGATGTGGTGAATGAGATTGGTTATTTCCGTCAGCAGATGAAGGATGCGGAAGTGTGAGGCGGTTAACACTAACTTTGGATAAGTTAGGCTGCACCTCGGGATTAAAAATAAATAAATTTATTTTGTACTCCACTCGGTTTGCACTAACTTTGCACTCCGAAAATAATTTAGAATAAAAATAGAATGTTTAGAACAAAAACTTGTGGTGAGTTGCGTCTGGCAAATGCCGGCGAACAGGTTACCTTGGCAGGTTGGGTACAGCGTGCCCGTAAGATGGGTGGTATGACCTTCGTAGACCTGCGTGACCGCTATGGTATCACTCAGTTGGTCTTTAATGCTGAGACCAATGCAGAGTTGTGTGAGCAGAGCAATCATCTGGGTCGCGAGTATGTGATTCAGGTTACTGGTACCGTAAATGAGCGTTCTGCTAAGAATAACAAGATCCCTACCGGTGAGATTGAGATTCTGGTTAGCAGTTTGAATATCTTGAACACATCGGATGTTCCTCCTTTCACTATCGAGGATGAGAGTGATGGCGGTGATGATATCCGTATGAAATACCGTTATCTGGATTTGCGCCGTAATCCAGTCCGCAAGAACCTGGAGTTGCGTCATAAGTTCGCTTTTGAGGTTCGCCGCTATTTGGATAGCAAGGGCTTCCTGGAAATCGAGACTCCAGTCCTGGTTAACTCTACTCCAGAGGGAGCACGCGATTTCGTGGTTCCTTCCCGTATGAATCCAGGTCAGTTCTATGCTCTGCCACAGAGCCCACAGACCCTGAAGCAGTTGTGTATGGTTGCTGGTATCGACCGTTACTTCCAGATTTGCAAGTGTTTCCGCGATGAGGACCTGCGTGCTGACCGTCAGCCAGAGTTTACACAGATTGACTGCGAGATGAGTTTCGTTGAGCAGGAGGATATTCTGCAGATGTTCGAGGGCATGAGCCGTCATTTGTTCAAGACCATCCTGAACATTGATATTCCAACTCTGCCTCGCATGACATGGGCAGATGCCATGAAGAACTATGGTAGCGATAAGCCTGATACCCGTTTCGGTATGGCATTCGTAGAGCTGAAGAACAATCAGCCAGACAATGCCTCTCGTGAGATTGTTGAGAGCATATTCCCAGAGGGTTTCGCCGTATTTGACGGTGCCGCATATATCGGTGGTATCTGTTGCGAGGGCCAGGCCGACTATACCCGCAAGCAGATTGAGCAGTTGTCTGAGTTTATGAAGCGTCCTAAGATTGGTGCCAAGGGTTTGGTTTACGCCCGTGTAGCAGAAGACGGCTCGGTAAAGAGCTCGGTAGATAAGTTCTATTCTCAGGAGGTACTGCAGCAGGTTAAGGAGAAGTTCGGTGCTAAGCCGGGCGACCTGATTTTGATTCTGAGCGGTGAAGATGCCATGAAGGTACGTAAGCAGTTGTGCGAGTTGCGTCTGGAGATGGGTGCCCGTATGGGTCTGCGTGACAAGAACAAGTTCTCTTGCCTGTGGGTTATCGACTTCCCAATGTACGAGTGGAGTGATGAGGAGCAGCGCCTGATGGCTATGCATCACCCATTTACCTCACCAAAGCCTGAGGATATTCCCTTGTTGGATACCGATCCAGCCAGCGTACGTGCTAATGCATACGATATGGTTATCAATGGTGTTGAAGTAGGTGGTGGTTCTATCCGTATCCACGATGCCAAGTTGCAGCAGAAGATCTTCGAGATCTTGGGCTTCACCCCAGAGCAGGCACAGTTGAAGTTCGGCTTCCTGATGAATGCATTCAAGTTCGGTGCACCTCCTCACGGTGGTCTGGCATACGGCTTGGACCGTTTCGTCAGTCTGTTTGCCGGTCTGGACAGTATCCGTGACTGTATCGCATTCCCTAAGAATAACAGCGGCCGTGACGTTATGCTGGATGCTCCAGGTTATCTGGATCAGAAGCAGCTGGATGAGCTGAGTCTGGCTATCGACATCAAGGAATAATAAAATAAAGAAGCACGTCAAACGGACGTGCTTCTTTATTTATGTCATATATACAAAAAAAGAGCATACAGAAATGTATGCTCTTTTTTTGTAGCGCCTACGGGACTCGAACCCGTGTACCCGGCGTGAGAGGCCGGTATCCTAACCGCTAGATGAAAGCGCCATTCAGAGCGGAAGCTGGGGGATTCGAACCCCCGGTACGGTAACCCGTACGTCAGTTTAGCAAACTGGTGGTTTCAGCCACTCACCCAAACTTCCTTCCCCTCATCATTCAGAGGTGCCTGGCGGATTCGAACCGCCGTGGACGGTTTTGCAGACCGTAGACTAAGCCACTCATCCAAGGCACCTTGCTGAATTGCGAATGCAAAGGTACAATAATTTTTTGAAATCACAAGCATTTTTCCGGCTTTTTTCGGTGTGCCCGACAGGCTCCATGCGAATCTGAATGCTCCTGACAGGTGCAATTCGTTATCAAGCAATCAATTTTCGTTTTAAAAAAATACGAGGAAAAAGGGACTTTGATTCGTGTAATTTTTTCTAAATTTGCATCTGATAAAGTACGATTATGGAGATTATTAAAGATAAAGAGTTTGGTGGCGAGCGCCCGTTGTACGCTATGCACAACCTTCGTTTGGAGAATGTGACTATTCATGTAGGTGAGTCCAGTATCAAAGAGACCTCGAACATAGAGGCGGAAAACTGTACCTTTGAAGGTAAATATGTATTCTGGGAAACCAACGGATTTAAGGTGAACAACTGTGTGTTTACTGAGAGTGCCCGTTCCAGCCTGTGGTATTCACGCAACTGCGATATGCGCAACTGTAAGGTGGATGCTCCAAAAATGTTCCGTCGAATGGATGGCATCTATGTGGAGAATACGGATTTTCCTAATGGCGAGCAGTTCCTTTGGGATTGTTCCAATATCGAAATGAAGAATGTCTATATTGGCAATTGCGATTATGTGTTCATGCACTCTGAGAATATCAAGTTGACCGATTACCGTCAAGACGGCAACTACGGTTTCCAGTATGCCAAGAACGTGGAGATTCATAATGCTGTGATTAATTCCAAAGATGCTTTTTGGGAGGCTGAGAACATTACCGTCTATGACTCGGAGATTAACGGTGAGTATTTAGGCTGGTATGCCAAGAACATGAAACTGGTTCGCTGCCATCTGACCGGTGAACAGTTGCTTTGCTATGTGGATGGACTGATTCTGGAAGACTGCACCTTTGGTGAGGATGCAAACCTGCTGTTTGAGTATTCTACTGTACAGGCAACCATCAACGGACATGTGGTTAGTGTTAAGAATCCAACTTCCGGACAGATTGTTGCTGATTCCTATGGAGAGATTATCCTGGATGAGAATGTAAAATCACCAGCCGACTGCGAGATTTTGACCCGATGAACACCTATAATTTTGACGAGATAGTAGACCGTAGAGGGACATGCAGCTATAAATGGGATTTGGCCCCTGAAGGCGTTATTCCTATGTGGGTGGCTGACATGGATTTCAAGGTGGCAGAGCCCATCCAGCAAGCACTCATCAGACGGGTTCAGCACGGCATATTCGGATATACGGCCGTGCCGGATTCCTATTATGAAGCCGTAATCAATTGGTTTAGCCGTCGTCACGGATGGACCATGAAGCGCGAGTGGATGATTTACACCTCGGGCGTGGTTCCTGCCATCAGTGCCATCATTAAGGCGATGACTGTCCCAGGTGACAAGGTGCTGGTTCAGTGTCCGGTATACAACTGCTTCTTCAGCAGCATACGGAACAACGGTTGCCAGATGATCAGCAATGACCTGGTGTATGCCAATCAGACTTATACTATCGACTTTGAAGATTTTGAGCGCAAAGCATCTGATCCGCTCTGTAAAGTGTTCCTGTTGTGCAACCCACATAATCCGGCTGGAAGGGTGTGGACAGCAGAGGAACTGCGCCGGATGGGGGAGATATGCCTGAAGCATCATGTGTTTGTGATAGCTGATGAGATTCATTGCGAACTGGTGATGCCGGGATACCGATACACCCCTTATGCCTCGTTGGGGGAGGAGTTCCTGATGAATTGTGCTGTCTGCACTTCACCAACCAAGAACTTCAACATTGCCGGACTGCAAATCAGTAATATCACAGCTGCAGATGAACTGATTCGTAAAAAGATAGATAAGGCTATTAATATAAATGAGGTGTGTGACGTGAACCCATTGGGCGTTGTGGCATTACAGGCGGCATACAATGAGTCTGAGGACTGGTTGGAGCAACTTCTGGTCTATCTGCATCAGAATTATCAGTGCCTGTGTGATTTCATGGCTCAAAACATGCCGGAGTTTCCTGTTATCAAACTTGAAGGAACCTATCTGGCCTGGGTGGACTGTTCTGCACAGGGTATACCTTCTCAGGAGATTGAGGATAAGCTGATGGAAAAAGGCTTATGGCTGAATGCCGGTATTCATTACGGACAACCCGGTGATAAGTTTATTCGAATTAACCTGGCCTGTCCGCGCAGCGTTCTGACGGATGGATTAAACAGATTACTAAAAATAAAAGAGCACTGATAATCAGTGCTCTTTTATTTTTTAGTCTTCCATTGGAGTATCTACTACTGCTTCCTTAAATTCTGGGCATGGCTTGAAGAATGGGATGTTGTGAGGAGGAATAACCACGCTCGTATTCTTGGATATGTTACGGGCAGTATTCTCGGCACGGGTCTTCAAGATGAAACTTCCGAATCCACGCAAGAAAATTTCATTACCAGAAGCCATGTTTGACTTGATGTCTTCCATAAAAGCTTCAACAATGGTCAGCACGACAGCATTCTCTATTCCAGTCTGTTTGGAAATCTGCTTAACTAGTTCACTCTTTGTCATATTCTCTCTTTTAGTTGATAAGGTTATAGGTTTATTTTTTGGCGTTTAGTGTCAAATACTTGATGTTAACCAGTCTTACTTCATCTTCACTATAGGTGTCTTCCAATTCCATTAACGCTTTATCAAGTAAGCCGTTGTGTTTGCTCAATACCTCTATGATTTCGTCAACCTGATCCTCATCCAGCACTTCATTGATAAAGTAATCAATGTTCAGTTTCATGCCTGACTTGATGATGCTTTCCAACTCATCCAGGACCTCCAGGAAATCCTTACCCTGAGAGTTCGCAAAATCGTCCAAGTCCTTTTGGCGGTCAATGGCATGAATCAGTTCAATCTTGATGGATGACTTCTTCTTTGCTGCAGTTTTTGTCGGTTTGACATCATGATCATTCTCAATTTCCTGCATCAGCTGCTGGATGTTTGAATCAATGTTGGAACCCACATTTCCATCCTCGTCATCCTCATTTTCTCCCTCAATCTTGAAAGAAACTGGATTTTTCAAGAACTTCTTACCGGCTGATGTAACCGATATTCCGCCATTCGACTCCTTCTTGTCTGAAGAGAGATAACCGTCAGAGATAGCTTGTGAGATGACCTGCTCCCAAATGGATTCGTCCTCGTTCTCACCAATTCCGAAGGTCTCCATCTCGTCCAATCCGTTTGATTCGATGGTAGAATTCTGTTTTCCACTGAGGAAATCTATAATAATATCAGTTTTGAAGTTGTTACCAATTTCCAGGATAGCTTCAATAACTTTGCATAAAGATTCTTTTGCTTCCAATGCGATTAAATTTAGTTTGTATAGTTTATTTTATCGGCGACAAAGATAAACAACATTTTGTATATGTGGAATAGGAAAGACGAAAAATTCGTCCAATTTTGAATATTTCATTTCCAAAAAAAGATGTTTTAACAACTGTAGCGCAAAAATAGGGATTTCCCTACTAAAGAATAGGAATTTCCCCCATTGTTTTTACCAATTCATTTGTAATTTTGCATCAGAAAAAATAGATAAATTTTAGTGTTATGAAAAAGGTTTTATACTTAATGGCTGCTCTGATGCTCCTTCCAGTGGGAGCCAGTGCGCAAGATGATATGTACTTTACCTCTTCCAGCAAGACTAAGAAGGCAAAGAAGGAATCTGCCTATAAGGCTGCCAAAATGGCTGAAAAGACAGAGGGACTTGATGCTGATACCGTGAAGTATCGCACCTATGATGATGACGATGTGATTTACAACGGTGACGGTGTTGAGGATGATGCAGTACCAAACGATACTTTATATATTGATCCTTATGAGACCTTCTCTGACGGTCAGGGTGAATGGGTAGGTGGTTTCCATGGAACAGTGGATGATTATCTGAATACCAAGCGCCAGTTGCAGTGGACCAGCATGAGTGCTGCCATCCCTGTAGGATCTTCATTGTATTGGAATCTGGTCTATGGCCCTTATTCATTAGACTGGAATATATATAAGGTGGGAGGTTTGGCTTATGTGACTCCAACCTGGAGCAATCCGATGTATACCTCTTTCCAATACACCATGCCATGGGGTTGGGGTATCGATCGCTGGTGGAGACCTTGGTACAACAGTTGGTATAGCCCATATTGGGGTGGTATTTATGATCCATGGGATCCATGGTACTATAGCCGTTACAGCTGGGGCTTCGGCGGCTGGGGCTTCGGTTGGCATAGCGGATTCTACGATCCATTCTTTGGCCCATACTGGGGCGGTGGCTTCTACCATTCATCTTGGGGTTGGGGCTATCCTGGTGGAATATGGTATTCCGGTCACCCAATGCGCTCACGTGATAACGGACGCTACCATTCATTTGGCCGTGACAATGCAGTCCGCTTAGGTTCTACCAACCGCTCTGCTTTGCGTGACAGAAGTGATGTTCACCGTATTACTGATAATCGTGCCCAGCAGCGTCAGGCAACCCGTGCAGGCGGTCATTCCGTTCAGCGCAGTACAGGCAGTGAATCCAGCAGTGTTCGCAGTACGGCAAGAAATCTGGGCCGTGAGCGTAATTCAAACGGTGCAGAGACACGTTCAATGACTCCTCAGACACGCTCTAATCAGGATGCTCGCATGAACCGTTCTACCACTACCCGTTCAAATTCGACTTATACCCGCAGTGCTGATGGCCGTACACGCAGTACTTATACGCGCCCAAGCAGTACTCGATCCATTGAATCGGGCTCAGGAGTAGCTCCAGAGCGTTCAGTAACCCGTTCAAACGGTGTTCGCAGTATGTCGGAATCACGTAACCAGAACAGTGGCGTAACTCGCTCTGTTACTCCAAGCAGCCGTTCCAACAGCTCAGGATTCGGTACAGGCCGTAGCGGTGGTTCTTCGGGTGGTTTCAGTGGTGGCAGCCGTAGTGGCGGTGGCTTCTCTGGTGGTGGTTTCTCAGGAGGCGGTGGCCGTAGCGGAGGCTTCTCTGGCGGCGGTGGTCGCAGTGGCGGTGGAGGCCGTCGTTAATTCAATCTCTAAATTGTTGAATATTAATATTCCTAGAATATGAAAAGAACATTATTTTGTACAGCACTGATGGCCTTGATGAGCCAATCGGTTATGGCACAGGATGTGTATGATGTAGCTCGTTTGTCTACTTCCGATTTGAATGGTACAGCCCGTTTCATTGGTATGGGTGGTGCATTGAGTGCCCTGGGTGGTGATGTGACTACTGCAGCTACCAATCCTGCAGGTATCGGTATCTTCCGCAGCAATGATGTATCAGTTTCCGGTGGAAGTGTGATGCTGGGCAACAAGGATATGGTGAAGAATAACCGTGCGTCGTTTGACCAGATGGGTGTGGTCTTCAGTTCCAAGTATAGCAATTATTCACCGCTCCGCTATTTGAATTATGGCGTGAATTACCGCAAGCGTACCAATTTCTTCGACAGTTATGGCGTGGGGAATGTTTGGAATGGTGATTTCTCTCAGACCTATTCCATGGCTGAGATGACCTATGATATGCTTGATGGTCGCCAGATGCCTATGCTGGCTTCCATGGCTGTCAACTCTGGAGCGCTGTATGTGGATAAGGATAATCACTATACAGGTATTCCTGCTGCAGACTCATATTTCAACACCATTCAGAAAGGTGGTATCAGTGAGATTGATTTCACGCTGGCTGCCAACTACAATGACCAGGTGTTCCTGGGTGCAACCGTGGGATATTATGATGTCAATCTGACCCGTTCTTCGTATTATACAGAGAACAACAACGATGACGGTGGATATTACGATCTGTATAACGATTACTTTACTGATGGAGCAGGTGTGGATCTGAAATTAGGTGCTATTATCCGCCCGATTGCTGATTCCGGTTTCCGTTTCGGTGTTTCCATCCATACTCCAACCTTCTATACCCTGACCGATTCCAACAGTGCATACATGTATGTGTATGAGAATAATGGAAAGGAGATTGGCAGTAGTGGAAAATATACCGATCCTATGGACTATCAGTTGAGAACTCCATGGAAGTTCAACCTGAGTTTAGGCCATACCATTGGCAATAAACTGGCTTTGGGTGCTGAATACGAGCTGGAGGACTACAGCACAATCCGTATCCGTACCGGTGAGGGCTTACAGTCGAACTATACTGACTATGTGGATAATTCGTGCCGTGATTTCCTGAAGACTGTGCATACCTTACGCCTTGGTCTGGAGTATAAGCCTGTTGCCGATTTGAGCCTGCGTGCCGGCTATAATCTACAGACAGCCCAGTACAATATCGGCGCATACCGTTCGTTGGTGGACTTCACGGATATGAATGTGGATACTTTTACTGACACACAGTATGAGAATCTGTTCAGCCTGAACCGATTCACTGCAGGTATCGGATACCGTATTGATCAGTTCTATATGGATTTGGGTTATCAGTTTAGTACTCAGAAGAGCGATTTCTTTGCATTCGATGATTATTACACCGACAACGGCTCAACCGTTTATTTGCCGGCAACAGAACTGAAAAAGAACCGTCATCAGGTTACACTGACCTTAGGCTACAAGTTCTGATTCCCGATAATTAAGTTTCATAATATACTAAGAAGAATCCTCTCCTTATTCCGTGATGGAATAGGAGAGGATTACTTTATCTCGGAGCCTTATAATAAAGGTATATGGCAATGAAAGTGAACAGGATGTTTGGCATCCAAACGGCTAACATCGGGGGAACATTGGCATTGATGGCAAATGTCGATGAGATGGTCTGGAACAGGATATAACCAAAACTCAGTGTAAGTCCGATACCTAACGAGATTCCCATTCCTCCTTTTCGTTTTTGGACTGAAAGTGAGAGACCAATGATTGTCAGAATGAACGCTGCAAAAGATTGCGCAATGCGTCGGTGATATTCCACTTCAAACTGTTTGATATTGGCAAATCCTCTCTGTTTCTGCTTTTCAATATATTCCGTAAGCTGGGCACTGGTCAGTGTGCCTTCCTGTCCCTTGGCAATCAGGAAATCGGTAGGTTCCATCTTGATGATAGAGTCAATTCGGCTGCCACGCGTGATGAATTCGCGCATACCTTTCAGCTCTCGCACGGTGTAATCCTTGATAACCCAGTGATAACGGTCGTCGGCCAACGTATCATAGGTTATCGAATTGGCCGTCAGGTGGCTAACCAGTTTCTTATTCACAAATTTGTCCAAGGAGAACTGATATCCTGTTTTATTGATGTTCTCGAATCGTCCGATATAGGCGATAACGCCGGAATCCACCTCCAATTGTACATCCTGGGCATAATTGACTACCTGGGATTTACGGCGCTTGTACTGGTTTTCAAACTTCACTCGGGCCACATTACCCTTCGGAATTACCTCGGAACCCAGATAGAATGTAGCCAGTGATACAATCGCGGCACTGATCAGGTATGGACGCATGATGCGGTTGAAACTCATACCGTTACTCATCATGGCGATGATTTCTGAGTTGTCTGCCAGTTTCGTGGTGAAGAAAATCACCGAGATAAAGACGAATAGCGGACTGAACAGGTTGCTGAAATACGGGATGAAATTCAGGTAATAATCAAAGAATACCCGGTTCATCGGGGCGTTGTTCTGCACAAAACGGTCCAGGTTCTCATTGAAGTCGAATACCACCGCAATGGAAATAATCAATGCAATGGCAAAGATATAGGTACCCAGGAATTTGGCGATGATGTAGCGGTCGATGCGCATGACATACTTGGAAGCAGGCGACTGCTCCCATGCCTTACGCAATTTCCCAAGACCATTAGCTATGGGCTTCAGGAATTTATCAAAACCAGGTTTCCTGACTTTCAGTTTCATAATCTTTCTGACAATTTACGTACCATCATCGGTTTCCATGTGCTGAAATCTCCCGCGATGATGTGTTTGCGGGCTTCACCCACCAGCCACAGGTAAAAGGCCAGATTGTGAATAGAGGCAATCTGCATGCCCAGCATCTCCTGTGCATGGAACAGATGACGTACATAGGCACGTGAATAGGTGTGATCCACATAACTGGTTCCTTCCGGATCCAGAGGAGTGAAATCATCCTCCCATTTCTTGTTGCGCATGTTCATAATGCCGTTTCGTGTGAAAATCATGGCATTACGACCGTTTCGTGTAGGCATGACACAGTCAAACATATCCACACCACGCTCTATTCCTTCCAGAATATTCACGGGAGTACCAACACCCATCAGGTAGCGAGGCTTATCTTTAGGCAAGATGGCATTCACCACTTCAATCATCTCATACATCTTTTCCACAGGCTCGCCTACAGCCAAACCGCCGATGGCATTACCATCCGCATTTTTGCTAGCGATATACTCTGCAGATTTCTCACGCAGGTCCTTGAACACGCAGCCCTGTACGATAGGGAAGAGCGACTGCTGGTAACTGTATTTCGGGTCGGTTTCATTGAAACGCTTGATGCAACGGTCCAGCCAGTTGTGTGTCAGCTCCAGTGATTTCTTGGCATATTCATAATCAGATGTGCCGGGAGGACACTCGTCGAAAGCCATCATGATATCTGCACCAATGCTGCGCTCGATGTCCATTACGCGCTCAGGTGAGAAGAAATGCTTTGAACCGTCAATATGTGAGCGGAACTCGGCACCTTCCGGTGTTAATTTGCGGATACCCGACAGCGAGAACACCTGGAAGCCACCGCTATCGGTCAGCATAGGGCGGTCGAACCCGTTGAATTTATGCAAACCGCCAGCCTTCTCCAGAATGTCAATGCCGGGACGCAGATACAGATGATAGGTGTTACCCAGAATAATTTGAGCCTTAATGTCATCCTTAATTTCTGGCAGGTGCACACCTTTCACGCTACCCAGTGTACCTACCGGCATAAAGATAGGAGTCAGGATATCGCCGTGGTCAGTGTGAATCTTACCTGCACGGGCATTTGATTTCGGGTCTGTATATTGCAGTTCAAATGTCATTTTTCAGTTTCTTTTGTGGTTTCAGGAACAGTAAAGTCGATAGGCTCTGCCACCTTTTCATCCAATACGGCAAAGCTGATGACCTCCTTGATGTCCTTTACATAATGGAAGTTCATGCCGTTGATGTAGCGTTCAGGAATCTCCTCGATGTGACGCTTGTTCTCGTCACTCAGGATAATATCGGTAATGCCTGCACGCTTTGCTGCTAGAATCTTCTCACGGATACCTCCTACAGCTGTCACACGGCCACGCAGGGTAATCTCACCGGTCATTGCCAGATTCTTACGGACTTTACGCTGGGTCAGTGCGCTGATCAGTGCTGTGGTTAGGGTAATACCAGCTGATGGGCCATCCTTTGGAGTGGCTCCGTCTGGTACATGAATGTGAATGTTCCAGTTCTCGAAGATTTTCAGGTCGATACCGTAATAATCGGCATGAGCCTTGATGTATTCAACAGCCAAGACGGCTGATTCCTTCATGACGTCACCCAAACTTCCGGTCAGTGTCAGCTTGCTGCCCTTACCCTTGCTTAGACTCACCTCAATCATGAGGATGGTACCGCCTACTGAAGTCCATGCCAATCCGGTAACCACACCGGCATAATTGTTGCCCTGGTATTTTTCCGGAGTGACCATAGGAACACCCAATAAATCCTTCAAGTCGCTTTCCTTCAGCGTCTTTGGGGTCTCTTCCTCCATCAGGTATTTGTATCCTAATTTGCGGTAGATCTTGGTCAACTGCTTTTCCAGTGCACGTACGCCACTTTCCATGGTATACTGCTCGATAACCTTGCCAATCAGGCTCTTGGTCACTGCCGAGGTAGGAACACCCTCCATACCCAGTTCTTCTTTGATCTTGGGGATGAGGTGACGCTTGGCAATCTCAATCTTTTCCTCGTTCAGGTAACCTGGAACCTCAATCATCTCCATACGGTCGCGCAGAGGTGCTGGAATGTTACCCACATTATTGGCAGTGGCGATAAACATAACCTTGGACAAGTCGTAGTCCAGATCCAGGTAGTTGTCGTGGAAAGATACGTTCTGTTCTGGGTCCAGTACCTCCAGCAGAGCCGAGAAAGGATCTCCGTGATTGCTGGCTGAAACCTTGTCAATCTCATCCAGTACGAATACAGGGTTTGAGGTTCCTGCCTTCTGGATGTTCTTCAGGATACGTCCCATCATGGCACCGATATAGGTACGGCGATGTCCGCGAATTTCAGCCTCGTCACTTACACCACCCAATGACATACGTACGTATTGGCGTCCCATGGCCTGTGCTATGCTCTTGCCCAATGAGGTCTTACCTACACCCGGAGGGCCGTACAGACACAGAATAGGGCTGCGCATGTCACCGCGTAACTTGACAATGGCCAACTGCTCCAGAATGCGCTCCTTGACTTTCTCCAGACCGAAATGGTCGTGATCCAGAATCTGCTTTGCTTTTGGAATAGATAGTCTGTCCTCTGAAACCTTACCCCAAGGCAGGGATATGAGGGTTTCCAGATAGTTCAGCAATGTATTGTAATCCGGTGATCCGCTAGGGATACGTGCCAGTTTATCAATTTCGTTCTCAAATGATTCCACAATATGAGAAGGCATCAATGAGGTTTCAGCCTTCTTTCTCAGCTTGGCGATATCCGCATTGTCATCACCGTCATTCAACTCACGCTGGATATTGCGAATCTCCTGATTCAAGAAATAATCGCGCTGCTGCCGGCTCAAATCCATGTGAGTCTGGTTCTCAATACGGCGCATGATGTCCATTTTCTGCACTTGCTCATTCATCATGGTCAGGAACAGGTATGCACGCTCCAGCACCGAAGAGCAGGAGAGCAACTGAATCTTTTCTTTGATAGAAATAGGCAGGTAAGTACAGAAATTGTTCAGTAGCAACATCTTATTGCTCAGACCGTCAGCAATCATCTTCAAATCCAAAGGCATTTGCTCCTTGAAAGTTTCCTTAGCCAGATGCTGGATAGATTCCATCAGGGTATTGAACTCAGTGGTATTTAGGTTCACATCCCTTTCCTTCAGGCCTTCCACAAAAGCCTCGTAGTAGTTGCGTCCCTCAATTACCTGCTTGATTTCCAAACGGTTCATGGCTCTGACGATGACGGTCTCATTGTTTGAGCCGGGCAAGGTAAATGAGCGTACCACCTTTACCAGGGTACCCACTTTATAAAAGTCCTGGCTGGTGGGAACGTCAACGGCGCTGTTCTTCTGAGTGACAACACCCAGCAAGCGGTCCTCACGCTCGCATTTCTTGATTACTGCTTTGGAAAAGGAGCGTCCTATGGTAACTGGAATCATGGTTCCAGGGAATATCACCATGTCCCTCAATGGCAAAATGGGAATATGCTCATCTATCTGATTCTTAAAGATATCCTCTTCGTTTCCCTGAAATTCTGCAATAAAGTTCAACTCTCCTTTTGGTGTATCTATTGGGTCAAAATCGCTCATCTTAAATTCAATCTGTTTAATCTGTGCAAAGATACGAAAAAATAGGCACATCTCATAAGGCTATTAAAAATATTATACTACCTTTGCAGTGTTACATTTTGTGAAATATGTCAAATAATTATTTCAAATTTAAGCAGTTTACGGTTTGGCACGACAGATGCGCCATGAAGGTGGGTACTGACGGAACTTTATTGGGAGCTTGGGCCCCTGTTAATTCTGTACGTAGCGTGTTGGATATCGGTACCGGTACAGGCCTGATAGCCCTGATGATAGCCCAGCGCCAGCCGCTGTGCCGTGTGAATGCTATAGATATTGATGCTCAGGCTGTAGAGCAGGTTATGGCTAATGTGGCTGAATCGCCCTTCCATGACCGAATTAAGGTAAACTTGCAGGATATTACTCTGATGGATGGTGATGAGATGTACGACCTGATAGTGTGTAATCCTCCGTTTTTCCAGGACTCTTTGCGCAGCCCCAGTGAATCGCGTTCATTTGCACGACATAACGTGGCTTTATCTTTTGATATGCTCTGCCGGAAGGCATATGACCTGTTGCATCCTGAGGGATTGTTCTGTGTGGTTATTCCTACCGATGTACGCGACAAGTTTGTCCGGGAAGCCACCGGGGCCAAGTTGTTTGTAACTGAGGAATTGGAGGTGTGCACAAAAAAAGGAAAACACCCCAAACGGGTGCTTCTGGCATTTCGAAAGAGAATGGGGGAGACGCCCCGGAAAGATATCCTGTATATGATGGATGAGCATGGAATGTATACCGGGGAATACCGGCAGCTGACAGGTGATTTCTATTTGAAATAAAAAAAGGCAGAACTTAAATTCTGCCTTTTTCTGTATCTTATAAAATACCTAATTGCTTGAATGACTTTGTCAGTGCCTCAACAGCTCTGTCAACCTGTTCCTTGGTGTGGGTAGCCATCAGAGCTACACGTACCAGAGTATCCTCTGGAGCACATGCTGGTGGGATAACTGGGTTGATGAAGATGCCGTTGTCGAATGCCAGACGGGTTACCTGGAAGGTCTTTACCGCATCGCGTACATACAATGGGATGATAGGGCTCTCGGTCTCACCGATCTCAAAGCCAGCATCCTTGAATGCCTTCAATGCATAGTTGGTAATCTTCCACAGGTTCTCCTGACGCTCTGGCTCATCCTTCAGGATCTGCAGGGCAGCCTTAGCAGCAGCAGTAGCTGCAGGAGTGATACTTGCACTGAATATATAGGTACGTGAGTTATGACGGATCCAGTTGATAACCTCCTTGTCACCGGCGATGAAACCACCGATACTTGCCAGAGACTTACTGAAGGTACCCATAATCAGGTCAACCTCGTTTGTCAAACCGAAGTGGTCGCAAACACCACGGCCGTTCTTACCGAATACACCCAGACCATGAGCCTCGTCAATCATCAGGTTGGCATTGTACTTCTTCTTCAGTTCTACCATCTTAGGCAGAGGAGCCAAGTCACCTTCCATTGAGAATACACCATCAGCAACCATCAGCTTCACAGCGTTTGGCTCGCACTTCTGCAACTTAGCCTCCAGGTCAGCCATATCATTGTGCTTGTACTTCAAAGCCTTTGACATGGACAAACGACGACCGTCTACAATGGATGCATGGTCACGGTCATCACAGATGATATAGTCGTTACGGTCTGTTACACAGCTGATAACACCAGCATTAACATTGAAACCTGCTGAATATACCAGTGCCTCGTCCTTACCTACAAATTCTGCCAGTTCGTGCTCTAGTTCTACGTGAAGATCCAAAGTTCCATTCAGGAAACGGGAACCGGCACAACCGGTACCATACTTCTTGGTAGCCTCGATTGCTGCCTCGATGATACGCTGGTCATAGGTCAATCCCATATAAGAGTTGGAACCGAACATCAGTACTTTATGGCCGTCCATCATCACTTCAGTGTCCTGATGGCTGTCAATGGTACGGAAATAAGGGTAAATACCCTGAGCCATAAACTGTTGTGGCTGGTCCCACTTTGCCAATTTTTCTCTTAATAAGTTCATATATCCTTCAAATAACTACGCATTTGCGTGATTTATATTTTCTACTTTTAGGTTTTTGCAAAAATGCGTTGCAAATTTACATATAATTTTTATTATGGGAATGCGATTTTCCAAAAAATGTTATCTTGTTGAGAAAACTTTCCATTTTTTTAGAGCACAATAAACCTTTTGTTTATCTTTGCATCGCAATGAAGCGCATTTTATTTATAGTAAACCCTATCTCAGGAACACAGGGTAAGGAAACCATCTTGGGGTACATTGACGAGGTCTTTGATAAGGAACTCTTTTATTGTCATATATCCAAAACTGAGTTTGCCGGTCATGCCGAGGAATTGGCACGACAGGGTGCTATTGATGGCTATGATATTATTGTGGCCATTGGTGGCGATGGAACGGTGAATGAAGTGGGCCGTGCGCTGGTGCATACCAAGTCCGCTTTGGGAATCATTCCTTGTGGTTCCGGTAATGGCTTAGCGCGGCATCTGGGCATTCCCATTGATCCCCGTAAGGCCCTGGAGGTAATCCGTAACGGTAATATACGGACCATAGATTACGGTAAAATCAATGATCTTCCGTTCTTCTGTACCTGTGGCGTGGGTTTCGATGCCTATGTCAGCCTGAAATTTGCTTCTTCCGGCAAGCGTGGATTGCTGACTTATCTGGAAAACACGTTGCGTGAAGGATTACGCTATAAGCCAGAGTATTATGAGATAGAGGATGAGGAGGGACTACATAAAATGCAGGCGTTCCTTATCGCATGTGGCAATGCTTCACAGTATGGAAATAATGTCTATATTGCACCTGGGGCATCCATTAGCGACGGCTTACTGGATGTTACGGTAATGGAGCCTTTCAACATTGTAGATGCGCCCATTGTAGCCTTTCAGTTGATGAATAAGACCATCGACCAGAACAGCCATATTAATACGTTCCGTACCCGAAGACTGAAGATTCATCGTCAGGCAGAGGGTGTGGTGCATTATGATGGAGACCCTATTATGATGGGTAAGGATATAGAGATTGAGATTGTCAGCCAGGGAATTAATGTGGTTTATGCGGATAATAATAAGGATTTACCGGAAAAGGAGACCAACAACCTGCTTCATATCTTCTCCGATTTCTTCAATGATCTGGAGCATATCGATATTTCCGATCCTCAGCAGATTCCCAAGAAACTGATGGTGGTAAACCGTGAATTGCTTCGAAAATTAAAAAACAACAAATAAAAAAAGGCTCCCGTTTGGGAGCCCTTTTTCATTTATGCTACTTTATTCAGTTTCTTGATGATAGAGAAGATGAAGGCTGCTGCCACTAGGCAGATAACCATCAGTGTTCCCCATACTACAGGCAGGCTGAAGCCGTCCCACATCTGACCTGGGATAGATACCAGCTTGTTACCCAGAGCGGTAGCTACGAACCAGCAACCCATCATAGCACCCTTGTACTTAGGAGGAGCAACCTTACTTACAAAGCTGATACCGATAGGGCTCAGCAGCAGCTCAGCGAAAGTCAGGATCAGGTAGGTGTTAATCAACAGGTTAGGAGTAACATCAGCTACATGATTTGGATGATCAGTTGCAGGCAGACCGATACAGAATACAGCCATCAGCAGGTAAGCAGCGGCTGCTACCAGCATACCCAAACCAATCTTAACAGGAGCCTTTGGCTCTTTACCCATGCTAGCCAGTTTGCCGAACAGTGCGATACTTACAGGAGTCAGCATTACTACGAAGCAAGCGTTAAAGTGCTGGAAGATAGGAGCCTTAACATCAATCTTATCGGTTGCAGCAGGAGCGTAGCATACCAGGTATGCTGCACTGGCAATAATCATCAGGATAGCCAGGTTCTTGCACAGACCCTTCTGCTGGAAGATACCGAACAGACCGTAGATGATGAAGATTGCAGCCAACAAATCGCGTACATCGAACAGCATGCTCTCGATACCGAATGATTCACGTGCGGTGAACTCATCAGCAAACCAGGTCAGAGTCAGACCGTTCTGGTGGAAGGCCATCCAGAAGAAGATAACTACAGCGAATACCAGCAGCAGGCAGATGATGCGCTCCTTGGTCTCAGCTGGGCTCAACTCCTCAACCTGAGCAGTTGCAGCGTTGTCCTTCTTCTTAGTAGCACCGATTACATGCTTGTAAGCCGGTCTTCCCAAGAAATAGATAAGGATAGATGCAACCACTGATACGCAAGCAATGGCGAATGCAAAGTGATAAGAATCGGCATGTGAATAGCCCAATGACTCCTGTGCCCAATCCATGATTTCAGTGGCAGCGGTAGGAGCGAACAATGCACCAACATTGATAGCCATGTAGAACAATGAGAATCCACCGTCACGTGCACCTGCATATTCAGGACTGTTGTACAAGTCACCTACCATGACCTGCAGGTTGCCCTTGAACAGACCGGTACCGGCACTTACCAGCAGCAGGGCAGCACCCATAGCTGCAATAGCAGTAGCATCACCACCCAATGGCAATGACAGCAGCAGGTAACCTAAGAACATGATGATGATACCAATGATTACCATCTTGTTGTAACCGAACTTGTCGGCCAACATACCACCAAACAATGGCAGGAAGTACACCGCAGTCAGGAACCAAGTGTAAATCTCGGCAGCTGTACCGGCTTCGAAACCGAAGTTCTCGCCCAGGAACAGGGCAAACACAGCCAACATGGTGTAGTAACCAAAACGCTCACCGGTATTGGCCAGAGCCAGTACCCAAAGGCCCAGAGGCTGGCCCTTGTAAGAGTAGTACAGGAAACAACCCCATACGATAAAGAGGGCGGCAATCCACCCGATTGATAAGATTTCCATATAATTTAATAGGTTTTAGAATTATTTCTTCAAATTAGCTTTCTGCAAACCGTAGCCCTTCTTCTTGTCCTCGAACAGCAACAGGAAGGCGATGATGATAGCTACCACACCAAAGCAGGCAAAGATGGTCATGGTCTCGGTGTAGTCAATGAAACCGGTTGCATCGGTGTTCTTCTCGTTCACTGCACCAATCCACATAGGAATCATAGCTAGACCGATGTTCTGGATGTAGAAAATCAGCGCGTATGCGGTACCCAACAGCTTCATTGGGATAACTTTTGGAACGGATGGCCACATGGCAGAAGGTACCAGACCGAAGGCAATACCCAGGAAAACCATCAGCAAGATAGCCAGTACCCAACTGTTGATAGGCAGGGCAAACAGCACGTGTACCAGAGTCAGCAGGCAGGAACCGATAATCATCAGGGTGGCACCCTTACCAATCTTATCGTATACGCTACCGAACAGTGGGGTCAGGATAATGGTACCGAAAGGCAGCATGGCAGGAATAAGGCCAGCCACACCCTCGTCTACACCATATTTAAATATCATCAGTTTGGTGGCAAACTTCAGGAATGGGAATACACCGCCGTAGAACATCACACACAGCAGGGCAATGTACCAGAAACCACGGTTGGTGAACAGGAACTTCAGGTCGGCAAACTTGAACTCGTCCTCTGGGTCGCTTTCTACCTGAGCCGACTGAGCATCCAGCTTGCGGTCCATTACGTTGTATACCAGGAAACTGATCATACCGATGCACAGCATGCTGGCACCCAGACCTACGGATACCGATACACCGCCAAATGCCTTAGCGATAGGCAGTGCGGCACCCAGTGCTACGGCTGTACCTACACGGGCCAATGCCACCTGAACACCCATGGCCAATGCCATCTCGTGACCAGTGAACCACTTGGCAATCACCTTGGTAACGGTAATTCCGGCAATCTCTGCACCTACACCATAAATGGCAAAACCTAAGGATGCGATAACCACCTGCATCTGGCAGTCGCCTCCGAATGGCACCCACATGGTTCCCTCGAACGAACGGCTTACCGCATACCACTTGATGATGGCACCGCCAAACATCAGCGCTGTACTCATCAGTCCGGTGAAACGGATACCGAATTTGTCCAGGATGATACCGCCGAAGAACAGCAACAGCAGGTATACGTTCATCAGACCGTAAGCGCCTGAGAAGAAACCGTATTCAGATGAGGTCCATCCTAATCCTAAACCATTCTCACCACCCAGCTCTGCAGTCAGCAGGGGCTCCAGTGGAGACATGACGTCGGTAAAGAAATACGCGAACATCATGGTGCATGATACGATTACCAGCGCTGTCCAACGGGCAGCTGCCGAATCGCTCAGTTTTCTCTGCAAATATTCTGTCATAGTTTAATTATTTATCGTTAGTTTGTCATCCTGAGTGAAACGAAGGATCTTACCTCGCGAGTAATACCATTCGGAACAAAAAGATTCTTCGCTTTGCTCAGAATGACAGGAGGGGGGCAATTATCAATTATTTCTTCAGCCACTTATCCAACCAGCGGAAGAAGGTGCGCTGCCACAGCACGCCGTTCTGTGGTTTCAATACCCAGTGGTTTTCGTCTGGGAACTGCAGCAACTGTGCAGGAATGCCACGGATTACAGCTGCATTGAATGCGCTCTCGCCCTGGTTGGTCATGATGCGGAAATCCTTCTCACCCTGGATACACAGGATAGGGGTGTCCCACTTGTCCACATAGTGATGAGGGCTGATGGCAAAGGTCTTCTGCGCTGCTGCATTGTCCTTTTCCCATGGAGCGCCCTTCATGTCGAACTGGGCAAACCACATCTCCTCGGTCTCCACATACTGCTGCTCCAGGTTGTAGATACCGTCATGTGCGATAAATGCCTTGAAGCGCTTCTCGTGATTTCCGGCCAACCAGTATACGCTGAAGCCTCCGAAGCTGGCACCCACACAACCCAGACGGTCCTTATCCACGTAAGGCTCCTTGCACAGGTCGTCGATACTTGTCAGATAGTCCTTCATGCATTGGCCACCGTAGTCGCCGCTCACTTCCTCGTTCCAGATCTGACCGAAGCCTGGCAGACCACGGCGGTTAGGAGCGATGATGATATAGTCGTTGCTGGCCATGATCTGGAAGTTCCAGCGGTAGCTCCAGAACTGGCTTACAGGGCTCTGAGGACCACCCTCGCAGAACAGCAGGGCAGGGTATTTCTTGTTTGGATCAAAGTCGGCAGGATAGATTACCCAGCTCAGCATCTGCTGGCCGTCGGTGGTGGTAGTCCAGCGAGGCTCTACCTTACCCACGTGCAACTGGTCCATGATGTGCTTGTTCTCCTCGGTCAGCTGCTTAACGTCCAGCTTAGCCAGATCCAGCATGAACAGATCGTCAGGAGCCATCATGCTGTGACGGGTCATCAGCATCTGGTTGCCGGTCAACTGTACCACGCTGTCGTCAAACTGGCCTTCGGTCAACTGCTTGTGCTCACCCTTCAGGTCGGTATTGTAGATGTGGCTCTCACCGTGCCATACACCGGCAAAGTAAATGCTCTGGCTGTCGTTGTTCCAGATGAAGCCGTCCACGCCACTGTCGAACCATTCGGTAACATACTGCTTGGTGTGATTGGTCAAATCCATTACGCACAGGCGGTTGCGGTCGCTCTCATAGCCGTCACGCTCCATGCTCTGCCATGCGATGTACTTGCCGTCAGGGCTGAAACTTGGGTTGATATCATAACCCATGTTCTTATCGTCGGTGTAATCCTTGCACAGGTTCTCGGTCTTGCCGCTTGCCACGTCATACAGATAGATGTCGCTGTCGGTGCTGAAGGCGTATGCCTTGCCCACCTTCTTTCGGCAGGTGTATGCGATGGTCTTGCCGTCAGGACTCCAAGCCAGCTGCTCCACACCGCCGAAAGGCTTCATAGGGCTCTCAAATGGCTCGTCCTGCAACAAGTCCTTGCCTTCGCCCATGCGGTCGTTTTCAAACGATGCCACGTATGGATGAGGAATGCTGGTCACGTACTCGTCCCAGTGCTTGTACATTAAATCATTGATTACCATACCTGAAGCCTTAGGCAGATCCTTCTCCTTAGGTTCAATGCTATGGTGGAAAGGAATAGAAGCTACGAACAGAATCTGCTTCTCGTCCGGTGAAAATTTGAAACCCTCTACGTCTGCCTCATTGAAGGACAGCTGCTTACGGCCGGTGCCGTCTGGGTTCATCTCAAAAATCTGACTGGTGCCGTTTTCGTCAGCGCTCAGGTAAGCAATCTTGGTGCCACCCTTGATCCATACGGCATCTCCCTCGCTCTTCGAGCTGGTGGTGAGCATCTGCTGGCCGGTACCGTCGGCATTCATCAGGTACAGCACGCGGTGGCTCTTGTTCTGCTCCACGCTGTAGTAGCTCACGTTATACACAATTTTCTTGCCGTCTGGCGAAACCTGAGCTCCGCCCATTCGGCCCATGGCCCAAAGAGCCTCTGGAGTCATTCGTCCGTTTGGCAGCTCCACTTCCTGCTTGCCGATAAATGGTGCCTCTTCTTCCTTCTCGGTGGTATTGCACGCAGTAGCTGTCAAAAGGGTAGCCGCTAAAATGGCCTTACTTGCAAAATTCATTATCTTATCGTCGATTTTAATGGATATACATAATCTCGGCAAAGATAGTGATTTTTTTTCAGTTAGCCGCCAAAAAGAAAGGCAAAACTATATCATTGGCATTAAAATGACAAAACGTGAACCCTTGCCCTCGCTGCTGCGCACATACAGCTGGCCGCCCATCTTTTCTATCAGCTCATGGCTGATGCTCAGGCCCAGGCCGATACCACGGTTCATGTAGTTGCTCTTGTAGAACAGTCGGAAGATGTTTTTCTGCTGGTTGGGTGCTATACCCATACCGTTGTCTTCCACGTAAATAAAGATATTCTTGGACTGCAATTCCATGTACCAGCCGGTATGTATGGTACCGCTGGAACTGAACTTTACTGCATTGCTAATCAAGTGCTTATATACCTCTTGCAGATGAGTAGTGTCGGCCTTGATACGGTAGTCGCCCCAACCCGGCTGGTAATCCAGTTTCAACAGGCCGGTCTTGTCGTCACCGTTGTCGTCAATCAGCCTTTTGCTCTCGATGTATGCCTTGGCATCCGATACCATCATGTCCATGAAGTTGCCCACAGGAATCTCCTGCATCTCGTATTTCATACGTCCGCTCTCGATGCGGCTGAACTGCAGGATATCCGTCACCAGATTATTCAATCGGTTGGCGTTATGCTTGATGATACGGCAATATTCCTCTTTTTCCTCGGGTGCAAGGTCAATGTTCGGTGTGCTGAGCAGTTCGGTAAAGCCCAATACACTGTTCAGCGGTGTACGGATCTCATGGTTCAGTGTACGCATGAAGTCGTCCCTGCGCTTCACCTCGTCAGCCTTTTTCTGGGCCTGCTCCATCTCATCCTGTTTCTTGTACCAGTTGTCCACGTTGTTCAAGATGCCGATAACCTGGAATACCGGTTCCCTTTTCTTGCCCGATGTCAGCTGAGTGACATACCGCATGCGCCACCAGTGGTAATCCTGGCCCTGGTTGAATGTCAGCAGGGCATCCTGGGTGTGGTATCCCTCCTGGGTGCAAGCCTGCTCAAATTCATTGAAACGGTCCGTCTGGTTAGGATGGAACATATGAGCGATGTGGTCATTCAGGAACACATGCACCTGAGTGGAAGGCGCCAGCGGGGTCTGCATGGTATGGAATTCTAGCGACTTGCCTGTCGTATAGTCAAATACCAGACAGTCATTGCCCAGAATACCCGGATTCGTGTCCACCAGCATTTCCTGAAGGTTGCGGCTGTGCTTGTTTTTCCACCGGTACATCACAAAGATAAAGACAGTCATTGCCAGACCGATAAGCAGAACCATACTGATACGCAATGCCATCCACTGGATAGGGTGGGCCACCTTAAATGGCGCATTGATAATGGTGTAAGTTTCTTCGTAGTCGGCATAGGCCAATCCCGGATACGCTGCCATGGCGTTGTAATCCATAACGTACTGACGGATGTGGCGTCCCTGGGTCAGGTATGCATCCTTATTTCCCTTCAGGATATTGGCGGCTGTCGTGACCACATCCTTGGCCTGTGTCTTGAAAGGCACAAAGTAGCCAGCCAGGTAGCGGGTGTTCTCATCGCCGAAGTCGTAGGGCAGTGCAGTGAATTGAGGTTTCTGTGACGCATTGGCAAACACGTTGCTGTAGATATCCTTCTTGACAATGACAGACGGACTCTCGGCACAGTGGGAAAGAATATCCTCCAAATCGAGTTGGATTAGGGTATCCTCCAGTGCTCCGGCCTTGTTGCGGCGTGGGAAATGGGCACTCATAGCCATGACGATGATACTGTCCTTGTATTGGGGGGCTTTATCATTCAGTGCATCATACGACTTCAAGTCGAGGTTGTTGAAGAACGGAGGACGGTTGATGGAACGAGCCAGTTCCTCGCGTATGGCATCATCCAGGAAACTGTAATCCAGTTCGATGAGTGCTTTGTTTGTCTGGTTGAACGTGGTAGCCATCTCTATCAGACGCGGATAGTCCATCTCGTCCACCCATACCGAAAGGTTAGGGTAGGTCTTCAGCGAGTCCCACACCTGCACGGTAACGCCACCGGCAACGATAGGGTAGTCGGTCTTTCCCTTGCGGTTCAGGTAACTGACAGTCTTGTAGCAGGCCAGTGTTCCCTCGGTGATGATAAGGTCCACATTGTATTTCTCCAAACTGTCGGTTATGGTTGCCATGTTGTTGTAGTCGATGGAGTAGCTGGAAGAAAGGTCCAGATAGAAATCATGCAGTTTGGCATTTACGCCCAGTTCCTTGAAACTCTGCTTAATGGCCTTGTTATATTCCTTGTATCCATACTGTTTCTCGTCAAAGCTGTGCAGCACGGCCACATGGTAGGCAGGGCCTGATTCAGACACGGAGACAAAGTTGCCGCCGTTCAGCCAGGCACCCACGCAGCAGATGACAATAATCAAAAGGATGTAAAAGATTCGTCTCATGGTCAATCCTCCTTTTCATGATTAGTGATTGGGAACCGTGCATAGAAATAGCTGCCCTTGTTCAGGAAACTCTCTACGCCTACGACACCGCCCTGCTGTTCCACCATCATCTTTACGATGTAAAGTCCCAGGCCGGTTCCATGGTGCTGGCTGTCACCCATGTAATACTGGTCAAACACGTGCAACTGCTTATCCTGGCTCATGCCTATGCCCGAGTCATGGACATACAGTTCCACCCATTCTCCCTTGTTCTTCCAGCCGATGATGACTGTACCGTTTGGCGTGTATTTGAAGGCATTGCTCAGGTAATTGTTCATGACCTGAAGCGTGCGCTCAAAGTCTACGTTAATGAACACATCCTGGGCTCCCTCATGCTTGATGAACTTCTGGTTCTCATGCGACAGCACCGCATTGGCCGCATAGGCCGTATCGATGATGACACTCACCGAGATAGGTTTCTGCATGAAGCGGTATTCACCCACCTGAATCTTCGATACATCGGCTACGTCATCAATCAGTTTCAGCATGATCTCGGTATTGGTGCGGATCAACTCGGTAAATTCTATCTTCTCCTGCTCGGTATAGGACTCATCGCCAATCAGCAGCTCGCTGAATCCCACGATACTGCTCAGCGGGTTGCGTATGTCGTGACTGATGTTGGCCAGGAACGACTGCTTCAACTTGGTTTCCTCGGCAGCCTGCAACTGCTTTTCCAGGGCAGCCTCACGCTTCACCACATCCTCTATGTACACGATTCGTCCCTCGCACTTGCGGTAGGTGATGTCCTCGGCCGAGAGGGTAAAGATACATTCCCACCACTGGTAGGTCATTCCCTTGTCCAGCGACAGCTTGAAGCGCAGTCGGTGCAGGCCTTCCTTCAGGCGGAACTGCGTCAGCTCGTCGGTCGATTTGCGGAAGCTGGGGTGTATCATCTCACGGAATACCTTGGTATTCATCGGAGTATTACATATTTCCTTCAGTTCCGGCATGTTGGAGTGGAAGACTACGGTCGACTTTTCTATTCTCCACAGGGCACTGTCGTTGCTGGCCAGCAGCCACAGATACTGCTTCTTGCGCTGGTTGTGCTTCTCTTCATCCTTGCGGTTCAGCATCCAGTACTGAATCTTATAGGCCAGGTAGAGCAACAGGCCCAGCAGGACGGCCCAGAACAGCGTGGTCTGAGAGTACCACAGGATAGGATTGCTCACCCGGGATGGGGCATTGATGATGTTTGCCTTTCCCTTCCAGTCGCTGTATTCCATGTCGCACAGTTTCATGGCGTTCCAGTCCAGCCAATACGCTGCCTGATGGTTGGCCAATGGAATTCCGTCAGCCTTTTCACCTTTGACTATGCGCGACAGATACAGTGCCGCATCGTTGATTTCCTGTTCCTGCGAGACGAAGTAGCCGCCCAGGATTTTCACATGGCTCTTCTCGTCAAACTGGGTGTTGATGACACTCAACTGCGGCTTGCCGCTCTGGTTCAGCAGTTCCTGGCTGCCCTGGGTGTAGTTGATCTGCATGAAATGATATTCCTTGGCGGTGGCCAGGGCATACTGCAACTGTCGGATTCCGTTGCGTCCGTTGTGGGCGGGGTGCAGGAACGACAGTGCCGTGACAATCATGCGTCCGTCGTTATGCTTGTTTCTGCCGTTTCGCCAGTACAGCGTATCGACGTGGCAGTCCATGTTGTTGATGTAGTTGATTTCGTGCAGGTTCAGATAGTTGCGCAGCTGCCTGTAAACCGGCTTGTTGTGCTTTGAGATACTGTCCACCACCACGGTACACAGCTTGTCGCCTGTCACTTCCTGGAAAAACATCAGGTTCTTACTCAGGTCCACACTGTCCTTGAAACCGGTCACATTCTCAATCTTCGGTTCGGCGTTTGCCGGGAACAGCAGTTCGGGGTATCGCACACCGCTGTAAACCAGCGGGATATCCTGAATCTCCTTCGGCATGTCCTTGCGGATGTTCTGCAGGTATTCCACCGATATATCCTTATGGCACACAATGATATTGGGCACCCATTCCCTTTTAATCAGTGAATCCAGAATATTGGTGTCCCAGGCCGCAGATTGCGGATAGTTCAGGTAGAAATGCTTCATTTCCACATCACTCAGCACGCCGTTCTTCTTCAGCGCCTGATAATAATAGTATTCTGCTTTAATGCCGTATTCCTGAGGAGCGGCACTGCCCTCATGAATGACCAGGACTCGGTAATCCGGAGTTCGTTTCCGTTTACCGCACGAAGTTACCCCCAGACAAAGTGTCAGAGTTAGCACTAGGAGTATTAGATTATATGTCGTGTGTTTTTTCGTCATTTCAATCCGCCTGAAGCCTTAAATTGCCGTTTCAGACATAATCTCTGCAAATTTAAGGATTCTTTTTTTATGTTGCAAATTAATTATGTGTATCTTTGCCGACAACGGATAAAAACACAAAAATGGATAAACACACGATGAAAATTATTCCTGTCGTTTCCCTGCTGCTCTTCAGTTTGTGGGGCTGCGGACCTTCCGGTGAAAAGGAACTGGCCTATGATCCGGCCCTCCGGGAACAGCTGCTGGCTACGGATTATCTGCACCGTCCCTTGCCGCTGGATACTGCCCGGGCCATGGAGACCTACAGCAAGCAGCTGGCCGTTCAGGAATCGCGCATGCTTCTCCCGGAACTGGTGCTGGATGTTCCTACCACTACCGGTAAGCGCCCCGTGGGTTCGCCCGATGATCCTGATTATGCTATTTTCGGCACGGTGGATTATACGCTCCCTGTGCAGGATACCGACTGGCAGCCCTATGACCGTATCTCGATGGATGTGTATCCCGAGTATCAGGGTACGGGCGTGGTGAACCTTAACTTGCAGATACAGAATGCCACGCCTGCCGATGTGGGTGCCCATCTCATCAACCTCACTCCGGGCCGGTGGAACCGTGTGGTGTATGAGTTCGGCGAACTTCCCCGCGAGGAGGTGCGTGCCTTGCGTTTCTATACGGATATCAAGGGGCGTCATGCCTCGGGTAGCGATTCGGTGCGGTATACCGTGCGCAACGTGCAACTGGAATCTACGGGTGTGAAGGCTCAGGAGAAGGGTTGGATTCCTCAGGACGACCGGATTATCTATTCTATGTCGGGCTATCTGCCCGAGGGACAGAAGACGGCCATTCTCTCATCTGCTCATATTCATAAACCGTTCACGCTCTTTCTTATGGATTCCGGTAAGACGGTATTGCAGGGTAGGGTGGAACGCTCCGATAACAGCATCGGCACGTTGGGATTGGCTAATTTCAGTACCGTCACGAAACCGGGACTCTACCGGCTTCGGGTGTGTGATTTGGAAACTGAGCCTTTTGCCATCAGCTCCCAGGCATTCGAGGCTTCGGCATGGCGGGTTCTGAACTTTATCTACTGCCAGCGTTGCGGCGATGCGGTTCCCGGCATTCACGACCAGTGTCATACTGATCTGTTTTGCGATTACCTCGGAAAGAGCTATTCCTACGGTGGCGGTTGGCACGATGCGGGCGACTTGTCGCAGCAGACACTTCAGACGGGCGATGTGGCTTTCGCCCTGCTGGAGACGGCTGAGAAATACCGTGAATCCCGCCCTCAGCTGTATCAGCGTCTGATAGAGGAAGCCTGCTGGGGATTGCGCTTTGTGCTGCAGTGCCGGCTGGACGATGGCTATCACGCTTCCAGTTTGGGATTGCTGCATTGGACTGACAATCAGCCCGGTACATTCGATGATATCCATACCGTGCGCAAGCAGAACCATGCGTTCGATAATTTCCTGTATGCGGCCTACGAGGCCTATGCCTGCCGTGTTCTGGGTCCTGAACATCCGCTTTACGATTCGCTTAAGAAGGCTGCCCTGGAGGACTATCAGTATGCCGTTGAGCAGTATACCCGTCACGGCATTCAGTCTTATGCCCACATCATGGAGCATACCTACAACACCCCGCCTTCGGTGTTCATGGCCACAGCCTCCTGGGCTGCCACCCAGCTCTTTCTGTTGACCGGTGACGAGTCCTATGCCCGTAAGGCTGCAGAATACATCCTGTATACCTTGAAATGCCAGGAAACCCAGGGCACCCGTCCCGAGTTGAAGGGTTATTTCTACCGCGATGAGAACCGCCTGTCGCTGGTGCATTTCATTCATCAGAGCCGTGAGCAACTGCTGGCCGTATCGCTGGTGGATTTGTGCCGCTCGCAGCCCCATCATCAGCAGTTCCAGGAGTGGAAGGATGCGTTGGACCTGTATGCGCAGTACCTGCAGAGCCTGATGCCATACACTGCTCCGTATTACATGGCTTCGTCGGGCACCTATTCCGCTACCGAATACCGGGACGAGGCGGGGTTCCAGTCGCTTCACATCTTTGCTCCTGCCGATGCCGTGGACCGCTATACCCGCCAGCTAACCACCGGTGGCATTCCGCTGGACGACACCCATTACCTGAAGCGGTTCCCCGTGTGGTTCAACATCTACAACGGCAATCAGGCCATTATCCTCTCGTTAGGAAAGGCTGCCGCCGTGATGGGCAAGTACCTGCATAATCATACCTTGATGGAGTACGGCCGAGCCCAGCTCTACTGGACCGTGGGGCGCAACCCTTTCGGGCAATCGCTCATCTATGGCGAGGGTCATCACTATCCCTCCATGGACAGTTTCTCGAGCGGAGAGATAGTGGGAGAGACACCCGTGGGCATCCGTTCCTGGAAGGATACCGACGAGCCTTTCTGGCCCCAGACCAACAATGCCTGCTACAAGGAAGTGTGGATGACCAGTGCCGGGAAATGGCTGTCATTAATTGCTGAATATTAATCTTTAAAAATGAATTATATGAACCGATTATTCATTGTAGTTATTTGTCTTACCGGATGGCTTCTTACCGCCTGCAGTTCGAGTCCCAAACCGTCAGAAGCACCCGAACCCGAGGTGCGTCAGGTTCTGGTCCTGGCCGAGGAAGGCACCCCTCATCAAGGCTTCTGCGATGCTACCCGTGCCTGGCTTGACGGCCTGAAGGACACGCTGAATATTCAGACCACCTGGGTGGCCGATCTGAAAGAAATGCCTGCCGGAGAGATAGATAAATATCAGTTGGTCGTACACCTGAACTATCCCCCTTATGCCTGGAGCGAGGCCTCGCAGCAGGATTTCATGCGCTACATCGACGAGGGCCGTGGCAGCTACATCGGTTTCCACCATGCCTCCCTGTTGGGCGACATTTTCGACGGCTACAGCATGTGGCAGTGGTTCAGCGATTTCATGGGCAGCATCCGTTGGGAGAACTACATCGAGACCCTGACCGATGGCACCGTTCATGTGGAGGATGCCCAGCACCCCATCATGAAGGGAGTACCCTCCAGTTTCGTGGTACCCAAGGACGAATGGTACACCTATACCACCAATCCCCGCGACCATGCCCACGTGCTGGCCACGGTCGATGAGGACAGCTATGTGCCCCAGTCCGATATCCGCATGGGCGACCATCCCGTCATCTGGGTGAATGAGAACAAGAAAGCCCGGAATGTCTATTTCCAGTTTGGTCATGATCAGGAACTCTATCAGTTGGATGCATTCAAACAGATGTTCCGTAATGCCATAGAGTGGTGTTTGAAGGACAATGAATGATATTTTCTTCTTAAAATTTGCAAATATCATCAAAACTTTCTACCTTTGCACCGCTTTTTAAGAGGATGGTTCGGTAGCTCAGCTGGATAGAGCAACAGCCTTCTAAGCTGTGGGTCTTGGGTTCGAATCCCAACCGAATCACTGAAATTAAATTATCGCCATGATAAATTGCTTTTAAATCAGCATTTTCATCATGGCGATAATTTTTTATTGCACAACAAATGCACAACCAAACAATGTAAGCTACCCCTTTTTAGGGAAGGTTTTATGCCACTTTGCCGGTTTTCAACTCTTCATCCAGAAATGTGTACACATAACCTGAACTTTGGTAATAAAGCCCTGATCCCTCATCCTGAATGAGAGCGAAGGTGTCTGAATTATACAGCACACCAAGAGCTTCCTGCATGGAGTAGTGCCATTCGTTCATCAGAATCTCTACAAGTTCTGCACAAAGCTCTTCTTTTAGGATGTTTATTTGTTCAGGGGAAAGTCGCATATTCTTGTAAGTTTTGCTATTGCTTTTTCATTTGCAAAGAAATACTGAAAGGTAATACCTTTATCATATTTCAGCTCTTCAACCAATTGCTCAATAGTCAGATAGCCTGCTTCATATCGACGTAACTTAAATGTTACGCCATCATCAGCTATCGGACCGTATACGATATCATAATCGTGCCATGGGTGAGGCTGTCTTCTGTCTCGATTGCGAAGAATGAATTTCACCCAGTCTACACAGTAGTCGTCCCATACCTTCACTTTCAGTTCTTCTCCTTTCAGGATAGATTCGTCGAACTCGAAAGCAGTAACAGTAGGAGTGCCGATGCCCTGTTTTTGTCTGATACGTTGCTTTGCCATATCCATCGCCTGATCGTATTCGGCAGAGAGATAAAACCCTTTGCCGAAGTCTTTAAATGGCTTCGACTTTTCAAGGTCAATCTTTTCTATCAAAATATCAGAACCGTGGTATAGTTTCATTTCAATTGTCCTCCGTTATTGTGACACACCTCAGCAAGTATTTCTACATTGTCTTCAAATGATTGGGTGTGAAGGATATTGTAGAACTCTGTCAAATGTGACATGCCCTTGAAGCGGACAAGATAGTTGTATGCCTGCTTTTGGGTTATACCATAGTAACTTGCAAATTCTGTAACAAGTGCAATGGTAAATTTTAATATGTTTGATTCTTGTTTTGACATAATTGAACTACAACTTTTTTTGAGTAGGCGCTCTTTGAGCGCTAAAGTACGATTTTTTTCTTTATGTCAGTCACTTAATACCATAGAAAATGAAATTTATATGGATTTTTAACTGTTTTCGATGCTTATAGATGCCATTTATAAGCATAATCGTGACGAAACAATTTATACATCGAATTGCTGGAATATACATCCTTACGGAAAACTTCGGATGAATCCAATAATTGTGGGGAAAAACTCATTTTATCTTGCTTTAGCACAAAAAGTCCGAAAAACTTTAAGAATTTCGGACAAATGAAACAATACATCATATAGAAACCGGGGAATTCATTTCAATCCCCCGGTTTCTTTTACCCATACGTCCACCCGTTGTAACTGCGCACAGATACCCAGATTTCCTCACCGCGTGAATGGGCTGCCTCCATCAATTCAAATAGGCGCTTGAAGCACTGGCGGCTGTTCAGCTCGATGCCTACCTCCAGGTTCTGGCCTACCAGAATGCAGCCCCGGCTGTCGGCAGGAGTGCCGTCGGGATTCGTGGCCCGGTTGCCCGTGTGAATCATGATACCCGTGAACTCCGGAACATCCTTAAGATAAGGCATCTGTCTGTGGAAGGTGGGGCTGTGGCGGATTTCCACCCGATAGCGGCCCTCAGGAATGGCCGTCACACCCTTTATCTTCTTCTCCTTCTTCCAGTCGATGGCATGAGGTTCCAGCGTGTCGCACAGGTATTTACCATCCACCTGCAGTGCGCCCACCACATAATGCTCCCTGAAATAAATACGCTTGATGACTATTTCCATAACCTATTCCTTTTTAATTGTAACATTAGGGTCTCTCATTTTTGTAACAGTTACAATGTTACATTTTCTCTACGCATTTTGCCCCTTTTTTTGGTCGTTTGAAACTTTCCAAAGTTAGTATAAAAAAGTAAATTATTGTTTGTTTGCGTAAACATTTTAGTTAAATTTGCGTGATGTTTAAAATAATGAGAAAAACTATGGCAGCAGTGAAGAATAAGAAACTAGTTGATGAAATCGAAACACTAGATGAATTGATTGATGCCGAATATGGTGAAAAGGGCACTCCTAAGCGTACTCTATTTGATGCGGAAACACAGGAATTTTGTGTAGCGCAAACTTTACGTTCTATGAACAAAGATACTTTCTTCCCCAATCGAATACTACATTTCTTGCTGACAATACTTGTCGCAATGGTTGTAGATAGTCCGATAATCTTCTTACTTAAGGACATAGATGCAGGAATTAAAGAAATGTTATACTTCGTAGGTTTAGAAAATCGTGTAACTATTTGTAAATCAATACCCATTTTCAATAGAAACCTTGTTACGTAACAAACTAACAACAAAAAAATGTTAAATATACTCGTAACAAATCAAAAATGTTTCACGACACCAATTTCTACATGCAAAGATAGCAATTTTTATTCAAACTTGCGCACTTTGTTACGATTATTTTTTAACGACTATACTTATCACGTCTCGAATGTTGGATTCTTGTATTTCGTACTAAAGCCAGTAAGGATTTAATCCACGAAATCACATCCAAGCAAATACCACATATCACTACAAATTCGAGGTTTATAGTATGATTATTCGCGTAAAATCATACTCGAAAGTTAAACTACTCAAATTTCTGATGTGCCTGGATATGCAATTTATAACGATTAGGAATCAACGCATTAACTTTGCACCCAGATTTCAATCACGTTTCGTTCGTGACACTTGCTCTTTCTTTAATCGAATAATCAAAACAGGATAATAATGAATAATGTAACAAACAAGTCCGCACAGGACACTCAGGCACAGCGCAACATAGCTGACCTACAGAAGCGCATGGCGTTTCTCGAAAATCTCCTCATCCCTGCCAAGGAGACTTTGACACTTGAAGAGGCAGCAGTATTCCTCGGCATGAAGCGTTCTACTCTGTACAAGATGACACATGAGCACACCATTCCATTCTACCGTCCTAACGGCAAGATGATCTACTTTGAGAAGTCTGACCTTCTGGAATGGGTTCGTCAGAATCGAGAAGATTCCATTGACGAGATAGCAGAAGAAGCTCGTCTTCACATGCAGATGTTGGGTAAACAGAATCGATAATCATTAAACTTCAGTCGTATGTATCAGAGTTTAGAACGAACTGGTATGATAGACCTACAGAGATTACATGATGACACTGTTGAATGTAGCGTTTTCTGGGCTAAGACAGGCGAAGGCTCTCTTACGATGGAACGCTATGTTCAGGGCTGGTTTCGCTATATTCTTCCCGAATATGTTGAAGAGTCAAAGATTCCATGGATGATCGGTATGCGTCAGAAGTTTGCTGACAAACTCAAATCATTTTGTGTAAAACAACTTACTGAGGCAGAGTACAACAAACTTGTTGCTCGCATGGACGAGATTGTAAAGGACTATCCACCCAACACAATTGTGAGAGCAAGATTCCATTAACCATTTTTAGAGTTCACTTCTATGGCAAACAAAAATAACACTTCATTCCCCTCTTGTACAGTCACTATTACACTGACTCCAGAGGCTCGAAACTTCCTTGCTGGTACAACAGCAGGAGTATCACATTTCGCCATCTACAATGACCTGTTGGACAATATGGCTATAGTGGACACCTCTTTTAGCAAGAGAGGCAACATTGTACCTCTTTTGACTGGTCAGGCAGAGTCCTCCGCACACTCTATGAGCGAGCGTTGGAAGCTGGGTCGTAAGTCCATGGTCAGGATTCTCTCCACCATGGATGACCTTGGCATCATCCGTCTTCACACTTCTCGACTGGCATCAATCTCAGATATGCTGTCGGTTGATAAGTGCCAGACAAATGATGGTGACATCTGTTATCCAGAATTCAGCAATCTGCCACCCGATCCTCAATCTGATGAACAGGTGCAGAACGCTGAGCCACCTACGGACGGAACAACAGATAACCTGCCTACGGCAACAGTACCTGAAGCCAATCAGAGACCAAGCCAAGGCATGGACACAGATGTGGCTTCTGAGATAAAAGCGGCAGCACCTTCTCCCGAACTTCCTCAGAGTCCGAATCATGGTGCGGACACAGAAGGAAGTCCAGAGCAGGAGCCACCGTCTGATACTGGAACTGTAGAGCCTGGCGACAAACAGAAGTTTGAACATGCCCCTTCTAATGATAGCACACCATCGCCTTGCGTGACAGAGCACCCAAGACAGAATGCTGGCTATCAGCGGAACCTCTTCGACGACATCGAAGACGAAAAAGGCACGATTTAAGCCGTTGAAACGCTATTCAGAGAAAAGAGACGTATTTTTCCGTAGCAAGTTTGTGTTTTTGGTACCATAAACGTACCCAAAACTCCGGTCGAGCCACCCCTGTTGACTTCTCCCTTAGAGGCAACGCGCTGTAGCACTGCCTGATAGGTCTGGTAATTAACCATTCCTGAACTTGCTTGGAAAAATACTATCTCCCTCTTATCAGAGAGTTTAGAACTTACGTCACAGCTTTTATAGATAGTACAACACAGATGAAAGCCTGTATTGTATTGCAGTTTCTGCTATAGGTTTGTGGAATGTTCCACCTATCGAGCGTGACAATTATACATCATTAGATAAGACATCTATGGGTAAGATAAAGAATCCAGATGAGAAACGAAAGGGAGGAAGACCTCGCCTTTCAGCAGAGGAAAAGCATTCATATCACTACCATGTAGGGTACAACGAAATTGATCACAATACTCTTGTCTATCAAGCACAGCAGGCAAACCAGACTGTTCAGCACTACCTGCATGATGCACCTCTTGTAAAAGTCGTTCAAGCTCACATGCGTGAAGACCAGATTGACATGGTGGGTGATCTTGCAAAGATGGGTGGTAACGTAAATCAGATTGCACACAAGGCAAATGCCGCAGGAATTTTCGGCTTGGAGCAACTGGCAAAAGACGTGCTTCTATCCATCAAGGAAGTTATAGCCCGAATGGTCAGAGGTGGTGACTTGATGCGTCCAACTATCATTTACAAGAATCCTGATGAGGACTAACAGAAATAACTAACAAAACGAACAACAATGGTTGCAAACATAACAAGTGGCGCAGACTTCGCAGATATGGTAGCCTACGCCCTGGGACGAGACGAGCCGGACAAGAAAGCGAAGATTCTATGTGCCAGTGATGGTATTCTCCTCACAGACACAGAGGACTACAGAACTGTTGCCCGATTATTCGAGGCTTATTCGCTTCGAGGTGACCATCAACTGAGGGATCCGCTGAAGCATATCTCTCTTTCATGGCACGCAAGGGATGGCACACGTCTGACTGACGAACTTATGCTAAAAGTCATGAGGGAGTACATGAAACTGATGGGTATCGAGGACACAGAGTACTTTGCTACTCGCCATCATGATAAGAAGCATCCACATCTTCATTTCATGTTCTCCAGAGTGAACCGCAAAGGCGAGGTCATTGATGCCAGTAATGAACGAGAGCGCAGCAGAAAGGCTTGTCTGTACCTTACAAAGAAGTATGGCTTCTACATTTCTTCAGGTAAAGAGTCGGTCAACAGAGACCGCCTTCGAGGAAAGGACAAAGCCAAGTATGCCATCTATGATAAAGTGGTCAAGTGCAAGGATAAAGCCAAGAACTGGGAGGAGTTCAATGACAAGTTGAAAGCCGAAGTTATTGCGATGAAATTCCGATACAACAATGCCACAGGTAAGGTGATGGGTATTTCATTCTCTGATGGCAAGTTGTCATTCTCAGGTAGCCAGTTAGACAGGTCGCTTACGCTCCCTAAACTCACAGAGAAGTTTGGTGACTACTATCAGCAGACGCACAACAGCGTGGAACAATTCTACAACAACTATCGTGAACGTCTGTATGACATCAACTATCTGGATGCGTGGTATCGTTGCGAGAAGAAATACCCAGATTGGGAAACCTCATTCCCTGGCAACAAACTACCCAAGTTCAACTATCCTTCGATACCATCATTACTGAGTTCTGTTGATCTTCAGAAGTTCAACACCGAGGAGTTCCATACACCTTCGGATGATGGCAAGTTCAGTTACATAGCACTGGATCTGTTGCTCACAGTGTTGCTCCAACCTTACAGTCCTCAAATGGCTGTCGGCTCTGGTGGAGGTGGCGGAGGAAACGATAAAGGCTGGCGTGACCTTGATGATGACGATAAGGAAAAGTACAAGTACCGTTTCCTGAATAATCACCAAGTTACCGCATCTAAACCGAAGATAGGATATAAACCAAGACGATAAGCTTATGGCAAAAACAGATAAAACAAATGTCGAGGCTGCTCAGTGGAATAAGAATTTCCAGCAGCACAATCAGGAACTGGTATTGTTGGAAGCAATGGCCGAGGTGCTTGGGTTGACTTACTCAGTTGATGACAGAGGTGTTCTGACAATAACAGAGACTTCAACTCCATCCTTTGCCAAGTCTATGGCTAATGGTAGGCAGCCTTCTGCAATGCCTCTTCCTTCGTCAGAGAATCAGATTCAGCCATTATCCTTCTCTGAACTCATACGCAAGGAGGATTTGGTTACTTCGATGGCAGCGTTCATCCAGAAAGCCATGCCTCGTGTACAACACAAGGTTGAAATCGACCCTTACTCTTGTAAGCAGTTACACATAGACAATCAGGACGTTATCTTTAATGAAGTCTGTAAGCGACTGGTTTCCAAAGCCGAGGAGTTTGCCGATGAGAAGATGAAAGCGAAGACGAATGGTACACCATCGTCAAGCTCAGAAGCAACACATTCTTCAGGAAGTTCTTCAAAATGGAAGGTCAGAATACAGAAAGTCTATGATGACATGACTTCAACCCTGTGGAAATATGCAAGTTACGTATCGTGTTTCTGTGCAATTTTGTTCGCTATTGTCAAGTGCGTGGAATACGACGATCTTGAATCTCAGGTCATGGAATATGGCATCATCAAGCCTGTTCTGATGTCCGACCCGAAATATCGTGATGTCATAATCTCTCTTGATTCTGTTGTCCAAAAGAAGAAGAGTCCTCAGGAGATTGTGGAGAAGTTGAACAAGGACAGGAAGGAAGCTGTCAAGTAACTCATAACAATTAAAGCAAAGGCACACCATCCGTGTTGGGTGATGTGTCTTTTTCTTATGGTAGTCATCTATTTTGATATTGGATCAGCGCAATACTCCTTGCGTTTGCATTTCTTGCACATATTACCAATCCAAACTTCATCGAATTGATTCATTGCTGCTTCAACAAGTTCTGGGTCATCTGTGATGATTCCGGCTTCAAAATTTCTTGTTGTATCTGCTTTCATTCCAATTCCTGCACCAGTCAAGTTAGCACTGCCTATATAAACCATTTGGCAGTCAAGCACTATTATTTTGAAATGCACTCGTGGACATAGTACTCTTTCGAGCCTATCATATAGAACTGGGTACTTGTCAAAGTCTTCACGAAATGCTTGACCAGGCTCTTTAGCATGAATCAATCTTACTTCAACTCCCTTTCGTATAAGTTGAGCGATTAAAGCCAAGAAGGGTTTCTTGTCTTTGCCAAGTTCCACATACAAGTCCTTTATATCGGCTGTGCCTATCCACAGAGTATGTTTAACAGTCTTTATCTGAGCAATTACCTCTTGATAATGGGCTGAGTTACTGATGTATTTAATCATTTCTTCTGATCTACTGATTCCCATATTTTTCGATACACAGGATTCGGTCCGAATACTCCTCCAAGATTGCTTAATCCTGCTGGGTAGGTATGCATACTTCCACATTTCGGGCAAGGCATAGGTGCAATAAAACAAGTTGCGCACCATTCTGCTGCAGGTGCTATGAACTTGTTTCCACATTCGTCACACTTAAAGGTTGTTGTTCCAAATACCATATGAAAAGATTTTTTATTGTCTTGATGCAAAGTTAATGTGTAATTTTGAATCAAGTAACAAATGACTATAATCATTTAAATAAATTGTTATTGATTGTCTGTTTTTTGTATATTAGTACGTCACGAAAGCATTTTATTTATGTAATTCACAATTATTTTAATATTTTTTCGTTTTTAATGTGAAAGATAGATTACCTTTGCGCAAACAAATTATTGTATATGATCAAAGAATACGACAAATACGAAGAGTGGCTCATCACTATTGCAAACACCAGACTCATCTACAACACTATGGATGAGTTAGAGGACATGCTTGACAATCATTCCATTCACAACAATGGAATTAAAAGATGTTTTGCTTCTTCCCCAAAAATGCGTGCTGCTTTCAGGGATCTCAAAGTTGAGGTTTCATTAATGACGGATGAAAATGTTACCTTAGATCGATTTTTAGAGAGATATAAAAAAACATGGACTTTTTACAAAACATATCTATCCCGCAGAGCAGACCCAGAAAAAACTGCTATGGAAATCTTATGTTTTTGTTGCCCACCATATAACAAAGACGGTTATGGCAAAAAAAAATCTGCGATATATCATCGAATAGAAGAGGAAGACATAAGCATACCTATATTAGTTATGCTATTGATGAAAGTACTACCAGGATATGATTCTAAGGATGGTGATGTTATCAATATGCCACAACACTATGAAACAGTTATGTCTTTATTAGAGAAGTATACCAATGAAGGTACTATGTTTAGCATCCTCCCTACAATAACGAAAGCGAGAGGTGAACAACATAAGTCTCGTATAATGTTGTATCATTATATTTGCGAGATTCTTAATACCTTTGAATCATACTCTGATACTTCTTCCTTATATGACACATCTAACAATGTAAAAGAAACGTTGGTTAACATAGATATAGAAGGTATCTGGAATGAATGTTCTGGAAGCCTATTATATACAAGTTTTTGGCAGATTGAAAAAGCTCTAAACGAAGGAACCTACTTTGTTACATACTGGCATAAAAATGCAGAAAATAGACTCACCGGAATCAAATACACATGGTTTTTATCAGAAGCCGCCGATGGTTCTATGATTGTATATGTAATTCATCCTGAAGCAATCAAACACAGAATGAAAGGACTTGCTTATGGTGATTCAGACAATGTTTGGTACAAAACAGAAATGCCCAAAGAGAATCCAAGTATGCTTTCTCTACATAGACTAATGGCTTCAAATGTTTGGCCATTGTCAATTTCACTAACGAAGGTAACTGACCAAACAACTATTGATATATATAGTAATTGGATGAATTCCTGTAGTCAGGAATTATTGTATTCAGACTGTGACTATACTTTCTATCCAAATTTACATGCAATCACAGAAGATTACCTATATATACCAACAGAAGTTGATGGTGAATACTTTAAAATCCCCAAAAATTGTCACGAGGGATTCGATAAAATTCAATTCGGTGATAATGTCGGAACAATGCATATGAACAATCAGCTATATCTCGCCTTTGATGAATTTCTACTTTACATAAGCACAAGTCGTAACTCATTAAAGAAGTATGGAATAAAAAAGGTCAATCAAATTGACTGACCATCTTTGAAAACTTTATATGCTTGAAGTTCTTCTGCTACTTTGGAAATTGCACATCCTATGACTGTAGCATCATCCAAAAAACCGCCGACAAGGAGATCGGGAACTACATCGACAGGGTCTATCACATATAGTAATGCAGCTATGATTATCAACAATCTATCCGTGCGATAATTGCTATAATTCCCATGTGCTATGTCTGTTACGTAATCCATCAATAGTTTCAAATCCGACTTGGCATCATTAAGCCCGTCTTTATGAAGATATGGTTGAAGGTAACTGATAAGATTTAGCATTTTACCAGCTTTCTCAACATATGGCTTCGCTTTATTCCCCAATGAGTCTAAAGATAGGTACATCTGACTTCTTTTTTGGTGATTAGAATTTCTATTTTATATTATTAAGTTCGGCATATCTATTCATCCAATATGCTTGTTTTTCTGTTCTAAACACTGGCCTTTCTATCTCTGAGGATTTTGTTTTGTCGTGCAAAATACTATCATATGTTTTATGTTCAGTGTTTGTTAATTCTGCTAATGGACTATCTGGTTTTTGACCTATATGATGAAGATTAATCCATTCGCCATCAGGACCATAAGGCGCTTTGCCTTCCTTTATCAAATCCATATTGGTTTTACCACTCCATCGATCTGCAACTTCATCGCCATATAAGGAACGCATCCTGTCTATTCTATCTTGCGGAATTTTAGCATTCCAATCTATATCCAGTCGTTCTAAATTTCCGTTCATTTCCTTTAGCCCTGCTTGTTTATAGACCTCTGCCTCTGCTGGAGTCTTTATCACATCAATTATCTTGTTTGACCATCCTGTTTCTTCGTGAAGCTTTCTTTTCTCTATATCAGACAAACCAATAGATTCTGTCTTTTCTACTTGTCCTGATAAGGTGTTTTCAAATTTGGACATAAAGTCATTTGCAATTTCAGGAGAAAAAGAAGCATTTACAGCATCGTTTATCACATTTTTATCTGAAATGTTCATTTCTTCAAATCTGTCATTGATTTTTGAAATAACCATTTCTTTTTGCGAATCGCTCATGTTCTCCCAGTTTTCTGAAGTAACATCGAGTTCCTTTAGATATGAGAGTTGAGAATCTGAAATTTCAAACGTCGTTCTACCACTATCTGAAATTCCCGAAAGTCCTTCAATATTGCTTAATGATTCTATAGTCATATTCGAACAATGCCTTTATTAGAAATTATTTCATTTTAATATCCCATGCCCCCCTGTTGTATACTCCAATATCGGATTTAGGTACGTCAATACCATTGAATCTAAACTGTTGCAATAGAGCATCTTGGCATCTGGAATTATTAAATAGATTATTGGGAGTAATTCCCATCATGTTAATATTTATTGTGAATTGCTGACCTCTATCAATGTGAAGACCAATTTGAGGTCTGT
>JAKSLP010000059.1 GCA_024401115.1 Bacteroidaceae bacterium | reverse complement strand
ATCGTTTCAATACTGGTACCACATTCATCAACAAGGATGGTTTGTGGATAAGCTGTAACCACATGCTGAATCCCGGTCTTGATGAAGACCATCTGCAGTTTGTGCGGTTTGAGCTGAAGACTGAGAATTAGTTCTTTTTTTGATTAAACCTTTTATTAATATAAATTCATACAATTATGAAGACTTTTATTCGTTTTTTTGTGGCTTTAGCCATTGTTTTGGTTTGTGGTGTTTCTTTTGTAATGATTCAGAATGATGAGACTGAAGTCAGTGCAAATGAAGAGGCGTTAGGATTTTTGCAGCCTTGTAGAATTTCTGATGATTATAGGACTTGTGACGAAGAACAAGAAGGTGTCATGTGTTTTTGCGAGTTAGATTATAGCCGATGAAACTCAATTCATGTTATTGCGCTATTTTAACCCTTTCTTTTCTACTTTTAGGATGTTCTTTTCAGGAAAGAAAAGGTATGCAAAATGCAACTCTTGTTCAAACTACAGATACGCTATCATTTCCATTACCAAAGGGAACGGAAATGTATTCCAACTACATTTTCCTTCACACGGATTCTGACAATCATGAGTATCTGCTTTATAAGGATGGCCCAAAGAGTCCTCAAATATTGGTCTATGATATGGAGTGTCCATCAAATGACCCTATGGTAATTAAGTTTCATAGGGAAGGACCAAATGGCGTGGGTGCTCAGTCGGTTGGTTTCTTTTTGCGTTCCTGGGATGAGATTTACATCCCCAATAAAGTTCACGAAGTCTGTGTAATAGACAGTACAGGAGTCTTGAAGAAAACAATAAAGTTTGGCGATATAAATGCTCGGGATAAGTCTGTTTATACATCATCAACAAACAGCCAACCGCTCATTTTTTTTGATAATAAGATGTTTTGTTATCAGTTCATAAATAAATTTAAGGGAGAAAAGGAACAAGCTGAAAGTCCTGTGGACTTAATTGTAGATTTAGGAGATAGCAGTGTTGTTCCTTCTGCTCTTCGCTATCCTTCAGAGTTGGTGGTTCCTGATAATCTTATAGAGAAAGTGGGGTTGACTACTCACTCAAATCGTTGCCTAGCCCATGATAAGATTGTCTATTCTTTCTGGTATAGTCATTATTTGTATGAATATGTTATAAAAACGGGCAATATTACAAAGAAAGAAGCAAAAAGTCGCTATCTGCCGGATGAGAAGTCTCTCAGTCCATTCAATCGATTGAATGATCGGCAAACCGATGGATTTGATGAAGTATGTGAGATGCCTTTCTACCGTCATTTCTTTTATGATGAATATCGTAAGGTGTTCTATCGTTTTGCTTTTCCTCTAAATAATAGTGATATAAAATCGAATTATATGAATTATTTCTTCGTGGGTAGAAACACGGCCTCGATTATGGTTTTGGATGAAGACCTGAATGTGTTAAGTGAAACTTTGTTGCCTGAGAATTGCTTTAATACAAGTACGGTATTTATCAATAAGGATGGCCTATGGATAAGCTGTAACCACATGCTGAATCCCGGTCTTGATGAGGACCATTTGCAGTTTGTGAGGTTTGAGCTGAAGACTGAGAAATAATAGATTATACTCGATGAAATTCCTATCATTTTTCTATTGTGTAATTTCAGCTCTTTCCTTTTTGCTCTGTGGTTGTTCGGGGCAGGAAGGAAAGAGCTCACAGCATATAGGTCTGGTCCAAACGACTGACACATTATCTTTTCCTCTACCTGATGGATTTAAGATGTTTTCCGATTATATCTTCCTATACACAGACTCTGCCAGTCATGAATACCTGCTTTACAGGGACCGGCCAAAGAATCCACAAATATTGGTATATGATGTGGAATGCCCTTCAGATAATCCAACGGTTATCAAGTTTCAAAGGGAAGGACCTAATGGTGTTGGAGCACAGACTGTTGGTTTCTTTATGCGATCCTGGGATGAAATCTATATACCAAATACAGTACTAGAAATCTGTGTAATAGATAGTAGTGGTATACTAAATCGAAAGATCATATTGGGGGATGAGAACACACCACGCGAAAATGCTCTTTGGACATCATCGAATAGTAGTCATCCATTTATCTTTGTGAATGACAAAATGTATTGTTACCAGAATGTAAACAAGTTTAAAGGAGAAAAAGAGGTAACAGAAAGTCCTGTGGATTTGATAGTGAATTTAAAAGATGGTACTTTTGTCCCTTCTCCGTTATGTTACCCTTCAGATTTAGTCGTCCCTGCTGAACTTTGTAAAAAAGCTGGTTTAAATGTCCATGCACACCGATGTCTCTCTAATGATAAAATTGTCTATTCTTTCTGGTTTAGCCATACTCTATACGAATATGATGTGAATACAGGCGCTATCAGAAAGGCTGTTGCTAAAAGTAGATATCTTCCTGATGAGAAGGCTTTGAGTCCGTTCAATCGATTGAATAATCGACAGACCGATGGATTTGATGAAGCATGCGAAATGCCTTATTACCGCCATATCTATTATGATAAGTACCGTAGGGTCTTCTATCGCTTTGCTTATCCTCCAAATAAAAATGATATAAAATTGAATTTTGTGGATTATCTCTTCGTTGGTAGAAATACCGCCTCGATTATGGTGTTGGATGAAGACCTGAATGTATTAAGTGAAACTCTCTTGCCCGAGAATTGTTTTAATACGAGTACCACATTCATCAACAAGGATGGTTTGTGGATAAGCTGTAACCACATGCTGAATCCCGGTCTTGATGAAGACCATCTGCAGTTTGTGCGGTTTGAGCTGAAGACTGAGAATTAGTTCTTTTTTTGATTAAACCTTTTATTAATATAAATTCATACAATTATGAAGACTTTTATTCGTTTTTTTGTGGCTTTAGCCATTGTTTTGGTTTGTGGTGTTTCTTTTGTAATGATTCAGAACGATGAAACTGAAGTCAGTGCAAATGAAGAGGCGTTAGGATTTTTGCAGCCATGTCAACTTTCCGATGATGGAGAATGGATATGTGATGAAGAACAGAAAGGAGATATGTGTTATTGCGGATTAGATTACAGCAGATGAGATTTTTGTCCTTACATTCTTGCTATATTTTTGTCTTTTTCTTCCTGCTTTGTGCATGTACAAGGCAGGAGGAAAATAGTTTTCAGACAACGGTCCTTACTCAGACAACAGATACTTTATCATTTCCTTTTCCCAAAGGGATAGAAATGTATTCCAGTTTTTTATTTGTTCATGCCGATTCTGTTGGTCATGAATATCTTTTGTTTAAAGACCGTCCCCAAACACCTCAGATATTTGTGTATGATTTGGAATGCCCATCAAATGACCCTAAAGTCATAAACTACGAGAGAGAAGGTCCTAATGGTGCGGGTGCCCTGACTATAGGTTTTTATATTCGTTCCTGGGATGAAATTTATTTGCCAAATACCGTTCACGAGATTTGTGTTATAGACAGTACTGGCATTTTAAAGCGAAAGATAAAGATAGGGGATGTTAATGCACGTGACAAATCACTTTATACACAATCCCAAAGTAGTGTCCCATTTATTTTCCATGATAATAAACTCTATTGTGGTCAAAATACGAACAAGTTTAAAGGTGATAAAGAACAAACAGAGAGTCCTGTGGATTTGATTGTTGATTTAAATGATGGCAGTGCTGTCCCTTCCACACTTTGTTACCCAGCAGAATTGGTTGTGCCTGCTAAATTGGTAGAAAAAGGTGGATTGGCCGTCCATAACAATCGGTGCGAGTTTAATAATAAGATTGTATATTCTTTTTGGTTTAGTCATACCTTATATGAATATGACATGAATACAGGAGAGGTAAAAACGAAGGTTGCCAAAAGCCGCTATCTCCCAGACGAGGCCGGAATAAGCCCTTATAATCGTCTGAATACTGGTGAGACGAATGGCAGAAAGGAAATCTGTGAGATGCCATATTATCGTCATATCTATTATGATAAATATCGTAAGGTATTCTATCGTTTTGCTTATCCCTCTAACAAGTGTGATATGGAAGTTGATTATACGAATTATTTCTTCGTTGGTAGAAATACCGCCTCGATTATGGTGTTGGATGAAGACCTGAATGTATTAAGTGAAACTCTCTTGCCCGAGAATTGTTTTAATACGAGTACCACATTCATCAACAAGGATGGTTTGTGGATAAGCTGTAACCACATGCTGAATCCCGGTCTTGATGAAGATCATTTGCAATTTGTGCGGTTTGAACTGAAGTGATACAATCTGCGGCTGGAGATAATTCTTCAGCCGCAGGTAAATCTGATATTATTTCTTCTTTTTCCGAAGTAATGGTAATCCCATAAATACGCCGAGCAGTGAAGTGACCAGACCTCCAATGGTACCCATAGCCAGGGAGTACCAGAACGGTTCACGGGTATCGCCTAAAATAAAGGGGATGAATCCTAATATGGTGGAGAATACCGTGAGCAGGATGGGGGTGATTTTTTCAGAGCAGGCCTTGACAAACACACGATTTGGTGGCATTAACGGGTGCTGACGGACAATGTTGTTGCAAGCATTCATTACATAGATGCCCGAATTCACTGTAATACCACAAAGCAGTATCAGGGCTGCAAATCCTCCCTGGTCGAACCGGAGTTCCAGTAACCAGAACGTCAGGAACACGCCTATATAGGATACCGGTATCAGCAGAATGATGGCAAAAGGCTGTTTCAGTGAGTTGAACAGAATAGCCGACAGCAGAAAGACTAAGCCTGCTACCACGATGAGCAGACCAAATGGATTATCCGACTGCTTACTCAGGATAAGAATACTTTGCTCGCTGATCTCTGTGGAATAGCCCATAGGCATCATCTCTTCCAGTCGTTCCGCATCCTCGTGCAGATGCTCAATACCTTTGTTTTGAGCGCCCTGGTATGCATACTGCAGACACAATTGATACTGCTGGTTTTCCTTGACTATCTTCTGTGGTACATCCTGCATTTCCATACTGCCCACATCTGCTAACTTGAAGGTCACTCCCTGGGCCGTTACGGGGGTATGGAAAACACCCCACATGTCCATATCCCGGTTCTGATTGGATATAAAACGCAAAGCTTCCAGATTACCATCCATATACACACTTCCCACAATACGGCTACGGGACAGCATGGGCTGAACGGCCTGAAAGACAGCTGTGGGGGTAAGTCCTAAGGCCGCCATGCGCTCTGTATCCAGCCACAGGTGGAATTCCTGGTAGTCATTGTTGAAATATGAGAATTCTGCATTGATGCTGACTTCGGATATACGTCCACGCTCCAGCAGGATGTCTTTGGCCACCTGCGCCCAGTGCTGAAGTTCTGCATAGTTGTAACCCAACAGACGAAGGCGTAACCCTCCGTTTGCCTCACGAAGCGAGTTGTTGAAACCCTCATTCGGAATACCACTGACCGCCCAGCTACCGCCTCCTAACTTCAAGGCCTGTGACACAACTTCGTCATTCAACTGATAGGGGAATCCGCTTTTGAGATATTCCTTCTTGAATTCCACGGTGATATTGGCGCGTCTTCCACTGATGACACGAGTCTGGAACTGCTTCAGTTCCTTATAGTGGCTCAGGAAATCTTCCATTTTCCCAATCAGACTGTTCATCTGGCCAATGGTGGCGCCATTGGGCAATGAGGCATTGATATGCAGTCGTATTTCACCTCGCTCGTAATTGTAGTATTCGCCGGTATAGACTTTTTTCACGAATACATATATGCTTGCTGCAAATAAAGCTATCCAAAGAATGGCAAACACATAGCGGAAACGCTGCAGAAAATGGACTATACGACTATATATATTCTCCAGAAGAGCAGCCACACGGAGACTTTTCCAGGAACGGGCACGCTGTGTAGTGTGGTTGTACATGCCCAACTTATCCATCAGTGCTGGTACCAGTGCTAATGCTACCGCCAGTGATACGCCCATGTTGATAATTACCACCAGAGCAAAATCGCGCAGGTTCATCTGAAGACTCTCGTCCAAGAAGAACACCAGACACAGGGCCGACATGGTGGTTAGCGTAGCTGCCAGGATAGGAAGAAATGCCTTTAGGTTTCGTTTATGCCGTAAATGGTCGGCCATAACGATGACATTATCGATGACCAGATTGACCGAAATGGTGATGCCTGCCAGTGAGTAGAGATGAATCTCCAATCCCGTGAAGTAGTACAGGATGAAAGCTACGGCCTGATTGATGGCCAGCGACACCAGGATGAGAAACGTGTAGCGCACACTGCGTGTCAGTGCCACCACGAACAGCAGTAGCAGCAGGATAGTCAGTCCTGTGCGGTAGAGAATGTTATCGAGCTCCTTCCGTATATCCTCAGTGGAATCGTGGCTCATCAGGATTGAGTATCCTTCAGGCAAACGATTACGTAACTCTTCCATGGCCTTTCCCACCTTGTCGGCCAGTACCAGTTGGTTGGCCTCCTTGGCGGCAATCAGGGTCATGTAGATGGAATTTTGCCCGTTGATGCGGTAATACGATTGGGGTATACCTTCCTGATGGGAGAGGGTTACCAGTCTGTCCAATGGAATGACCAGCCCTGAGCGGGTCTTAATGGATATATCAGCCAGGTTGAAAGGCGTATGCTCGTCGGTATAGCTGGTAGTAAGTCGGAACATGTTGTCTTCGCGCTCCATACGGAAGATGCCCAGATAGGTGGTGGACAAGTAGCTGCGAACGGCATTCTCCACCTCGCTTACCTTTACACCCCTGACTTCCAGTTCATGGGCATCGTAGTTCAGTTGCCATTCCATGGGAACGGCACCCGTCAGTTCCACACTGTAGATGCCTTCTATCTCTGAAAGCACCGGTTTAAGATAATCCTCACCGTAATCTTGTATGGCCTGAGGCAGAGCTGGGGCCACAAGTGTATAGACCTGGAAGGGTTGGGCCTCCTCTTCGTCATCCGTGTCGGGCATCTGTGTGGTAATGACAGGATAGGTGACACCTGCAGGCAACTGCGGCCATAGCTGGCGGATAAGCGTAGAGACCTCCAGTCGCACATCGTCGCGTTTCACGTGCTTGTCCAACTCGATGGTGAGTGTTCCTCCACCTTCTTGGGATACGGAACGCAGATTCTTTACACCTTCTACACGGCTCATCATGCCTTCCAACCTGGCCGTTACTTGCGATTCCACCATCTCGGCCGATGCCCTGGGCATGGAATAGCTCACTTGCAGGGTGGGTACGGTATCGGACGGGACCAGCTTGACGGGAAGCAGGAATACCAGTGCCACACCTACCAGTGCCAGGCACAGGAAGGCGGTAATGATGGAAAACGAGGGTATGCGGTAGCCGTGGTCTCTCATTTGTACATGCCTGTATTGAAGTTGAAGCGATTGGTCAGCGGCTCGCCGTGCTCAAAGTCATAGAGGGTCATCCTGCGGATCTTGTAATAATTCTGCCAGTATTCCTGCAAGGCCAGAATATAGTTGCGCTGAGCCTCCTGCCGGCGGTTGCTGGCCAGGGTCAGATCGGCTACTGTCATCTTGCCAATGAAGAATCGCTGTTGTGTCTGCTCGTAGGCCACTTCGGCCAGGTTGTAGGCCTCGCGTGCATTGGCTATTTGAGTCTGCTGGATATTGAATTCATCTACGGTCACCATCACGTCCTCCTCCAGCGAAATCTCTTCCTGACGGGCAGATAGGCGAACCTCCTCCAGGTTGTTGCGGGCCATATTCTTTTTGCCTTTACGGATACCCCAATCTACCAGAGGAACAGATACTGAAAGTTGCACCAGATCCTGTTGGAGCAGATTACGGTAAGCTCCGCCCAGATTGTCTGCCACCTGGTTGAAGCCGATACTGGCATTAAAGGAAGCGTTCATACGCGATTCCTTGATAGTCTTGTCCAATGTACGCTCTGCCTCCAGAATTCTTTGCTGGTGGTCCAGGAACAGGGGGTTGTTTTCGCCCACCAGTGCCAGTGCCTTATCTGCGGGTATGTACAATTCAGCCGGATGCTCGGGCAGAAGGGTCTCAATCTCTGTCCCTTGCCCGATGTGCAGGTAGTTGCCCAGTGCTGTCATGGCTCGCTTGCGTGCTATGATGGCATTCCTGAGCGTATTCTCAGCGTTTACCTTGTCCAGTTTAAGGGTCAGCAGATCTGCCTGCGAGATGGAGGCAATCTTAAACCTGCGCTCACCGATGGCATACAAGGTATCGCTGCTCACTACATTGCTCTGAGCCAGTGTGCAGTTGGCTTGAGCCATGGCCAGGTCGAAGTACAGTTTGGCCACCTCTTCTGATATGGACTCCATGTGGTAGACAAACTGCTTGCGTGTCTTCTCGTATTTCAGCGGCTCGATGCGCTTGTCCCATCTGAATGCATTATATCCCAACAGGTTCTGCTTATAGCCCACCTGAAGAGGTACAGCCGAGAACTGTGTGGATTTGGAGTACCCAAAGTTGCGCATGTAGCCCAACTCTGAGTTCATGTAGAATGTACCACCCAGGAAATCTACGTTCTGTGTCAGACTGAAGTAGCCATCGGCACCGAACAACTGCTGTTCCCGGTACACATCGCGGTCCATGCCGGAATCATAGCGGTTGGTAATGTAGCGCAGGTAACGGGGGGCAACATTCATACTGATGGCAGGCAGCCGATCAGCCTGGAATGTGCGGAATTCCCAATAACCGGCCCAGTACATGTTGCGGTACCGGAATGCTGTGAGTGAGCTGTCATTAGCCAGGGTTATGGCATCATCCAGCGACAGACGCAGGGACTGCTGGGCAAAACAGGGGACAATCCAACCGATTATCCATGCGCATATAAGTAGTATTTTTTTCATTTTCTGTAAATAAGGCTATAGATTAGTGGAATGACAAACAGACTGACCAGCAGACCAAACATCATGGCTACAATCATGGTGATGGCCAACGGACGCTGCAGCTCAGAACCGATGTCCTGTGTGAAGAGTAGAGGGAGCATGGCAAACACGGTGGTGAGTGTGGTCATGACAATGGCCCTGAGTCTGCGGTGACCTGCAGTGTGGATGGCTTGCATCATGGGTATGCCTCGAGCACGCAGTTCGTTGATGTTGTCAATCTTCAGGATAGAGTCGTTGATGACGATACCGCACGCTACAATGATGCCGATGGCAGACATGATGTTCAGAGTCTGTCCGCATAGCCACAGGATGGCCAGCGTAAGGCCTGCATCCAACGGAATCTCGGCCAATACGATGAGCGGCTGCAGGAAACTGCCAAACTGGGCGCTCAGAATGAAGAACATGAGCAGGACAGAAACACTCATGACCACCATCATTTCTGAAATCATCTCCTTGTTGGAGAAATAGCCTCCGGCAAAGGATACATCCAGCTCTGGGTCGGCATGAACTGCACGGCTCAGTTGCCGCATCAGGGAGTCTGGTTTTTCTACCTGGTCAAAGGCAAAAGGCACATACGTACCATCCTTACCTGCTGTGACTGTCTTCAAACCGTCCGACTCCTCCATCGTAACCAGTTGCCTCAGTGGTGTCTCATAATAGCTGCCATCGGGTGCCGTACAGGGTATCATGGTCTGGTTTACCACATCCTCGACACTGCGGTTCTCATTTCCAATCTTCACAGGGAGTACCTGAGAGTACGATTGAAGCTGCATGATCAGATTGCCACGGAAGGCTGTCTTCATTACACGCTCCAAATCATTGGGCTGTATGCCGTAAAGAGCCATGCGGTCCTGGTCAATCTTCAGGTTTATCTGATGCTCGGCAGGTTGCTTTGGTATGTCCATCCCGGTAGCCTCGTGCATTCGTTCGGATACATTACGGATTTGTTCCATCGACACAGTCCTGCCTTTCTGCTTGGTGAATACCCGAGCTTCCAGATCTACCTCCTGAGTGGTGAACAGTTTCTCGAAAAGGGTGGTAGGAGGGGCAAACGACACTACTGCATTAGGATATTGCTGAGCCATGTGTTCCTGGATACGTTGCTGTAAAACGGGAATGTCCTTCCAGGAGTTTGCCTTCAAGTAAAATTCGGCCTCAGAACCGGACAGGTCCTTTTCTGTATTCAAAATGTATTCCTGTGTGCCGATATAGGCCGTATGTTCGATAGTCTGGCTTTCCACTGACTGAAGCAAGTGTTGTGTGCGTGTGCGGTTTTCCTGACGGTGCAGGTTCTCGTTCCAGTCGATGGTGACCAACAACTCATTCTGGTCGATATGAGGCATACGCTCTTTGTCAATGAGCGCAAAGAAAAGGACAGTGAGAGGAATGCTCATTACCACACCCAAAACACTGGCTTTCCGGTGCGAGAAAACCCAGTGCGCTCCCTTGTCGTAGGCACTTAGCAAATGCTCTTCAAGTTGGCTTCGATGCACGCGAAGTCCCAAATCTTTGCGCACCTTGGGGGCATACAGTACGGCATAGAGAACAGGAAGCAGGAAGATGCCTGCCAGATAGGAAACACCCAGACCTGCCGTGATGGAGAATGCCTGGTCACTGAACAATGCTCCGGAGATACCGCTCAGGAAAACCAAGGGGAGGAATACCGATACAGTGGTGAGTGATGAACTGAGCATAGGGGCTATCATCTCACGGGTACCTACGGCTACCGCCTTGTTCAGAGTGAGGCCTCGTGTCCGGTGCTGCACAATATTCTCCGTGGCAATGATGGCATTGTCAATCATCATTCCCACCGCCAGAATCAGACCCGACAGCGAAATGATATTGACTGTGCGGCCGAAGAGGTGGAACAGGAAGAACGTGATGACTACCGATGCCACCATGGTGGTGCAGATGACTACGGATGAGCGGATGTCACCAATGAACAGGATGGCGACTATGAAAATCAGGATGAAACCCAGGATGAAATTGGTCTGCAGGTTGCTGATGGTATAGTTCAGCAGTTCCGACTGGTCGCGGCACAGGGTGAACTCCATCTCGGGGTATAGTTCTGAGAAATAACCGATGGTCTCTTCTATCTCTGCTTTCAACTGGTCTATGCTGCCGTCGGCCTGTTTGATGACTGCCAGGGTAACGCCCCGCTTGCCATTGATGAGCGAATAGCCCGATGTCTCAGTCTCCTTCAGCTCAATCTGGCAGAGGTCGCCCAAGAGGAAGGAGCGTCCTCCGGACCTGAGATACAGGTTGGAGATGTCGCTAACTCCTTTCAGTTTGGAGGTTACGCTGACATTATACTGGTAGTGGCCGTCACGTACCGTCATGCTGCTCAGTGAGATATTGCTCTCGATAATGCATCGTTCCAGATCAGCAATGCTGATGCCCAATGCATCCATTTTTTCAGCAAAGGGCATAATGCTGATTTCACGTCCGGGTACACCGGTAAGGTCGGCAATAGCCACCTCGGGCAACTGCTCTATGCGCCGGCGCACGATGTTCTCGGTCATGCTGCACAGCTCCTGAAACTTCTGCCCGTCACCCGGTAGGAAAGACTGATCGTTCTTTAAAGATATATAAAGGTAGAAGACCGGAATATCCGTGGCATTGGCCTTGATGGCCAGAGGGCGGCTGGCTTCGCGGGGAAGCAGATTCATGGCCTGGTCAATCTTCTCATTGGCTTCGATGAAAGCCAAATCGGTATTGGTGCCGAAACGGAATGACAGCCGGATAATGCCCAGGTTGTTGCGTGACTCACTGCGCATCTCTTCCAATCCTCCCAATTGCTGAAGCGACCTGCGGAGTGGAGCCATCCGGGTGCTCTCTATCTCCTGAGCCGAAAGGTTCTCGTCCTGTACCTTTACTGTAATCTGAGGAATGGCAATGTCAGGCAACAGTGATACCGGGAGTGTGAAGTAAGACACGGCTCCCAGCAGAAAGAAGGTAAGGAAGGCCATCAGGACGGCAATAGGCCTGTGTATTAAAAAGCGGATCATGGTTTATTTTCCTTTCACAGCTTGTACAGGCGCATCGTGAGCCAGATTCAGGTTGCCGGATACAATCACCTGCATGCCTTCCTCCAAAGACTCGCCCTCAATAGCATATTCTGTCAGGTTCTCCATGGTGACGGTAACATAGTTCCATTTGGCTTTGCCGTCCTCATAGGTAAATATCACTTGCTTGCCAGTGCGAAGCACTACGGCACTCTTTGGTACCACAAATTGGGCTGATGCACTGCGTTCCACTGTAACCTTTATGTTCATGCCGTCCAGAAACGAGCGGTTGCCCTGCACGCTGGCTCTAACTTTTACCTGCCCATTCTCGTCCACCATGGGGTTTATTTCTGTTACTGTTCCTTGGCAAGCCACATCGGTCTGGGTATAAGGCATGATGTTCACTTTGTTCCCTGGGCGGACCAAGGCCAGTTCGTTTTCCATCACTGTAAACACCACCTCCATGTCGCTGTTTTGGATGATGCGGCAGAAAGGTTCAGTTCCTGGCAGGTTGTGTGCCCGTGTATCAAGATTGGCCACTATACCGCCGATTGGGGCATAAAGAATGGCATTCTCCATCTCAAACTCAGCCTGTTCCAACTGCGTCTGGTACAGTTCATAGTTGCTCTTTATCTGAGCCAGACGTTGCACTTCGGCAGGTATGCTATTGGCCTTCTCCGGGTCATAGCCTTGGCCTATCAGTACGTCTTTCATGTCCAGACGTGACTGCTCCAGTCGGCTTTTGGCTTGTTTAAGATTATTCTGAAGAGCACGGGTATCCAGTTCCGCGATTTTCTGGCCTGCCTTCACCTGGTCACCCTCACGCACATAAATGTGTACGATGGGTTCTGTGGTTACTCTGAATTGCAGGTCGGCAAACTCGCGGGCGCGTACTTTGCCATTGCTTACCAACTGCTGCATGAAGTCTCTCTTTTGAAGCGGTTTCAGATTAACCTCCTCTTTGGCTACAGGAAGTTCAATGATATCCGGGGTGTTCTCTTCTGTCTTAGGCTTGTCGCTACAGGATGACAGACTGCAGAAACAAATGGAACAGATTAATAATGATTGAATTACTCTCATTTTTTATCGTTATTTATCTGGCTTATTACTCTCACTAATATTTATTGGCGCAAAAATAACTATAATTCGTAGTTCGCAAACTGTTGTTTATAGTTATTTAACTATTTTGTTTTCTGACATTCAGGATGAGCAATAAAAGTGACATAATCGATAAAGGTATAAAAGTAAAGCCACCCCTAAAGGTGGCTTTACTTTATGTCACGGGGACACATTTTGTGTTTTATTTGCGGAACAGGCGCGGAGCCAGATCCTTCAGGTTGTTTCGCCAGGTGGCCCAGCTGTGTCCGGTTAAAATTTTACCACAGAGTTAACTGTATTGGTTGATTCTTCGGACGTTCATTATTATTATCTTTAACGTTATTGAATAACCATTTAAACCATGTGTTCGAAGTTTTAACCGGACACTAGTGGTATCTAAAAAAGTGAATTGGAAAGTTCTTGATAAATTGCATCGGTAAATAGAAGATTCTTCACTTATTAAGTTAAATGCTCTCACCTTAGTCAGTTT
>JAKSLP010000058.1 GCA_024401115.1 Bacteroidaceae bacterium | reverse complement strand
CAAGGATAGGGTTACGACGACGGGATGCCATGTTCATCACATCCATGTCTTTGATTGAGCCGCTAATCAATCTTTTTATTCGCCCTTTTATTTGCCCTTATTAATGTATTGTACTTCAGTTATATACATTGCATTAAAGCACGCATAATGTATTGTTTCATAGTGTCTATTTGCCCTTTTATTCGCCCTTTCAAATTTCACCAGATTCTTTCATTTGCTTAAGACCTATTTTTAAGGCTTTTTGCATGATATCATTACCTGTTTTGTAAGCATCGCCAATCAAGTAAACCATCTGTCGTCTTTCACCCTCCGTTTTTAACATATTAGCACCCCTAAGCTCATCTATTATCTTGCGAAGTTGCTTCTCGGACAAGTGATTGCCAACAAGCGTTGCGAAATCAGAGCGTTTTGCTTTTCCATATTTCTGTAAGAATGGTAAAATAACAGCCCAAACCTGTTCCAATCCCCAATCTGTCATTATAGAATAAGTTGCTAGATCACCTGTTAATTCATAATAGCGTCTTGGAAGAATGTAGTATTGTGCATTTGTCTTACCATGCTTTTCCAAATATCCCATTTGTTCCAAACGCGATGCAATCTGTTTGTCATTCGGATGTTTTTTCTATCTTCAATATTTATATAACATTTAAGCATTTTTCGGACATAAATATAATAATGTGAGCACATTTCGTTCATTTTCATGACTTTTTTCTTGTCTACTCAGCAACCAACAAGAAAACAGATATGCTATCATCAAAAGAAAGTTTGACTAATGCAGTTAACTGATAGCAGCGGAATCAATGTACCACCCGTATCACTTTGAAATGTACCTTTCATAGCGGAATGAAATGTACCGTCTGTGACACATTGAAATGTACCGGGTCTATCACTTTGAAATGTACCACCCGTATCAATTTGAAATGTACCACCCGCGATAATCTAACCAGTACCAGTTGAAATCAGCATCAGAATGGTTGCTTTGAGTTAACCTGCGTATCTTTGTGGATAAGAATAAAATTCACGAAGATATGGCTAACAGAAAAGTAACAATGACCCATCTAAGAGCAATCGTAAGGGAGTTCAAGTTAGGAACTCCAATGAGAGAGATTGAGCGCAAGCTCAAGATCAGTCGCACATCGCTTCGTCCTTACAAGGAACGTGCAGAGGCCTCAGGAAAGACCATGGCGGAACTTCTGCAACTGGCTGACTCAGAACTTCACTCTATCCTCAGCAAGGAAGATGTCCATCGCAACCGCGATGCCGAACGTTATGCGTTCATGCAGGCCAACATCGAAGAGTATGCCCATGCCATGACACGCAAGTACATGACCTATGAGGTGCTGTATGAGGACACCTACTGCAAGTCCACGGATAATCCATACGGCTATACCCAGTTCAAGTCCATACTTCAGGAATACGAGAAGAAGAATGACCTGAAATACCATAATATATATGCTCCCGCCCATGAGATGCAGTTTGATTTTGCCGGGGATCCGTTGTGGGTGGTGGACACAAAGACTGGAGAATGCCAGAAAGCAACCGTCCTGGTGTGTGTTCTCCCATATTCCATGATGAGCTTTGCCATAGCCATGCTGTCTACAAGGATGGAGCACTTTTTCCCTGCATTATCAAAGGCGCTGGAGTACTTCGGAGGTGTCCCTGAAATATCCAAGACGGACAACATGCTCCAGTGGGTCAAGCGCTATGACCGCTACGAACCAGCGCTGAATGAGGCAGCAGAGAAATGGGCCATGCACTATGGAACCGACATTGCAGGATGCCGGTCACGGAAGCCGCGTGACAAGGGACCGGCAGAAGGTCTTGTGGCCAGGGTATATCAGTTCTACTACTCACGAATCTATAATGAGACATGGACATCACTTGATGATCTGAATAACAGGATTTTGGAGTTAAACGACTTATATAACGACCGCATCAAGAGCGGGCAGGTACAGAGCAGGCGCGAAAAGTTCATGCAGGAGGAGCAGCCGTATCTTCTTCCTCTGCCTCAAGAGCGCTTCATGTTCAAGTATGAGAAGGCCATTACCGTCAACAGCACCTATCACTTCCAGATAGATCGTGGCCGTTTCTACAGCGTGCCCTACCAGTATGTAGGACAGAAGGCCAAGGTGGTCTATGATGCAGAGACTGTTGAGGTGTGGGTTGACCTTAAGCGCATTGCTGTCCATAAAAGGCAGTACCATGACGGCTACAGCACCCTGGCTGAACACATGCCTGAAAACCATAGGGCCTATGCAGAGAGCAAGGAATACAATGCGGCATACTTCCAGAAAAAGGCATCCCTGATAGGTCCTGAGACCCGGGCAGTGATTGATGCCGTTCTCAAACGGCCGTACTTCGTGCAGCAGGCATACAGGGCTTGCCAGGGAATCCTCCGTCTGGGCAGCCGCTACACAGCCAAGCGCCTGGAGGATGCCTGCCGGCATATAGACCAGAAGGATGCTGCAAGCTACAAGATGGTTGAATCCATACTTAGGAATGGTCTGGACCAAGTCACTGAATCACAGGATAACGATGCTGCATACATGCCGGCAAGCGATAACGTGAGAGGTGCCGATGCATACAAATAATGACAACAACTGGTACGCAACAAAGAAGATATGAACAATCAAGAAACTATCCTCCAGCTGGAGGAGCTCAAACTCAGAGGCATGGCCGATTACTACAAATCCATGCTCTCGCAACCCGTAAACGAATGGCCTTCCATCGACATGTTCGCAGCGCGAATGGCCGAGGCTGAGAGGCAATACAGAAACACAAAGAAGACTGAGATGTACCTGAAGACAAGCAAACTCAGGTACAACTCAATGCTAGAGGACGTGCATTGCTCCAATGAAAGGAACCTCTCAAAGGACACGCTGTGCAACTGATGGACTGCAGCTTCATTGCAAGAGCAGAGAACATCCTCATCGATGGCAAGACAGGCTGCGGAAAGTCCTTCCTTGCCTGCGCTCTTGGCCGACAGGCCTGCTTCATGGGATATCGGGTTGAATACTTCTCCATGAACAAGTTCATCGAGCGGATTGCCCTCGCCAAACTTGACGGGACAATAATAAAGGTCATCAATCACATCCAACGCAACGACCTCGTCATCTTCGATGACTTCGGCTTGCAGCCGCTCGATAATAACTCGCGTCTGGCACTACTGCAGATCCTTGAGGACTGTTACATGAGAAAATCTGTCATAGTCACCTCACAGTTGCCTGTTGCGAAATGGTATGACTACATCAACGAACCAACACTGGCTGATGCTATCATGGACAGGCTCACTGCAGGAGAAACGCACAGAATAGAGCTAAAAGGTGAATCGTTAAGGCGAAAAAAACAAAAATAATCGTAACTTTGCAGAACCTCATTGCAACCACTTCTGAGGTGGTACATTACATTGTGATACAGGCGGTACATTACAAACCGCTACAAGAGGTACATTTATCCCGCTATAATCAAATAAATGTTTCATACCATAAATAATTTATTATTACAATTTATATAATTGGACTTGTTTCATCCCTCTTATCATAAATCGATGCAAAGGTATAAATCAGGAGCCAAGGAGAACAAGAAATGAGGTATAAAAAGGAAGAGCGGGGATATACCATTATAAAGCATTGATTTAAAACAGCATACCGCCCCTACTTTTATCGTATATATGGTATAAAAGTGAGCGTTCAGTCTTTATCTTAAGTGAAAAGGCAGTACCTTATATCCTAAAATTCAGGATATATTCTCTTGAAGATTGTTCAAGACCTTCAATTCCAAGTTTACTTTTCATATTCAGCAGCCGCTGCTTAATGGCCTGATTAGTGCGAGAATAAAATCGTTCTAATTCGTAATTGTTCATTCCTAATCTAACCAATAAGCAAAAATGTATGTCTTGTTCCTTTAAATGTGGATGAACCTTTCTGAAATTTGCAGCAAATCCACCGAAAAGCTCGTCTAATGCAACTTCTATTTCTAGCCATGTATTATGAGTAATAGTCTCATCTCTGTTTTCCTTCTTTATTTGCTTTTGCAAACTGTCAAAATCTAACTTTATCAATATGTAGTTTTTAAAAATCTCAAGCTGCTTTTCCCTGTTTTTTATAATCATTTTTTGTTGATCTCGCTCATTTTTTGCTTTCTCCATTTCCAACAGGTGCCTTTCAGCTTCAACCTGCTTTTCATAGTCACGTCTCAATAATTCTTCTTTGTAAGCTTGTTCTAACGCCATTTCTTTATTCTTTTCCAAATCTAATTTGAATTGTGCAATACGTTTTTGGCTAATTATTGCCCAAAGCAAAGCAAAGATGGCTACAACAAAAAACACGGCAAGGACAGTAAAAAACACAACTTGCTCTCTTGATTTCTGCTTGATATAAATTCCCTCTATTATTAAATTTTCATTATCTCTATGATAACTTGCATTTTCTTTCTCTGAAGTATAATACAATTGTTTTAGACACATCAATGTAGAATCCAGATAGATTTTTGACTGGTTATTACCATATTTCTTAAGGTTCAATTTCAAGAGTTGGTGATAAGTCCAATATTTTTCAGTAGGTGAAAGTGAAAAAGAAGAAGCCAACAGTTTTGTTAATATTGATTCTGCTTGATCTACGGAATCTAAAGCAATATAACATGAAGACAAATTAAACTCATAATTGTTTTTTGTGGATGAAGAATAGGCCATAGCTTTTTTTTCATACACAAGGGCAGAATCGAATGCATTTAGTTCTCCATATGCATACGACAAAGAATGAAAAGTACTGGCCAACACTTCCCGGTCATTAAATTTAAGAGCTAAAGAATTGGCTAATTTATTATATTTCAACGAGGAATCCGCTTGGCTTGACATATAAAAACAATCTCCTATTGTCAACAGCAATTGTATTTTATTATAAGTGTTGGATGAGTCGTGCTTCAAAAAAACATCATACGCTTTTTTGCAAATTCAACCGACTCTTTAGGGCTTCGCAACTTAATTGATTTAGACAGTTTTTCAAGTGCTAAATACTGAGTATACAAATCCCCTTGTTCCTTTGCTACTCTATTTGCCTCGGACAGTAAATCCACACTTTGCTTAGTGCTGTCATTTAAGAAGTAGTATTTGCCCATATAATACAGACACTTGGCATACAAAGAATCATCCTTATGCTGCCGGTAATAATTATAGGCATAGCTCAAAAGGGAATCATTATCCACATCCAATCCACTCTTGTCCTGGGCAATGGTATAGATGAGTGAGTAATAGGCACGAGCAGCACCGCTCATGTCCTTGGCATTATAATGGGATAAAAGAGACAAGGCAGAATCAGGAGCACTATTAAGTAGACTATAAGCAGTGGACATCCGTTCATCTACCCGCTGATTTCTGCAACTGATCAGGATAGTAAGGAGAATTAATGCGACAGGAAATAATAATAACTTTTTCATGCCACAAATATACTCATCTTTTCTATTAAGAAGGCATAAATCAGGTATAATTTGTATTTCCCCAAATTATCGCATTAATTCCATGATTTTCATCTAATTTACAAGGTTTATACTATTTTATGTCAGTATAAAACAATATTGCATTACCGAAATTGGAGCATGATTTTAGTGACAAAGAATAAAAAACTCCGTTTACAAGAAGTATAACAAATTCTCCTTATAATCAGAACATGTTTCTAACCCGGTTGATGCCGGCAACCAAAACATCCACCTCTTCCTTGGTATTATAAAGACCAAAAGAGGCACGAACCGTGCCCTCAATGCCCAGACGGTGCATCAATGGCTCTGCACAGTGATGGCCGGTGCGCACGGCTATGCCCAGACGGTCAAGTAAGGTACCCATATCCAAGTGATGGATGTTACCTACATTGAATGAGATGACGGCATCCTTATGGGCTGCCTGACCATAGATGTGCATATCGGGAATGGCCAGCATCTGCTCCATGGCATAACGGGTCAGTTCCTGCTCATGGGCAAAAATCTGATCCATGCCCAATGCGGTCACATAATCCAAGGCATTGGCCAAACCTGTAGTTGCGATATAATCCGGTGTACCTGCCTCAAACTTGAATGGTAGGTGGTTGTAGGTGGTCTTCTCGAAGCTGACACGCTGAATCATCTCGCCTCCGCCCTGATAAGGGGGCATCTTCTCCAGCAGTTCTTCTTTACCATACAGCACTCCCACACCGGTAGGGCCATAGATTTTATGACCGCTGAAAGCAAAGAAATCGGCATCCAAGTCCTGCACATCCACAGCCATGTGAGGTGTACTCTGGGCACCATCCACAGCCACAGGAACACCCTGTGCATGGGCATAGGCTATCATTTCCTTAACGGGATTGATGGTACCCAGTACATTGCTCACATGGGCCACACTGACCAGTTTGGTACGCTCGTTGAACAGGTTGTGGTATTCTTCCTGAAGCAACTCACCCTTGTCATTCATGGGAATGACGCGTAGGACAATGCCCTTGCGGTCAGCAAGCAACTGCCAGGGCACAATGTTGCTATGATGCTCCATGGCGCTGACAATCACCTCATCTCCCTGGTTCAGGAAGGCTTCACCGAAACTGTAAGCCAACAGGTTCAGGCTTTCTGTGGTACCACGGGTAAAGATTACCTCATTAATGCTGCGCGCATTGAGGAATCGGCGGACAGTCTCACGGCTTCCCTCATGCAATTCCGTTGCCTGCTGCGACAGGAAATGCACGCCTCGGTGCACATTGGCATTGACAGAGTAATACTCATTAACCATGGAATCCACCACCACACGGGGTTTCTGTGTGGTGGCTCCGTTGTCTAGATACACCAGTGGGCGCTTATACACCTCACGGCTCAGTATGGGGAAGTCCTGACGGACCTGTTCTAAATTATACATTGTTCATTTATTATACCCACTAGCCAAAAAAGATTCTTCGCTTCGCTCAGAATGACAATATTAATCTTCTTGGGCTTCGCTCAGAATGACATTATTAATCTTCTTGGGCTTCACTCAGAATGACAAATAGGGGTTACTTACACAATTTACAATCTCCGCAAGAGGGCAATTCACCACAGATGCGCTTTTCAATCAGATGACGCAGACGCTCGGCAAAACTCTCCAATGGCAAGCGGTCGATGACCTCACCGATGAAGGCAAATTTCAGGAGCATGCGTGCCTCATCATACGGGATACCTCGCTGCTGCATGTAGAACAAAGCCTGCTCGTCCAACTGTCCCACCGTAGCACCGTGATTACACTTCACGTCATCGGCATAAATCTCCAATGCTGGTTGGGTGAACATGCGGGCAGTCTTAGTGGATACCAGATTGGCATTGGTTTCCTGGCTGATGGACTTCTGGGCATCTTTCTGCACCAGGATACGGCCTTCAAAAACGCCCACGGCATTCTCATCCAGCACATATTTGTATAACTCGTTGCTGGTACACTCTGGGACAGCATGGTCTATCAGCGTATGGTTTTCCACGCGCTGGGTGCCATCGGCTAAGACACCACCCAGCAAAGTCACCTCTGCCCCCTGTCCGTTCAGATGAGCTACGGTATGGTTAACGGTCTTTCCTGCCTGCAAAGTCAGCGACAGGAGAGTGACACGGCTATATGCCTGCTGATCCACCACAATTGAGGATTCGCGGAGATGACCGCTGTAGGTCTCCTCCACCTCATAGACCTCCAGTTGGCTGTTTTCACCAGCCACAATCTGCAGGTTCTGGATGGTATGTGTCTGTCCGTCGGCTTCCTTGATGTGATCGTTCAGGATGATGCGAGCCTCGGCACTCTCATCCACACGGATCTCAATGTCACGGTGTTCCTCCAGCGGCTCGTCCGGCCGGCGCTCTATCGTGATGCGGATAGGCTGCTCTACCCTTTCGTTACGGGGCACATGAATGAGCAGTTTGCCATCAGCACTTTGGGTTATGTATTGATGACCACCTGTCATAGTCCTACTTCCTCCTTAATCCAGTCGAAACCCTTATTCTCGATGTCTGTAGCCAATTCAGGGCCACCGGTCTTGACGATACGGCCATTCAGCAGCACATGAACGATGTCCGGCTTCAGGTAATCCAGCAGACGCTGGTAATGGGTGATGACCATGGCGCTGGTTTCCGGGGTGCGCAACTTATTGAAGCCTTCTGCCACGATACGCAGTGCATCCACATCCAAACCGGAGTCGGTTTCATCCAGGATGGCGAAAGTAGGTTCCAGCATAGCCATCTGGAATATCTCATTGCGCTTCTTCTCACCACCGCTGAAACCCTCGTTCACCGCACGGTTGGCCAGTTTGTTGTCCAACTCCACCACCTTGCGCTTCTCACGCATCAGTCTCAGGAATTCGCTGGCACTTAAAGGTTCCTGATTGTGGTATTTGCGCTTGGCATTGACAGCGGCACGCATGAAATTGACCATAGACACACCAGGAATCTCGATAGGGTGCTGGAATGACATGAAGATGCCTTCGTGAGCTCGTTCCTCTGGCTTCATCTGCAGCAGATCCTTACCGTTGAAAATCACAGATCCCTCTGTCACCTCATAAGCAGGGTTACCCACCAGCACATTACTCAGGGTGCTCTTGCCGGCACCGTTCTGCCCCATCAGGGCATGAACCTCTCCGTCTTTGATGGTCAGGTCGATGCCTTTCAATATCTCTTTGCCATTAATGCTGGCATGCAAGTTCTTTATTTCTAACATTTCGATGCTTCTTTTTTATCCAACGGTTCCTTCCAATGATACACTCAGCAACTTCTGAGCCTCAACGGCAAACTCCATAGGCAACTTATTGATAACATCCTTGGCATAGCCGTTGACAATCAAGCCTACGGCTTCCTCGGTAGAGATGCCACGCTGGTTGCAGTAGAACAACTGATCCTCACTGATCTTCGAGGTGGTTGCCTCGTGCTCCACAATGGCTGTATCGTTCTTGATATCCATGTAAGGGAAGGTATGTGCACCACACTCGCTTCCCAGCAACAGAGAGTCACAGGAACTGTAGTTGCGGGCACCGTCGGCACGCGCATCCACCTTCACCAAACCACGGTAGCTGTTCTGGCTCTTACCGGCACTGATACCCTTACTGATGATGGTGCTTCGGGTGTTCTTTCCGATATGTATCATCTTGGTACCGGTATCTGCCTGCTGGTAATTGTTGGTCACAGCCACACTGTAGAACTCTGCCTGTGAGTTGTCACCGCTCAGGATACAACTGGGGTACTTCCAAGTAATGGCCGAGCCGGTTTCCACCTGTGTCCAGGACAGCTTACTGTCGGCTCCGCGCAGATGTCCGCGCTTGGTTACGAAGTTGTACACGCCACCCTTGCCCTCGGCATCGCCCGGATACCAGTTCTGCACGGTGGAGTATTTCACCTCGGCACGTTCCTTTACCACAATCTCAACGATAGCGGCATGCAACTGGTTCTCGTCACGCATAGGAGCGGTACAACCCTCCAGATATGACACGTAAGAATCGTCATCAGCCACAATCAGCGTACGCTCAAACTGACCGGTGTTCTGTGCATTGATACGGAAATAGGTGGACAGCTCCATCGGACAGCGCACACCCTTTGGAATATACACAAACGAACCGTCGCTGAACACGGCTGAGTTGAGTGCGGCATAGAAATTGTCACGATAAGGCACTACCGATCCCAGGTACTCGCGCACCAGGTCGCCGTGCTCACGGACAGCCTCGCTGATGGAGCAGAAGATGATGCCCTTCTCGTTCAGTTTCTCCTTAAATGTGGTCTTCACCGAGACAGAGTCCATGACGGCATCCACCGCTGTTCCGCTCAGTGCCAGGCGCTCCTCCAGAGGAATACCCAGTTTATCGAAGGTCTTCATCAGCTCGGGGTCAATCTCCTTACTGCCTTCCTTTTTCTTTTTGGCCGTTGGGTCGGCATAATACGAGATGGCCTGAAAATCTATCTCAGGTATCTGCAGATGCGCCCAGGTAGGCACCTTCATGGTCAACCAGTGACGGTATGCCTTGAGTCGGAACTCCAGCAACCACTCCGGTTCACCTTTCTTGGACGAAATGAGGCGCACTACGTCCTCATTCAATCCCTTTTCTATAATATCTGTATGCACATCGGTGGTGAAGCCGTACTCGTACTTCTTCTCAGCCACCTCGCGCACCAGCTTATTCTTCTCTTTGTTCTCTTCCATTCTTCGTTTTCGACTGTATCTCCGTAGCTTTCTCCAGGAAATCGGAAGGCAACAGCTTGCCCGCCAGTTGCTGTACCGGATAATAGAGCACGGACGACTGTCGTGTCTGTTCTGTAATCAGAGGATTGTTGTCGTACTTACTGACAAATTCCAGGAGAGTAAACAACAAGCTCAGAAACAGGGCTAATTTAATCATTCCTAAGGCAGCACCCAGGGAGTGGTTAATCCAACCCAGATGCAACTTGGACATAATGCCGCCCAGCAGCTTTGCCACCAGGGTCAATGCCAATGGGATTCCGATCCAAAGTATCAGGAAAATCACCGCATTGGTGCTTACTCCGGCATCCTCGGGAATCAGGGCATCACCGAATCGGGCATAGACGTAGCAGGCAATGAAGAAGCCAACAATGACTCCCACCAAACTGGCCAGCTGGAGGAAAAATCCTTTCCACCAGCCCCAGATTAAGCCTACTACCAGTACTATGATGATAAATAAATCCATCACTGTTCTGCTTTTATTATTCCAACTTCTGAGCTACCTCAATTTCCTGGAAGGTCTCGATGATATCGCCCACCTTAATATCGTTGCAGTTGGTCAAGCTGATACCGCACTCAAAGTTGGTAGCCACTTCCTTCACATCGTCCTTGAAACGCTTCAGGGCATTAATGCTACCGGTGAAGATAACGATACCGTCACGGATCAGACGGGCCTTATCGGTACGCTTAACCTTACCGTCTCGAACCATGGCACCGGCAACCAAACCGACCTTACTGATACGGAATACCTGCTGCACCTCGATAGAAGCGGTAACCTCTTCCTTGACAACCTTCTCCAACATTCCCTCCATAGCGCTCTTCAACTCTTCGATAGCGTCATAGATGACTGAGTAGATGCGGATATCCACATTGTCTGCCTCGGCAGCCTTACGCGCACCGGCAGATGGACGTACCTGGAAACCTACGATGATAGCGTTTGATACGGCAGCCAGGGAAACATCGCTCTCTGAAATCTGACCTACAGCCTTGTAGATGACATTCACCTGCACCTTCTCGGTAGACATCTTGATGAATGAGTCGCTCAAAGCCTCAACTGAACCGTCCACATCACCCTTGACGATGATGTTCAGCTCGCGGAACTCGCCCCGCGCAATCTGACGGCCGATATCATCCAAGCCCTTACGCTGAGTGGTACGCAATCCCTGCTCACGCTGCAGCTGCTCACGCTTGTTGGTAATCTCACGTGCCTCCTGGTCGCTGTCCATTACATGGAAGGTATCACCTGCCTGAGGAGCACCGTTCAATCCCAGGATGATCACTGGCTCTGCAGGACCAGCCTCGGTAACACGCTGATTGCGCTCGTTGAACATCGCCTTCACGCGGCCGTAATAGGTACCTGCCAAAACGATATCACCTACGTGCAGGGTACCGTTGCTTACCAATACGGTAGCTACGAAACCACGGCCCTTATCCAGTGAAGACTCGATGATGGAACCGGTAGCCTTACGGTTAGGGTTAGCCTTCAGCTCCAGCATTTCTGCCTCCAGCAAGACCTTCTCCAACAGGTCCTCAACACCGATACCCTTCTTGGCACTGATCTCCTGGCACTGGTACTTACCGCCCCAATCCTCAACCAACAGGTTCATGTTGGCCAAGTCCTCACGGATCTTCTCTGGGTTGGCACCTGGCTTATCAATCTTGTTGATAGCAAACACCATTGGTACATTTGCTGCCTGGGCATGAGCGATAGCCTCACGGGTGGTAGGCATCACACTGTCATCGGCAGCCACAATGATGATGGCAATATCGGTAACCTGAGTACCGCGGGCACGCATGGCGGTAAACGCCTCGTGACCTGGAGTATCCAGGAAGGTAATCTTTCGTCCGTCCTCCAGCTCTACATGGTATGCACCGATGTGCTGGGTAATACCGCCGGCCTCACCGGCAATAACGTTGGCGTTACGGATGTAATCCAACAGAGAGGTCTTACCGTGGTCAACATGACCCATCACGGTAACGATTGGTGCGCGTGGCTGCAGGTCTTCCTCTGCATCCTCCTCCTCGGCTACAGCCTCGGTTACGCTGGCGCTGACATACTGTGTCTCGAAGCCGAACTCCTCAGCCACCAGGTTGATGGTTTCAGCATCCAGACGCTGGTTGATAGACACCATGATACCGATACTCATACAGGTACCAATAACCTGGTTTACGCCTACGCCCATCATCACAGCCAACTCGTTAGCAGTTACGAACTCGGTCAGCTTCAGGATTTTGCTCTCTGCTGCCTCCTCCATTTCCTGCTCCTGCATACGGTTGAATGCATTCTCGCGCTTCTCCTTACGGTACTTGGCGCCGGTCTTATTGGCCTTCTGCTTTCCGGTCAGGCGTGCCAGTGTCTCCTTCACCTGCTTTGCTACATCCTCATCTGATGCTACAGGAACCTCTTTCTCGCGAACCTGTACACCCTTATTACGGTAGGAGTTCGAAGCATTGTTATCGTTATGACGCTTCTTGTTGTTGTCTTTCTGCTGTGGATTAGCATTAGGATTGCCCTGATTGTTGTTACGCTTCTGGTTATCCTTCTGCTTATTGTTCTGGTTGTCGATGCGCTTGCTCTCAGCAGCTACATCCACACGGTCCTTATTGATGCGCTGGCGCTTGCGGTTGCCGTCGCCCTGCTTCTGACCATTACCCTCCTTACCCATAGGGCCGTTGCCTGTGCGCTTCTCATCACGCTCCTTACGGCGCTCCTCACGGCTCTTCTTCTTTGGGCGGGTGCTCTGGTTCAGGGATGACAGGTCGATAGTGCCCAGCACCTTTATCTTGCTCTCGTACTCAGGTACCACCTTGATGACACCGTTCTCCTCCACGGTCTTAACGGCATTGGAAGAGGCTGGCTTTGCAGGCTCCGGTGCAGGAGCAGGCTTAACAGGCTCAGGCTTTACCACTGGCTTTGGAGCAGGCTTCTCCACCTGAACAGGTTTTGGAGCAGGCTTTGTCTCTGGCTTCACCTCTGGCTTTGGAGCCGGTGCTTCCACCTTCTTCTCCTGTACTGGCTCCTTGGCACGTGGCTTACCCACAGTGCTCAGGTCAATCTTGCCCAGGACATGTGGCTGCTTGCTTTCAGGAATCACGGTTACCACCTCTTTAGGCTCCTCTACCTGTACAGTCACCTTCTTCTCCTTGTGCTGACGGTTCATCAACATGGCATCCTTCTTGTTTGCCAAGTCGCGATCCTTGCTGAATTCCTTGCGAAGAGCCTCAAATTGTTCACCACCGCCCCCGCCCCCCCCCCCCCCCCCCCCCCCCCCCCCCCCCCCCCCCCCCCCCCCC
>JAKSLP010000057.1 GCA_024401115.1 Bacteroidaceae bacterium | reverse complement strand
GAATCGAACCCGGATCTAAAGTTTAGGAAACTCGTATTCTATCCGTTGAACTATGGGGCCGACCGTAATTGTTAATTAGGCGTTGCAAAGATAAATAAAATTAGTGGAAACAAAGTATAAGAGAGAGAATTTTAAACAAAAAGTAGATTTATGGCAGAAGAATTAGAAGTTAAGGAACTGGACCATGTGGTGGTTCGTTTCTCTGGAGATTCCGGTGACGGTATGCAGCTGGCCGGAAACATCTTCTCTACGGTGTCTGCAACCGTAGGTAACAGTATCAGTACTTTCCCTGACTATCCCGCTGATATCCGCGCTCCGCAAGGTTCGCTGACCGGCGTTTCCGGTTTCCAGGTTCACATTGGTGCGGGAAAGGTCTATACTCCTGGCGATTTGTGTGATGTATTGGTGGCAATGAACGCTGCAGCTTTGAAGACACAGTTGAAATATGCTAAGCCAAATGCGACAATCATTATTGACACCGATTGTTTCAAGGCAAAGGATCTGGAAAAGGCCGCATTCGCTACTGAGGATCCATTGGCTGAATTGGGCGTAGATCCTGATCGCGTTATTGCTTGTAACATCTCTCAGATGGTGAAGGATTGCCTGGCAGATAGCGGTATGGACGTAAAGTCTATCCTGAAGTGCCGTAACATGTTTGCCTTGGGTTTGGTTTGCTGGTTATTCAGTCGCGATTTGGATATTGCCTTTAATTTCCTGAAAGAGAAATTTGCAAAGAAACCTGGTGTTGCTGATGCAAATATTAAGGTTATCCAGGCTGGTTATGATTATGGACATAATACCCATAGCTCAGCTGCCAATGTGTACCGAATTGAGTCAAAGGTTAAGGAACCTGGACGTTACATGGATATTACAGGTAACAAGGCAACTGCTTATGGCTTCATCGCGGCTGCAGAGAAGGCTGGCTTGAAACTGTATTTGGGTTCTTATCCTATCACTCCTGCCACCGATGTGTTGCATGAACTGTCAAAGCATAAGTCATTAGGCGTGACAACCGTTCAGTGTGAGGATGAGATTGCCGGATGTGCATCGTCTGTAGGTGCATCTTTCGCTGGTGCTTTGGCGGTAACTTCAACCTCTGGCCCAGGCGTATGTCTGAAGAGCGAGGCCATGAACCTGGCTGTTATCATGGAATTGCCTTTGGTGGTTCTGGATGTTCAGCGTGGTGGCCCTGCTACAGGTTTGCCAACCAAGAGTGAGCAGACGGATTTGCTGCAGGTGCTGTTTGGCCGTAACGGTGAGAGTCCTATGCCTGTTTTGGCCGCTACCAGTCCTACTGATTGCTTTGATGCCGCTTATCAGGCTTGTAAGATGGCGTTGGAGCACATGACTCCTGTTGTCCTGTTGACCGATGCCTATGTGGCAAATGGCTCAGGTGCGTTTAAGTTGCCTAACCTGGACGACTATCCTGCGATTAACCCTCCATACGTTCCAGAGGAATTGAAGGGTGAGTGGACTCCTTATATGCGTGCAGAAAACGGTACCCGTTATTGGGCGGTTCCTGGACGTGAGGGCTTTACCCATATCCTGGGTGGTTTGGAAAAGGACAATAAGACCGGTGCCATCTCTACCAATCCTGAGAATCATGACCTGATGACCCGCCTGCGTCAGCAGAAGATCAACAATATTGAGATTCCTGATTTGGAAGTTTTGGGTGATGCTGATGATGCTGATTTGCTGATTGTTGGCTTTGGCGGAACCTATGGCCATTTGCGTGCGGCAATGGATGAGATGCGTGCTCAGGGCAAGAAGGTGGCTATGGCTCACTTTAAGTTCATTAATCCGTTGCCAAAGAATACTGCCGCAGTGCTGACCAAATACAAGAAGGTCGTTGTTGCTGAGCAGAACATGGGCCAGTTCGCTGGCTTCTTGCGCATGAAGGTCGATGGTTTTGTACCTTATCAGTTTAACGAGGTGAAAGGCCAGCCATTCGTTGTTAACGAGTTAGTGGCTGCGTTCAATGACATTTTAAACAAATAATCAGGATACAATTATGAGCGAATATACAGCAAATGATTATAAAAAAGGACAGCCACGTTGGTGTCCTGGATGTGGTGACCATTTCTTTTTGGCATCGTTGCACAAGGCCATGGCCGAGATTGGTGTTGCTCCACATGAGACCGCAGTGATTTCTGGTATCGGTTGCTCCAGCCGTTTGCCTCATTATATGGCGACTTATGGCATGAATACTATTCATGGACGTGCCGCAGCCATTGCGACCGGCGCAAAGGTGGCAAATCCTAACCTGACTGTATGGCAGGTGAGCGGTGATGGTGATGGCTTGGCAATTGGTGGTAACCATTTTATCCACGCTAATCGTCGTAACATCAATTTGAACATGATTCTGCTGAACAACCGCATCTACGGTTTGACTAAGGGACAGTATAGTCCTACCAGTCCTCGTGGTTTTGTCAGTAAGTCATCTCCTTATGGTACAGTTGAGGATCCATTCCGACCTGCTGAATTGTGTTTTGGCGCTCGCGGTCATTTCTTTGCACGCGCAGTGGCTACCGATGCTCCCGGCACGGTTGACATTTTGAAGGCTGCCTATAATCATAAGGGTGCTTCTGTGTGTGAGATTCTTCAGAACTGTGTTATTTTTAACAATGGAACACACGAGGCGGTGTACAACAAGGAGGGCCGTCTGAAAAATGCTATTTATGTAAAGCATGGCCAGCCATTGGTGTTTGGGGAGAATAATGAGTTTGGATTGGTTCAGGAAGGCTTTGGCCTGAAAGTTGTCAAGATTGGTGAAGATGGTGTGACTATGGATCAGATCTTGGTTCATGACGCACATTGCCAGGATAACACTTTGCAACTGAAGCTGGCTCTTATGGGTGATAATGACGGATTCCCTGTGGCTTTGGGCGTGATTCGTGATGTTGAGGCTCCAACTTATGATGATGCCGTGACAGCCCAGATTGAGGATGTTAAGTCCAAGAAAAAATATCATAATTTCGCAGAATTGTTGGAGACGAATGATATTTGGGAGGTAAAATAAAAAAAACTAAGTAACGCCCCTTTGTTTCATGGCAGAGGGGTGTTTCTTATAGAAATGACACGTAGACTTTACAATTGTTTTTTTTATTTCTTATTCTCTCTCTCTTGCTTTGAATTTTTTTATCCAAACGCTTTTGAATTAGAAGAATAATTCCTAAATTTGCGTGCGGAAAAATAAGATTAATACTAATTTTTTAATATTTATACAACTATGGCAAATTTAGATTTGACTAAGTACGGCATCACTGGTTCAACTGTGATTGCACACAATCCTTCTTATGAGGTATTGTTCGCTGAAGAGACCAAGGCTGGTCTTGAGGGCTATGAGGTAGGTGTTAACACTGAACTGGAGGCTGTAAACGTAATGACTGGTATCTACACTGGTCGTTCTCCTAAGGATAAGTACATCGTAATGGATGAGACCTCTAAGGACACTGTATGGTGGACAACTGAGGGTTACAAGAACGATAACCACCCAATGTCTGAGGAAGTTTGGGCAACTGTAAAGGATCTGGCTGTTAAGGAGCTGTGCAACAAGAACCTGTATGTTGTTGATGCTTTCTGCGGTGCTAACAAGGATACTCGTATGGCTGTTCGTTTCATCGTTGAGGTTGCTTGGCAGGCTCACTTTGTTACCAACATGTTCATCCAGCCAACTGCTGAGGAGTTGGAGTCATTCGAGCCTAACTTCGTTATCTACAACGCTTCTAAGGCTAAGGTAACTAACTTCGCTGAGTTGGGTCTGAACTCTGAGACTTGCGTTGCTTTCAACGTAACTTCTCGTGAGCAGGTTATCATCAACACTTGGTACGGTGGTGAGATGAAGAAGGGTATGTTCTCAATGATGAACTACTACTTGCCACTCCAGGGCATCGCTTCTATGCACTGCTCTGCTAACTGTAACATGGATGGTAAGGAGACTGCTATCTTCTTCGGCCTCTCAGGTACTGGTAAGACTACTCTTTCTACCGATCCAAAGCGTCGCCTCATCGGTGATGACGAGCACGGTTGGGATGACAATGGCGTATTCAACTTCGAGGGTGGTTGCTATGCTAAGGTTATCGGTTTGTCTAAGGAGCACGAGCCAGACATCTACGGTGCTATCAAGCGTAACGCACTGTTGGAGAACGTAACTGTTGATGAGAATGGTAAGATTGACTTCAATGATAAGAAGGTTACCGAGAACACTCGTGTATCTTATCCTATCAACCACATCAACAACATCCAGCCCGGTTCTTCAGCTCCCGCTGCCAAGAACGTTATCTTCCTCTCAGCTGATGCATTCGGCGTACTGCCTCCCGTATCTATCCTGACTCCCGAGCAGACTCAGTACTACTTCCTGAGCGGTTTCACCGCTAAGTTGGCTGGTACAGAGCGTGGTATCACCGAGCCTACTCCTACTTTCTCAGCTTGCTTCGGCCAGGCATTCCTGGAGTTGCACCCAACAAAGTACGGTGAGGAGTTGGTTAAGAAGATGGAGAAGAGCGGTGCTAAGGCATACTTGGTTAACACTGGTTGGAACGGTACTGGCAAGCGTATCTCTATTCCAGATACCCGTGGTATCATCGACGCTATCCTGGATGGTTCTATCCTGAAGGCTGAGACCAAGATGATCCCTATGTTCAACTTTGAGGTTCCAACCTCTCTGCCTAACGTAAATCCAGCTATCCTTGACCCACGTGACACTTACGAGTGCGCATGCCAGTGGGAAGAGAAGGCTAAGGACTTGGCTGCTCGTTTCATCAAGAACTTCGCTAAGTATACCACCAACCCTGCTGGTGAGGCATTGGTTGCTGCTGGTCCTCAGTTGTAATCATTACACAGAATCTTTCGATTCCAAATATAAGGGATGTTCTTCGGAACATCCCTTTTTTGTTTGAATAATTGTTTTTGTCGTTGATTTTCTATATCTTTGCGTTGATTATATATAAGAATAAGGGAGAAGGGAAAATGAATTACAGACATTTATTAAAAGAGGAAATATCATCATTAGAGAGCCAGGGCTGCAGTGCCCGCAACTGGGGCGATGTCTTAGTCTCAGAGGGCTTTTCTTCACGTCACATCCACCAAGTACAGTTTAGCGGCACGGTTCGCCTGGGGCGTTTCGATAAGGAATTTACCCTGTATGGAGGCTTTCAGTGCCATAGTGGCCTGATGCAGGTGGCTCTGCATAACGTGACCGTAGAGGATGACTGCTGCATTCAGCATGTGCAGAACTATATAGCCAACTATCATATCGGAGCCGGTACGCTGATTCAGAATATTGGTCTTCTGGCTGTTGAGGGCCCTACATCGTTCGGAAACGGCATTGAGGTGTCGGTACTGAATGAGACGGGAGGCCGCGAGGTAATGATTCATGACAATCTTTCTGCCCAGCAGGCTTACATGATGGCTCTGTACCGCCACCGTCCTCTCCTGGTTCAGAAACTCCAGGAGATGACAAAGGCTTATGTGGAGCGGGTCACCTCTTCTGAAGGCCGCATCGGACGTGACTGTCAGATAATCAATACCCAGTTTATCCGCAATGTGAATGTAGGCGATTCAGCTCAGATTATAGGTTCCTGCCGTCTGAGAAACGGAAGCATCAACAGTTGCGCTGAGGCTCCTGTGACTATCGGTCAGGGTTGTATCTTCCAGGACTTTATCATCTGCTCCGGCTGCCGGATAATCGATGGTGTGATGCTGGAGCGCTGTTTTGTGGGTCAGGCATGCAAACTGGGGCATGGCTATATGGCCAGCGATTCTTTGTTCTTCAGCAACTGCCAGGGTGAGAATGGCGAGGCATGTGCCATTTTTGCCGGTCCTTTTACCGTTACCCATCATAAGAGTTCCCTGTTGATTGCCGGCATGTACAGCTTCATGAATGCCGGATCGGGGTCCAACCAGAGTAACCACATGTATAAATTGGGGCCTATCCATCAGGGTATCATGGAGCGTGGTTCCAAGACTGCCAGTGATTCGTATGTGCTGTGGCCAAGTCGCGTAGGCGCTTTCTCACTGGTCATGGGCCGTCATGTCACCCATTCCGATACTACCAATCTGCCTTTCTCTTACCTGATTGAGAAGCAGAATACCACCTATCTGGTACCGGGTGTCAACCTGCGCAGTGTGGGTACCATCCGTGATGCCCAGAAATGGCCTAAGCGTGACGGAAGAACCGATCCGAACCGCTTGGATTGCATCAACTATAACCTGTTAAGCCCTTTCACCATACAGAAGATGCTGAAGGGTGTGGATACGCTGAACAATCTGAAATATGCCAGCGGTGAACTGAGTGACCTTTATTCTTTCCACAGTACCAAGATCAAGAATTCTTCACTGAAGAAGGGCATCCAGTTCTATACCACTGCCATCCATAAGTTCATGGGTAACTCGGTTATCAGCCGTCTGGAAAAGGCTGGCGAGATTAAGACCGAGGAGCAGTTGCGTGCAGCTCTTCGTCCCGACACGCAGATTGGTGAAGGTGAGTGGATCGACCTGTCTGGATTGATTGCTCCAAAGAGTGAGGTGCAGCGTCTGATGGCCGATGTGGAGGAAGGGCGAATCACTCAACTGTCGGAAATCAACAGCCGTTTCCATGAGATGCATGAGAATTATTACACCTACGAGTGGACATGGGCATTCCATCAGATGCAGTCCTTCTATGGCTTGGATATGGACAAGGTTACCGTTGCCGATGTGATCCGAATTGTGGAGCAGTGGAAGGATGCTGTGGTCGGTTTGGACAAGTTGGTATATGAGGATGCGCGTAAGGAATTTTCATTGGCCAGCATGACCGGCTTTGGCGCTGACGGCAACCGCGACCAAAAGGAACTGGATTTTGAGCAGGTGCGCGGTGACTTTGAAAGCAATGGCTTTGTCAATGCCGTACTGAAGCATATCGAAGTGAAAAGCCAGTTGGGCGATAGAACGATAAACATGCTGAAAGCAATCGGATAAATCAAATGAAACACGAGCTAAAAATGTTGAGAAAAGGACTCTTTTTTGTATGTACGCTGTTGCTGTGTGCTTGCGGTGGTCAGGTACAACCCCCTGTTCATGAAGTATCTGATAGCCTTTCTGGCTCTCAGGACTCGGCAGTGGTGGAGCAGATTGACACGGTGGAAAATGCGGAACCTGGAAATGTTCCACAGGTGGCAACCACAGGACAATCTGAAAACACTGAAACTGTTGCAGCGCCAAAGCCGGAAAAACGATTCATCGTTGTGTCTAAATTGCATGAGAACTTATCGGTGTATGATGTGAAGAACGGTGACACCATTCTTTTGTCGCAATATCCGGCATGCATGGGCAAAAATAAGGGAAATAAAGAGAAAAAAGGAGATATGAAAACGCCGGAATCACCCAAGGGAAAGCCTTTTTATATCTCCCAGATAGCCGATGCACATACCTGGCATCATGATTTTGGTGATGGACGAGGCTCCATTTTGGCTTATGGACATTGGTTCTTGCGCTTAAATACCCCAGGACATTCCGGTATTGGCATTCATGGCAGTACCAATAATGAATCTACGGTGCCGGGGCGTGCCAGCGAGGGTTGTATCCGTCTTCGCGATGCCGATATTATCGATCTGAAAGAAAAGTATGCATATGTGGGTATGCCGGTGATTGTTAAAGCAGAAGGAGAGGAGTAACCGATGGAAAAAATAGGAGTTTTTTGTTCTGCATCCGAGCAGATTGATGAGAAGTATTTTATTGCTGCCTGTCAGTTGGGTGCCTGGATGGGCGAGCATCAGATGACATTGGTATATGGCGGTGCCAACTGCGGATTGATGGGTACTATTGCCCGTGAGGTAAAGTCGCATGGTGGCCGGCTGATGGGCATGGTTCCTGATGTTTTGGAGGAACGGGGGTTATTGCAGGAAGACCTGGATGTGATATTTCCTTGTGAAGGATTGACCGACCGTAAGGATTTAATGATAGATATGAGCGAGGTTTTGGTGGCTCTTCCGGGTGGAATCGGAACTTTGGATGAGGTGTTTACCGTAATGGGACAGGCCTCCATCGGACTTAAAAACCGTCCTCTGTACTTGCTAAATATTGACGGTTTCTGGAATCCTCTGGTCGCTTTGATTCAACATTTAAAGGAGAACGGCTTTATGCGCCATGAACTATCGCATTACTGTACATTGGTTGATTCTGTTGACGAACTGGTGGAGAAACTATCCTCTTTATGAAAGTGGTAATTTCATGCTATTTCATATTTAGTCCCAATAAAAATCTTAAATGAACTCGATCGTCCTCCGCTTTAACACAGCTATATAAAGAGAAGACGATCGAGTTCATTATGTTTTTCAATTGGAGTAGTGGTGGTATAATAGTGGCCTCGGCTATCCCATTGGGCTTTGCCTAAATAATAATCAGTTGTTGCGAGGATACCCACTTTTTATCTTTCATATCACGCATATGAATAAAAGAGTATGCTCCATGTGCTAAAGACTCAGTCTTTATGGATTTGTCTTCAGGGTTATTTATGATCTCGTCCCTAAAAGACGCAGTCATAAAGGTTGGAGAATTGTCATCAGCAGGTGCAGGAACAATTTGAATCCATCTCAGAATGTCCCCCGACTTCCATTCTTCACTCTTCATCTGAAATTGAACGCAACCTTCAACAGCCTCAACATCCAGAGATGGTAGTGAACCGTGAGAAACCGCGTAGGGGGCCAAAAGGCAAAGGCCTTGCTCAAAATCCTGTTTTTTTAGTGCAACAGAAGGTTGCAGTAGGTTATGGTGAATAAAACAGTTGTATGCACGTCTTAACGGTGTAGCCTCCTCAAACTGCTCTTTGATGGCTTCTTTAAGCAGACGGTAAAAAGCCATGATATTGCGCATGCCGCTCCTTTGTTTTTGTTGGGAGGCGGTATTGGCATCATGATAATGCGAAGGCATGGCTTGTACTATCTGTTTACCCTTTACTTCGCGGTGCACTAAATCTCCTGTATGGCCGGAGAGAAAGCCGTTTTTGTTGATTTTTGACATTTTTACTTGTTTGTCGCAAAGATAATCTACCTTTCGGCTACGTCCAAATCGGTTCCATTTCCCAACCTTTAGGGAATCCCATCGCAGCAAGGTCAATCTCCGGGAAGTCAATGAATAGCCATCGAAGCTTTGCAAGCTTTGTTTCGTCTTCTACAGAAAGCCCTCTTGACTTCAAAAGTTTCACCAAATCATGAGAATCTGAATATTGCTTGCCAAATGGTATTGTTGTTTCCATGATGAAATGTAAGTATAAAAAACGACCCGCACATTTGAGCATCGTTGAGAGGCTTGGCGGGTTCTTGTAGTGCAAAGTTATGTATATTTCTTCTTACACACAAACTTTTAAAAAGAAAGCTGCTGTATATGTCATTATTTTGGCGATTTTTTGCCAAAAACGACAACTAAAGTGTATATATTAAGCAGAATTTGCTCGTGTTTGATGATAAATGTGTATTTATGCAAATGTCTTATAAATTTACAATACTTCAGTGTAATAGTGGTGTGACTTCATATAGAAAGCAAACTCTTCAAAGATCCTGTAATCCCTGAGAGTGTTGGACTTGGAAAGGATACCCATAAACAGTCCGCCATAAGAGGACAAATGAGGACAGAAGCGGACATAAGGGGACAGCACCTGAGCCACTGCCGTATCTTTGCAACCCATCACAATGGGTTCCATCAGTAGCCACCCTGCGGAGGGCAGACTGCTTGCCGGTTGACCGGTTCCAGACACTGCAATAGCCGTGAGATAAAAGGCTCCTTTGGTTGAACAGATATACGGAATGACAGGCCAAGCCTCGCAACGTCCCACAGCCCGACGACGAGCAACGCATAATAGCCTCCAGCAGTGGAGGTGTAATATTCCCCCTTTCATTCGGTGAAGAAGTGTCCGGGAGAGCATCTTCTGTGTCAGCCGCAAACCTGCCGGTGCCCAAATTGGGAATTACTGGTAGTGGCACTTTCGTGCATTGTTGGTAGTAGGGAATGTCCCTCTAAGGACATTCCTGTTACTATTAATATTATGCGGGAGAAGGGGCTGTCGTACTCTATCTTATGCCTCTGCTTATCCTTTTTTTAGTCTTAATAGACGATCGGACTCGGTCTTAATAGATGACCAATTGACATCTCTTTATAGACAGACTTCTAACACTCCTATAAGTCTTATTCCGAAAGACTGCGCAGTCTTTCCCCGAAGGACTTATAAGTCTTCAGAATCAAGACTTATAAGTGTCTTATCGATGCCATATAGGAAGGTTAATAAGTGGCACCCCGTTTTGATACAACGGTTTTCAGAAAAACGGCACCCAACAGGGGCTTAATGTCAGTATGTCAGTGTCAGCATACTGCTTGCAAATTTTGCAACTACGCGAGATTACAAATTTTCCATCGGGACGGAAATGAAATCGGCACGTTAATAGCTTTAACCACCCTCTTGCTGACTGACATGCTGACAATAAGCCCCAACCCTCTATTCTATGAAGGTGTTGCCAAGCCGTTTTCTGTTACAAAGTATCCTTCAGATTGTTGTTTACAGAAAGAATATCATCTGTTTATCAGTTAATTGAACTTCACAAACAAATTCGTCAACTCGTCATCTGTGTTGATGCTGTTGAGTTCACTAGCAATCATACCATCTGTCAAGTCAAGACGCAGAAGTTCCTTTGAACCATTCTTTTCAACAACACGAATCAACTCATTACGCTCAATTGTAGAGCAACGCATTGAGTAATCTGCCATACCACGAGCCTTTTGCAAGTTGTCGTTGAGGGATGGAAGATGAGGTTCTAGCACATCGAAGTGCCATACGCCATCAGCACTCCTGCGTATAATGATGAAGTCCGGGAAATGTGGTTTCAACTGATTGTTCTTGCGATATTGTATACATAACGACTCCTTCTTGTTCGGCACATTGCGCACCCAGCACAAATAATCCTCGCGCTTGCGTTCCTCTTCCAAGACTGCCACTTCCCAAGTATTAAGCTTGAAACGCGCGTTGCCTTCATCATCACAATACAGATGGTCGTTGCACAACACATCATCTTCATTTTGCGCAGCCACAATCAAGTCAGGCAGCAACCAGGAATAAGGCTCGGTGCTGACTTCCGCATTAACGATATTTCTGAAATCGCGTGCATTGGCTTCTCCCGAGTTCTCTATGTCCTTGCGATGTCTCTTCACGAGCTTGTAAAATGTCTCTTTGCAGTAGCCATCAAGTTGCTCCATGCAAATCTTACTCGTAGCAAACATAATGACGTGCAGACGAATCTCCGTATCCGGGTATTCCCCATCATGCGCTTTGTGATAATGCTTACCGATGCCCTCGTTAGCAAGTCTTGCCTCAATGTGCTCAAACCAACGTTCAATGTCATAATCGGTCAGCAGAGCAGTATCCTTCTCTTCACCTTCCATCGATTCGCCCATAGCGTCCATGTCTATCTCGTTCATCACATGCCTGCGGATGCGGAGAATAGCTTCGTCGTATGTGCCTGCTGTAGCAAGTTCTTTAATGTTCTCATGAATCATGCCGCATACTTGCTCCTTCACCTCGTCTAATGCTTTGCGATTCAGTTTGGTTCGTCTGAGCAGATGGCAGAGTTTGATAAGCGCTCTCATGAAGTTGCTGATGCCCAAGTGTGGGATGGCGTAAGTGTCAATGCCAGCCTTGTTCAATACCTTCAGCACATCCTCTCGTTCTATACCACATGGAAGCTTTCCTTCGGGAGTTAGCACTTTCTTCGGAGTCGGATTTGTCTCTACATCTACAGGCAATGCTCCTTGCAATTCCTTGCGAACCTTCTCTACGGTAGCCACATCAAAATGAGGCAGATAGAGCCTAACGGCATTGAGCGTCTCGTCTGTCTCAATGCGCTTCTGCAAAGGTGTGCGCACAATGCGACCGAAGAGCTGCGCAATGTTTGTGTAGCCCTTTGCCACCTTGAACGACATCATGACCTCTGCTCTTGGACAATCCCAACCCGTTGACAGATTATCCTTGAAGAGCACCACTCGAATCTTCTGATTTGCCTCAATGTCCTCGGGACGGGAATACACCACGTCAATGCCATTCACGGGATAGGTGGAGTGTTGCTCAAAGGTATGAACCACCTCGCCCGTCTGGAGTTTTACCCCAGCATGAGCTTCTATCTGGCGTAAGCACTCGTCAAGGTCGGTGTCCGACACTTGCTCCTTGTTTGCATTCTGCACCTGCACCACCAGCACAGGCTTCACTTCACGGTCGGGTTCATGCTCCCTGTACTTTGCCCAATGGATGCACTTGTCCTTCCATTCCTCTGCAGCTTTGGCAAGGTACGACATTTCCAGGAATCCATCTTTTTCGGGATGGAATATCTGTATCTTATCCTTCAGCAATCCCGACTCACGAACCTCTTCGGCCGTCACTACCGTTGTCTTCTGCTTCGCCGAGTCGCAACCTTCTATGAGTTTGTTGAAGCGCTCCAATGTGGCACTCATACCCAGTATGACGGGCATCTGTGGCAGGTTGTCATCTTTTGAGCCCTTGACAAACTTCTGCATGATGGTCATCTGCTCGCTTGCTTCATTCCTGCCAGCGCCACGATGCGCCTCGTCTATGATGAGTATCAGCTTGTCGCCATAACGCTCTACCGTGTTTCGCAATACGTCCCAGCCGGTGTATTGACGTTCGTCCTTGTATTGCACAAAATTGCTGTTCTTGCCAAACTTCTGTGTGTTGACGAAATACACATGTCCTTGTTGCAGACAATCTGCCTTGAAACTGTCGTCTATCGTCACGCATTGACCGATACGCAGACGGTCGGCTTTCGTCTCCAGTTTGTCCTTGCTCTGGTTGTTGAGCGATGGTGAGTCACTCAGCCAAAGGATGATGCTGTCAGGAGCAGCCACATAGTCATCGCCACCACAAAGGATGTTCTCGATAACGGTGCTGATCATAATCGTCTTGCCCGAACCCGTAGGAGCTGTAAAGGGAACGATTTGTGATTCTTTTGACGTGCGGTACATTATCTGTGCCTGATGCAGACGCTTTCGAAGCTCGGCAATGGCTTTGTCCTGAAATTCTATCTTGTCTCTTTTCATTTTGTCAGCGGTGAGAGGTTATTTCTTTGCGATGTTTATCTTGAAGTTGTCGAGGTAGTCGCGGTATAGCTGATAGGTGTGTTTCGCCTTCACGCCCTGAGCCAATCGGTAGTATTCTTCCTCATTGTCGTTCACGATGTAAACGGTTTCTATCTCATGATGCTCTGCCAACTGGCGCAACAACTCGTCATACTCGTATTCATCGATGAGCAATGCCATCTTGTTTTCCGGCAGCGCTATCAGTTCGCTTTCTTCCACATCTGTTGGACAGACACCGTGAGCGCCAGCCTTCATCCACAGCACAGGCATCAACTCCTGCAATTGTTTGCCATGGTCAACGCTCTTCTTGTCGAGGAATCCCAACTTAAAGAAGGCTGCATTGGCCTTGAAGCCATCACGCATCGGAATCTTCTGCGGTACGCTCTTCGTTATTTCGGGCAACTCGCCGAGTGCCTCTTTTGCAGCCTTGAAGGCTTTGTTGCTGGCAGTCACCACATAGATGGTATCCGTGGCATCGTCAATGTTTTCCATGAAGTCATCAATGTCGTTAACGTTGAATAGCA
>JAKSLP010000056.1 GCA_024401115.1 Bacteroidaceae bacterium | reverse complement strand
CACTTACGGCAATAGCCTTCATCTTGCCATTTGCATTCTTCGGGATGTAAAGGTCAGCTACCAATGTAAATCCGTACTGGTTCTTGAAGGAAACCTTTTCGTGATTAACCTTCTCACTCAATGGGAATGTCTTATCCCACTCCTGAGTCATAGAGATGCTTTTTTCATTCATACTCGTTGCCTTGTTTTGTGCGCAAGCACCAAACAGAAGTGCCGTAAGCGCAAGGATAAATAAATGTTTCATAACTGGGTACAAAGTTACTCGTATTATTTATAATTGGTCATACCTGAATTTTGGGAGTTATAACCATTCTTTTCGGAAAAGCACCAGGTTTACCAAAATTCGAAATGTCAAGGGGACAGACACCGACACATTTCATTATGTGTCAGAACCTGTCCCCGCGACACATTTGAATATGGCTTGGCATGTCCCTTACGACATATTAATCCCGAATATCCTTTTCCTTATCCAGGAACAGGTCGTCATCAATTAAATTCATGCGCCTGAGTCTTTCCAGCTCCCTGCGCAGTTCCTCGGCCGAGCTGTAGCGGTCTTTCAGGCCCAGTTCCTTATCCACTTCCTTCTCAATGGCCTCGAACCGCCTAAACACGGGACGTAACAACAGCCAAATGATCACCAGCGGAATCAGTATAAAACATCCGATGAGAATGGTCTCCAAACTAAGCAACAGAATCATAAGCATTATATTCTTGTGTCGATTTGGTTTTCTGCAAAGGTAGCAAAAAAATACATTTATCGTAGACGTTTATGTTTTAAGTTTCAGCTTCTTTGGCAAAAATAGATATTTAATTGAAATGAATCAAAAAAAATCAATTATTTATGAATTATATGGCAAGGACATACAGTGGCATAAGAATTTTCATTACTTTTGCATCAGATAAATCTGAATGAATGAAAAGTTGTGTTTTATTACTGATAGGTCTGCTGATGATGTGCCAGCCGGTATGGGCTCAGGTGCAGGACAAGGCAACAGCCAAACAGGCGCAAAAGGCAGAGAAACTGTTTGAGAGGGGTGTGAGACAGAAGGCTTGGGACGAAGAGAAGCACTCTATTTATAAGGACAGACTATCAGGACCAGCATTCGAATACTATAAGGAAGCGGCCGATCTGGGGCATGCAGAGGCCTGCTACCGGGTGGCCGTGCATTACGAACACGGCAGAGGCGTGGAGCAGAACATTCAACTGATGCTGGCTTACTTCAAGCGTGCAGCCGACCTGGGGCACAATGAGGCAGCTTACTGGTATGCATCGAAACTGGAGAGCGTGCCTGGAATCTCACTGGGCAAGGTAAGAGAGGTATCCAGATATTACGAGATGTGCATCGGTGAGGGCAAGCATTTCACTAAAAAATCGGGACTGTCGCGCTATGTGGTAATCAACCGCCTGGCCATCTATTACCTGAACTATCTGTTGGATTACAACCGGGCTTTCAGTCTGCTGAAAGAGGTGGAACAGTATAAGGCAACGAGTGCCGACGAACTGAACTGCAAGACCAACCTGGCATGGTGCTACTTCTGGGGCCGTGGTTGCGAAAAAGATGTAAATAAAGGATTTAAGTTGTTTGACGAGGTGTGGGAAATGCAGAAGAATGCTTTAGCTGGCAGTCACTTGGCCTATGCCTACTACTCAGGTTACGGTACCGCCCAGAATGACAACAAGGTTTGGGAGGTGCTGAACCGTCTGGCTGACAATGAACTGACTGAAGTGGGCAACTATACCAAGGGTTGCCTGTACTATTACGGCCGGGGAACAAGTACTGATCCGGATAAGGCGCGGAAGTTTTTTACCCAAGCTGCCAACGAAGGATTTGAACCCGCACAGAAGATGCTGGCTAACATGAGCAGAAAAAATTAAAGTAACCACAAATCATTTACTCTCAGAAAAAATAGCTACCTTTGCCCCCGATTATGGTACTATTTACCAAACAGTGAAGGCTAAGGCTTCACCGAAACCAGATAACGCAGTATTCCTATCCTTAGCCTCAGGAATCACTCACCACCCCTCGGGCGAGAGCTATTCCTAATAAAGATCTCTCACTTGCAGTTTTAAACCATGTTTAGGACATGGCTTAAAAACTAATTTTAACATCGCGCCTTGATGAGCAAATTAGACTTTCATAAGGCGTTTGATGTTCAAAATCGGGTGGACTGCGGTCCCACTATCTTTGCGGATGTTTTAGGCTTGTCTTGGTGCGTAATTATAACTATAAAAAATTACAATCATGCAACAAGACATGAATTCTATACATTCAAAAGATAACTACAGCCTGAATGTTCCTACCTGTATTTTTTACGAGCTAATGCCTCCTATCCCGGCTTTTATCCACGTGATCGGTCAACTGATAGATGAGGAAATCATCACCAAGAAATCCGATTACGCCATTCCGTACTACCTGGAGATGGAGATGAACGAGCTGGGAGTGGATTCCTACAACAGTATGATAGACCTGATAAAGCGCATTCCGGATTTGCCAGAGGACAAGGAACCCAACGAGGGTTGCTTCAAATGGCTGGTTACGGGTAAGTACGAGTACCCGCTATGGAATTATAACGGCATGTCGCCAGGAAAGATCTCGCACATCAAGTCGGTGGCCAAAAAGTATATCCGATACATGGGCAGACTGGGTTACAAGCATCCTTACTACACTAAAGATCTTTAACCGATTCTCTGAATCATATCCGAATCGTCTCCGAAACATATCCGGTTTGTAGACGGTTCACTGACCGGCGTTTTTTAAATTCGCCGGTCTTTTTTTGTCTCCCTATCTTTGCCGTGTCCAAAGAGGTGCGGACGACTGGCCAGCGCCAATCCTCGGACGAACGAATTAATAATTAATAATGAGTGAAATTAAATTTTTCCAAAATCCGGCGTTCGGACAGATCCGCACAATGGTGTTGCCCGACGGACAGATAGGGTTTGCGGGCAAGGATGTGGCAAATGTGTTGGGCTATGCCAATAGCCGCGATGCCCTACGCAAGCATGTGGAGAAGGAGGACAAAACCACCGTCGCGATTTGCGACAGCGGATCAAACTACAAGACTCAGGCTGTCTTTATCAATGAGTCGGGTCTGTACTCGCTCATCCTGAGCAGCAAGTTGCCAACGGCCCGTGAGTTCAAGCACTGGGTGACTGGCGAGGTACTGCCGCAGATACGGAAGACGGGCGGCTATATTCCAGTGGACAGGGAGGATGATGACCTAACCATCATGGCCAAGGCCTACCAGATTCTGCAGCGCACCATTGCTGAACAGAAGGAGCAACTGGAGGAGAGCCGCAAAGTGATTGAGGATATCACTCCCATGGCAGAATATGCCGAAAAGGTGCTGCTCTCGCCTACCTGCTACACCATGACCCAGGTGGCCAAGTCGCTGTCCATGACGGTACAGGAACTGCAACTGAAATTGCAGCAGAGCCACGTCATCTACCGCTCGCCTTCGGGCTGCTGGATGCTGTATGCCGAGCACCTGAAACTGGGCTACGAGGCTTACCGCACCAGACAGGGCAATAACCATGAAGGCGATGTGGTATGGACCGACACCTATCTGGTGTGGACCGAACGGGGAAAGGAGTTTATTCATCAATTGGTTAAATATGAACGGAATATTTAAAGTGGTACAGCAGGGCCAGGCCCTGACCAGACCGAGCAAGAAGACCGAGGGAGGACAGGTGAAGGTGTGTAACATCACGCTGCAGGAAATGGGCGGCAAGTATGCCGATGAGTTCTATGCCACGCTGCTGGGCAATACGGCTGAATGCCGTTTCTTTGAGGGCGAGCTGGTGGCTGCCTCATTGAGATTTAGCGTGAGAGAGGTTAGCGGAACGGTGTATCAGGATGTCTATGTGAGTGAGATCAAAAAAATCGCTTGATTTTTTTGAGACAACAGACAACGGACAACCGACAACGGACGGGGCTTCGCCCGATTTGTCATCCGCATGGCCGTCTGTTGACTGTTGACTGTTGTCCGTTGTCAATTTTTGAAAAAAATTAAATGACCATGAAAAAATATCTGAAGAACGAGCGGGTATGCCTGGACACACAGAGCGTGTACCTGCAGAACGGAGAGTATAGTGTGTATCCCTGCTCATACGAGAATGTGGATGACATAACCATCGAAGGAAAGGATGTGGTTATTCGGGGCACTACCCGACTGAGTGCCAACGGCAAGGCGGTGTTCCGTCCGTATACCAAGACTGGTGTGGAGCGCCATTACGACTATCAGACCAAGTATACCCGGATGCGATTCTGCAAGCATGATGTGGTGATGGAGATGAAGGTGCCCAAGAACCTGGGAAAGGGCGACCTGCTCCGCATCATGGACCGGGAGTTTGCCGAGGTGAACGACTTCCTGAATAAAACCGTGTTATTCAACTAATACCATGAGTGTACATTACATTTACTATCAGAATGGGGCCAAGTTTATGCGCCCCATTCTTTCCGCCGAGGAGTACCGGCAGATTCGCGACGGGGGAAGGCAGAAGGAACTGCTTCACCGTATCCGGGAACAGGGCGATACTGAATCCAAGAAACATCTGGTGCAGTTTAACTACTCGTGCCTGCCGGCACGGACAACAGACAACGGTCTACGGACAACGGACGGCCATGCGGCATTGGACAACCATGCGGCATTGGACGGTCACGCGGCATTGGACGGTCATGCGGCAATGGTCTGCCCTGCAGGGTGCGGGCCTCTTAAGGGAAGCACTACGCCATCCAACTCCGTAGGCATGGATGTGGATTTCAATCCCTCCGATCCGGATTACGCCGCCCTTATGGCTGCCGTTCCGGAAAGGGTGATTTCGCACAAGGAGGAACTGGGCCTGCTGATGCTGGAGCGTAGTGCCACCAAGGGCTATCACTTGGCTTTCCGCCGCCGTCCAGAACTGTCGCAGGAGGAGAATCTGCGCTGGGCCTCTACCCTATTGGGCGTGGAATATGATGCCGGGGCTAAGGATATTACTCGGGTGTTTTTTACTACTTCCAACGAGGATCTGCTGTACCTGGATGATGCGCTGTTCTCCACCGATTGTCATCCTGAGGAGCGAAGCGACGTGAGGATCTTACCACGCGAGGAAGGTAATGTTAAACAGGAAGTTACCACTACTAATGTAGAAAGATTCCTCCCTTCGGTTCGGAATGACAAACTATTGAATGACACTAATAATGTCATCCTGAGTGAAACGAAGGATCTTTCTAAACCGGATGGCGCCACTAGCCAGGAAAGATCCATTGCCTACCTCGGCTTCGCCTCCCACGGCGACCGTTGGTTCGCTAACGCTCAGGATGACAAGAGAGGGGTCGTACAGAATGACAATGCTGATGATAGCAAAAAGGGCGAAGCCCCGTCCGTTGACCGTTGTCCGTTGTCTGTTGTCAATCCCACGGCTGTCTCCCTCATCGCCTTCGACCTTTGCGTAAAGGAAGCGGGGCTTCAGGAAAACAGCCTGGACACGGAGGGGGTGCACAACTGGCACACCAACCTGATGGCGGTGCTGAGCGTGGGACTGCCGAAACTGATGAGCCGCGAGCAGCTGGAGGCGGTGGTAAAGGTGAAACTTCCCAACTATAGCCAGACGGAGGACTGCCGCAAGGTGATAGCTTATTTCTACGAGAAGTACCAGGCCGACCAGGGGTTTATGAGCGTAACGCTGCGAAACATCAATGCCCGGGCACAGCAGTTGGCTGGCGAGGAACAGCCGGAGGATGACGACGAGAAGGATATGAACATGCTGGCAGAGGGATGGACACCACCCCCATTACCCAAGAAACTGCCCCGTCTGTTGGAACTGCTCACGGCCAACTATGACCCTCGCTTCAAAGAGATTCTGTTGCTGTCGGCCTTACCGGCGCTGTCGGCTCACGCCAGTCATTTCCGGGCCACATACCTATCGGGAAAGATCACACCGCCACAGCAGTTTGTCGCCCTTATCGGTAACAGCGGTAGCGGTAAGAACAATGCCACCGACTTGTTTAACGCCATGATTCATAACACATTAAAAAGACATGACGACAAGGAATGGGAAAAGGTGCGCGAGAATTCGGAACTGCGTGACAAGAAGGCCAATGCCAAGGACCGCCCACCAAAGTATGAACCGAAGCTGAGGGTGTTTGAGACCACATCCAAATCATCCATCCTGTCGCTGCAGAGCAATCTGGGACCGTTCGGACTGCTGTTAGGCATCTTCAGCGAAGTGGACGGACTGGCGGGTTCGGCCAGAGCGTTATATTCGGACATCAGCGTACTGCTGCGCAAGGGATGGGACGGCGACATGCACCGGCAGTTCTATATGTCGGAATCGACGTGCAACACCTATGCCGAGATGAACATCGCCTTGCTGATGGAAGGTACCGTCAAGGCCATGCTGGAGCGAATGTTCAACGACAACAACTGCGAGAGCGGATTGATGCAGCGCTGCATTCCGGTTATCATGCCCAAACACAAACGCACATTCCGCCCTCCGCGCATGAACTATCTGAATGAGGATGAGAGGATAGAACGCGATGCTCTGCTGATGCAGCTGTACCAGAGTGATCTGGCGCTGGGCGATGAGGTGAAGTTACTGGATCTGCCCCTGATGAACAAGGCCATCGGGGAATGGTTTGACAGCCTGGAGGTGCGCTACAACGACGGACAGTTGACCGAAGCCGAGGCCGACCTGAGTCACCGCTGCGGAGAGTTCATGCTGAGGGCTGCCATTCCGCTGGTGGCACTGTACGGACAGGAAACCAAGGAGATAGTGGATTTCTGCCGCTGGGTGGGTGAAACGGCGCATTACAACCTGTGCCACATCTTCGGTCCACGTGTACAGCGCGACTTGCTGTCGTCGGAAAAGCTGTTGGCCGACACCACGGATGCCCGTCGCACGGTGGTTCCGCTGCTGAACAAGATGGCTGATGTGTTTACGGTCAAGGAACTGCAGGAACAGCGCAGAAAGGACGGTCAGAGCGATGACGTTCGCATGCTGCTGAGCCGATACTGCAAGAACGGCAAACTGATTCGCATCGGCCGGGGTGTGTTCCGAAAGGCAGAATGTAACATTGTAACTGTTACAAAAATGAGAGACCCTAATGTTACAAACTAAACGGATAGGTTATGGAAATAGTCATCAAGCGTATTTATTTCAGGGAGCATTATGTGGTGGGCGCACTGCAGGTGGATGGTAAATACCTGTGCGACACGCTGGAACCTCATGCCATCGACTGGAAGAAGGAGAAGAAGATAAAGGGTGTGACGGCCATTCCTGAGGGCCGCTATCGGGTGGAAATCCGCCACAGCCCCACCTTCCACAGACAGATGCCTTATCTTAAGGATGTTCCGGAGTTCACGGGTATCATGATTCACACGGGCAACCGGGCCACGAATCCCGACGGCACTCCTGCCGACAGCCGTGGCTGCATTCTGGTGGGCCAGAACCTGGAGGTGGGCATCGTGCTGAACAGCCGCCAGTGCTTCAAGCACATATTCGAATTGATGGAGGCTGCCCATTCACGCGGTGAGGAAATCTGGGTAACTGTGCGCAGCTACAACGGGTGGACGTATGGGTAGAATGAAAAGGGGCTCCGAAATGGAGACCCCTTTTAATGTCCACGATGTTTCTCTTTCCTTTTGGCCTGCTTGAGCTCAAATTTCCGCTCTTTATCGGCCTCCCTCTGGGCTTTGGAAAGAGTCTTTCGTTCCAGATTGTTCTCTTCTTGCTGGAGTTTCAGCGCCTGTTGCGATTTGGTGCCAATGCCAGCATTCTGGGTTTGTTTCCGTGCCTCCCTCAACTGCCGTTTGGGGTTCCTGGGGTTTATCTTCACCTCAGTCTCAACGGGGCGGCTATATTTCAACTGATTCCAGTTCCTGTTTACATACTCCAACACCTCCTGATTGGTGGGTTCGGCACCGAAAGTCACCTTGCACACCTGCATCTGGTTATCCTCGGTCCTCTCAAAAAGGCCAATCCAGAATGGGTCTTCAAATAAGATGGTAAGAGTATGCTTTGTTGTCATATTATAAATCAGCTATTTTATGTCAAAAGGACTGCTGCATCAGTTCATGAATCTGTCCTAAATGCAGATTCAGATGATTGGCAGATAAAGTTTTAAATCTCATCAATTATTACGGGTGATAGGATTTTGGTTCTCTTTTCCATTGATTAATACTAATATTTTTATTGACAGTGCAAATATATTACAATAAAAAATGTCCGACTTGTAAAAATCGGACATTCTATAATGATTGTCAATTATTACTCTATCTTTATCATATCGGCATGGCCCGGGGATTTGGAATAGGGCAAAATCGTGCTGAAATGCTCGGGAGAATGTAACATTGTAACTGTTACAAAAATGGGTGACCTTATAGATTAAACCGAAGTCCCATATTAAGATTAAAATTTAGAGGCTTTTCCTTATAAATGGTCTCCAGAGACGAACCATCATTAAAATAGTAACTCAAACCAGGTTCTACATATAAACTCAATCCAGATAACAAATGGCACTGCACACCCATTGCCGTATTAACTGAGCACTGATACGGTTTATCGTTAATAGATGACTTTTGAGAATCTTGCGACTGACCATTCAGCGTATAATTATTGACCATATTACCTGCAACCATTTTCTCTAGCAGCACCCCTGAAGAGGCATAAATGCTAATAAGCCCTAACGAACACACCCTGTATTTTACGTTGGCAGGAATACCTATGTAATTTAACTGCTGCTCTGAATTCACATTATGATGAACTGTACCCTCAACGATATCCGAAACTAAGCGTGTATAGGTAAGACCAGTTTCCAAAGATAAACGGTCAGACAACTCATGTTGAACTGAAAGACCCAAACGAACCGGCAAACGGTGATGAATGTCATATTTTACCGACTTTCCCTGATTGTATACTGCAATACCCAGTAAAGGGTCATCTTCCCAAATGCTGTTGTCCGGGCCTAAGCCTGCTACAGGTATAGCCGTAGCCAACATGCTGGAAGATGCATTCAAACTGCCTGATGTGGAAATACCAACAGACCAACGGGAATCCGGATCCTTCTTTCCGTTTCTCTTTCTAGGCAATTGTGTATAATACGAGGAGCCCGTATTTTTTCTCTGTATATTCTCACTGGACACAATAACAGTATCCGTATGTATTTCAAGTTCTTCCGGATCCGTCACAATTGAGCCTTCATGAATGTCCGACTGATAACCGTCAGTCTCTAAATAGCTGTTTGCAACGGCCAGAATGGGATTTGGCACAGTAGTATGCAACCTTTCTCCAGCGGGTTCGGGCTGTGAATCTAAAGCAGGCAAGGAAACAACAATGTCTGCCGGGTGCTCATCAGCGGGCACAATAACATCCTGTTTCTGCAGCAAGAAAACACAAAGAATAATGGCTGCCACACAAGCTGAACAGCCTATCCAAATGTGTCTCAGAACCATAGGAGTACTCGGCTGAACAGGATTCAACTTGCAGCGAACATCTTCCCAAAGCCCTTCGGGGGCATCGGTTTCATAGTTGTTCATCCGATTTCTAATATCTTGTAACCACTTTTCATTCATAACCTAATCGTGATTCTGTTTTAAAAATTGTTTAATCCTATCTGCCAATAATGCCTTCGCTTTGTATAGTTGTGAAGCCGATGTTCCTATACTTATCCTCAGTAATTCCGCTATTTCCTTATGGCTTTTGTTCTCTATCACGTATAGATTGAAAACCGTCCTATACCCTTGGGGCAATTCCCGTATAAACTCATACAGCACCTCTGTGGGCACATCTGCCGTTTGCACCTCATCGTCAACTATTGCTGCATGTGCTGGCTGAATTTCTACAACATCCAACCTCTTGTTATGTTTTATAAAATTCAGCGTTTCATTTAATACTATCCTTGCCATCCATGCTTTTAGTGAGCCCTCGCCCCTGTAGCTGAATGTATGTATAGATGAGAAAACCTTCAGAAATGATTCTTGCAAGACATCCCGGATGTCATCATCATGAATGAGATAGCGCGAGCAGATAGCAGACAGGTAACAGACATACCGGTGATACATCTGCTCACAGGCATTTGCATCACCTTGCTTAACTTTTTCAAGCAGCCGTTGTTCGTCTGATTTCTTTCTGAAAGGTAAAATCATATAGTCAACCCATGAGGGCACATCGGGGTGAAGCAGAACTAACATCTGCCTCACGTCCCAAACCCTATTATTTTACATCATTATTTAATGGTAGCTGTTCCATTCCTAATGCCTTAGTACTATTGTGGGAATTAAGAGAGAACTCTGCCGTTTTCTTTCCATCAAATGAAGTCCAACTCAATTTTATCTTACGATCCGCTCCTGCCTCTTTCAGAATCTTGTTCAGATTGAAGGCAATCAGTGCATCTCCCATATGTCCGCCAAGGTCGCCATAAGCATGGTGTCTCAGCTCAAACTCCAGAGCATCGTCTTTGTTCACTCCACTCAGCAGATTGATATAATGCGGCTGGTGTTTCGGACCCCAAGCAGTACGTATACGCAATGTAAGGAATCCGTCCTCTGCCACTGTTACCCAATCCTTTACGATTTCAATCGGATCTTTTCCGAAAATCGAATCGTTTTTCTCTCCTGCCGAAGCAATCGGTTCCTTAGTACGGATGCTGTCAATCCAGTTCACATATACGTTTCGGACATCCAGTTCTTTGGCATTTATTTCTTCTGTGTAATTAACCAATGCACGAACCTCTTTTTTACCATAAGGCGAGCCTTTCATATTGGTTGGCAGCAGTACGGTCTTCTCGTCTAACTGCATAAAGAACGAATTGTCATCTTTGGGATAAACAGTGACCAGAGCAGTTGGGCGATAGGTATTATAAGAATTGTCGTCATCGGTATTGCACGACTGGAATAGTGCGGTAATAATCATCATACCGCATACGATAATTGGAAATTGTTTTCTTTTCATATTCATTTTAATAAATTCAATATTTTAAGACGTCTCTATCCATAAAACTTCATTTTTTCAAAACCTTGCCTGTACTTCTCTTTTTTTTTTTTTTTATAATCTGCATCATAAACGGACGGTTATATCATTTTCATGGTTAAAGAAACAAATAATCCTGTAATCTGAATGCTAATTCACGCAAAAAGAAACTCCCGACTTTTTTGGGAAGTCAGGAGTTATATAGCGTCCAATCCTTGGGTTGGAGATTCTAAAATTATAAATTGTTGATTTCTTCTACAGTAAGGCCTGTGGATTTCTGAATGGTCTGAATGTCAATGCCTAATGTTTTCAGATTCTGAGCTATTTGGCGCTTTTCTTTTTCAACACCTATTGCTTCTCCTTCAGCGATGCCTTTAGCGATGCCTTTAGAGATACCTTTAGCGATACCTTTAGCTTCACCTTCAGCTCTTCCTTTTTCTTCTGCCTCCATCTTAGCATAGAGTAAAGAATGCATATAGGCCATCTCGTTACGACGGTCCAGCTCATAGAGTTCCTGCTCCTCGGGAGTAAGATTGGCAAAACGGGCTTTTTCAGCCAATTGCTTATAAATTGGCTTGTCTTCCACAAAAGGTATCTGTTCCATATGCTTACTGTCGTATCTTCCACCATGTATTCTTTTGCGAAAATACAGCAAGATTTCGGTACCGCCAAATTTTAAGGGAAATTTCTGATGTCATTTCAAACAAAGGGCATTCTCTTTCTTCAATTTCATCATGCAATAGCCATATAAAAATAATGCCAATGTTGCTATTATTATGAGAACTAAAGGAGAGAAATCCAGAAGTAACTCTTTGATACCGACAAAAGTACATCCCCATGCTGTCAGGTTTGCTACAAAATGGAGAAAGCCTGTAAAAATTAGGCTGTGCGTCTTTACGAAAATTAAGCCAAAAAGAAGTCCTAATAATAGAGCTGGCAGTATTTGACTAATATTTATATGGATGAGAGCAAATAATAGCGATGAAACCAATATGGAAAACAGCGGTGAGTAACGAGTTAGAAGTCCCCGCAGAAGTACACCCCTGAAAATAGTTTCTTCGAAAATAGGCGCAAGAACAAGAGAACTCAGTATAGAGGACAAATCAAACTCCATTTTTGATGGATTTCCATCCAACAGCATCAAAAAGGGTTGTGAAATAAGACACTGAATAATAAATACTGCAAGTAATGCAAGCCACAGTGAATCAAATCTTTTTGTGTAAAAAGAGAGAATCCTGTTCTTCTTCCTATAATTTATCAAAGCTACTATCAATAAAAAGCTAAGACAGAACACTACAAAGAATGGGGAATGATGCGTTTTAGAAAATCAAAGCAAATCTTAGATATATAAACATATCATATTGAATTAAAGGTTATTAGCATAAATAGACATGCTTATTAAACTTTACTAAATTTCGATGTTTTTGGTGTGTTCTTGTTGCAGATTTGTTACGCGCCTATTGCGAGAACCAAATTTTTTATATACCTTTGCACCGTGATTCTTGATGGTAAGAACACGTAACAACTCAACTAAAGGGAAAACAAAATGGGAAGACCTAAAAAGTCATTGAAGGTAAAGGAACCAGTTCGCATTCGTGAACGTCAGTTGGCTAACGGAAACGTCAGCCTGTACCTTGACATATATATTAAAGGTACACGCAAGTATGAATCTTTGAATTTGTACTTGATACCCGAAACGGATGCTGCATCTAAGAAAGCCAACATCCGTACTCGCCAGATTGCCGAGAAAATAAAAGCTGACCGAATCATCGCACTGCAAGATCGAGGAATCAAGCATTGGGATAAGATCAAGCGTTCATCAATCTCGCTCGTTGACTTCCTGAAGGAATACGAGCAGGATGGATTCGGGTTCAAGGAGTCAACCTTGAAGGGACGTTCCGACATGCGCAAGAAGGTCGAGGACTATCTGAGCAAGGAGAAACTAGATTACATCGGTCTCAATGAGATTGATGCAGACTTCTGTCGTGGCTTCCTCAACTACCTCCGTACCGCTCCACATAGTGTTGCCAAGAAACAAGAAGGCAGAACTATCAGCCCTGGTTGTGCTCATCATCACCAGGCTGTGCTCAATGGTGCGCTCAACAAAGCCGTGCGTGACGGACTCATTCCGGGCAATCCAATGAAACAACTGGATAAGCGAGAAAAGTTCCAACCTTCCCCTGAAGAACGAGAGTTCCTTACCATCGAAGAAGTACGCACATTGATGGGAACACCATGCACCAACGAACAGGTCAAGAAGGCTTTCCTCTTATCTTGCTTTGTTGGACTTCGCCTTGGTGATGTCCGTGAATTGACATGGGCAAAAGTGATGAACACTCCAGATGGCAAGACACAGTACGTCCATGTATGGATGGAGAAGACTCAGAAACCTATCAATGTACCACTATCTAATGAAGCTCTTCGATATATGGAGAAGAAGGAAGATCCAGATGCGAAACTCTTCAAACTCCCTACAAGTGATGCAACCATCAACTACCACATCAAAAAATGGATGAAGGCTGCAAAGATAGACAAGAAGATTTCGTACCACTGTAGCCGACATACATTTGCCACAATGATGCTCACCCTTGGTGCAGACCTCTTTACCACAAGTAAGTTGCTTGGTCATGCTAACGTGACCACAACTCAAATCTATGGTAAAATCATAGACAAGAAGAAGACTGAGGCTGTCAACCTCGTTGATAATCTATTCACCCCAAAAGCAGAAATGAACGATGAAGATAGAACTGAGGCATAGAAAGTTAGCAAGCGGTAACGAATCATTGTACCTTGACTTCTACGAGAAAGGCAAGCGTTACTATGAGTCGCTGAATCTGTTTCTCATTCCAGAAAGGACTGAGAATGACAGACGTGTCAATGAGAACACCCTCAAACATGCGCTGAAGATAAAGGCTGAACGCATCCTTGGCGTAGAAAAGCAGGTCGATGATGGCGAAGAGAGACTGCCATCAAAGATATTCGCTGACTACATGGACGAACACATTATATACATTAAGGATGACAAGAAACTCTCTGACTCCTATGTCAAGAATGTGACGAAGACTGTAAACATCGTCAAGTCATATCTCAGATATAGCAATCGTCCTCGTATGCTTCTGGCATTAGTGGATAAACGATTCTATCAGAACTTCATTCGCTATGTCAATGATGTGTACCGAAATAACAAGTCGGATGAACCACAAGAACTTTCGCCTAAGACAAAGCTCTTGATACAGACTACACTTAACAGCATCCTGAATCAAGCCGTGAAGGATGGAGTGCTCCGTAAGAATCCATACTACGAGTTGGAGAAAAACGAGAAGTTCAAGAAGACTCCGAGTGACCGCACATATCTCGAAGTAAATGAGTTGAATGCCATGGAAGTGGCCAATACAGGAAGCCCAACCACAAAGCAAACCTTTATGTTCTGTTGCTTCACAGGCTTGCGTCATAGTGATATGCTTGCACTCAGATGGAAAGACATTCAAAAGACTGATGACGGATTAGTGATACATGTTCCATCCATGAGGAAGACAAAGAAGCCAGTCATTGTCCCTCTTGGTGAACAAGCATTGAAGTGGTTGCCAAAGCAAGGCGATGCAGCCAACGCAGACAAAGTATTTCCCAATGCCCCTACATTAGGATGTGCAAACAGAGCATTGAAGCACATGGCGAAGAATGCAGGAATCACAAAGCTTGTAACATTCCATACGAGCCGACATACATTTGCAACTCTCACCATAACGGCTGGTGCTGACATCTTCACCACAAGTAAGTTGCTTGGACATACCAACGTCCACACAACGGAGATCTACGCTGATGTGGTGATGAACACAAAGGTCGATGCAGTCAACCTTGTAAGTGGCTTCTTCGGTTGATGGTTTGTGTTCAAAATAAGTTTGTGTTCAAAAAAGTCTTGAAAGATTGTCTGAACACACGTCTTTAGGTGTTCAATCAAGTCTTTGATTAAAATGGGAACTAAAACGGTAGTCATATACGCTCGCGTCAGTAGTATCGGTGACAGACAGAGCACAGATCGTCAGGTCAAGGACTTGACAGACTATGCTGTATATCAAAAGATGGAAGTCCGTAAGGTATTCGAGGAACACATC
>JAKSLP010000055.1 GCA_024401115.1 Bacteroidaceae bacterium | reverse complement strand
GTTGCTTCTGGCTGAGCGGTTGTAAAGCCTCCCATGCAGTCAATGCCTGTTGTATCGTAGTTCTTGCCATATGGAGTTGATTTTACTCAAAAGGTGGTAAGGTTACCACCATTTCTGGTGGCAAAGATACTATTTATCTATGTTTTTTCAAAGAAATACACCTAAAAAGGTGGTACCATTACCACCTTTTCCCGTTTTTCGCAAAAAAACAAAACATTCGTAATTGCATGAATCCGTTTTCATTCTGCCTTTATACTCTCTGCAGGATTAGCTGTTGCCACTTTAAGCGTCTGTCCCACAACACAAATCAGGGTGATGAGCAGAATCAGGGCAACGGTAAAGGCCAGCACCCACCATGGGAAACTGATTCTGTAGAAGTAGCCTTCCAGATAATACTGCATGATTTGGTAACTTATAGGAATGGCAATGACTACAGCTACAGCCGATGTGATGACAAACGGACGGGATAAGGCTGTCACAGCCTGCTGAACACTGGCTCCCATAATGCGGTGAACGATTGTGGCCTTCCGCTGTTGGTCACTGTAGTAAACCGCCATTCCGAACATTCCCATGGCTGAAATCAGAATAGACATAAGCATGAATCCAGTCACTAGTTTCATGACATTCAGCGGTTCGCGTAGCACAGAATAAAGTGTGTTGTCCAGATATTCCATTTCAATATCGTAAGGAATACCTGTCTTTTCCACCACCACATCCTTACATACCTTACGGATGGCAGCCATAGCGGCCTCGTGATCACCGCGTGTCTTGACCAACAGTTGAGCTAATTCAGCATCGGTACCCATTATCTCCAGCGCATTGTAGAAGTTCTCCTGGGATTGCATCATTGCATCACCATAATGATAATCAGCTACAATGCCACAGGCCGTGTATTGGGGGTGAGTACTGCTACCACCTATACCGGTGTGGTTCTGGCTAAGCTGATAGTACTCCTTTCCTCTTTCCGAAACCAACAATTGGTGAGGTAACAGATTGCCGTATTGTTCCGTGATATTGAAACCAAACAGACGAAGTGACGTGGTATCCAATATACAGATGGCCAGCAATGAGGAGTTACTTTCTTCTCCTTCGTTCTTAATATCGAGGTGTGAGGGGTGGATAGGTGTACCATCTATCAATCCCACAGCCTCTACCTCGGGCAGGGTTTCCAATCGGGTTTTCAACTGATACTGACTCTCATAATCACGCCCAATTCGGAACGATTCTATTTTCAGCAGATCGGCAGTATTATAGCCGAGAGGAAGATTCACCAGATGATCGGTTTGCAGAAACATGGTGCCGGATACAGCTATGAATATGGTACAGAGTAAGCACTGGATACCAATGAATATGCGGTTCAGCACCATCTTACTCTGGAACCGGAACGACCCCTTGATCACATCGATAGGGCTGAAACGCGCCACCATCATAGCAGGCAGTATTCCGCAAAGTACAGCCACAATAATCAATACGGCCACGGTCAGAACAATGATTCCCCAATCGGCATAGAGGTGAATCTGAGTATTCAGTATGTCATTGAAGAACGGGCAGAGCAGAAAGGCCATACAGGCACCGGTCACGAAACACCCTAAGGTCATCATGGCCGATTCGCTAAGGTAGCGGCAGATGATACCCAATGAAGACTCACCGTGCAATCGGCGGATAGACATCTCCTTGGCACGCTTTCCGGTTTGAACCATGGCCAGATTGGCATAATTGAATATGGCAGAAATCAGCAACACCAGTGCACCAATCAACAGAATCGTAATCAAATCCTTATTTCCGGAACGGAAAGGTCCGATTTTACCACACAGGTAAACATCATCCATGGATACCAGTTCTGATCCCCAGGCAAAATTGCCTGTCTCTTTTTTCTCGTGATACTCCGGCCATTGACCTTTATACAATTTGAGAAGTTTGTCGGATACCAGTTCCTTGTCGGTACCGGGCTTAAGATGTACCATTGAGGTGATAACACCTAGAGCCTCCATCGGATCTATCATCTGTTCCATGAACTTGATATTGATGAACATATCCGTAGGTTGGAACACATCTTTGTCTGTGAAATCCTCTACCACACCTACAATCTGGCAATCCTGATTGCGAAGAATGACGTTCTTTCCGATAGGATTTTCATTTCCGAACAGTTTTCGGGCAAACGACCTTGACAGAATGGCTTGTTGGGTGTTGGTAAACGATTCCTCGCGCGAGCAACCTTCCAGTTCATAGTCAAAGAATTGAAAGAAATTGGGGCCAACGCATTTCATTCTCACGTCATTATAATAATCATCCCCTACCTGAAGGATAAATTTCATGTCGGTACCGATGGATGTCCAATCTGTAACCTCCGGAACAGAAGACAGGAATGCATTAGGCATACCAAAGATTTCACCTCCACCCACAGCATAGACGGGTTGGTCAGAAACCGTCTTGGCCTTCACGGAATACTCGGTATGAACATAGGAAACCAGCAAAAATACCACTCCCAATGATACCGATAATCCAAAGAACTGGATAAAGGTGAACAGTTTATTCCTGGAAAGAAATTTGAAATAGCTTTTCATATTATGCTTTCCTTACAACTCATTCTTCACATCGCTTACAATCTTACCATCAAACAGATCGATGGTGCGCTGTGCCATGGAAGCATCTTTCTGTGAGTGGGTAACCATTACGATGGTGGCACCCTCACGGTTCAGTTCCTGGAGGAGTGTCATCACCTCCTTGCCGTTCTTGGAATCCAAATTACCGGTAGGCTCGTCGGCCAGGATCAACTTAGGGTTGGCTACACAGGCACGGGCAATGGCCACGCGCTGTTGCTGACCACCGGACAATTGCTGAGGGAAGTGATTGGCACGGTGACTGATGTTCATGCGCTTCATCATCTCTGTTACCTTAGCCTTACGCTCTGATGCTGAGATGTTCAGGTAGCGAAGTGGCAGTTCAATATTATCATAAACATTCAGTTCATCAATCAGGTTGAAGCTCTGGAAAATGAAACCGATGTTTCCTTTGCGGAACTTGGTGCGCTCCTTTTCTTTGAGTTTAGCCACCTCGGTATCACCAAAGAGATAGCTTCCTTCGGTAGGATTATCCAGTAATCCCAAAATATTCAATAAAGTAGATTTACCGCATCCCGAAGGGCCCATGATGGCTACAAACTCGCCATCCTTGATTTCGAATGATACACCATTCAGTGCTGTTGTCTCGATTTCTTCAGTGCGGAAGATTTTACTGATGTTAGATACGTTAATCATAATTGTATGTTTTTATTTGTTCTTATTCTGATTCAAGTTTCGCAAGTGGCCTATCCAGTTGTCATCCTGAGCGATAGCGAAGGATCTTACCTGGCTAGTAGTGGGCTCCGCATTAGAAAGATTCTTCGCTACGCTCAGAATGACATAATATATTTCTTTGGGCTACACTCAGGATGACATTTTTTATTCTGATTTAAGATTTTTTACCGGATTCTCCTTTGCCGCCGAAATCGTACGGACGATGATGATGCCCAACGTGAGAATGGCAACAATCGCGAAGGCGGTAAAGTATAGCCAAGGAGAAACATATACCTGGGTAGTGAACTGCTCCAGCCACTGTCGGGTGACCGTCATTGCTATAGGTGTGGCAACGACACAAGCAATGACAACCGTCAGGATATACTGCCTGCAGAAGAGTCCTACTATGTCATTATCTTCTGCACCAAGCACTTTACGTACAGCGGTTTCGTGACGACGATGCTCGGTTTCAAAGAGCACAATGCCGAAGACTCCCATCAAGGCAATGATGATGGCTACCAGGGAGAAGAGACCGAAAATCTGCGACTGGCGCATGAAGCGGGCATAACGCTCCTCCATCTCGGTATCAACTGTCCACACGTCTGTTTCCTCATCCGGCTGATACTCATCTACGATAGTTTTTTTCAGTTGAGCGATAAATGCTTTCGGATCAACATTCGGCTCAGAGCGGACAATCAGATACCGCAAATACTTATAATCATTACCCACATTGGTGTAAGCCTCAAAGTCGTTTATCGATTTATCTGTGGCAGGTTTGCTATTTGTGTTGGAGCAGAAACCGGCTATTGTGTAATCGGTCTGTGTGGCGATAACCTCCTCAATCTTCTCTATGCTACTAAAATCCTTTAGGGCCACATCAACCACTAAACTACCCAAATTACTTTCGGTAAAGCCTTCACCTGTAATGAGCGGAATACCCACCACATCCAAATAGTTTGGTAACACCCTGCGAACCTTGAGCATCACATCAATGCCATCTTTACTCACGCCTTGGGTCATTCCGGCATTACCGGTCACTTGACGATTGGCCGATGCTGTTACGGCTTTAACGCCAGATAAAGCTTCAATCCTCGATTTAATCTCAGGTTTGTAATACGGAATACGTGCCACATAGAGGTTCTGTTTGTCAAAACCTAATTGCTGTGTAATCATGTGCCGATACTGCAGGTAGAATACCCCAGAGATAATCATCATCGCCACCGCTGCGGACAGCTGAATGGTAATCAATGCCTTTCTCAACACCAAACCGGCGCGACTGCGGGAGAAACCGCTTTTCACACCCATTGCAGCATCAACACGTGTCACGTACAAGGCTGGGAACAAAGCCGATAGAACTGCAAACACCACCGAAACAAGTATCAAGATGCCGAAAGTAAGCAGATTCTGGTCAAACCCTATACCTCCATCCGTGAACTCATTGATAGAACTTTTAGAGATAGCCAATATCAGGATACAGGCCAACACGATAGCCACACCCACATAGACGAGCGCCTCCTTGACGAACTCCCATACGAGCGAAGCGCGTGAAGCTCCAAACACCTTACGGATATTCACCGACCGCATCTTCTCGGGAACAAGCGCCACAAAGAAGTTGACGAAATTGATGAAGGCGATGATGACAATCAGAAGGGCTATACCAATCATTGCCGAAACCGTAGAGCGGGAAGTCTGGCGATCGCCATCAGCCTGAACATCCGAGAAATGAATATCAGATAAAGTTTCAAGTTTGAATTGTGGCTGATATTCCTTCAAAAAATCGCTCACATCTTCCCCCGTCATTGCCTGATATTCCTCAATGCGGCTCTTCACAGATTCATAATCATTTTTGAACAGCAGTTCCATGAATTTCTCTACATCATCGGGATTTTCCAACGATACAACACCATTATAGTTGAAATTACTATCCTCTGTCGAAAGAATCTCTGCCTCCTCATTTATCAGCACGTCGCACTTGCCAAGATAAGAATTAGCTGGAAAAGACTTGAAGACGCCGGTAACCGTATGGGGCACTTTCTTCTGTTTGTTGTTGTCGAACACATAGATCATATCTCCAGGAGCCACAGACATGATTTTCGCCACCTTATCCGAGATAGCCACATCACCATCCACCTCAGGGTACTTGCCAGCTGTAAACTCCAAACCTAACAACTCAGCAGCCTGATGAGTGAACCAATGGTAACTGAAATGATACAGGTCTGTACCGTCCTTACCGCCATAGACTTTGTTCCCTTGTTCCTGCAGGTCAAAGTAGCCAACCTTTGCACCAGGAATGGCTTCTGCGGTCTTGAGGCAAGACTGTATAGGAGATTTAGAAATCCATTCATCCATGAAGTACGAGCAGATCATATACTTCTTATCTGCATCCTTGATGCTGTGGTTATACGTCACATCAAACATCACTTGTGACATAATCACATAGAATGCCGCGAAGGCGATGGTCATGCCCAGAATGTTCAGTATGGGCGATGCTTTAGTTTTTGTAAATAGTTTCATACTTATTTTATTATACTTACACTATATATAGTACATATAGCGTGCCAAACTTGCTTATCTACTGATTATCAATTATATTCCAATTTCTGCACGTTGTAAAAGTGTAAAGTATCTTAACACCTGTTGTAAAGAGGCTTAACACATCTGCAAGGGTAAATATAAAAAACACCGACTTAACAAGCCGGTGCTAAAATATCTTTTGTATTATAAACCACTCAAATCTGGGATATAGACCATTGATTCCGGTTCTTCACGATGATGTAAAAATAGGGTCATGTATATCGGGTAATAGGTAATCCTATTCTTTATGGAAACATTGTCATTACACAGCACTATTGCCTCTGGAATCTGGTACTGATTGGTATTCATTACATTGTCCAAAGCTGAATGAACGCTATAATCTTTACCGCTCTTTACTTCGATAGGTAATACTGCTCCATGATACTTAACTACGAAATCAAGTTCTCCCTGTTTCTTGCTATTAAAGTAATAAAGACAAAAACCATGTGCAGCCAGTTCCTGAGCTACTGCATTTTCATACACGGCACCATAGTTCATGTTTACTTCACCACTCAGCATCTTTAGCTGAATTCCATCGGCATATTGACTGCAAAGCAAACCAACATCATTATGAAACAATTTGAAAAGATTTCGTTGTTCATTCAATTTCAATGGCAGAACGGGTTCCACAATATTGTAAGTAGGATAAGCTACACCAGCATCCTTCAGCCAAAGGAAACTATTTTCATAACGCGAAAACTTAAAGTGCTCGTTCAGGTTCTTCAGAATGAAGCGCTTATTCTTGGCATCCAGCTCTGATGGAATCAAGTCAAAAATCTCCTGAATATAGAGCTTGTGTGCAGGATCATATTTAGCAATATCTCGATGATACAGATGCAGGATAGATTGCTGTTCCACATCCACGTCATGCAGATTATTTGTTTCCAGATACTTGCTGACAGCAGCGGGCATACCTCCAACTATCAGATAAAGTTGGAACAACTTCATCACACGTTCATGTACTACCGCATCAACAGAAACTTTCTGCTCAAAACACTCCTGCAAATGCTTCATAACATTCTCCTTTACACCTAAGGCTTTTATAAACTCCTCAAAATCCAAAGGAAATACATCTTTTACATCAATGTATCCTACTGGCTCTGAACGTAGGTCTTTAAGTTCCACTCCTAACAATGACCCACTCAAAGCATATCGATACGAAGCATCATCAACAAGAAACTTCATCATGGTTACACATTCCGGACATTCCTGTACTTCATCGAAGAAGATCAGAGTCTCACCTTTAACCATTGGCTTATCCGTAAAGGTGGATAGTCGCAAAAGGATTTCCGAAGCTCCATTCACGCCTTTACCGAAAATAAGTTTGGCATCAGGTGTTTCCAAAAAATTGATTTCAATAAAATGTTTAAATTGAGTATTACCCAATCTGCGGATGGCAAAAGTTTTACCCGTTTGACGTGCACCTGTAAGCATTACTGCCTGCTTGTGATTCGAATAGAAATCTCTGAGATATGCATCAATTTTACGTTCTATCATATTACTTGTCCGTTTATTCCGGTACAAATATACCACTTTTGTCCGTTTATTCTAAGTAAAATCTGAAGATTTGTCCGCTTTTTCTGTTAAATATCAGAAATTTTGTCCGTTTTTGTCCGTTTATTGTGCCTGTTTGGACGTTCTTCCTCTGTTTACATCTATTCCGCTTTAATTGATTCTACCGGATTCCAAGTTGCTGCACTCCAACTGAGAATGATGACGATAGAAAGGGTTACAAAGAGATGCAGATATCTAAATGCATAAATAGTCGGTGCAAAAGTACCCGGATATTGCATAATCATGCAGTTTAGGGATACCCCCTAAATGAGTTAACTCAAACGACCGATCGAGTTAACTCACAGGACATTTTGAGTTAACTCATTTGAAACAGGGTGTTAACTTGTATTGTGCAAACTAAGCCACTTTACTTCTTTACCCTTTGCCCCCCCTTTTCTCCTCCTTTTGAAAAACCTAATGAACTCGATCGAGGTCTTAAAGATTCCTAGGGTTCAAACGGAGGGCGATCGAGTTCATTAGGGTTTTGAAGCGAAGTAATGACGAAGTATATTACTCTGTCTATGTAGCCTTTTTTATATAAAGGCTGAGAAATGCTAAGTACTGCATTATGTGAGAACCTTTTTCATATATCATGGAGAAGAAATGCCATATACCATGGTATGGTCAGTGTCTTTTCACTTCTTCCTACATTGTAATCTCCCAGCTTTATGGCATTAGATACATGATACTTTTCCGGGTGTGCGAGAACGGTCTTCATAGATTTGGCATTGCCGGTCTTTGCCTTGCATTCAACTGGCACACACTCATTCCTGTAGCGTATAAGGAAATCCAGCTCCACACCGGTATCTTTATGATAATAGTACAGCTTGCGCCCCATCTTCCCGAAGATGTCTGCTGCGAGGTTCTCAAATATCGCCCCCTTGTATCCCAGAAGGTTTCCTTCAAGTATGCTTGACTGCGTGCCGTCTTCAAGCATGGATATAAGAAGGCCTATGTCAGCCATGTACACCTTGAATTCAGACAGAATCTTATTCCCGTCCAAAGGAAGTTCTGTCACATCAGTATTGTAACATCTGCGGATTATGCCGGCATCCTCAATCCATTGAAGGCTTCCTTCATAATCACGTCCCCTTCCACCCTTGCGAACGGCCGAGTATTGGAATTTCTTATATTCACGGGCCAATTGGCCGGGGATGGATTCAAAACATTCGCGAATACGAGACTTGTCAGCGGCAGGGGCATATTTGACCATGTCGGCCTTGTACTCGTCAATAATCCGTCTCTGCACAGAGAGCACTTTGCCAATCTGCTTTGTCTCGAGAAATGTCTGGATTACTTCAGGCATTCCACCCACAATCACATACTGGTTGAGAAGTTCCCTAAAGCGGTTATGAATGGCTTCGTCTACAGGTTTTTCTCCATCAAAGCATTCCTTTAGATAATCTATATGAACATCCTTGATTCCGTTAGCCCACAGCCATTCCTCGAAATCAAATGGATACATGTCCACGATTTCCTCAAAGCCGACCGGTATCGAACTTTCCTCTTCCTCCTTCTTCTCTTCCGGAGTCTCGTAGCCATTCACACCAAGAAGCGATCCCGTGCACATGACCTCATATCTACCGTCAAGATAGAAATACTTGAGTGAGCCTCTGGCCTTCGGGCAGTCCTGTATCTCATCAAAGATAAAGCATGTGTTACCGGGCTCAATCTCTGCCGCAGGTATCGCAGCTGTGAGCCTCATGATTATCGAATCCACTTCAAGATTTTGCGTAAAGAACTTCTTGTAGTCTGGATGTTCCCTGAAGTCAAGATATACCACATTCTTGAAGGTTTTCTCCGCAAATGCGAGTACGCTGCTTGTTTTACCACATTGACGTACACCTTTTACCACAAGAGGCTTGTGCTTAGGAGTGTCGAACCATTCACTTAACCTTTTCTCAATCTTGCGCTTATACATATTATTCACATTTTCCTACCGAGATTTATTCATCTTATGCACGTTTTCCCGGTGACTTTCACCGCAAAGATACACTTTTTTCTAATTTTGTAGATAATAACTTAGACAATTTCTATCGTTCAATACCTTATTTTACACAAATTACTCTGTCTTTATGGCTTCCACCGGATTGGTATTTGCAGCACTCCAACTACGGACAATGACGATGGAAAGGAGTGCCAACCTTTGTCATTTGGTAATTATTAAAAGGTGTTATTTACACTTTTGTGTAGTGTTTTAGTGTATCAATACCTATACTTTTGCAAAAAAATAATTGAGCATAGTTCCTTTTAAAGAATATATGTAATGACGATAAAATTAACAAAGATGTATTTAAAAGTCTTTTTACTATTACAATTTTGGGCCATCAGCATGTTTGTTGGTGCTCAAACCATTTACAAAGGAAAAGTGTCTGACAATAACGCTGTAGCACTGCCTTTGGTCAATGTTGTACTGCTTTCTCAGTCCGATAGTACCGTTGTCACAGCAGCTGTTACAGACGAGAATGGTATGTATCAACTTACCGCATCAAAAGGGAATTACATTGCACGCTATTCTCATTTAGGTTATTCCACATCCTATACATCCCTGCATCTGGACGCATCGGAAGAATTGTTGGAAATGCATCTTGTTCCAGCATCAACTGAATTGGCCGAAATACAAGTAAAAGGAAACAAGCCTGTTTTCAAGCTGGACAATAATGCTTTATCAGTGAATATCGGCAATGACAAAACCTTAAGCGGACAGACAAATGTATATGATATGCTTGGGTTAATCCCTGGCCTTCTGAGAACGAGCGATGGAGTTTCAGTCATCGGTAAGGGCACACCGGTATATTATATCAATGGCAGAAAGATTGTAGAGGAATCCGAGGTCTCAAGCTTACAGGTTGACCAGATACAGTCCGTTAAAGTTATCAACGGAAAGGATGTGCGATATGATGCCGGAAACAATGCAGTGATAGCCATTAAGGTAAAGAATCCGGATGAGGGCTTATCCTTCAATGTAAATACCAATGAAACTTTTGCACGCTATTTCTCACAGAATCATGGTGCGAATCTCAGTTACTCCAAGAACAATTGGGATCTGTTCTTTACCTATTCCTATAACAATTCAAAAAACAGACAATTGGATTCTTCGGTATTAACCACCTATGCTGACACGTTATGGAACAAGACAGAATCTCTGCACTCTATTCTGAAGAACAATACCCATAACTATAAATTAGGAGTAACAAGACATTTCTCGCCGAGAACCCAACTCAGCGTACAGTACATTGGCGGTATCTCAAAGGACAATGAAGGCAAGACGAATGAAATGTCAATGATACCCGATAAAGGTAATCCCACTCTCCTCAACACCAATGTTGCCAATAGGGAAAAAGGGAAAAACCATCATGTAAGTACCTCTTTTAATACAGCCTTTGGTGAGAGTTGGAACTTGGATGCTTACGGTGATTATATACACAAATCTGGCGATTACTCACGTAATATTCAAGAGAATGATGAATCAGGCATGAGCTGGATTTCATTTCTCCAAAACGGGAAATGGGATATCTATGCCTTGCATGCACAATTAAGCAAAACCATCAAAGGTGGCCGCGAATTGTCTGTCGGATATGATTTCAGTCACACTAACGGTACAGATAGACTTCTGTATAGCACTGACATTTATAACAATATCTCTCATAATAAGGAAACCCGGAACTCTTTCTACGTCAACTACAGCTTCCCTATCGGTTTGTTCTCATTCAATGCAGGTGTTCGTTACGAACGGCTGAATTCAAAGATTCGAAACGAAGCTTCTGCTAAAAGTAATGTGTATGATGCCGGACACTTGCTGCCATCCATAGGATTCAACACCTATAACAAGGGAGTAATGCAGAGCTTCACTTATTCAGTTGACACGCGAAGTCCGGAATTCAGTTTCATGAACAACCTGATTCAAATCAATGACCGTTGTTCTGCAGGTGCGGGAAATTTAAATCTGAAAGCTGAGACTAACCATAGCATCAACTATATGCTGATGTACAAAATCATGCTTCTCACGTTGAACTATGAGTATATTCACCATCCACTGATGTCATATTATTACTCAGCGCCAGAGAATTCCTCAGTGATTGTGGGTAGTGTGAAAAACTTTGATCACAGACAGAACATTAATGCCATCTTGAATTTCAGGAAATCAATCAAGAGATTTACCCCTTCTCTTTCACTCATCCTGATGAAGTCCATATTCAGCCACCCAGGATTGAACAATAGCATACTGAAGGATTCAAGGCCGGTATTTGCCACAAGTTTGGATGTTACCGCCTCACTGCCCAAAAAATGGTTGCTGACCGCCAAGTATTACCACAATTGGGGTGGCGACTTGCAGATGATCAGGGTAGGCAGGGAATCATCATTTGATGTGAGTCTGAAAAAAACGCTGCTAAAGAACCGCTTAACCTTATCACTGGATGCAAAAGATATATTTGACCAGTCTCACGCCAAAGCGTCATGGCAGATGAACAACTTGCTGATGAGACAAAACAGTTTGACAGATACTCGAAAAATAACTTTCACGCTGGTTTACAAATTCCGTCAAGCTAAATCGTTGTACATGAAAAATGCGGCAAGTAAGGAAATGAACCGACTTAAGGTCAATGAGGATTTTAACACAGAAGATTAAATAGATACTTATAGGAAAAAGGCTCTCTTTGTGGAGCCTTTTTCTTTTTTGCTCACTTTTGTATTGTTGTTTATTGCTGCTTTTCAAAAAAGAAGTATCTTTGCCTTATAATCGATATTCTTCAGGGCAAGATATGACAGAAATAAAAGACTTCTTTATCGCAGCTAATACCGTTAGTACTGAACCTGATTATGATTCAAACGTACTATCTACACTGGTTCATACTGTAGATGCCTTTTCACGTGCCACATACCAAAGTGTCTATCTGATAGATTATTATAAGCAGGAGTTCCTTTATGTCTCAGACAATCCTCTGTTTCTTTGCGGACATACGGCAGAGGAAGTTAAAAAGATGGGATATGGTTTTTATTTTGAACACGTACCCGAAGAAGATTTGAAAATGCTTGTTGAAATAAACAGCAGCGGTTTTAAGTTTTTTGACACGTTTGATAATGTAGATAAATACCAGTGTTCCATATCCTATCATTTCCATCTGAAAAGCGGATCAAAGAGCAAATTGATAAACCATCAGCTTACTCCCGTGCTGCTCACTGATGAGGGCAAGATGTGGATTGGAATGTGCATTGTCTCGCTATCTTCACATAAAACTGCCGGGCATGTGGAATTTCATAAAAAGGGTAGCAGTAATTTTTGGAAATACTCTTTCGAAGGACATCGCTGGAAAGAGAGTGAAAGTGTTGCACTCAAAGAAGATGAGCTTGAAGTACTTCGTTTGTCGGCAGCAGGCCTGACCATGGCTGAAATTGCCGACAGGATGTGCCGCTCATTAGATACCATCAAGTTTTATAAACGACAAGCCTTTGAGAAATTAGGTGTGACGAATATTACAGAAGCTGTTGAAAGAGCTTCCTTAAACAAACTATTTTAATCCCTTTCTATTTGGCGGGTTGCTTTCGGAGAAACAGTAGATGAGCTACCTTAGAGTAATATTCTATTATTTGAACCACCTTTTTTGTCGGCGATTCTGAATTCTTCGTTATAAATGATGAAACAAACACATTGGTATCTACAACTGCATATATCATAATCCAAGTCGTTTTTTACGCTCCTCTCTTGCTAAACGGATTTCTTCATTGATTTCGTCAAAAGTCATTTCAAATACACCTGCTTCCTGTGCACTATTCTGCATAGATTCTATTGCTTTTATCGAATACTCTCGCACTGTATCCTTGTCGTCTACTACGTCGTGCTTCATTTCTCTTTTGTTTTCAATGATTCTAATGCTTCAATGAGCAAATGGATAGTGGTAGAAGGATTATTGAATGCACGTAGGTTTCTTGCTCTGGTAATTGCAAGAGCCACGTTACCCATAAGGTGTTGTTTATTAGCCGATAGTAATGCTCCTTTCTTATATTGCTTCTCAAACGATAACAGTCGACTGACACATTCTTCACTATTCAACTCCGTTTTTTGATCTGCATAGTGCAACAATAACCATAACTCGAAGCAGGGATTGGAGCACAACAAAGTGGCATTGGGAACTTTCTGTAATCGTTCGAGCATGGTTGGCACATCAAGGTCATACATCAGAAACGTCTGATCTGTTTTCGTCTGGACATAGGCTGACTTGCATCGCTCAACTAGAGCCGGAGTGACATTGAGCAATGTCTTCTTGGCTATGATGTGAACCGGCAGACGATAATACGCACGCAACATTTCAACATACACAACCTCTGTATCTCCTTCGCAGAACACGAAGAAGTTTGGAAGCATTGTCCTGCCTTTCGATATTCTCTCTTTGCGTGCCATAATTAGATTGTTGGTTTTGAGATATATGGAATAGCATCAAATCTTCCCTGGAGGTAAGCCTTCTCCATATCAAGGGTATCACGGAAATCCTTGAAGTCGAAGAGAGAATACAGATCACTGCTGCCATCCTCACGCTTGTTGACAAAATACACCTGGTCGCGGCGCTGGAAGTCAGTATTTAGTAAATGGGTGTTATGTGTGGTATAGATGAGCTGCGCATGTTCACTTGCGTTGAACATTCCGATAATAAACTCCACAAGCTGTGTATGAAGGCTTGTGTCTATTTCGTCAACAATCAGCAGCCTTCCACCGCGTATAATTTCTATCATGCTCAGCATCATGCGGAAGAGGGTCTTGGTACCCTCTGACTCCTCTGTTTCGAAATCAAATGGTACTGTCTCGTTATTCCTATGATAAGTCTTTATGGCATTGCCCTGCATTCTGATGTCAACAATATCGCTGTCCGCTGTGCTAAGCACCTCAAGCAGCTGATCTTTCTGAAGATTAAGCATCTGCTCGACAGAGTTGCTCTCAGGTAGATGATAGTCAAGTACAACCTCGTCACAGAAGAAGCGGAAAACCTGTTTGGCAAGATCACGGTCCATCTGGCTCGCGCGTGAGATGAATAAAGTCTTACGTGAAGTATTGGCTGCAACATCCATCGGACGCTTCAGCACCAGCTTGAACTCATAGATATCCTTCTTCTCAGGACCTTTGCTCTCATCTCTGCTGAACACAAGGGACTTGCGGCCATTCGGATAGTAATAGAGCTGTTCGGTCAGGATCTCCTGTTGGGTCATTGTGAATGAATACTCATACTCAATGTCATCCATCAGGAACCTCACGTAGAATGAACTTGGTTTCTGGTCATATCCGTCAAACTTGAATGGAACAAATCCGAACTTTGTATCCTCATTGTAGTTGTGAGAAGAACGGATCATCTCAATGCAGGCGCGGATAGCCTTGATGACATTGCTCTTACCTGAGGCATTGGCACCGAATATAGCTATACTCTTTAGAAGCCTCTCACCGCCCACAGAAAAGATGTTTCCTTCCAGGAATCTGCTCTTCTGAGTCTGAATCTTTGCAGCCTGAAGGTCAAGAGACACCTCATCTCGAAGAGAGAATAAATTACTCAAACGAAGTTCTAATATCATTTTATATTCAGATTTTGTAAATTCATTGCAAATATAAACAATAAATCACAAGCAAACACTATTTTCAGACAGTTTTCTTTATCTATCCAGGAACAATTCGAGAAATGTCCTACATTCTGACATCTTCACCAAGCGAATAATCGTTAAAAAGAGAGGACTGCCATATATGGTTATCCTCTCCTTTTATCTATTCCGATTTTATCGACTCAACCGGATTACAAGTAGCAGCACTCCAACTACGGACGATGACGATGGAAAGAGTGACAACCAGCACAGCAAATAGTGCCAATGCAAACACCCAAGGCTGGATGCTCATGTGATAGGCAAAACTGCTGAAATACCTGTCCGTTATCACATAACTGAACGGAGCGGCAATCACGAAACAGATGCCCACAATCAATGCATATTTCCGGCAAAGCATCTTTAGCACATCATTCACCTCGGCTCCCAACACACGTCTCACGGCAATCTCTTTCCGACGATGCTGGGTCTCGAAGAGTACCAATCCGAATACACCCATAAGTGCAAGGATGATGGCTACCAACGTGAAGGCTGTCACCTGTTTACTGAGTTTGTCCTCTGTCTTATATTTGCGGGCAAGTTCCTCGTCAAAGAGATGAAGATAGATGGTGTCTGGATCCACGTTCGGAATGAGTTCAATCACCGTATTGTGGATAAACTCCATGACCTTCTGCGGATCAGCACCAGCAG
>JAKSLP010000054.1 GCA_024401115.1 Bacteroidaceae bacterium | reverse complement strand
CTCAGGAATCTCATGACGAGGATTCCACAGCTCGGTAGCGATGCTCAGGATGCCGCACTGCTTGTACAGCCAGTCCAGCAACAGGCCCGAGTATACACCCTCAGGTTCCCAGGCACGGCGCCAGATGCTGTTCAGGTCCTCGCTCTGCATCAGTTCCTGGTACTTCTTGCCTAAGATCTTATCGTAAACTGCCACATCGCGAGGCTGCATGCCCTTGTCGTCGGTAGAACCCAACGGACGGTACACGTGTCCGCCCTGGGTATGGTACTCGTTCACCATATATATATTAGGATGGGTGATGAACCACTCGCACATCGCCTCCACCTCCGGAGCCTCGGTAGCATAGTTGCCCGTACCAGCAGGCATCAGGGTCTTGGTGTTCCACCAAGCCTCGGGGAAGTTGCGGTTCATATCGATACCCTTATCTGCCTTAGCCTCCCATTCTACGCTATAGCGCTGATCTTCAGGAGTATCGGCAGTGGCACGCACCATGACGCGAGGGTCGGTGGAATCGATGGTATAGTAACCCTTAGGATTCTTATAGCGGAACTGGCTCCACTTGCCGTCGCCATTCAGGTCCTTACGCTCCACCTTACCTTCCTGGTACATACTGTTCTGACGCTGGGTAGCACCCAGTTCCACGGTATTGTACAGACCGTCAGGATTGATGGCAGGGCACACATACAGCACTTTGTTGTCCACCATAGCGGTAATGTCCTTATCCTTGCCGTATCCGCTCACCACCTGGTCAATGAAATACAGGCACACCTCGTTGCCCGTAATCTCGTTGCCGTGCGTACAACCCGTAATCATGTAACCGGCTTTACCCAAATCCAGGTCCTGGATAGGAGGATTAGGCACTTCCAGACGGCGCTCGTGCACCAGTTTCTTCTCACGGTCCAGTGTGGTACCGGTCTTTTTGTTGGTGATGACCAACACATACATCGGACGATTCTGCGAGCTTCGCCCGATTTCCTTCAGTTCGGTAATGTCGGGATAAGCCTTGTTCACAGCCTTGATAAAGTCCACCGTACCCGTGTAGCCATGATACTTGTCAAAGCTGATGGGCACCTTAGGACCTGCCACTGCCGTGGTATGCAGCAGGCACAAAGCGGCTCCCGTTAGTAATAGGTTTTTCATATACTATACATTTTGTTTGTATTTCATTTCTTTTTGTGTCATTTCAGCACAAACCGAGTGCAAAATTAAGCATTATGTATGTTATAGCCAAATTTGTTTTACAAAATAATGGGGTATTATAATTGTCATTCGGAACGAATGTCAAATTATAATAAAGAATGACAATAGGAGGGACGTAAAGAAAAAAAAAGAATGTCATCCTGAGCAAAGCGAAGGATCTTTCTATTCCGAATGGCACCACTAGCCAGGAAAGATTCTTCGCTAACGCTCAGAATGACAATAAGGGGGAATGTCATAATGACAAAAGAGTAGTGTCAGGATGACAATAAGTTATAATGTACAGTATTACATTCCAGCAGCTCTAGCCTCACGGTCAGGATCATTCAGCACCTTACATTCATTATTCAGCAGCATAAGGGCACCCTGCTCAGGAGTATACTCAGGCCATTCAGGCAACAGAGAGTTGTTAGGATTACCGGTCTTCATGAAGTTCAGCAAGGCAGCACTCATCTTGTCGCTCAGTACACGAGGCTCCTTACCACCACCGGTGTGAGTAATCATCTTATCGGTGTTCTTGAACCAGTAGCAGATATCAGCGCAGTGGAAGGCACGCATACGCTCGTTGAACATATGTGGCTGATAATCAAACAGTGCCATGTAAACAGGAGCAGCCTGCTTCTTCTTGGCATCGGCAGTTGCCACTACACGGTCTCGTGAAGCACCCTGCAGGTTCACAATGTCGATAGGCTTCTTCTTGCCCAGCAACTCTGCCACCTTAGCATAAGCCTCGTAGCTGGCAGCTGCCTGCTCTGCAGTCTTGGTAGGTCCGCCAAACAGACCTGGAGCCTTCATCATCTCGATAGCCTCTTCCTTACCGATTTCCTCCAACTTGGCATCGGTACGGCTGCGACCCCATTCTGCGGTAGTGGTGCAGAACATCATAGCCACATCCTTCGACCAGTCGTCAGGATTCTCATAGAAAGTGCCCTTTGGGAAATGCACGCCGTCGGCAACAGGAGAGAAGCCACCGCGTACAGGAGCCTCAGGATGCTCGGCAGCGAAATCACGGGCGCACTGGTTAGCAAATGCATAGTACTCCTCCCAAGGCATCTCCTGAAGCTGCTTCATGGTCTTGCCCGATTTCTCGAAGATGTACTTACCCAAAGCCGATGTATAAGTCTGATCAGCAGCAGAATAAGCATTACCGCTCAGTGCCACGCCCTTGTGTACCAGACCCTTGTTGTCGCTCATCGCAATCATGTTACAAACCTTGGCACCGCCACCGCTCTGTCCCATGATAGTCACGTTACCTGGGTCACCGCCAAAGTTGGCAATGTTATCGTGTACCCACTGCAGCGCTGCGTGAATATCCAGCATACCCACGTTGCCCGAGTCCTTAAACTTCTCATCTACAGCAGAAAAGTCGGTGTAGCCCATGGCACCCAGACGATGGTTGATGGTTACGAATACCACATCACCCTCGCGAGCCAGGTTCTCACCGTTGTAACCGTCCTGCTCAATGCCGCTACCGCTGGTGTAACCGCCACCGTGCAACCATACCAAAACAGGGCGCTTCTTGTTATCGGTGTTTGGAGTCCACACGTTCAGTTTCAGACAGTCCTCGCTCACATCCCAGTAGTTCCAGTGATCAGCAAAGGTGCTATAGGAATTGGTGTACTTGCCCTTGGTGTTCTGAGGAGCGGTATCGCCATAGAATACGGTAGGCATGATGTCGTCCCAAGGCTGGCAAGGCTGAGGAGGCATGAAGCGGTTCTCGCCCTCAGTCGATGCACCGTAAGGAACACCCAGATAGGTGTATACGCCGTGCAGGATATAGCCCTTGATCTTACCGTACTGAGTCTGTGCGATGGCAATGTCGTCGCCAATCTGCAACTGCTGCTCGTCAGGGTTGTAACCCAGATACTCCTCTGCGGTCATGCCACCCTTCTGCTGGCCTGCGCATGAAGCCAGCACTGCGCCTGCAAACAATAGCAGGCCCGATTTCAAAAAGATTCTCATGTGTATTAAATTGATTTACGATTTGTAAAATTCGGCTTGTTGCTGCAAATATAATGATTTTTTTTTGTACTTTTGCATTCGGCCTGAGAATCAGTAACAGAAATTTTATTTAAAATAATACATATGAAAAAAGCATTTCAATTATCCATCAATGTAAATGACGATGGTACTCGTAGCGGTATGACTTTGGTTTATAAGGTGATAGACCATGCCAGAAAGCAACTGGAACTGGTTACCAACTACTACGCTAACAACTGGAAGGTGCCTACCGAGAACGATGAGCACTGGCATATCTTTGCTGCAACCAGCGAACTGGCTTGCATCAATTTCGAGCATGTTGACGATGAGGGTAAGGTGGACCAGAGCTTCTCGGGCATGATTACCGAGTGCAACTTGATGGAAAAGGGCGATATGGTGGCATTCATGCCGGGCACCGTGGTTAAGCTGACCAACCAGCCTAATGTTTGCCTGCAGATCTCGGAGGTTTACCTGGAGGGACAGCAGAATGTGGATACCAAGTTCCCAATCGACCTGGAGTCTGGTGAGCCTGTACAGCCTGAGATGAGCAACATCGAGTTGGCTTCACGCGAGGAGGCTAAGAAGTACTTCGAGTGCTTTGATAAGATTACCAATCCTCAAGCTTAATATTAGAGTTACGTTAGTTATATGTAAGAAGGTGTCATGGGGCGAGGCTCATGGCACCTTTTTTCGTAGGGTTACACCCAGATAAAATTCTCTTTTCCGGCACCGATTTCGAAGTGGAGCTTGGCAATGCCCAAATCCATCATCGCTTCCAATAAAGTCATGGTTTCTTATTGAATTTGATGGAATTACCCTTTCCGAAAGTCTCGAACATCGCAGGCATTTCCGGACCTTCGCCCTCGCCGTAGCTATCCAGAACCAGTTCCGGAACATCGCCCCGGATGCTGTAAATACGCACGAAGCGGTGCCCTGCCACCATCAGTTTGCCGTCCAGAACCGACACCGGATAGGCAGTTCCCTGCGAGCGGATAGAACCCAGGCTCACGATTTTGCCCTTTTCATCCTGCGCAAAGATAGTAGCCTCGATAGCCTCCTTATCCTCGTTTACATTGTTCCCGAAAACCTCCTGAGATACCAGCAGCACCTCACGGTCCCCCACATTTGCATACGCAAACATCTCATTTTCACTGAAATGCTCGGCAAATGCCACAAAAGCCTCCCGCCCCGTAGGTTCGGTAGCGGTGTTATTGCCCTGTGAGCATGATGCCACAATCAGCATCACTCCAAAGAGTGTAATAATCAATTTGTTCATAGTTTCTGATAATATTATGTCATTCTGAGCGAAGCCCAAAAAATATATTATGTCATTCTGAGCGCAGCGAAGAATCTTTCTATTCCGAATGGCATTACTAGCCAGGAAAGATCCTTCGTTTCACTCAGGATGACATTTAGCGGAATTGTCCGTTGTCTGTTGTCCGTAGACCGTTGTCAACACAAAAGCTTCTGAGCCAGCGCCTTAACCTTTTCCTCGGCATCAGTATCCAGGATAGCGCCCGGATTATTCATCACGCCATAGGTCAGTTCCTCGTAATCCCAACCCATCATGCCGGCAGTCTTGCTCAGGATAGCGGTAACGCCCTCCCATACATTGGAATCGACAGGCTGTCCCGAGGTACCCATAGCCACGATGGTCTTCTTGCCCATGCTCTTGCCGCCCACCAGGAACGAGTAGAAGTGATCCAGGATATTCTTCATCTGGCCAGGCATTGAGAAGAAGTAGACAGGCATGGCAAACACCAGGATCTCACTATCCATAACTGCCTCTGCTATAGGGTCAAAGCCGTACTCGAAAGCACAGACATGATTGTTCTTGAAACATGCGTTGCAGAAGTGGCAACCGTCCAGGTTCAGCTTTACGGCATCGAAAGCGGTTACTTCGGCACCCAGGGTCTTAGCCTCCTCGGTAAACCAGTTTGCCATCTGATTCGAATTACCATTCTTACGTGCGCTTGCGGTAATCAGTGTAATCTTACTCATAATCTATCAATTTTTAGAGTGAATATTATCTGTTGCAAATATACGCACTTTTTCATCTTCCCGCATTACTTTTCGGTAAGAAAATTTTACTTTATTATTGGAAATTAACCTTGGAGGCATAAACCCTTTAAATTCCTTAATGACCTTAATGACCATGACCATCATGACATCACTATAAGATAGAATCATGCCCATAAATTTTGAAGGTATAATCTTATTTGCTACCTTTGCAAATAGTGGAAATTTAAAACTCAAAATAATATGAAGACATTTCGATTATTAGCCCTTTGGATAGCTGTCGTCATGACATCCATGTCCTTTGCTGCCTATGCCAGCGGAAGGGGAGACGAGGCAGTGGATCCAGACCTGAAGAAAACGGCAGAGTATTATCAACAGCTTTTTGAATCAGGCAATTGGGTGCTGGTGCCCACCCAGGCAAATTATCCCCGCACCATTACATTCAACGATCTGAACAAGGAATCCAACTACTTCAGATGCATTGACGGCAAGTTGCATATCCGCACCGATTTCACCGGTTCCCGTGTGACTCATGCGCTGAGCGACGAGCAGGTGTATGCCCTGGCGGCAGAGAGTGCCGAACTGTACGGCTTCATTACCGTTCCACCTCCAATATTTATGGCAGAGGCTACCGTAGACAAGAAGGAAGTAAGAGTGTCAAAGAAGTATAAATCAGTCACTCTGCAGTTGCATTGCACCATGAACAGCTCGAACTGGGACGACTTTAATGCCATGCCGCGCTTCACCGTATTTATCGATACCCGTACCGGCGATGCCCTCATCACTTGCATGGGCATGCGCTACAACGAGTCCTATCGCGGCACCATTTTCGAGGCAGTGGTAGATAACTCGGGGAAATAAATCGTTAATTTTTGCAAAAAATAAGGTTTAGGTGTAATGAATGTACAAGTTGATTTGTCTTATGGTAAAAACGAATCTTTAAAACTTTGTGAATGATGAAAAAATGGATGTATTTATTCCTGTTTTTGCCGCTGATGTGGGGATGCAGTTCGAATGACGATTTTTCGAATGTTACGGATCAGGAGATTTCAACAATGCTTCAGGAAGCCAAGAAAGAGCCTATCAAAGACGTGAATAAACTGCCCAAATGGCTCAAAGATGTAGTGCTGTCCTCGCATAATGGTCATTTTGTTGAAATCCATGCATTCAATTATAAGGGAACTACCTACTTGCTTCTATCGGACATGGCTGACAGCAGCTTGACAAATGGAAACCGATTCTATACCACCAAGGGTGAGCAAATCATTCCGGAAGGAATTGAAGGAGGTTGGGAGAACATGACAGGCCTATATATGGAATTATATCATTGCAATAAAAACCTTACGTTGGTTTATTCTGCAATGAAGCAATAAATTAAAAAACAATGAAATACAGTTATTTACTTTTCGCTGCAGCACTGAGTCTGGCAGCATGTGGAAATCAGGAGAAAGCACAGCAGGAAGCACCGGAAGCACCTGCTGAAACCGAGGAGATGGGTGAAAAAGAGGTGAGTGCCGACAGCATCCTAGTGATTTGCAATGAGCAGGTCATCACTTACGACTCTGCACAGGCGTTGATGATGAATACCGAATCCATTGAGCAGATTACCGTATATGAAACAGGCGAACAGTTCGAGGCACTGCAGAAAAAATACAATGCCGAGGACAAGTCATCGATCCTGGTTCTCACTTTGAAGAAGTAATAACTTAGTAATATAGGCATCGGGGACAGTCCCGGCGACATGCTAATGTGTCACGGTTCTGTCCCCGATGATATTTTCGATAAGATATAAGCACCACATTCTTATCCTTCAGCTACAATTAATGTAGAATCTTCAGGAATGGCGTAAGTATTTTGTTTTACTGTTGTGGTAATGATATCATCTCCCAAAACGATTGCAATTTTGGCAATAGTAGCGATAGTGAGGTTATGAGTACCACTTAACCAACGGCTTACTTCGGTTTCTGTCTTACCCAATTTCTGCGCCAGTTCTTTCTGGTTCATTCCACGCTCATCCATGATATCGTATATGCGATTGGCAATAGCCACACATAACTCCACCTGCTTGTTCACTTCGGGCGGTGTGCCTTGGCGTATGGAATCCATAATCTTATTTGTCTTCATCATTCGGATCTTCTATTTCATCATTTATTGTAAACACTAACGGGCCATTAAGTTGTGTTCCAATGATAGTCACAACGCTTGATTTCTCCAATTTCTTAATTTCTATATCTATCTTCTGCAATGTTCTAACTGCTTTATGCAACTGAATATCATCCTGATAGGTTCGAGTGGTCTTTATTCCGCCATTACCCAGGATCAGAATGGAGTGATTGATATTTATGCAGTAGAGCCGAAGGCTTGTAGTATCGATATGCGATGGTAATGCCATTATTCTATCGTTCATGGTACCCTCGTAACGGAAATAACGGTCCTCTGCTCCATTTTGCTTGATGATATCAATTCTCTTGATAAGAATCTGTATATCTGATAAGTAAGTATCTTTATATGTTAATAGGAATTTCTCAAATTCTGTATATTGCTCTCCTTCGAATCGTGGAGAATACAGGCTTACCTTTTCTCCTGACTCAAGTAATTCAATCAATAGGTTTCTTTCCATATCGAATTAAATTAATGCAAAAATAAACATATATGTTGATTTCTGCAAATTATTTTTCTTTTTTCAATGAAATTTGGGTAATACACGCAAAAATAGAAGTCACAAATATTGAGACTTCCATGTGTAAATCTATAATAAACTTTCCCTGGAGGGGAATGGTTCCTGAAAAGAAGGAAAGGAAACCAGTGGAAACTGAAGGTCAGCAAAGTCCCTCTCTTTGCTGAACAAAATATCATTCAGTTGCAAAAATAGAGACTAATTCGTAAATCGACAAGAAAATCTATGAATATTGTTGCGTCATGGCACCTATATAATCGTTAATGACCTTAATGACCATGATCATCATGACCACATTTAATAATAAAGAGAACAGTCTTTTAAGGGGCTGTTCTCTTTTTCTTTACACGATACCGTAAGCTGTAAGGACTCCTGTGATGGCGGTGAGCAGTGCATTGATAATGATGCTCCATTTGTTTTTGCTATTCATAAAATTAAAATTTTATTCATGACAACGGTCAACAGACAACAGTCAACAGACGGCTATGCAGTAGACAATTGTCATGAAGATTAGTTGGTTGGTTTGGGGAAAATCTCGATAGTTTTCTCTTTCAGTCCGTTGTCCGTTGTCCGTGGTCTGTTGTCCAGCCGCAGGCTGATATAATGCTCAATTCCAAATATGCTGCCAGCGTAGATTAAGATCTGTGCGAAGATGTAGATCACGCTATCATCTATTTCGCCTGGGGGTGGCAGGAATAAGGAGATGTAAGCTAGCAGGATGCCTGCGGCTAGCAGCATCACTGCTGAAAAGTTTTTAGTTTTCATAAGCCTTTAGTATTGTCATTCTGAGCGAAGCGAAGAATCTTACCTCGCGAGTATGAAAAGTATGCACTACTTATTCAGAAAGATTCCTCACGTTCGTTCGGAATGACAACTTACGGATTAGCCAAAGTCAGGTGGGGTAGTGTTATCACCTCCGTTTACATCAGTGCCGCCTCCCTGGGTGTTACCACCACCAGTCTGTTGTCCGTTGTCTGTTGTCTGTTGACCGCCGTTAGGCGACTCTGTCTGTTGACCGTCCGAAGGACCATCAGTAGGCGAACCATCTGGATTATTCAGGTCAACCACAGTCTTTCCGTCTTTAATAGCAGAGATAACAGCCTGCTGCGCCTTACGGCTTGCCACCAAGTTGAACTCAGCATCTGCAAGCAGATTCTTAAATTCAGCACCGCATTCCCAGTTGACATTCACGGCAGTGATGTTCTGCGCAGAGAACTTATCAGCACTCTCAGCACCCTTAGAAGCCAAGCTGACGCTGAAATCACCCAAGTCACCGAGGCGAATCTTCTTGCCCTCCAGCAACATCTCTCGCATACAGTCCACTGCCATGTAAAGAATAGCACTGATATCCGCACGTGAATAAACACAGCCGTGACTCGAAATGTGTCTTGCAAACTTCTCGATGTTCATTACATCCGCATACTGAGCGATAGCATAAGCATGCTGCTTCTCGGTCTTCACCAGATCCAAATCTGCCTGTGCTGGTTCCTGGTTATGCTCCTTTGCATACTTGATACGGCCCTTTGCCTGGTTAATCTCAAGCAAATTGCTGTTGATGCTACGCATCACGATAGAATAGTTAATCATAGTTTTTAGTTTTTAAGGTTAAAGGTTAGTTTTAGTTTTCTCGTTTTGTTATCCCTTTGTCATTCTCTCTTCTTGTCCTCCCATTGTCATTCTGAGCGAATGCGAAGCGCTCGAACTTGTTCGCTCTCGTAGTGAAACGGAGAGAGAATCTTTCCTCGCGAGTATGAAAAGTATGCGACTACTTATTCAGTAAGATGTTTCGCTTCGCTCAACATGACATTATAAGGGAATGACATTAGAGTGACATGACAATCATTGAGTGCTTTTCTTATCCCATTTTTAGTCTTCATAGATAACGGGCCCTTGTCATCATAGAAAACCGCCATCGGTCTTAAGATATGCCTCTCAAATGCTATTGCAAAGTTACGACTTTTTGAGGGGTATATCAATTGAAAAATAAAAAAAACGCCAAAAAATCGTATTTTACTCAATGTTTCTCACATTTTGCGGCGCGAAGCACGGATTTTGGCACTCACGTTATAGATTTAGTAAAGATAATTCCTTTTATTTGCGTTGTTGTTAGCATTTATGATGGCTGATAAACGTATTCTGCTAATATTCAGCTAATAATAAATTTAGTGCGTTACAGCGTTACAGCGTTACAGCAAGATTCTGGCAATTTACCCCATTTTACCAATATTCTTAAAGAGTAACTTATATTATATATATATATTTATATATATATAATATAAAATCTATTTTTTGATTTTCGGTAATTGGTAAAATATAGCTGTAACGCTGTAACGCTGTAACGCTTTTAGTCCGTTTAATTATTAATTCTGTAAATATTACAGACATTTAGTGAAGTTAAATATGAGATTAATAAAACCAGTCATACACAAAACCAATGTAGCGCACGCGAGGCATTAACAATCAAAATCTCCATTAACGGATAGTTTGAAATATCCATTCAGTTTGCGCGAGTAATTTTATTCATGTACAAAGATATAACTTTTTTATAAATACTGAGATTTTTACACCACATTTCAAAAATGTGTGCTATCTTTGCATCCACAAAGAAATGTTTATTGTAAGGGTTACACCTTTCCTATGGCGATAGGAACTATAAATGATTTTATATAAATGATATAAACGCAACTTCACTTCTGAGTTTACATCCGAAATCAGCAAATTTCAAAAAGAACACAGTGGAAGATGAAGTAAGTATGCGTCCGCTCCAGGAATCTGGCGTGGGCAGTACTTATTTTGTCCCATTGTTGGTTTAGCTGATACCAGGATGTTACTTAATAGGGCATTGCCCATTGTCAGATTCCTTCTTTATTCATAAACCTTTTTACTTAAAAAATGAAGGAAAAACCCCTTCCAATTTTTCCTACAGACGAGATGTCTGATTTGGAACGCCTTAATGTGCAAAAAGAATTGCTTGGTTCTTATAAACCTGCAAGTACTGAAAATCTGTCGCATTTCTGCGACTGCTGTTCTAATCTATGTGCCCTTTTGGGTGCTATGGTTATGGAAAATTCAGCCTATCGTGGGCTTGAATCACCTGTTGCTTTGTTCTTCAAGTACCAGCATCTATTGGACAATATCCGCCATTTTAATCATGTTAATCTGGATATGATAGCCAGCCAATATGTGTCAATTTATCCTGATTTTCAGCAGGAAATGAATAATGATTTGCTGAAATTAGATCGTGCTATTGTTGAATTTATGGCTATACCTTTACACACTAATCCTGAAGTTCTAGAGCAGTTATTGGCAGAGGATGATTTCAGTATTGAAATGGATTATTTCAAATCTGATTTGCAATCCCAGTATCGTGACACGATTATTAAGGTGCTTCCAGAGGTAGTGCATCAGGTCGTTGAGGAATTAGAGCAGTTGTTGATGAAGAACCAGGAAAAACATGTCAAATGCCGCAGTCTTCGTGATAATAAAGAACTATGCGAGATATATAATGCAGGGAATAGCCGTTATATGGCCGAAGAATTCCAGAAACAATGTCTTAAGGAAGAGTCATATATAGCCCAATGTATGCAGCATACTGGAAAGACACGATATGCACTTATTCACGGAAGATATGCCCAGTGACCCAAAGAATTTGTAAATAGTCCCGAGGGAATAATGTATTACTCCCATATCAATGATCCGATAGGTCTTGTGCTGGACATGATGCATCAGGGAGCAAAAAAGGAAGGTTTTGATAACATTTACCGTTGCATCAATTTACTGGAGCATTATACGAATGAGATGAAACTATCTGATCAGGAAACCTATGCATTGAGTATGGGTGAGGAGGAACACTTTGAAGTCCAGTTCTGCTCTAAAGAAAAAGGTATACTGGTAGAGAAGAATTTGTCTATGGTCGCTAAATATATGGAAGAGAAAAAAGCGAAGCCCATGGATTGGGTTTGTTTCTATCAGGCACTAATCTTCTATAAATATATTAAACCTGTAGACTTCACCATATTTGCGCTTTGGCTGAATGAAAAATTGGGCCATGAAGTAATATCAAATGGTCGTGCCCGACAAATCAAGCAGTCGTATTGGGTGGAACATGCAGGCGTTGCTTGGATTAAGGAACAGGCAATGGAAACCAATAATAGCCTGCAAATGGCATCGAAATTCAAAAATTACTCCTTAATGGTATTTGAAATCAATACCAGACTTCGTAATAGTTAATGTATAACTATACCATAAGTTTGAACACGTATACAAAAGTGTTCAAACTTTTTCCCCTATTTATGGGCATTACAGAAATAGTTTGAACAGAATTCTGCATACTGTTCAAACTTTTTCAAAGTTTTCCGAATATTTAATCAAAAGAGTCCCAAAAGGGGCTCTTTTTTTGTTTTTTCTAAAACTTTGAACAAGAACTTTGAACAAAATGCCCAAAACTTTGAACAAAACGGGCATAAGTTTGAACACCACTGATTGTCAGAAAGTTATTTTCTCTTTCCAGCCGATTTCCCCATACCTTTGCATTGTCAAAAGGAACAAAGAAGTTCAAGTTTGACACCAAGTAATCATTAAAAAAAGAAAGTAAAATGGAGAAAGAAAACAAAGACGTGATGGGATGTGAATTGGTAGCATTCCTGTTGGATTTACCCGAGGACGAAGCCTCATTCCTGGCACAGTGTTTTGCCAATGAAGTTTGCTGTTCATTAATTGAGGAGATGATGCCCCGATTGGTGAAAGGCAATGATACCAAGCCGGGTGTGTTGAGCACAATCGCTGTTTATGGTGCATTGGATCAGAAAGGCTACGAGACTGCTGTGGAGCACTACAAGAAGAATATTCTGACCAAGTGGGATAAGAGATTCCTTACGCTGGTGGAGCAGTTGCGTGCCATCCTGAAACCGGAAGATGAGAGTGAGAACGAGTGTGATGAATAACATATTGTATTATTTAAAAATTGAAGAAAATGGAAAAAGAAAGAGAAGAAAACAAGATTTACATCATGGATGAACCTGATTATTCATTTGTCTGTGATATGAATGATTTCATGTTCTACTGTCTGGTCAATCCAGTATGCTGTCAGCTGATCCAGAAAGCACTGCCAGAGTTGTGTATGGACGGTACAACCGCTAAACAGAACATCAATACGATTGTGTTGTTTGGCCTTCTTGCAGACCAGGATTACGAAAATGCCAAGGCAGCAAAGCAGGAAATGGGAATGAAGAAACGAAACGTGTGTTTTTTCAACTTGGTTGACCAGGTGCGTGAGATTCTTAAACCTATCTATCAACATGGTGGTGTGGTGGAGAGATATCTGAATTTTCGTGTAGATGAATTGTAGGATTATGAGAATTACATTGAATTTTAGCCTGTTGCGTTTCTGCATCAGCATGTACTGGAGTGTTTCTTTTAATAAGGAATGATAATTAATTTATATTTAGTGTATTATGAAAGAAAAAGGAATCAAGATGAATACTGTTCTGTTGAGTAAGTATTGTTCACTGAAGGTAAGAGATGACTTGCAACGAGAGGCACTTGTAGCTATCCTCAATAGCAATGAATGTATGGACTATTTGAGAGATGAGGAATTGTTTGATACTACGTCAACTAAACAGACGTTATACATATTTAAAGCAATAAGTGCACTTGTGGCCTTAAATCGCGAACTGGAAGATGATGAAGATTTCTCATTTTTATCAGATATGGAAATAAAAAGAAAACAGTATGGTGCAAATTATATGGCTGAGATTTTAGAGAAGGAGTGTAATTATTTGTCAGAATCTGAAGAATATAAGGATCAACTCAATAAAAATAAAGAACAATATTATGAAATTGTTCAATGAAGATGATGAATGACCTGAATTTAACAAAAAATTTCTCCCTGCGAGAGATGACGAGAAGCGATACTGCTTCACGCCTGGGATTACCTAACGTTCCGAACGAGGAACAAGTAAAGAACCTGAAGAATCTGTGCGAGACGATTCTGCAGCCACTGCGTGATCATGTTCGTGTTCCAGTAATGGTGAACAGCGGTTTCCGAAGCGAAGCTGTGAATAAGGCGGTTGGTGGTGTGTGGAACAGCCAGCACCTGACTGGAGAGGCTGCTGATATCCGTGCCTCGAATTGGAATTTCAAGTCCAAGACACAAAAGCTTGAAACCATCATCCAATGGGCCTGCTGGATTATGGAGCATTGCCCGTATGATCAGCTGATTATTGAGGATAATGGTGCTGATGTTTGGATTCATGTTTCGTGCAAGATGAATTCTAATGAGAATAGAAGATTAATAAGCACTGTTATTAAGCGCTAAGCGCTTGACAACAGACAACAGTCAACAGACAACAGTCAGCCATGCGGAATAGGGGCGAAGCCCGTCCGTTGTCCGTTGTCCGTAGTCCGTTGACATAAAAATTTTTAATTTTTATCTATTATGGAAAAGTTAGTAATGATTAAAGAGCAGTTCCCAGTACAGGAACGCAGTTATGAGGACCGTAACGGTCAGATGCAAGTATTTGCAAGTAAGGGATTTGTATTGACTGATGGCGTGGATACGTTCTATGCAGAAGCAGTGGGTGATTACGCCCGTGGTTTGAAGGATCTTCCTACTGATGAGTACCACACTGTGCAGTGCCAGATGTCTGCACGTGACTTCAAGGATAAGAACGGTGCCGTTCGTTATCAGACTGAAATCCGTATAGTTAAAATCAGCTAATATGCAGTTGTCTAGACATTTCACACTGGAGCAGATGTGTGAAAACTCTATTGCCAAGAGCCTGTGCATTGACAATATGCCTGATATGGCTGCGATGGATAACTTGCAGTGCTTGTGCAACAATGTGCTGGAACCACTGGCAGAACGTGGCATTAAGTTGGAGATAATGAGCGGTTTCCGCAGCAAGGAGCTGAATAATATGGTGGGCGGTGAGGATAACAGCCCACATATGCGAGGCGAAGCCGTTGACATTATTGGTGAGAACTGGAAGGAGTTATCCTATTCGGATCAGTTGAAAGTTTTGGTGGAATGGGCATATTTCCTGATGTCATATTCATACTTTGACCACCTGATTTTGGCAACTAATGGCAACCAGTGGTGGATGCATGTATCATGCTTGAAGCTCTATGGTGACAACCGCAACCTTATGTCGGTAACTATGAAATAACACACATTTTTTTAACCTGAGTTGAAGTGAGGAACTTCACGTGAATAAGCTGGCCAGCAATTCCAACACTTCGCCTCACAAATTCAACTCAAAATGGAAAAACAAATTTTTGCAAAGACCTTGGAGATGGATTCTACAACCATCATCTACGAGAATGGAGAAGTAGTAACCAGTCCTGCTGACTACGCAGAGGCTAACGGGCTGTTTGACAAGACTAAAGACTCAGTAAATCAATATGGAAGATTTAAGGTTTTCCAGGGCGGTGGTACCCATTTCATTCCATATAGACAAACTTCGTGCCGCAGATATGAGCCTGTTTTTGAGACTCATTACGGCTTGATCAGAGAAACAAAGGAGGATTTGATCTTCATTATCCGCTTGCCTAAGAACATGGGCAAGAAGGCTCTGTGCGCAAAGCATTTCGAAGTGACAAAGATTATCCGTGAGTTCCTGAAGACATTTAAGTGGTAAGCTTATGGCAGATCAGTATTTTACTTGTGTAGGTGCATCGCATGGTGCACCTGCCATCCCTGCCACCCGAAAAGAGTGGGAGGAAGCCCGAAACATCAGTTGGCTACCTGATCTGTGCCGTCGCATTCAGTTGTCTACTGATGATGAGAAAAAGAAAAACGTAAAAA